>JAAVYA010000051.1 GCA_022790855.1 Lachnospiraceae bacterium | reverse complement strand
CTTTTTTTCTGCGTGCCATCGGTATATCTCCTTTCAATAATTAAACCATCGGTTTAATTATATTCCGTTGTCATGATTATGTCAATCTGCTTCGCCTTATATTCATAAATAGTTTTCAGTTATATTCACAAAACTCTCCCGAAAAAAACAGCAGAGATTTCTCTCTGCTGCCTTGCTGCTTAAGCATATATAATTTCCTCGTTCACAATCTCCCTCGCACAAGCCCTTATGTTATTAAGGCGTTGTACATGGGCGCATCGAACTGCATCAACGTGTAATGGCATCTGCCGAAGGACAGGGAACGGATGGTAAAGTGGATGGATGAGGTCATCGGCGCTCTGGATGAAAAGGAGCTGCGCAGATACCGTGAGAACCTGAGTCATCTGTAAGGAGGGGAGCCATGATACAGGACGGCACAGACGAAGAGGTTGCTGAGACTGGTATTTGTGCCATGGAAAATTTTTACCGCAGTATCGAAATGCCTACGAACCTGAATGAGCTTGGAATACATCCCACGGATGCTCAGATTGAAGATATGGCAAAACGGTGTATGATTGCGGCAGGAACGAGAACAGGCTCTGCGAAAATAATGACGCAAGAGGATGCAATCCGAATTTACCAAAATTCCCGCGGCTAAAGAGGGTGTGCATCATGTTCTGTTAAGAAAACGGTTACAGTTACATTAGACGAATCCAAATGATTGTGCAAAAAAATGTAGAAAACGGTCGGTCTGTGAGGTATAATGGAAGAGAATAATTTTACGGGAGGATCAACACAAATGAGTAAAGGGAAAGGCTTTATCGGTGAATTTAAAAAATTCATTATGCGGGGCAATGTGATGGATATGGCAGTCGGCGTGATCATGGGCGGCGCTTTTACTGCGATCGTCACGTCCTTGAACCAAGATATTCTCACACCTGTGCTGGGAATTTTCGGCGGGACGGATTTTTCCAACCTTAAGATCAAGCTGGGTGGGGGAGAAAATGCTCCTGTGTTGATGTACGGGAATTTTATTACGGCAGTAATAAATTTTTTGATTACGGCTTTGGTAATTTTCTGCTTGATTAAAATAATCAATGGAATCAGCGAGCGCTTATCCAGAAAGCAGGAGCCGGATGCTCCTGCGCCGGTTAAGAAGGTTTGTCCCTATTGCAGAAGTGAAATTGCAATTGAGGCTCTTCGGTGTCCGCATTGTACTTCCATGCTGGAAGAAGAAAAGACAGAGCTGGAAGAGGCTTAAGGGGCAGCCATGAAAATGACAGCAACGACATATAAGAATGGGGCAATCCTTCCTTATCTGGGCCAGGAATATACGCTGGAGGTGCGGATTTACCGCTCTTACCAGAAGCCGGGCGTGATGGAAGAAGGAAGAAAACTGGTGGTGCTGACCGCACTTTCTGACGAAGCCGTGGTGGAAAAAGCCCTTCGGGAATGGTATGCGGCCCGGGCAAAGCAGGTGATCGAAGCCCGGGTGAAGCGATACTGCCAGGAATTGGGAGAGACGGTGGGAACCGTTCGCATCAAAAATGTAAAAAGCCGCTGGGGAAGCTGCAGCAGCAAAAGGAACCTGAACTTTAACTGGCGGCTGGTGATGGCTCCCATGGAGGTGTTGGATTATGTGGTGGTGCATGAACTGTGCCATCTTCGGGAAATGAACCATTCCGCAGCTTTTTGGGATCTGGTGGGGGCTGTCCTGCCGGATTATAAGGCCAGGAGCCAGTGGCTGAAAACCTGCGGTCTGATCCGGCAGTTCCAGTAAATATTATTTCAAAAATGATTTCTGTGGGCTCTGGGTAACGGTATCCTCTGGAGTGATGTTTCCCAGGAGCAGGGGTGACGCAGGGTTGTGGTATTGATAATTCTCAAAGGCTTTTTCGGGATTTTTATTTGCATAACAGTATTTGCAGCCGTTTAGGCAGGTGTTATAAGCGCCAATGTCCCTGCTTTCGATACAGAGGCAGCCCTGCCGCGTTCCCCGGTGCTTCAAATTCCGGAATTGGATCTGGTTGGCGTTTCCCAGAATGTCCAAAGTCATGCAGCCGGAGGCATGAATACCGTAACCGGTGAAATCCCCCTTGGTGCCGCAGGTTTGAAGGAATATCCCATATTTTGCTGCGACCGCGTCCAGACCCTCAGCCAAAGTATTCATATCTTGCTGGGTTAGGGGAATCAGTTCCGGCATCTTGGTTTTTAGTTTTTTATGCATTTCTACAAAGCTGAAAACACAGCGGTCGATATAGGGAGCCAGTGTTTGCGCCATTTCTTCAAAGGCCTTTAAGTGATGCTGCATGGTATAAGTTTCTGTCAGCAGAACTGGGTCGTACCTCCAGGCAATCCGCTTAGGTCCCATCAGATTTGACAATGCAATTAAAGTGTCTATGCTTTCACATATGTATGAGAGGAAAAACTTGTTGACAAGCAATTAAATTTGTTGTAGAATCCATAGAAATATAAATCAAAGGCTATGAAGAGAAGAGTATGTAGTTAGATATGTTACAGAGAGTCTGAACAGGTGAGAGCAGACACAGAAGGAACTACGGAACATGGGCTCGGAGCTGCGTACCGAAGCTGATCTGCCAAGGCTACGACGGGTGCACCCGTTACAGTGATAGACTATCGATGAATCATTTCTCATCTGTAGTTGATAAGGCTTATATCGTGAGATATAGGTGAATTTAGGGTGGTAACACGAAGCGGCTGCTCTCGTCCCTGAAAAATTTTTTCAGAGAGGAGGGCTTTTTTGTTGCAGAAAATTTACTAGAGCGTACCTATCAGAAGTTCGCTGTAGTATTGGAAATAAGTTATCACTATAAATGTTAGAAATGAGGTAATACTATGAGAAATATTTTAATTGCCGGAGCGTGGCCCTATGCAAACGGGTCTTTGCATATAGGACACATTGCCGGTTTATTGCCTGGAGACGTATTGGCCAGATATCATAGAGCCATTGGAGACAATGTATATTTTGTATCAGGAAGCGATTGCCATGGAACTCCTGTAGCAATTCGGGCAAAGCAGGAAAACAGGACGCCCCAGGAGGTTAGCGACCGCTATCATGAAGAATTTGCAGAATGCTTTCGCAAGCTAGGCTTCAGTTACGATGTATATACAAAAACATCTGGGGATGAGCATAAGGAATTTGTAAGGAGGTTTCACAGGAAATTATACGAAAGCCCATATGTCTATGAAAAAGAAGCGCCCCAGGCCTATTGTGAAGATTGCGGGACTTTTTTGGCAGACCGTTTTGTATTAGGAAAATGTCCGAAATGCGGAAACGATACCAGAGGCGATCAATGTGATGCTTGCGGCGCAGTGCTTGAACCGGAAACTCTTGTGGAACCAATATGCGCTGTATGCGGAACATCCATCAGCTTTAAAAACGCAAAACATCTGTATATTGCCATTTCAAAGCTGCAGGCAGAATTGGAAGCGCTCGTAGACGGACATCCGGAATGGAGAAAAAATGCAATTGCATTTACGAAACGGTATATCAACGATGGATTGCGGGACCGAGCGCTGACCAGAGATTTAGAGTGGGGAATCCCTGTTCCGAAAAAAGGATATGAAAGGAAAACCATATATATTTGGGCAGAAAATGTTTTGGGTTATTTGTCCGCAAGCAAACTAGCTGCTGAGGAGAGAAAGGGTGATTTTTCTGAATTGTGGGGAGAAAATGCCAAACATTATTATGTACATGGAAAAGACAATATCCCTTTCCATACAATTATCCTGCCGTCGCTTTTACTCGGAACCGGAGAGGGGTGGCATTTGCCTGACCAGATGGTATCAAGCGAATATGTAACATTGGAAGGTAAGAAAATATCCACCAGCCAGAATTATGCCATATGGGTCAAAGAATTATTGGAGCATTATGAGGCTGATTCTATCCGATATTTTTTCATTGCAAATGGCCCTGAAAAAAAGGATGCGGATTTTTCATGGCGAGAGTACGTTCATAGTCATAATGGGGAGCTGCTTGGAGCGTATGGGAATTTCGTAAACCGTTCCTTAGCATTTATTCAAAAATATTGTCATGGAACTGTACCTCAGGGAGATGACAATCAAGATATCAATGGCCAGATAGACGGCTTATATCGTACAGTGGGAAAGCTGATTGAGAGGGGGTGCTTCAAGGATGCATTGCATGAAATATTTGAATTTATCAGGAAAGCAAATAAATTTTTTGATGTCAAGCAGCCTTGGATTACGCGAAATACCGACATTGCAGCTTGTGATAATACGCTGTACCAATGCGTTCAGATGATTGCAAATTTGGCGATATTGCTTTCGCCATTTCTGCCCTTTTCATCCGAAAAGGTGCTGGGATGGTTTCAAATAACCGGAAAATGGGAAAGACAGGCGGTTTTGGCCGGGTATGTGCTTCCAGAAACGGAGATCTTGTTTCAGAGGATTGATAAGAAAGTAATTGAATATGAAACAGAAAAATTAAAATCTATTTTGTAAAAAGTCTGCAGAGGGGCGAGACTATCGCCCCAGTACTGCCTATCGTTCTGCCAACTGGCAATTCGTACTCTATTCGGACAGGAAGTTATAAATACAATTTCAAGATGATTTCGTCGTCGTTCATTTCTCCATTTTCGTTTTGTGATTTGTTCCAAGGTGATTTTCAAAATAATGACCGTACCTTTCTTTTGTTCGGGGATTTTGGACTTCTACAAAAAAGCGTCTGGTTGTCCAATTCACCATTTATTTCTTTTTGCGGTATTTGGACTCAATACCTATTACATACACTGCCATAGCTGCAATACTAATAAGCAATGCACCCAATATAGGTATCATAATCAAACCCGAATTCTGTCCACCTAATAAAGGTAACCCAATGAATGTAAACAATACACCATACACGCACCACAATATGCCCAAAGCACGATTATAACCTTTCACATCTTCTATGGGCGCTACCTCAGCATTTGCCCAAAATCCGAAAGGTTTTTCTTTCTTGGAATGAAAATCATAAATGCCCATGACAATAAATAATACGCCCATGCTTGCCCAAATAATGAATGCTGCGAATCTTCCTTCCATAGATATCCCCTCTTTCTTGCTCTATAAAGCCCAATTTTGTTGTTTTGATTATATCATGTCTTTCTATGGAAGTATACATTTTTGTGAATGATATTCCTATTTCCCGATTAGAATATAATATATCAAACGAGGTTCGGCGGGCTGCATAGTATCATGGATGAGCGAGGACAACCTGCAAAAAAATCCTCACTTGTACACAGTGGAAGAATTATCGCTTTAAAGCGTTGGAATTTAAGGGTAAATGTGGTACACTGTACCTACATTTCACAATACCGTGTCTGTTGTCGGAAAGGAGAGCTTTAAATCCACCCGTTTAGGCTTTGAGGACAGGAAACGCATTCCCAGACGGATGTGTATTGAGAACGTGCATACCTTTATCATTGACAGGGATATATGGGAAAAAGTTCAGATGATACGAGAGAACAGGCACAGACCGACCAAAAGTGGGAAGCCCATAAGGACGATTTTTTCTTAAACAGCTTTGAAATGGATGTGATACAGTTTGGAATTTCTTTTAGCTACAATTCCCATTTATCTGGGAATTAAGCAAAACGGGGTCATAATTGTCCAGCGCCGCCAGCCGGTTTGGAAATTTCTTGTTGAATATCCGCTTCATTTCGTCCACATTCTGCTCACAGATCAGGCCGTGATTAGAGTAAGAGGCCGCTTTTACATACGCCTGATAAGGTGTGCCGTTTGCACTCAGCGCGGCAGAAATGAGGACATTGGTATCAATCAGAACACACATGCTTTTTCGCCCTCATTTCTCAATTCCTTGACAAGCGCCATGACATCATTTTCCGTGGTCAGGCCGGTGTTTCTGTTTCTCCAGCCATTTTCTGCCATATTTTCAGGGCCGGTATAAACCGCAAGATTGTGGATTTTTTGTGAATTTGATTAAAAAATGTTTGATCAGGGCATTGACGATATGGAGGCCGGAAGGGAATTGCCTTTCTCAGAAGCTATTTATGGGCAACGTGATGATACCTACTAAAACGGCAAGATAAAAGATAACAAATTTATTTCTGAATCGTATATTTTAAAACGGTAAAGATTTAAAATTCCCACCATCTTTGTTCGTCAAACGCTTAGAACACTCTAAAGCGGTCTTGTGTGTAAAAAGGAACAGAGAGAATGTTTTAGAAAGAAAAAACCTTGGCAAATTCCAAATTTACCAAGGTCCAATGCGGAAGATGGGACTTGAACCCACACGTCTATACAGACACAAGATCCTTAGTCTTGCCTGTCTGCCAATTCCAGCACTTCCGCAACTATTATCTGCTTATCACAAGCACGGTATTTATTCTAGCACAAGTCAGAATGTTTGTAAAGTACATTTTCAAAAAAAATCAAAATTTATCAAATCCTGGGGAAGCGAGCGGGTGCTGCAATTCTTTTACATAAAACAGGGCTGTCCTAGAGCGTGTTTGAACATATTTTACCATCTTGTAACATGGACAGCCCTATTTCATGAATTGCAGCGCAAGCGCTTTTTCTATTTCTCTTGCTGTGCCTGGGCCATCTTCAGCGCCCGCACTTTTAAGGGCAGCCCGAACAGCGTAATGAATCCGTCTGCATCATGATGGTCGTACAATTCGCCGGTGGTAAAGCTGGCCAGGGATTCACTGTATAAGGAGTAGGGGGAGGTCGTTCCGGCTTTGATGATATTTCCTTTGTATAACTGGAATTTTACTTCTCCGGTCACATACTTTTGAGTAGATTCCACAAAGGCCTGCACGGCTTCTCTCAGAGGAGTGAACCACTTTCCTTCGTATACGATCTGGGCCATTTTATTGCCCATGTGCTTTTTGGCTTCCATTGTGGCACGGTCTAGCACCAGCTCTTCCAACTGCTGATGGGCTTCCATAAGGATGGTTCCGCCGGGCGTCTCGTATACGCCGCGGGATTTCATGCCAACCACCCGGTTCTCCACAATGTCCACGATGCCGATGCCGTGTTTGCCCCCCAACTCGTTTAAGGTGCGGATGATATCGGATACCTTCATCTCTTTGCCGTTTACGGATTTGGGAACTCCGGCCTCAAAGGTCATAGTAACGTATTCTCCTTCCTCCGGCGCTTTCTTTGGGGTAACGCCTAAGACAAGAAGATGGTCGTAGTTGGGTTCGGAGGCGGGATCCTCTAATTCCAACCCTTCATGGCTGATATGCCACAAGTTCCGGTCACGGCTGTAACTGGAATCGGCGGAGAAGGGCAGATCAATACCGTGCTGCCTGCAGTAAGCGATTTCATCTTCTCTGGACTGCATGGTCCAGACGTCGGTCATACGCCAGGGAGCAATGATTTTCAGATCGGGAGCCAGGGCTTTGATGCCCAGTTCAAAACGGATCTGGTCGTTTCCTTTTCCTGTGGCTCCGTGGCAGATGGCGCTGGCGCCTTCTTTTCTTGCAATTTCCACCAGCTTCTTGGCGATGCCTGGGCGGGCCATGGAGGTTCCCAGCAGGTATTTGTTCTCATAGACGGCCCCTGCCTGGACGCAGGGCAGAATATAGTCGTCGCAGAATTCATCCACAATATCTTCTATGTATAATTTGCTGGCGCCGGAGAGCTTTGCACGTTCTTCCAGTCCATCCAGCTCTTCCCCTTGACCGCAGTCGATACAGCAGCAGATGACCTCATAATCAAAATTTTCCTTTAACCATGGAATGATGGCGGTGGTATCAAGGCCGCCGGAATATGCCAAAACAACTTTTTCTTTCATGATATATCCTCCGTATGTTTCATTTGACGTGTTTACTTTTTCCAATATACAACATCCCTGTTAAAATTTCAAGTGAAAAAGTATACATCTATAACAAATAAAAATGCATATTTATGTACAAAACAACGGGAAGGAAACATTTTTCTGTATATATATGAACAGGAGGCAGAACTGAGGATATTTTTGATTCCTTCTATGATAAAATGAATGGGATTTTGTTACGGTGAAACCGAAGGAAGATAAAAATAAGGGAAAAAAGTGTTGCATTCACAGAAGAATGAATGTATAATTATGCAAGTATACCCAAAGGGCACCCCGTATGCCACGCCTTTCAGGCGGGCAATTAAGGTATACCCAAAGGGCACCCCGTATGCCACGCCTTTCAGGCGGGCAATTAAGGTATAACCAAAAGAAAAGAGAGTGAGACTATGATAAAAGCAGGAATTATCGGAGCAACCGGCTACGCCGGAGGAGAGCTGGTGCGCATTTTGCTGGGGCATCCTGAGGTAGAGGTGGTGTGGTACGGCTCCAAAAGTTATATTGAACAAAAGTACGCCGACGTTTATCAAAATATGTTCCGCTTGGTGGAAGACGTTTGCCGGGAGGATGACCTGGAGGCTCTGGCAGAAGAGGCGGACGTGATTTTCACTGCTACGCCCCAGGGATATTTAGCTGGGATTTTGAATGAGAATATTTTAAGTAAAACGAAAGTCATTGATTTAAGCGCAGACTACCGAATCAAGGATGTGGATATCTATGAAGCGTGGTATCAGATCAAACATAAAAGTCCTCAGTTGATTCCGGAAGCCGTATACGGTCTGTGCGAACGAAACCGGGAGCAGATCAAGGAGGCCCGCCTGGTGGCCAACCCAGGATGCTATCCTACTTGTTCTTTCCTCAGTATCTATCCTTTGGCGGCTCGGGGATATATCGATCTGTCCACCTTGATCATTGATGCCAAGTCTGGGACTTCCGGCGCGGGAAGAGGAGCTAAAACGGACAATCTGTTCTGTGAAGTAAATGAGAATATCAAAGCTTACGGAGTGGCCTCCCACCGTCATACCCCGGAGATGGAAGAACAGCTTGGGATTGCGGCGGGTGAAAAGGTTACGCTGAATTTTACCCCACATCTGGTTCCCATGAACCGGGGAATCTTAATTACGGCATATGCTTCCTTAAAAGAGGGAGTGACGACAGAGCAGGTTCGCAGCGCCTATGAAAAAGAGTATGAGAAGGAGCGGTTCCTGCGGCTGCTGCCAGAAGGCGTCTGCCCCCAGACCAAATGGGTGGAGGGCAGCAATTACGTGGACGTCAATGCAGTATGTGATTCCCGCACCAACCGGGTGATTATGATGGGGGCTATGGATAATCTGGTAAAAGGGGCGGCCGGGCAGGCCGTACAGAATATGAACCTGATGTTTGGACTGCCGGAGGATCTGGGGTTGTCCCTGGTTCCCATGTTCCCTTAGGAGGCTGTTATGGAGATTCGTGCAATGAAAGCGGAGGATTACGATCAGGTCTATGCCTTGTGGAAGACCATCAAAGGCTTTGGCCTCCGAAGCGTGGATGATTCCCGGGAGGGCATCCAGCGGTTTCTTCTCCGCAATCCTTCTACCAGTATTGTGGCCCAGGAGCAGGGAGAGATCATCGGTGCAATTCTATGCGGCCATGACGGCAGGCGGGGCTGTTTTTATCATGTGTGTGTGAAGGAAGCATTCCGCAAGCACGGGATTGGAAAGCGCATGGCTGTGGCGGCCATGGAAGCGCTGCGGGCGGAGCATATTTCCAAGGTAAATTTGATTGCATTTCGTTCCAATGAGGTTGGAAATTGTTTTTGGCAGCAGGTGGGGTGGACGCAGCGGAAAGATTTGAATTATTATGATTTTGTGCTGAATGAAGAGAATATTACGACGTTTCAATAGAAAAAGGAGGCTTTTATGGAAGTAATTAAGGGAGGCGTAACAGCCCCTAAGGGCTTTTTGGCTGCTGCAACAGCCGCAGGCATTAAATATCAGGGCCGGCCGGATATGGCTCTGCTGATCAGCCAGGTTCCCGCCGTATCGGCAGGCACATTTACGTCGAATGTGGTAAAAGCGGCTCCGGTGCAATGGGATAAAAAAGTGGTGACGGAAGAGACGTATGCCCGGGCCGTCGTGGTAAATGCAGGCATCGCCAACGCTTGTACCGGGCAGGAAGGTATGAGGTACTGTCATGAGACGGCAGAATGTGTGGAGCGTCTTCTTGAGACCCCGGCAAGCCAGGTGCTGGTGGCTTCCACCGGAGTGATCGGGATGCAGCTTCCCATGGAACGGATTGCAGCAGGAGTGGAGCAGATGGCGCCTTTGCTTTCAGATACCTTAGAAGCAGGCCACAAGGCCGCCTGCGCCATTATGACCACGGATACCAGAGAAAAAGAAGCGGCAGTTACCTTTGAAATAGAGGGAAAAACCGTAACATTAGGGGGAATGTGTAAAGGCTCCGGCATGATCCATCCCAATATGTGTACCATGCTGGGGTTTTTGACCACAGACCTGGCGATCTCCAAGGAGCTTTTAGCGGAAGCTCTGAAGGAGGATGTGAAGGATACTTTTAATATGGTATCGGTAGACGGAGATACCTCCACCAACGATACGTTGCTGATTTTGGCCAACGGCATGGCCGAGAACCCCAAAATTACAGAGAAAGACGAAAATTACAATCAATTTGTAAAAGCCCTTCATGCTGTCAATGAGACCTTGGCAAAAAAAATGGCCGGAGACGGCGAAGGAGCCACGGCGCTGTTTGAAACGAAGGTCATTCATGCAGATACGAAGGAACATGCAAGAATACTGGCAAAATCTGTCATTTGCTCCTCTCTCACCAAAGCGGCTATTTACGGCCATGACGCCAACTGGGGGCGGATTTTGTGCGCTCTGGGTTATTCCGGCGTCTCCTTTGATCCGGAGGCCATCGAGCTGTTTTTCCAGAGTAAATCCGGGCAGATCCAGATTTACAAAGACGGCGTGGCGACAGATTACAGCGAAGAGGAAGCCACCAGGATTTTATCGGATCCGGAAGTGACCGTTCTGGTAGATATGAAAATGGGAGAGCGCTCCGCCACGGCCTGGGGATGCGACTTGACCTACGATTATGTAAAAATTAACGCGGATTACCGTTCTTAAAAGGAGTGTGCCATGGAAGAGAATTATATGAAGGACGTGCTGAAAAAAGCAGAGGTATTGATTGAAGCCCTTCCTTATATTCAACGGTTCAACCGGAAGATTATCGTAGTTAAATACGGCGGCAGCGCTATGGTGGATGAAGAGTTAAAGCGCCATGTAATCCAGGATGTGACGCTGTTAAAGCTGGTGGGATTTAAGCCGATCATCGTTCACGGAGGCGGGAAGGAAATCAGCCGGTGGGTGGAGAAAAGCGGCATGGAGCCGGAATTTGTCAACGGGCTTCGGAAAACCGATGCAGATACCATGGAGATTGCGGAAATGGTGCTGGGCAGGGTGAATAAATCCCTGGTGCAGATGGTGCAGGAGCTGGGAGTACTGGCCGTAGGTATCAGTGGCAAGGACGGCGGTCTTTTGAAGGTGGAGAAAAAATATTCCCAGGGCCAGGATATCGGCTATGTGGGAGAGATTACAGAAGTGAATCCAAAGATTTTGTACGATATGCTGGAAAAAGATTTTCTTCCGATTGTATGTCCTGTGGGCCTGGATGATCATTTTGACACCTATAATATCAATGCCGACGATGCGGCCTGCGCCATTGCCCGGGCCGTAAAAGCAGAGAAGCTGGCGTTTTTGACGGATATCGAGGGGGTATACAAAGACCCCAAAGATCCAGGGAGTCTGATTTCCGAGCTGACAGTCTCCCATGCCAGGGAACTGCTTTCGGCAGGCAATATCGGCGGCGGAATGCTGCCTAAGCTGAATAATTGCATTGACGCCATTGAAAACGGCGTCTCCAGGGTACATATTCTAGACGGGCGGATTGCCCATTGCCTGCTGCTGGAAATTTTTACAAACCGTGGAATCGGCACGGCTATTTTAGGAGACGGGGAGGAGCGTTTTTATGAAGGCTAACCAGGAATTGATGAATTTGGCGGATCGCTGCCTCTTGCATACTTACAACCGGTATCCTATCATTCTGGAAAAAGGAGAGGGCGTCTATCTCTACGATACCCAGGGTAAACAGTACCTTGATTTTGCATCTGGAATTGGAGTACAAGCCTTGGGCTATGGGAATCAGGAATTGAACGCTGCCGTAAAAAAGCAGGTGGATCTTCTTATGCATACCTCTAATTTGTTTTACAATATGCCTGTGATCAGAGCGGCGGAATGGGCGGTAAAAGCTTCGGGGATGGAGCGTGTTTTTTTCACAAACAGCGGAACGGAGGCCATCGAAGGAGCCGTCAAGGCAGCCAGAAAGTATGCCTATGTCAGGGACGGGCATACGGACCATACCATCATTGCCATGGAGAATTCCTTTCACGGAAGAACCATAGGGGCGCTGTCTGTCACCGGAAATCCCCGTTATCAGGAAGCTTTTGAGCCTTTGATGCCCGGAGTGCGGTTTGCGGCCTTTAATGACTTGGATTCCGTAAAAAATCAGATAGACGAGACTACTTGCGCCATTCTTTTGGAGACCGTACAGGGGGAAGGGGGAATCTATCCCGCAGAGCCGGAGTTTTTGCAGGGGATCAAGGAATTGTGCCAAGAGCATGATATACTGCTGATCCTGGATGAAATTCAATGCGGCATGGGAAGGTGCGGACAGATGTTCGCATGGCAGCATTACGGTGTGAAGCCGGATATTATGGCCTGTGCTAAGGCCATCGGAGGAGGCGTACCCGTCGGGGCGTTTTTCCTGACGGAACGTGTGGCGGAGAAATCCCTTGTGCCTGGGGATCATGGGAGCACCTATGGAGGCAATCCCTTGGTAGGCGCAGCGGTGGATAAGGTATTTTCTATTTTTGAGCGGGACCATATCCCGGAACATGCCAGGGAGATGGGCGTTTATTTGGAGAAGACCTTGGAAGAGATGGCAGAGGAATTTGACTGTATCAAAGGACGCCGGGGCCTTGGGCTGATGCAGGGACTGGTTCTGGACATCCCTGTGGGTGACGTGGTGAAAGCGGCTCAGGAGCAGGGCCTTTTGGTGATTACCGCAGGAGGGAACGTGCTTCGTATGCTGCCCCCTTTGATTATTGAAAAAAAGCATGTGGATGAGATGGCAGTAAAGTTAAGGGCTGCATTGAATTTAAGAAAAATCAGAGGTGAGGAAAATGTCTGACACATTTAGATTTGAAACGTTTGTAGACGTCCACGATAGTATCTTTTATGAGTATTTAAGTTCTGTCACAGCTAAGCTGTCAAAGGAAGATAAGGAATACAGAGCCCTGCAAACGAAGATTGAGGGAATCTATGAGAAATATCCCAAGGTATTAGGCGTATTCGACAGTGAGACGGAAAGTGAACTGACCAAGGAAGAATGTGCGGCCCTCATTGAGGTGATGGAGATGAAAAGCAGGCTCACAGATATGGAGCAGCAGGCGGTTTACTTCCGCGGCTGCTATGACGGCGTGGGTTATTTGAAAAAGGCGGGAATTTTGTAACGAACGGAATATGGATGTGTCGTTAAATGTTATGAATGATAAGGGACTCTTTGTTAAAGCACTGTAGAAACGTTTGCTGTTCCAGTTAGTTATTTTCATCGCACCAATATGAAAAAATCATAAGAATAAAAATTCCAATTATGGGAAATCCTATGAAAAATGATACAGCGGTTTGCATATGGGCGGACTGCCTCATCAAAAATCAGGAGGAAGAACATGATTGGAATTTTTATTGCGCTGCTTTCCGGGGCGCTGATGAGCGTACAGGGGGTTTTTAACACCCAGGTGACGAAAAGCACCAGTATGTGGGTATCCAATAGCTGGGTGCAGTTTTCGGCATTTATCATTTGCATTGTCGCCTGGTTTTTCTGCGACCGGAAAAGCTTTGGAGGCATATTGCAGGTGGAGCCAAAATATATGCTGTTGGGGGGAGTCATCGGCGCATTTATTACGTATACGGTAATTAAGAGCATGGAAGCCTTAGGGCCGGCCCAGGCAGTTATGCTGATCGTGGTGTCCCAGCTTCTGATCGCGTATCTGATCGAGGTCTTCGGGATGTTCGGCGTGGAGAAGGTTCCCTTTGAATGGAGGAGGCTTTTGGGCATGGGAGTGTGCATCGGGGGAATTATACTTTTTAAATGGGAATGATGTCCCCAACATCCTTACATTGTGCGTGGACAGTAACTTCGAAACATTATTGAAATAAAATAATTTTGAAATACTCTTGTAATAATTACAATTTTTCGTTACAATGAGGATGGTTTTATATCCGTTCTGTTCCGGAAAGGAATGGAAGATGAAGGATAGAAGAAAAAAGAAGAACTTATGGATAGGGGCGGTTTGCTGCCTGTGTCTGCTGCTGCCGTCCTGCGGGAACCAGGATGAGGTGTGGATAGAGCAGTCCCAGGAAGAAATGGCAGATCAGCCTGCAGACGGCCTGGAAACAACGGGAACGGAAGCAGGAGTGGAGGATGAGGATCCCCGCAAACCGCAAACGTCCCAGCTCTATGTACAAGTGTCCGGGGCCGTGCATAATCCCGGGGTCTATGAGCTTCCTCAGGGGAGCCGGGTGTTCGAAGCCGTCGCCATGGCGGGAGGACTGACCGATGCGGCGGATGGGCGGCTTTTGAACCAGGCGCAGCCCCTCTCGGACGGGCAGATGATTTATGTGTATGCTCAGGGAGAGGTGCAGGAGGAGATGGCGGCGCAGGATACAAGGGAAGAAGACGGCCGGGTGAATTTGAATACGGCGTCCTTAGAGCAGTTAATGGGGCTTCCAGGCATCGGCCAGGCCAAAGCGGAAGGCATCCTGGCCTATCGCAAGACTCATGGAGCTTTTGGCAAGATTGAGGATGTCATGGAGATTGAGGGCATCAAAGAAGGAGTTTTTTCCAAAATAAAGGATCGTATCAAAGTAGATTGAGGTGAAGGAATGGCAAAGAAGGTTCTTGTAGTCGATGATGAAAAGTTAATCGTAAAAGGAATCCGGTTCAGTCTGGAACAGGACGGCATGGAGGTTGACTGTGCATACGATGGAGAGGAAGCGCTGCGTCTGGCTACGGCAAATAACTATGACATGATTCTTTTGGACATTATGCTGCCCAAAATGGACGGCTTTGAAGTGTGCCAGCAGATTCGTGATTTTTCCATGGTGCCGATCGTGATGCTGACGGCCAAAGGAGACGATATGGATAAGATTCTGGGATTGGAATACGGGGCGGACGATTACATAACCAAGCCCTTTAATATCCTGGAAGTAAAAGCCCGTATCAAAGCCATTATGCGCAGAACCAGCGCAAGGCAGCCCAAGAAGGAGAATTCCAGGGTGAAAGAAAGCGGGGATCTGAAGCTGGACTGTGACAGCCGGAGACTGTATATCATGGATAAAGAAGTGAACCTGACGGCCAAGGAATTTGATCTGCTGGAGCTGTTGGTTACAAATCCCAATAAAGTATACAGCAGGGAGAGCTTGCTGAAGCTGGTATGGGGAGATAAATATCCGGGAGACGTACGGACCGTGGACGTCCATGTGCGCCGCCTGCGGGAGAAGATAGAAGCGAACCCCAGCGAGCCGAAATACGTACACACCAAATGGGGTGTTGGTTATTATTATCAGGGCTGACAGGGGATAACATGAAAAAGTTCAAGTTTTATAAAAGTTTAAAATTCCGGATTTTCTTTTGGATGCTGCTGATTGGCATCCTTCCGGGTATGGCCTTTCGGGCAGGAATTTTGAAGACATATGAGAATAAGGCGGTATCCAACCGGAGGATTGATATTCTAAGCCAGGCTAAGATCCTGGGAACCCAGATCGTTACATATGATTATTTAAATAATACATCCCTGGACGTGATCAACGCCCAGTTGGAGCTGCTGTCCAATATTTATGACGGGCGGGTGCTGTTGATCAACAGTAATTTTGTCATTGTAAAGGATACTTATAACCTGGACGCCGGAAAAGCGATTATTTCTGAAGAAGTAGTAAAAAGCTTTAAGGGGGAGGAGATTTCCAAATACGATTCCCAGAACCGTTACATCGAAATGACGATTCCATTGACGGACAGTAAGACGGAAGAAATCTTAGGTGTGCTTTTGGTGAGCGTTTCTACGGACAGTATAGAGGCAAATTACGAATATCTGAAGGATAACGCTCTGGTGATCGTAGTTGCCTGCGGGATTGTGGCGGCGGCGCTGGCTATGCTGCTTTCCCAGCGGCTGGTGCGTCCCTTGGGCAGGATTCCCAAGTCCATTGACGAGGTGCAGACCGGAGAAGGAGAGGAAGCCTTATCCATTTCTGATTATACGGAGACAGAAGCTATTTCCCGGGCATTCAATGAGATGATCAAGCGGATGCAGGTCATTGACCAGTCCAGGCAGGAATTTGTCTCCAACGTCTCTCATGAATTAAAGACGCCTCTGACCTCTATGAAGGTGCTGGCAGATTCTCTCCTGGGCCAGGGGGAGGTTCCGGTGGAATTATATAAAGAATTTATGACGGATATAGCGGAAGAGATCGAACGGGAAAATAAGATCATCAATGATCTGCTGTCTCTGGTTAAAATGGATAAATCCGCAGGAAATCTGAATATTGAGGCGGTAAATATCAACGAGCTATTGGAACTTATTTTAAAAAGAGTCAAGCCCATTGCCCAGAAGCAGAATATTGAGCTGGTGATGGAAAGCTTCCGTCCGGTGACGGCAGAGATCGACGAAGTAAAATTAACCCTTGCCCTTACGAATCTGGTGGAGAATGCCATCAAATATAATAAAGAAGAGGGCTGGGTGCATGTATCCTTAAATGCGGATCATAAATACTTTTTTGTCCGGGTGGAGGATTCCGGGATAGGAATTCCGGAAGAGGATCTGGAGCATATTTATGAGCGTTTTTATCGTGCGGATAAATCCCACTCCCGGGAGATCGGAGGAACCGGGCTGGGGCTGGCCATTACAAGAAGCGCGATATTGATGCATCGGGGGGCTATTAAAGCTCACAGCAAGGTAGGAGAAGGCACCATATTTACCGTGCGTATCCCGCTGAATTACATTGCATAGGAGGTCTTCATGAAATTACGGATATTCGCTTTTCTTTCTGTGCTGACGCTGTTGGCGCTTATGGCAGGATGTGGAAGAAAGAAAGATGAAAGGCCCCAGTACAGTATTTTCTATTTGAATAAAGAGCAGACGAAGCTGGTGCCCGTAGCCTATGAGCCTGAACAGAAGGACAGTGAAGAAATGATTCAGGACATGATCCGGAAACTGGGGGAGAATCCTGAGAGTGTGGATTACCGGAATCCATTGGGAGGACAGGCCCAGATCCTTTCCTGGTCTCTGTCCAAGGGGCAGCTTCAGTTGAATTTTGGAAGTGAATACTATCAGATGGATCAGGTGTCCGAAGTACTGTGCCGGGCGGCAGTAGTGCGTACCTTGATCCAGGCAGAGGATGTGGATTTTATTTCGTTTTATGTGGGAGACGGCCCCCTTATGGATGCGGGGGGTACGCCCATCGGACTAATGACGGCAGAGAGCTTCATTGAAAATCCGGGGGAACAGATCAATTCCATCCAGACGGCGACAATTACCTTATATTTTGCGGATAAGAACGGAAAAGGGCTCGTTCAGGAGACGCAGAAACGTCATTATAACAGTAATATTTCTCTGGAGAAGCTGGTGATGGAGCAGTTGATCAAGGGGCCCATCGGGTCGGAAGGAATGTCTGCCATTCCCAGCGGTACGAAGCTGGTGAGCGTTTCCGTATTGGACGGCGTTTGCTTTGTGAATCTTGACGAAGGTTTTTTGAATCAAAATTATGAAATAGAGGAAGGCGTTGTGATCTACTCCATCGTCAATTCCTTGGTGGAGCTTTCCAATGTCAATAAGGTGCAGATTTCTGTAAATGGGGATACCAGCATCACGTATCGGGAAAAATTTTCCCTAAGCACAGTGTATGAGAGGAACCTAGATTATCTGGAATCTGCCGAAAAAGCGGAGGAAGGCCAGAAAGGGGGAGCAGGTGGCTGAACGGGTATTGGCCCAGATGGCAGTTGCTTTTCTTCTTGGAGTGTGGGGATATCAATACCAAAATTATTTGGTATTTATTTGCTGGGCATGTTATCTGGGCTGGCTGTTATCTGTCTGTTGTAAGGAATACCAATGCAATAGACAAAGGCTTCCAAGGCAGGCGTACCCTCGTCTGGCATGGGCCCGGATTGGGCTGCGTCTGGCTGCATGCCTGCTGTGCCTGGGTCTGGGCTATGGCCGGCACCATCAGCACCAGGCGATGGCCGTGAAGGTCACCCGGCTTTTGGAAGGGGCGGATCAGGTTTTGGTATCCGGCACCATTGACCAGAAAGAAGAAAAGAACGGAATCATTATTTATCATCTCAAAGATTCTTTTATAGATCAAAAAGGCCGTATTTTATGCGGCAGGATTCTGATTTATCATGATGCCGATGCATATTCTATCGGCGATATTATTCAAGTGACAGGAACAAATAGAACGCTTCGAAGGGCCCGGAATGAGGGAAATTTTGACGAAGCGTCTTATGAATGGGGCAGAGGCGTTTTTGGCAAGCTGCAGGCGGAAGAAATTCTGCTGAAAAGACGTCCGGATATTTTATGGAAGGAGGCGTTATATCGGCTGAAAAGGAAAGTGGCCCTGGTATATCAAAAACACTTGTCCCCCCAAGAGGCAGGCGTAATGCAGGTGATGGCTTTGGGAGAAACATCAGGGCTGGATCCGGAAATAAAAGAACTGTACCAGGAGTCTGGGATTTCCCATGTGCTGGCGATTTCCGGACTGCATATTTCTCTTTTGGGAATGGGAGTTTATGGTTTTTTGCGAAAACGAGGGGCTTCCTATAGAACTGCGGGAGTACTTGCCGGGGGAATGGTGCTTGTGTTTGGCCAGTGCTCCGGTATGGGGCTGTCCGCGCAAAGAGCCGTACTGATGTTTTTGGTGTTATTGATGGGAAACGTTCTGGGCATGGCTTATGATTCTGTCACAGCTCTTTCTTTGGCGGCATTTATCCAACTATGGGAGTATCCAAAGAGCTTGTGGCAGGCGGGATTTTTATTTTCTTATGGGGCGGTGCTGGCTGTGGTAATGGTGTCTGGAATTGTCAGGAGGTTTTTGGAATGTCAAAATAACAGCCTAGGACAAAAGCATAAGAATGAGAAATCGGTCTGTGAGGACGAAAATCGGGAATGCGCCTGGAAACAGGTGATCTGCCGTATCAAAAAACTATGGGGGAGCAAGAGCAAGGTTCTGGGGGATCTGCTGCTTGTCAGCGGATGTATCCAATTGGTAACGCCGCCAATCAGCGCATATTTTTATTACGAGGTTCCAGTATATGGACTCTTTGCAAATCTTCTGCTGCTTCCTTTTATGGGGTGCTTGCTGGGGATGGGGCTTTTTGGAGGGCTTCTGGGGCTTATAAATGATTTTTGGGCAGGGATTTGCCTAAAGCCGGTGAAACTATTGTTGGGCTGGAATGCGTGGGTGTGTGGCAAAATTGGAGAACTGCCGAACGCCCTGTGGATTACCGGAAGGCCAAACGGGCGTTATATGGCCGTTTATTATGTATGCTTGGCGGCAGCCTTATATGGCATGGATCGGTGGACGAAGAGGAAAAGGGCCGTCCAACGGAAGCGTGATTTCCAGGATGGGGAAGAACCAAAATCGGCGCGGCAGACACAAGGGCGGCCGGTGGTTTTTGCGGCCCGGGGACTGCTTCTATTGGGGCTTTCCGGGGCGGTGTTCTTTTTATTGGAAACGGCGGGAATGAGAGGCAGGACACAAGTCTGCTTTTTGGATGTGGGACAGGGGGACGGTGTTTTCTTTCAGGCAGACGGAGCAGCTTTTTTCCTGGACGGGGGAAGTACCAGCGAATCTGGCGTGGGAAAATACCGGATTTTGCCGTTTTTAAAATTTCGGGGGTTTGATTCCGTGGAGGGATGGTTTGTCTCCCATGGGGATCAGGACCATATCGGCGGCCTGAAGGAGGTATGGGAGGAAGGCTATCACATCAAACGCTTGTTTCTGGCAGAGGGGATGGTGAGGGACGAAGCATGGCAGGAATTGTGCCGCCAGGCCGAAATCCATGGCACAAAAATTTGTTATCTGAGTCCGAAAGATGCGGTGGGAACCCCTTCCTTGCGGCTGGCCTGCCTGTATCCATGGAGCAAAGGCGAAGAACGGAATGAAGCTTCCATGGTGTTGAAAATGGAGCTGTGGGAAAAGGATAAAAAGCAAAAGACCACGGGGGTATTTGCAGGAGATATCGGAGAAGAGCAGGAGAGATTGCTGATCGAACGGTATCCGGATTTGACGGCAAATCTGTATAAGGCTTCCCATCATGGCTCCGACGGCTCCAACAGCCGGGAATTTTTAGAAAGGCTGCATCCGAAAGTAACCATAGTGTCTTGTGGGGAACGCAATCATTACGGGCATCCGGGAAAATCTGCGGTAGACAGAATAATGTCCTGCGGCAGCCGTATCTGGTATACAAAGGACAGCGGACAGATTACGATAGCATGCAAAGACGGGAACCTGTGGATCAAAGAGTTCCTTCCAAATAAATAGTACCGGTTTTACAGCGAAAACCGGTACGAAAACGGCTGCCCAAAGGGCATACTATAATGAATACTTAATCTCCCATAATGCTGATAATCGTGCGGGCCTGGGTGGATTCGTCGGAGGCTGCGGCAAAGGTCACCTGCGTCTCTTCCTCCGTCAAAGACAAGATGGCGATGATGTCCTGGTCATAGACCTGGAAAGCCATCAGATTTCCGTCAATTTTAAATTCTGCCGTATGATTGTCAGAGAATCCCTGATAACTGCCGGTCAAAACTGGCTGATCGGTGTTGGTATTAATTGCTGAGGAGCGTTTCATAGCAGATACATGGTAGGGGAACATGGGCTGGGAAATGGAGTCTATGTTAGGATTCTCCACCAGGGTAAAGGCGGCGCAGAGCAGGGGGGATTTGCTTTCTTTAGCAAATAAAGCGGCAGATACCCGGATGCTTCCCTCCGAACCGGGGGCTGCGCTTAAAAAACGTGTTTCTACGGCTCCTCGGTCCAGAGGGAGGAAAACGTAAGCATCCCAGTCCTGGTCGTAGCTTACTACAGATACCTGCTCCGGGATGGGAGGAAGATCGCTGCAGTCGGCGAACAGTCCCAGGGCAAATTCTTGTACGGCCATAGCCGGTACACGGATCGCCTCTTCCCCCGTTTCTGCCAGAGGGATTTCATCGGTATGGTTAATGACGCCATAATAGATGGAGAACCACACGTAGACAGGGTCTGCGCCGGTATAGTCACAATTTTGTTCCATGCTGCTGATCATTAAGGAATCTATGGCTTTTTCCATAGGGGCATACTGAGACAGATCCGCTATGTCTTCTTTGGAAAGTTCTGTTTCCTCCTCTTCCTGGGGCTCTTTGTCTGTCTGTGTGTTAGAGTCCTGGGGATTTTGCTCTGTCTGCTCATCGGATGCAGGGGGTTCTTTGTCTGTCTGTGTGTCAGAGTCCGGGGCTTCTTCCTTTGCTTGGGGCTTGTCTTCCGGAAGGTCTGAGGAATCCTGTGATTTTTCCTGCTCTGGGGCCGGGGCAAGGCCGCAGCCGGCCGTCAGACAGAGAAGCAGCGCCGAGAGGCAAAGAAGTGATAAGGATCTTTTTTTCATAATAGCACCTCCAAATAAAATTTAGCTACGTCCATCATACCATATTTTTTGCGAAATAACAGAAAGAGATTCTTAGATTTTTATGAAAATGGGAGATTTTCGTTGTCGCTACCGCTTTGAATGTGCTATGATTGAAAAGGACAATCAGGAGACGCTCTTATAATAGGAGCGGATCGATATAGAAGAAAGGGGTGGACATCATGGAGCAGAGAACAGATCGCAGCCAGGAGGAACTTTTGGAGGAACGGGAAGCGCATCTGGTAGAGGCATTGGAACGAGAGGATGCGGAAGAAATCCATCGGCTGTATGAACATATTCACCCCATAGATTTGGCGGAAGCCATGGAGGAGTGGGAAGAAGAGCTTTTAGAACGGTTTTGCAGCCTCAATGATGATGAGAAAATGGCGGAGCTTTTGGAGGCGGCAGACGAAAAGCTCCAGGTGGATCTTACCGGCTATCTTGATAACAGCCGGATGCTGAGAATTTTTGGCTACATGCAAAAAGACGATATCGTGGATATTTTGGGGAATCTTCGGATCAACCGCAGGAAGCAGCTGATTGATTTGATGCGGGCAGGAGAACGGAGGATCATTACGGAGCTGTTGGGGTATGATGAGGAGACGGCCGGCGGGCTGATGACTACGGATTACATTGCTTTGAACGGACAGCTTACCATAGGAAACGCCATTCGCAAGATCAAAGAAATCGGCCCCAAGACAGAGCTGATCGAGACGATTTTTGTGCTGAATCACCAGAAACAATTGGTGGGTACTGCAGACCTGCGGGATATTCTGATTGGAAATGACGCGGATACGTTGGACAGTATCAGCGACGACCAAGTGATTTGGGTGGAGCCGGAGACGGACCAGGAGGAGGTTTCCCTGCTGGTATCCAAATACGATTTGAATGCCATCCCGGTGGTAAACAAGCGGCGGGTGCTTCTTGGTATTATCACGGTGGATGATATTATTGACGTTATTTTGGAGGAGCATACGGAGGACATGCTCCAGATGGCGGGCGTCAGCAAAGAGGAGACTATAGACAGTACGGTTCCGGAATCGGTACGGCGCAGGCTTCCCTGGCTTTGTGTAAATCTGATCACCGCGTTTCTCGGTTCCTTTGCCATTAAAAATTTTGAAGATGTGATTGCCCAGGTGGTGGCATTATCCGCCACTATGACCATTGTTACCGGGTTAAGCGGCAATTCCGGGAATCAGACGTTGTCCGTTATCATCCGCAGTCTTGCCCTGGGGGAATTGGAGCTGAAAGGAAGCTGGAAGCTCATTTTAAAGCAGGCGGCCGTGGGGCTGGTGGACGGCGTATGCATGGGAATCGGAACCGGGATTATTGTAAGTTTGATTTATCAGAATTTTTATCTGGGATGCATTATTTTCGGGGCCATGGTGTGCAATATGATGATTGCCGGGCTTTCCGGCGCCCTGATCCCTTTGGTGTTAAAGGCGTTGAATCAAGATCCCGCCCTGGCGTCTTCCATTTTTCTCACAGGAGTTACGGACGTGCTGGGGTTTTTCATATTTTTAAGCTTAGCCACGGCATTTTTGCCGTTCTTGCTGTAAAATATACGCTTGGAAATATCCCCTGGGCCTGGAGCTGTGAGGCGTAGGAAAGAGTTGGGAGGGAATGAGATGCAGATTGGAATTGGGATAGATACAGGAGGAACCTGTACGGACGGCGTCGTCTATGATATGGAAGGGAAACGGATACTTGCAGCGGCCAAGACTCCTACTACCAGGGAGGATTTGTCCATTGGGATTGGAAAGGTGTTGGATCTGCTTCCGGAAGAATTGGTGAAAAGGGCGGGAATGGCGGCTTTGTCCACCACATTGGCCACCAATGCCTGTGTGGAAGGTAAGGGGGGCAGGAGCAAGCTGATCTTTCTGGGAATGGAACAAAAAACAGTGGAAGAGCTGGGGGCATCTTATGGACTTCCCATAGATGATACCTTGATCTTTATTCCGTGTCAGGAAACCCTCCAGGGAAAGGTGCTTAAGGAGCCGGACTGGCAGCAGGTGAAAGTGCTTCTAGCCCGTGAGCTGTTGGGATGCCAGGCAGTGGGAATTGTGGAATTATTTGCCGGCCCCACCGGAGCCATCCTGGAAAAAAAGACGAGAGAGATTGTGGAAGAGCTGGGAATTCCTTCCGTCTGCGGGTATGAATTATTTCAGGAAAAAAATGTCATTGGCAGGGGAGCAGGGGCTCTGCTGAACGCCAGGCTGATTTTTGTAATCGGAGAATTCCTTGAAGCAGTGAAAAGCTCCTTACGGGAAAGAGGATTAGAGATTCCCATTGTGATCGTGCGGAGCGACGGAACCCTGATGGATGAAGAATTTTCTCTTCGCCGTCCCATAGAGACCTTGTTATGCGGTCCGGTGGCCAGTGTTATGGGAGCGGCAGAGCTGCATCAGGTAAAAGATGGAATTATCATTGATATGGGCGGAACTACCACCGACATTTCCTTGGTCCGGGACGGGGCGCCTATCCGGTCTGATGGAGGGATCACCGTAGGAGACTGGAAACTCTATGTCAAGGGGATGTATGTGGATACCTTTGGCCTGGGTGGAGACAGTGAAGTGATTCTTCATTCGGACAAAACCCTGGAGCTGGGAAGCCGGCGGATCATGCCCATGGCCATGGCGGCTCTCCGGTATCCTAAGGTTTTACAGCTTTGCCGAGAGCAGCGAAAAACTTTGAAGGCGTCTAATAGCTGGCGCAATCATATTTATGTGGGACTGAAGGATATTGGTCAAAGCAGCTCTTATTCTTCCGTGGAGCTTCGTATTGCAGAAGCTTTTTATCAGAATCCCATGAGCTTGGCGGCTTTGGAGAAGGAGTGTCATATTTCCCTGGTGCCGATGCAGTTGAAACGGCTGGTGGATGAGGGAGTATTGATTCGATGTGGAATTACTCCAACAGACGCCATGCATGTGCTGGGGGATTTTAACGAGTATGAGACAGAAGCGGCCAAAGACGCCATGGCTGCTATGGCGGCTGTTCGTGAGATGGATGGGGAAACATTCAGCCGCTGCATTTATGGATTGGTGCAAAAGAAGCTGTATTGCGGCGTGGCCCGGGTACTTTTGTGGGATAGATTTTCCAGATTAAAGCAGGAGGGGAAAAGCCAGGTGATGGAATATCTGGTGGAGCAGTTGTATGAACAAGCCCTTGGACAGGAACAAAAGGGCTTTTTAAAGCTGGAGCTGTCTTGTCCGGTGCCCTTGATCGGCGTGGGCGGGCCTGTGGGAGTATTTCTTAAGGATGTGGCAAAGCTGTTGGGGACGCAGGCGTTTTTCGGGGAATATTCCAATGTTGCCAATGCCCTGGGGGCAATCGTAGGCAATGTGGAGGTTTGCGTAACCCTGGAGCTTTTGCCGGAGGGGGTGGGAGAAGACGTCCGGGTATCCGGAAATGGAATCAGCTTTCTGGCGGGAAGCCTTGAGGAGGCCAGGATGCAGGCAAAGCAGGAGGCCAAGAAGTTGGCCAGAGCAGAGGCCCTTCGGAGAGGAGCCAGGGAAGATAAGCTTACGTTTCGCACGGACTCCCATACGGCGGAAGCGACTACGGATTACGGCGGTTCTATTTTCCTCTCAGAAAAAATTTCTGTTTACGCAAAAAGTCCCTGGGCGGGTCGATAAAAAGGACAGCGGGGACCGGAGGTTTTTTTATGCAAGAAGAACTATTGCTGCAGCTAAAACAAATATCGGCGGAAGAGCAGGCGATCCTGGATGGAAAAAAGCAGGTAGAGAAAAGTATCTATACCAGGAGGCGGGAATTTGTTATAGATGCAAAGCAGATGCTGGACAAGGGAAAGCTTATGGACATCCGCACCCATACGCGTTTTATCCATTTTCCCAAGCATGGGCATGACTATATTGAAATGATTTATATGTGCTCCGGAAAAACCACCCACATTGTCAATGGGACGGAAACGGTGGTGCTGGATAAAGGGGATTTGCTGTTTCTGAACCAGGCCGCAGTCCATGAAATTTATCCGGCCCAGGAAGCGGACATAGCAGTTAATTTTATCGTATTGCCGGAATTTTTTGACAAAGCATTTGAAATGATTCCGGAGGAAAGTGTGATCCGGGATTTTTTGGTGGGGGCCCTCCGGCAAGGAGGAGGGGCGGCGGATTATATCTATTTTAAAGTGGCGGATATTCTTCCGGTTCAGAATCTCATTGAGAATATGATTTGGTCATTGGTCCATAGGCAGGGAAATATCCGAAATATCAATCAGACCACCATGGGGCTTTTGATGCTTCAGCTTGCCAATTATACAGAACGGATTCAAAGTACGGGGCCCAGGCAGTACGAAAATAATATGATGTTTACGGTGCTGCGATACATAGAAGGACATTATCGGGAAGGGACGCTGACAGAATTGGCGGAGCTGATGAACCAGTCCATCCCAGGGTTAAGCCGTTTTATCAAAAGGCAGTCCGGCATGAATTTTCAACAGCTGCTGCAGCAAAAGAGATTAAACCAGGCGGGGTTTTTGCTTGCAACGACAAATTTAACGGTGGAAGATATTATTTTGGCGGTGGGATATGATAATACCAGCTATTTTCATAAGATATTCCGAGAACGTCATGGACAGACCCCTAAAAGGTATCGAGAGGAACGCAGAAAGAATAATTGAATGCGCAAATCGAGTACAAGAGCCAACGACGCTTCCTTTTTCCGCTACAATACCTATAATAAGTATTGGAAGAGTATAATGTAGTTTTTTAGTTATACAAAAGAGAAGGAAGTATTACATGGCGAATTACTTGATCGGAGATATGATCTACGAAAACAGGGTTGCCAGGGGTTATTCACAGGAGGAGTTAAGTTTCGGTATTTGCAGTACCTCATCCTTATCCAGAATAGAAAACAACATACAGGTTCCGGGCAAAAAGCTGTTTGATGCAATTATGCAGAGGCTTGGCGTCTCGGAATCTATTTATAGTGCATTTATCAGTAAAGAAGAGATGGAACTGGTTCGTTTAAAGCAAAAGCTGGTGTGGAAGCTGGAGAATTTTGATTTTGCAGGAATGGATACGCTGGTGGAGGATATGGAAGCACGGATACATGAATGGAATGACCTGGATAAGCAATACCTGTTGTTTGTAAAAGCGAATATTTTAAAGCACAATCACGGAGATGCCCAAAAAGTGCTAAAGATGCTGCTGGAGGCGATCCATATTACCATGCCGGGGTTTGAAAAAGCCGGGAATATCAGGAAACGGCTGCTGACCTTTGATGAAATTACCATTTTAAACGGGATTGCTTTGGGCTATGATGATCTGGGAGAGGCGAAGAAGGCGTTAAAGCTTCTGATGGAGTTGAAGGAGTATTTGGAGAGCCATAAGATAGATGAAGAAGAAAAGTCCCAGAAGTATCCGTTGATTATATATAATATTACCAGGCGGCTTGGGGCATGTGGGCATCATGCGGATGTGTTTGAACTATGCGAAGAGGGCATAGATTTTTGTACTGCTCACAGCAAATTAAATCTGTTGCCATTGTTGATTACAAATAAGGCTTGCGCTGCAGCGGAGTTAGAAAAAGGAGAAGTTGCTGAAAAATTATTTAAGCAGGCAATCGTACTTTTTGAAATCTGCAAAAAGGAATCCTTCGCCGAAAAAATAAAAAAAGAAGCAAAGGATTCCTATGGTATCGATATTTAGGGGAATGGTTTTATTAGTATTCCTTTAGCATTTAGGAACATTCAATGGCGTCGGGTAAGAAATATCCGACAACTTGTCCCTCTTCACATGCGCTGCCAGCCACAGGTGCAACGGCGCAGGCAGCGGCTAAGGCTGCTGCAACAGCAAAAGCAATGATGGATGTTTTAAATTTTTTAGACATAGATTTCACCTCCATTCTGACTGGTATATAGCGCTATATCCGGTACATAGGATGATTTTAAGCTACGGAATGAGAATAAGCCATTGCAAATGACGGAAAGTTTTTTTCCGCCGTTTGCAATGGTAAAATGCAGGAGAATGTTAGATAATAAAAAGTTATAAGCATAATACAAAAGAGAGGGTAATGAACGTGGAGCAGAAGAGTTACGACATGGAACACCTGTATTTGTTTTTGCAAAGAGCTAAGAGTGAGCGGTTTTACAAACTGGAACAGCAGTGGCTGGGAAAGACAGTAAACGGGGATCTCCAGAAACAGCAAACTTATGAGAGAGGAGGGTTTCAACTGACAGAGGACTTTACTATGAGGGAGTCCTTTTCCTGGCAGGATGTGGTGCGTTACGAGAAACGGCCTGTCTGGATGATGAATTATTTTGGGAACGCATTAAAAGGAGCGGGAAAGATTGACCCGGATATGATTTTGGAATTGATGCGGATGTCTTTGTATGCCGTATGCAAAGCGGGCGGCCTAAACGGCTGGATGTACCGAAATAAAAAAGGCTTGCTGTATATGGTGCGCAATTACGGAGGAGGCAACATGTATAACGGGAAAGGGTTTGTATATCAGAAAGAAATCAGGATTTACCAGTTTACGTATTATGGCGGTATTGTAAGTGATTAGTAGTTGTATGGCGGTTCCTTATGGGAGGCGTTATACAAATAAGGACGGTATTTTAATAAAATACCGTCCTTATTTATTTTTATTTTTGGAAGTATAATGAAATTATCCAAGAGGGCAGGAGGAAGAACTTATGGGGAATTATTATTTGGCCATTGATATCGGGGCATCCAGCGGAAGGCATATCCTGGGACATTTGAAAAACGGTAAGATGGAGCTGGAAGAGATATACAGGTTTGAGAATGGCTTAAAGGAGAAAAATGGCCATCTGTGCTGGAACCACGACAGACTGTTTCAAGAGATATTATCCGGAATAAAAAAATGCAAAGAATTGGGGAAGATTCCGGTAAGCTTGGGGATTGACACCTGGGGCGTGGACTTTGTACTCTTGGACAAAGAGGACAGGCTGCTGGGGGATACGGTAGGATACCGGGACGGCAGGACTAAGGGAATGGATCAGAAGGTGTATGAGATGATTTCCGAAGAGGATTTGTATGCCAGAACCGGAATACAGAAAGCCATTTTTAACACGATTTATCAACTGATGGCGATCAAAACAGAGGATCCTCGGCAGATGGAACAGGCAGGGGCCATGTTGATGACGCCGGACTATTTCCATTTTCTGCTCACCGGGGTGAAAATGCAGGAATACACCAATGCCACCACCGGGCAGTTAGTAAATCCTGAGACAAAGGATTGGGATTACGAGCTGATCGATATGCTGGGATATAACCGGGAGATGTTTTTGCCGATCCATACACCGGGAACCATAGTAGGCTGTTTGAAAAAGGAAATCCAGGATTTGGTGGGGTTTGATTGCCAGGTGGTGCTGCCAGGAACTCACGATACGGCGTCCGCTGTGCTGTCCGTGCCGGCAAATGATGATGATTTTCTTTATATCAGCTCCGGAACCTGGTCTTTGATGGGCATTGAAACCATGGAGGCTAACTGTTCGCCAAAGAGTAAGACGGCCAACATTACCAATGAAGGCGGGTATGGCTATCGGTTCCGTTACCTGAAAAACATCATGGGGCTTTGGATGATCCAGAATGTGAAAAAAGAGTTAAAGGATGCCTATTCCTTTGCACAGCTTTGCGATATGGCCTCAGAGTGCGACAGCTTCCCTTCCAGGGTGGATGTGGATGACGATTGCTTTTTGGCTCCCAAGAGTATGATAGAACAGGTGCGGCAGTACTGTCGGAATACGGGGCAGAAAGAACCGAACACGCCGGGAGAGATTGCGGCGGTGATCTACAACAGCTTGGGAGAAAGTTATGCCAGAACTGCCGAAGAGATAGAAACGATCATGGGCAGAACGTACGGCCGTATCCATGTGGTGGGCGGTGGCGCCAACGCGGAATATTTGAACCAGCTTACGGCAAAATATACCGGCAAAGAGGTTCATGCCGGCCCTACGGAGGCAACTGCCATCGGCAATCTTACCGCCCAGATGATCAAGGCAGGGGAGTTTGCTAGTGTGGAAGAGGCCAGGAGCTGTATTTACGATTCCTTTGAAATAAAACAATATGAAGCATAAATTGTTACGATTCATGGAGAAGGAATGCGCACTTGCTGCGCATTCCGTAAGAACATGATTCAGGTGTGAGGGCGATTTTTGCGGAGCAAAACTTGGAATATCGCCCCGAATCGTTACTATGAGCGGCTTTTGAGCCGCTCATAGTAACCATAAATATAACAGGAGGATGTATCATGACAAGAGAAGAACGCTATGAATCTGCACGGGAACTGTATGCAAAAATTGGTGTAGACACAGAGAAAGCTATGGAGACGTTAAAGGAGCTTCCGGTTTCTTTGCACTGCTGGCAGGGAGACGATGTACTGGGCTTTGACCATGAGGGGCCCCTGACCGGAGGAATCCAGACCACTGGGGACTACCCGGGGAGGGCTAAGACGCCGGAACAGTTAATGGCAGATATGGAGAAGGTGATGAGTCTTGTGCCCGGAAAGATAAAACTGAACCTGCACGCATGTTATGCGATCATGGAGCCGGGACAGTTTGCAGACAGAGACCAGCTGGAGCCGAAGCATTTTGCAAAGTGGGTGGAATTTGCAAAAAAGCATGGAGTCGGCATTGATTTTAACCCCACCTTTTTCTCCCATGACAAAGTAAAGGACGGCTTGACGCTGTCAAGCCCGGACGAGGAAACCAGGCGGTTCTGGATTAATCACGGGAAGGCGTGTATCCGGATTTCCCAGTATTTTGCAGAAGAGACGGGAGTTCCTTGTGTCATGAATATTTGGACCGGGGACGGATTTAAAGATATCCCGGCGGATCGTATGGGCCCAAGGATGCGCTACAAAGATTCGATCGAACAGATTTTATCAGAGCCTTATGATTACAATAAAGTGAAACCCTGTGTAGAATCTAAGGTGTTTGGGATTGGCGTGGAAGCTTATACTGTGGGAAGCGCGGAGTTTTCTTTGAGCTTTGCGGCGGCCAATACGGACAAGTGTATGCCTTTGATGGATAATGGCCATTATCATCCCACAGAAGTGGTATCTGACAAAATTCCGGCGCTGCTGTGCTTTTTCCCGGAAATTGCCCTTCATATTACGCGTCCAATTCGTTGGGACAGCGACCACGTGGTATTGTTTGATGATGAAACCAGAGAGATGGCCAAGGAGATAGTGAGAAATAATGCTTTTGACCGGGTATATATGGCCTTGGATTATTTTGATGCCAGCATCAACCGTATTTCTGCATGGACGGTTGGATTCAGAAGCTGGCAGAAAGCGCTGCTTCAGGCTCTTTGTACGCCCAATGAGATGCTGAAGAACCTGCAGGATGAGAACCGTATGACGGAGTTGATGGTTCAGCAGGAGGAAGCCAAGATGTATCCATTTGGAGATGTGTGGGCGGAATACTGCAGCCGTTGCGGCGTGGCAGGAGATTCGTCCTGGCTGGAAGAAGTGAAAACGTATGAAGCAGAAGTGTTATTAAAGCGATAAGAGCAGATTGTGAAACAGAGAAGCTGTCCGGCGGGAAATGTTTTAGTTCCTCAAAGACAGCTTTTTTGTGGGGAATTGTTTGACTTTCCCAGGACAGGCCGATATAATGGATGCATTGAGATGGTAAGGGTGCCCTCCATGCGCAAGGAGGACACCTTGTTTTAACGTCAAGGGAAAAAGAACAGGCAAAGCTGGACAGTTTGAAGGACGGAGGTGCCAAGGGGAAAGCTCTCCTATTCGACGGCTTCTCCTGGCAAAAGGCGCAGGAATTCTTCGGTAGATGCCGATACCGGCAGGGCGGTATTTACGGCGGCCACCACCTGACGTTTGGGGATTTCTTCTTTTGTTTGGAGTACATACAAATCCTGCAGGTTCGGCCCGATACAATAGTCCGGAAGGAATGCGATTCCGATGCCGATCCTGGCCAGATCGATAAGCAGGTCATTGCTGCTTAGTTCCACCTGGGGAACCAGTTCCAGCTGATGTTGCAAAAATAGATGATGGAGGAATTCGCTGGTAGTGCATTTCCGGTCCAGTGCCAAAATAGGATACTGCTTTAAGGTTTCGAAAGGGATTTGCTGCTGCTTCATATTAAAGTAGGCTGGATTGGCAAGAAATACATCCTGGAACTGCCGCAGGGTCTTCTTTACATAGGAGGGGTTCAGGCGGCTGTTTGGGGTGTTGGCAATAACGACGTCTACTTTTCCCTGTTCCAGAAGATCTACGCAGCCCAAAGAGGTTGCATTGGTTACTTTTATGGGAACCCCTGGAAATTTTTTGTGAAATTGCTGCAGGCAGGGCACCAGAAGATAGCGGCAGATGGTATCGCTGGCTCCGATGTGAAGCTGTCCTAGTCCAAGGGTACTGCTGTCAAGAAGCTGCGTCTCCCCGCGGCGGATCAAATTCATAGCGGGTTCGATATGCTTATATAATATGGTTCCAGCAGGGGTGAGCTGGACTTTTTTTGTGCTTCGGACAAACAGAGACTGATTGAGCTTGCGCTCCAGGGTCTTAATAGACTGGCTCACCGCCGATTGGGAAATAAACAGTTTTTTGGAAGCCTCGGAAAAGCTCAGAGAAGATGCAACATAGTAAAAAACTTTGTATAATTCATAATTAATATCCATAGAACCATCCTTTCCTGGGATACGGCAACGATGCTGCGGCTTATGGTGTACCTTAATTGCCCGCCTATAAGGCGTGGCATACGGTGTGCCCTTTGGGTATAATTATAAGTATAGATAATAAGTGTGTCAATATAATTTCCAAAGGGTTTTCCATGATACGCTTATAAGATAGATTAAATATACTAACTATACGAATTTTTTTTCTTATGATAAAATGAAAACAACGAAGAAACGCAAAAATGAAAATTGCAGGAGGTCAAAATGAGTAACGTAAGAAGAGTATATGTGGAAAAGAAAGCGCCTTATGACGTACAGGCCAGAGCTCTTGAGTCAGAGATCAGAAGCTATCTGGGAATGAAGGGCATTACCAAAGTAAGAATTCTGATCCGATATGATATGGAAAATGTTTCCCAGGCGACCTATGAAAAAGCCCTTCCTACGGTTTTTTCCGAGCCTCCGGTGGATGAAGTGTATCAGGAGGAATTTCCCCTTGGGAAAGGGACGTCGTTTAGCGTGGAATTTTTGCCTGGGCAATTTGACCAGCGGGCGGATTCTGCCCAGCAGTGCATCCAATTGTTGAATGAAAATGAGGAGCCGATCATCCGTACCGCCGTCACCTATGTGTTGGAGGGAACTTGGAAAGACGGGGAGCTTGAGGCGGTAAAAGCCCACTGCATCAATCCGGTAGACTCCCGGGAAGCAGAGGAAGCCAAGCCCGAGACGTTAAAGAGCGTATTTGAAGAGCCTGTGGATATTAAGATTTTGGAGGGTTTTTCAGATATGCCGCAGGAACAGCTTTTGGAATTGTACCAAAGCTTTGGCCTGGCTATGACGTTTGAGGATTTTTTGCATATTCAGAATTATTTTAAAAAAGAAGAGAGACGGGATCCTTCTATGACGGAAATTCGTGTGCTGGATACGTATTGGTCCGACCATTGCCGTCATACTACTTTTTCCACAGAATTAAAAAAAGTGTCTTTCGGGGAGGGATATTACCGCAAACCCATGGAGGAGGCCTATGAGGACTACCTGCGCACCCATAAGGAACTGTATCAGGGACGGGAGGACAAGTTTGTCTGCCTGATGGATTTGGCACTTATGGCTATGAAGCGCCTGAAAAAAGAAGGAAAGCTTCAGGATCAGGAGGAGTCTGAGGAGATTAACGCCTGCTCCATTGTGGTTCCTGTGGAAGTGAATGGAAAGACAGAGGAATGGCTTGTAAATTTCAAAAATGAAACCCACAATCATCCTACGGAAATCGAACCTTTCGGCGGAGCGGCAACTTGTCTGGGCGGCGCCATCCGCGATCCCCTCTCCGGGCGGACCTATGTCTACCAGGCCATGCGGGTGACGGGGGCGGCGGATCCTACGGTGGATTTGAAGGAGACCTTGGACGGAAAGCTTCCCCAGAAAAAACTGGTGCGGGAAGCAGCCCACGGTTATAGTTCCTATGGCAATCAGATCGGCCTTGCCACCGGCTATGTGAAAGAAATCTATCATCCAGACTATGTGGCCAAACGGATGGAGATCGGGGCAGTGATGGGCGCGGCGCCCCGCCGGGCAGTTCAGCGTCTGACGTCGGATCCCGGGGATGTGATCATCCTGCTGGGAGGCCGTACCGGCCGTGACGGCTGCGGCGGCGCGACTGGTTCCTCCAAGGCCCATACAACCCAGTCTCTGGATACCTGCGGGGCAGAAGTACAGAAGGGAAATCCCCCCACGGAGCGGAAGATCCAGCGTCTGTTCCGCCGGGAGGAGGTATCCCGCATCATAAAGAAGTGTAACGATTTTGGCGCAGGAGGCGTTTCTGTGGCCATCGGAGAGCTGGCGGACGGACTTCGGGTTCAATTGGATCTTGTCCCGAAAAAATATGCCGGGCTGGATGGCACGGAGATTGCTATTTCGGAGTCTCAGGAACGTATGGCGGTAGTAGTTGCACCGGAAGACGCTCCCCGGTTTTTGGAATATGCGGCCCAGGAAAATCTGGAGGCTGTCACGGTGGCAGTGGTGACAGAAGAGCCTCGTTTGGTCCTGGAATGGCGGGGGAAGGAGATTGTGAATATTTCCAGGGCGTTTCTTGATACCAACGGCGCTCATCAGGAGACGGAAGTTGCGGTGGAGATACCCAGTCGCCAGGAGAATTTTTTTGAAAAAACAGAGATTCCCAAGGTTGAGGAGGCTCTGAAAGAAGGAGATACAAAGAAGGCGTGGCTGGCTACACTTGGTGATCTGAACGTGTGCTCCCAAAAGGGACTGGTGGAACGGTTTGACGGTTCCATCGGCGCAGGCAGCGTACTGATGCCCTTTGGAGGAAAATATCAGCTTACCGAGACCCAGAGCATGGTGGCCAAGCTTCCGGTGGCAAAAGGAGACTGCGATACGGTTACCATGATGGCCTATGGATTTGACCCATACCTTTCTTCCTGGAGCCCTTATCACGGAGCCGTGTACGGAGTGCTGGAATCAGTGGCCAGAATTGTGGCGTCCGGCGGGGCGTATGAGAAGATCCGCTTTACCTTCCAGGAATACTTCCGCAGAATGAGCCAGGATCCCAAACGTTGGAGCCAGCCTTTTGCAGCGCTTTTGGGGGCTTACAGCGCCCAGATTGCCTTAGGGCTGCCTTCCATTGGGGGAAAAGATTCTATGTCCGGTACGTTTAACGATATCGACGTTCCTCCCACGCTGGTTTCTTTTGCGGTAGACATTGGAAAGGAAAAAGATATCATTACCCCTGAATTGAAGCAGCCCGGCAACAAGCTGGTATATTTTAGGGCCAGAAGAGATGCGTATGACCTGCCGGATTATCCCCAGGTGATGCACCTGTATGGTATGGTTCATAAGCTGATTCAGCAGGGGGCGATCGTATCCGCGTATGCTTTGGACGGAAAAGGAATTGGGGCGGCAGCAGGAAAAATGGCTTTCGGGAATCAGCTGGGTGTGTCGCTGGATCAGGCGGCCTGCGGGGACGCCATGTTTGCTCCCGGGTTCGGCAGCCTGATCGCAGAGGTTGCGGCAGAGAAACTGGAGCTTTTGAAAGTTGCAGAGCAGGATTGTGCAGTCATTGGCGAAGTGACGGCGCAGCCGGAGCTTGTCTGTGGGGATGCCAGAATTCCCATGGAGGAAGCTTTGGATGCGTGGAAGCAGCCTTTGGAAAACGTATTCCCAACCCGGGCGTCAAAAGAGACGGTTCCTGTGGATACGGAACTTTTCCAAAGAAAAGAAATATTTGTATGCAGGCATAAAACAGCCAGGCCCACCGTCTTTATTCCGGTCTTTCCGGGAACCAACTGCGAGTATGACAGCGCCAGAGCCTTTGAGCGGGCCGGAGCCGATACCATTGTCCAGGTATTCCGGAATTTAAGCCCATCCGATATCCGGGAATCTGTGGATGCTTTTGCAGCGGCCATTGACCGTTCCCAAATTGTGATGTTTCCGGGAGGTTTTTCAGCCGGGGATGAACCGGAGGGAAGCGCCAAGTTTTTTGCTACTGCATTTCGGAATGAGAAGATGGCGGAGGCTGTGAACCGGCTGCTAAAGGAGCGGGACGGCTTGATGCTGGGCATCTGCAACGGATTCCAGGCTTTGATCAAACTGGGGCTGGTTCCCTATGGTGAGATCAGGCAGCAGACGCCTGATTCTCCCACCTTGACCTATAATACCATTGGCCGTCATATCTCCAGAATGGTAAACACAAAAGTCGTATCCAATCAATCTCCCTGGCTGATGCAGGCGGAACTGGGAAAGACTTACACCAGTCCGGCTTCCCATGGAGAAGGGCGGTTTGTGGCTTCGGAAGAATGGTTAAAGCGGCTGTTTGAGAATGGTCAGGTGGCGACACAATATGTCGATGAAAAGGGACAGCCCACCATGGATGAGGAATGGAATGTAAATGGTTCCTTCCAGGCGGTGGAGGGAATTACCAGCCCGGACGGCAGGGTATTTGGGAAGATGGCCCATGCAGAACGCCAGGGCAGAAGCGTCGCCATAAATATTTATGGAGAGCAGGATTTGAAGCTGTTCGAAAGCGGCGTGGCGTATTTTAAATAGTGAGAGAAACATAATGTCTGGGAATGACAAGAAATGAGGGAAAGGGAACCCTGGCTTTCAGGCTGGGGTTCCTGCCTATTACGGTGAAAAACCATGGGATGGGGCGGTTTCGCTCCACGGAATGCTGGATATTCCAGAAAAGATGAAAGAATTTGTAAATGATTATAAGATTCTCCTTGTGGAAGAGAGAAAAAATGACCTGACATTTCATCTTTGTTTGATGAAATTGCAAGAGAAAATGAAGCAAAAGGAGAAGCAAAGGGCATTGTTGAAACGGGACTTGATTTTGGACTTTCCGAAAGTGATATTTTGGAGCGATTACAAAAGAAAATGAATCTGTCTCTTCAGATGGCTCAGGAATACGTTAAAATGTTTGGGAAGCAGACGGTGTAAAATTTCAAACGAAAACGAAGGGATGCCGGATGGCACCTTTTTTCGACAAAAACTTAGTAGAGAAAAGTTTTGGCTGCCTCCCGGATAAAACATATCTGGGAGGCAGCCGGAATAGGAAAAAGGCTTTCTGTAGTTGGAACTATTAGGGAAGCCAAGATGAAGTATGTTTATATTACCATGCTTTCATGGCAAATGATGTCGGAACCTGTCTTCAAGATAGGATATAATGGTCAAAATAATATAAAACTTTTCGCTATTTTGGCGATTTTTTTCTTACTTTTCGGAATTGTGTATCCTTTAAAAATGGGCGTATAAATATACATTGTGGTCAACAGGCAAATATTATATAATCAATGGATAAATTGGAATTGGTCAGCAAGATCACAGACAAGATCCTGCCCGAGGTGAAGGAATGGCAGACCCGCCCGCTCAACCCGGTCTACCCGTTTGTGTTTATGGACTGTATCCATTATAAAGTCCGGGAGGACGGCCGGATCTTAAGCCGTGCCGCCTATATCGTGCTGGGCGTGACCGTTGATGGGCATAAGGAGATCTTAAGCATCACGGTAGGGGCAAATGAATCCAGCAGGTTCTGGCTTGGGATGAATTATAATGACCTGAAAAAATTCTCCTCTGACTTCAAGGCCGTATACAATGCACCAAATGAAGAGGCAGCCCTGTCAGAGCTTGATGCAGTCTGCGAGAAGTGGGGGAAGAAATACCCTTACGCGATCCGTAACTGGGAAAATAACTGGGAAGATGTCAGAAACTTTGATAATGAAGAATTTGCTGTTTTTTGGTATTTACAGTTTTAAAAAGAGCGTTTTAAATTTTTATTACAACTTTAAAATCAGCAGGGTATTGGGATGTGGTATAGAGACCAGAGATAAAAAAATATAAAAAAATGAAAAAATAGCTTGACTTTTTTTGACAGTAATAGTATACTTATCAAGTCGGTTGCAGTTAGTGTATAGTAGCAGACACAAGGGATCTTAGCTCAGCTGGGAGAGCATCTGCCTTACAAGCAGAGGGTCATAGGTTCGAGCCCTATAGGTCCCATTCTATAACAAGTTTATAGAGATAGTTTTTCGGCGGAATAGCTCAGTTGGCGAGAGCACACGGTTCATACCCGTGGTGTCGGGGGTTCAAATCCCTCTTCCGCTATTTTAGGAAGCCTAAGACCTTGAATTTATATGAGGTTTAGGGCTTTTTATTTTAGTTGTAATCAAAAGGTAATTAGAACGAGCGTTCTAAAATAATCATCAAGAAAGGAAGAATTCTGTACATCGTGAAATTAAATATTTGGACAACGAAACAAGTCCATTATCAGTGATAGAAATATGATTGATAGTGGGCTTGTTTTATTGCCCGAATGTAATCAGAGTTCCGCGATTTAAACCGTTACCGTAAGAGCGTCATCCGTGACATCACATCCCAGAGAAACAGGGTCGAGAAGTTCCAGCAGAGTTCTGACTTTCGCCTTTCCTCTTTTATTTCTGATATTTTTGGCGCTTCCGGCAGGAACATCATCCGGCATCTCACTGAGCATGGGCAGATTGACAAGGCTTCTTTGGCACCCGGCTTAAAAACAAAGGCAAGAAACCGTATAGATGAAATCCTCATGTCCGTAAATGGAACCCTGTTAGAACATCAAAAAGCCTTCCTGAAGATTCTTATGGACCATTATGATTCCTTAAAAGAACATCTTACTGAAATCGAAAAGAGTCTTGAGGCAGACATGGCCCCATTTGCTTTGCAGGTGGAGCAGCTGAGTAGCATTTATGGAATCAGCACAACGGCTTCCTGTGCAATTATTGCTGAGATCGGCATTGATTTGCAGAGCAAGGGGCAAAGATAAGAGGGCGATATAAGAATTTTAAGGCTATGGCTGCTTTGCAGATTGCTACGGCTGTTGTCAGCGGATGTGATATGCTTTTTACAAATGATAAGCAGTTAAGACAAGAAAAGGAACTTCCATGTATGACTATGGATGATTTATAATGAGTGATGATTACGGAAACATTGGTTATAATAGGATAAATTCTTATGGAGCAGAAAATGTCTTTTATCTGCCGCTGGCCTGGTATGGCCTGAGATGGAACATTGAGGTTTCTTATTATGGAGGAAAGACCTTCTGGTCCATGGAGGAATACCGCATTCGCAGCAAGGAAGGGATCGAACGGCTGATCAACCTGATCAGTCTGTCCTACCGCGCGATGACTTTGCTTCCTTATAGTGATGAAATCTTTTCCAGGTGTCATTCTGCCAGTGCCCAGGAAACCGTTACGAAATCGGGCAGCAAATTTAGTCGGAAATAATTTTATGCAGTTTCGGGAAATTTCTCGAAACCATTAAATAATCAAAGGGTAAGTAGAGTGAAAGGAAGAAAAAGGGGTCTGCCGGGAAACGACAGACCCCTTTCTGATCTCAGTTTTGTTCCCGGGCATATTCCCGTATGATGCTTTCTTCCGAAAAGTAGTATTTTACGCCTTCGATTTCCTGGTATTCTTCATGCCCTTTTCCGATTAATGCAACAATGTCGTCCTTTTTGCAGTGGTCCATAAGGTAATGGATGGCCTCCGTGCGGTCCATAATAATCTGGTACTGTCCATGGTAAACGTCCAGCCCTTCTATAATATGGGCGTTGATATTGGCCGGATCTTCCCAGCGGGGGTTATCCGTGGTGATAATGGTCAAGTCTGCATATTTCCCCGCAGCCTTTCCCATATCGTAGCGCCGCTGCTTGTCCCGATTGCCGCCGCCGCCAAACAGGCAGATCAGCCGTCCTGGATGATAGCTTTTCAACATGGAAAGAAGGCTTTCAATACTTAATGCATTGTGGGCATAGTCAATGAGGAAGGTGGACAAATGGGCCGCTTCCGGAATCAGCTGTGTACGGCCTTTGACGGATACTTTTTTAAGAGCTGATGCAGCTGTTTCAAAAGGAATGCCAAGATCCGCGGCAATAGCCATGGCGGCCAATGCATTATGCACGTTAAAGGCGCCGGGCATGTTCAATGTTACGGTTCCTTCATAGAGCCCATGGACTGTAAAGGCAGAACCCAGGAGTCCTGGCTCCCAGATATTTTCCATGTGGGAAGCGGTGAGGGACGCGGGCTGGCTTGTGGAGAACGTGATAGGAGTTTGGGCGTCTGCAGTGACATATTCCCAGTGATCCCCGTCGATATTTACAACAGCTCGCCTGGTTTGGCAAAACATCATTTTTTTGCAGTCCCGGTATTCTGCAAAATCCTTGTGTTCCGCCGGGCTGATATGATCCGGGGAAAGGTTTAAAAAGACGCCGTAATCAAAGAGGATGCCTGCCGTGCGTTCCAATTTGAAGCCCTGGGAGGAAGCCTCCATAACCACGTGGGTACAGCCTTTCTCCACCATCCTGGCAAATAGAGAATGAAGCTCAAAGGATTCGGGAGTCGTATTTTTGATGGGGATTTTTTCGTCGCAGATATAGGCGCCTACGGTTCCGATCATGCCGGTTTTATATCCGGATTCCTCCAGAATCTGTTTCATCATAAAGGCAGTGGTAGTCTTACCCTTGGTTCCGGTAAGGCCGATGACAGTGAGCTTTTTCGCCGGATGGCCGAACCAGGCGGCAGCGGCTAAAGCCAGAGCTTTTCGGGTGTCTGTCACCTGGATGATCGTAGCGTCAATGGGAGCGGTAGGAAGCGTCTCCACCAGAAAAGCGGAGGCGCCTTTGTGGAAGGCGTCCCCGATATAGGTATGTCCGTCTGATTTAAAGCCTTTGAGGCAGACAAACAGTGTCTTATCTGTTACTTGTTTGGAATTGTATTCTATGGATGAAATATCTACATCCACATCCCCGATCACCTGGAGGGGGGATATGTGTTCTATCAACTCACTCAGCTTCATAGATGATTTCTCCTTCGCAAATATAGTGGGAGGGGCCCGTCATAAACATGTGGTCCTCTTCGTCCCAGTGGATGTGCAGCGGGCCGCCGATTTGTTCTACGGTCACGGTACGGCCGCACAAACCCAGGATGTTTGCCGCTGCTACGGCAGTGCAGCAGCCGGTTCCGCAGCCGATGGTTTCTCCGGTTCCCCGTTCCCATTCCCGGATCCTGATATGAGAATCATCAACCACCTGGGCGAACGTAACATTGGTGCGGTTGGGGAACAGGGATATCATGGTTTCTATGGCAGGACCGTAGAGGGTGATGTTCAGATCCTCCAGGGTGTCCAAAAACGTAACACAGTGGGGGTTGCCCCAGGAGACGGCTGTGAGATAAAATGTCCGGCCTTCTACAGAGACGGGCTGGTTCACAAATGTATCCAGAGGGGTACAAACAGGGATTTTCCTGGCGTCCAAAACAGGCTTTCCGATATCCGCGGTTATGTTGGTGACTTTGCCCCCGGCCGTCTCAAGCTGGATATGCTGGTTGCCGCCAAATGTCTCAATATAGAAATCCGTCTTGTCTGTCAGACCTTTGTCGTAGACATACTTTGCTGTGCTGCGTAAAGCATTGCCGCACATTTCTCCTTCTGTGCCGTCGGGATTGAAAATCCTCATACGGAATTCACAGGAATTGGAAGGGCAGATCAATACCATGCCGTCGGAGCCGATTCCATAGTGGATATCAGAGACGTGTTTTGCCAAATCCCCCAGAGAAGAGGGCATGTCCTGGTTCAAAGTATTCATATAAATATAGTCGTTGCCAAAGGCCTGCATTTTCGTAAACTGAATGTTCATAGGCTGCTCCTATTCCAAAGCCTGGGAAAGGTCGTTGATAATATCTGCTGCATCTTCTATCCCGATGGAAATGCGGATAAAGCGTTCGTTGATCCCCAGCTTCTCGCAGGTTTTCCGCGGAATGGATTCATGAGTTTGGGTCAGAGGATAAGTGACAAGCGTCTCACACCCTCCCAGGCTTTCTGCGAAGAGAATCATATTGACGTTGGACAGAAGCTTGTGGGCGCTTTCCTCACTGTCTAATTCAAAGGAAATCATGCCGCCGAAGCCGCTGGCTTGTCTGCAGGAGATCTCATACCCCTTGTGGTCTTCAAAGCCGGTGTAGTAGACTTTTTTTACTTTGGGGTGAGAGCGCAGCCATTTGGCCACTTCCATAGCATTTTCGTTGTGGCGCTTCATTCTTAGGGACAGGGTTTTCAGGCCGCGAAGAAGCAGCCAGGAATCAAAGGGAGCCAGTTGATTTCCCCGGGATTTCGTTTCCCCGTGAAAATGCTCCGCTAATTCCGGAGTAGTGACTACGGCAAGCCCGGCCAGTACGTCGTTGTGGCCGCAGAGATATTTGGTGCCGCTGTGTACCACGATATCCGCACCTAATTCAATGGGACGCTGGAAGCAAGGGGTCAGGAAGGTGTTGTCTACCACCAGCAAGGCGCCTTGTTCTTTGGCAATTTTTGAGATGGCCGCAATGTCCGCTACTTTCATCATAGGGTTCGTAGGAGTTTCCACAAAGATCATCCGGGTAGAAGGGCGTAAATGCTCACGGACCTGCGCCAGGTCACCCATATCCACATAAGTAAAATCGGCTCCGACGCCGCGAAAGATTTCTTCACAGATACGGAAGGTGCCGCCGTAAATATCATCAGAGAGCAATACATGATCACCATTTTTTAACAGACTAAAAACTGTCATATTGGCAGCCTGTCCGCTGGTAAATGCAAAACCTTCCAGGCCTCCTTCCAGTATGGCGATGGTGCGTTCCAGTTCCTGGCGGGTAGGGTTTGAGAGCCGGGAATAATCGTATCCGGTGGAAATACCGAAGGAGCGGTGACGGAATGTGGCGCTCTGGAAAATTGGGAAACTGACGGCTCCGGTAATGGGGTCGCAGCCCATGGCTCCGTGAACAACCTTAGAATCAAAGCCGAGTCCCTCTTTTTTGTCAAATTCGTCATAATAGCATTCGTTGATCATGAGAAAATCCTCCGTTTTTGTAAAAAAACACGTTCATTTTGTAGTTTCATCGTAACAGTGAAGCCAGGGGCTTTACTGTTACGTTTTATTTGTGTCTAACAATATCATAGGGACTGATTCCTGTCAATGGAAGGGACTGCTCTTTTAAAGCATTATCTGCAATATCACCAGGGAATATACAAAAAAACGGGCAGTTTTCAGGGAAGGCCCTGGGGATGGGTGGGGGCTTCCCCAAATTGCTTCTTGTAAGCCCTGGAGAAAGCGGAGTAACTGGAAAAACCGCATGCGAAGCAGGCTTTTGTCACAGGCATTCCTTGTCGGATTAGCTCCCTTCCATAAAAAAGGCGTTTCAGATGCAGATAGGCGCCTATGGTGTAGCCGGTTTCTTTTTTGAAGGAATGCATTAAATAATATTTGCTGATGTAAAATTGCTTGGACAGGCTGTCTATGGAGATTTTTTCTGTCAGATGTTCGTTCATATAGGATAGAACCATGAGGATCTTATCATTGGCATTATTGTTGGGCATAAAATGCAGCGTGTCCAAAACGGCGGCACGGTTTAAATGAACCATAAATTCCAAGAATAAGAGCTTCCGGTAAAATTCTGCTCCATAGCTTTTTTCAGTGACGGAGCCTTCCAGTTCCATAAGCGCCTGATACAGCCGGCTGCTTTGGATGGATGGAAGCCGCAGAACGTTGGATTTTTCCTGCTGTGCCCGTAAAAAGCAAAGCTCCAGGTCGCAGCCTTCCGCCCGGAAAGAAGACAGAAAGTTGGGGGAGATATAGAGAATGATGCGCTCGTAAGGGGTGCTGCTGCGGACGATTGGATGGTGGACTTCTCCAGCGCTGATCAGCACAATATCATAAGGAAGTAAAGGATAAGATTTTCCTTCGATGCAGTAGGTAACATCCCCTTTTAGAAGGATCAGAATCTTATAAAAGTCGTGATAATGGTGGGGAAATTCCCGCTGGCTTTGGTCTGTAATATGAAAGATACGGTAGTCCTGGTTCAGATACCCCCGTTTTTCGTAGTCGTTCATGAAAGTGCTCCTTTCAAGAGAAGATAATCATTTGTGTTTCGTTCTATTCTATCATAATTCTATGTGGTTTGGGAAATATAAAAAAAGGGGCCGGCGTTTGAATGCCGGCCACTAAAAGGTTATAGCTTGAATGTATGAAAAAGTGAGGCTATCAATGTAAGCTTCCAAATAAAATTGGGAGGAACCTTGCCTTAAGACGCGGGAATAACCGTATTAACACGCCCTAAGGCAAGGCTATGAAAAAGATTTATGAAAAACAATTGAGGGGAATCAATTGTTTATCGGCTCAAATAATAATCTTGCTTTGATGATTTTCAGTATATCTGCCAGTTGTGTCATTGATATGTTCAGTTTATGATAATTTTGTTAATAATATATGAATTTTGTTCACATTCTTTTTCCGGGCTGTATATCTTGTTTCTGTAACTAATTTACATTGGTTCTGGCAGCAATATCATGCCAGTGAGTGAAGTGTTTCAGGTTTCCGGAATTATTTAGAAAAGCTTAAGAAAAAAGTATTTGCCTTCGGCGGACAGTACTGTGTATAATGTCCACAGGGACAGGCGATAAAGCCAATGAGTCAAAGAGACAAAAGGTGCGCCTGCTTTTGTTTTGAAATAAGAAAACCTTACAAAAGGAGAATACAGAGTTATGAAATTATTATCAATCGCAATTCCTTGTTACAATTCCCAGGATTATATGGAACATTGTATCGAATCCCTGTTGCCAGGCGGGGAAGATGTGGAGATTTTGATCGTAGATGACGGTTCGATGGATGCTACGCCTGAAATTGCAGATCAATATGCAAAAAAATATCCCTCTATTGTAAAGGCGATCCATCAGAAAAACGGCGGCCATGGGGAGGCGGTAAATGCAGGAATCCGTAATGCCACCGGCTTGTTTTTTAAAGTGGTGGACAGTGACGACTGGGTAAATGAAGAAGCCTACCAGAAAATCTTAGAAACGTTGCGGACATTAAGCGGCGGGCAGAATGCTTTAGATATGCTGATCAGTAATTTCGTCTATGAAAAGGAAGGGGTAAAGCGAAAAAAGGTAATGCATTACAGAAGTATTTTGCCCAAAGATCAGCTATTTGGCTGGGAGGAGGCAAAGCATTTCAAAAAGGGACGTTATATCTTGATGCATTCTGTGATTTACCGTACACAGCTTTTGCGGGAATGCGGCTTGAAGCTTCCGGAACACACCTTTTATGTGGACAACATTTTTGTGTATTTCCCTTTGCCTTATGTAAAAACCATGTATTACCTTGATGTGGATTTTTACCGCTATTTTATTGGAAGAGAGGATCAATCTGTCAATGAAGCGGTGATGATTAGACGGATTGACCAACAGATCAAGGTGAACAAGCTGATGGTAGAAGCGGTGGATTTGTGGAAGCTTCCCAATAAGAAGCTGCGGAAATATATGTTTAACTATCTGGAAATCATTACGGTGATTTCTACGATTATGTGTATCCGTTCCGGGACGGAGGAGAATTTAAACAAAAAACGGGAGCTTTGGAAGTATATTAAAAATTATGACCTGCGCCTGTTCCATCGGCTAAGAAACGGTATTATGGGACAAACCATGAATCTGCCGGGAAAGGGCGGCAGGAAAATTTCCGTGGTTGCCTATAAGATTTCACAGAAGGTTGTTGGGTTTAACTAGGCCGAGTACGCGCAATGCCAAAAACCTTTATTTATGAGGTTTTGAAATCGCTTTTTGCAGAATATAATAAATTTTAACTTTCGTGAGAGATCGAAATTGACATTGACGGACAGGAACATTTCGCGTATTTTTTATATGCCAAAGCCCGTTCCGGTTTCTGCCATCTGGCATAGAGGTTATTCAGATACCCTACGTTTGCATAAAGTATAACAGCAAATAGAACGAGGAGCAATAAGAAGTTACTAATATATAAATAGCGTAGATGTGACTAAAACAGGAGACCTCTCAATCTTGAGAAGCCTCCTGGCAAAGAACAGCAATGATTTTTATTCCTTATTGCTCATCTCATTAAACAAATCTGTTTTCATTTGAAAGAGCTTATCTGACAAGTCCACATAAATATGATGGGGATTTACAAAACGTTTTGTCTCATTCCAAAGGGTGTCTTTTTCCCGGTTGCAGTATTCCTGGATTTCCATCACAGAGGGACTTTCATAGACGCATTTTCCTTTTTCAAAAACAGGGACGAAGAGCTCCCGCATAGTATAGGAACCGCCGGGAAGCCGGGTTTTTTTCCAGGTCTCCACCGGATCAAAAAGCCGAAGATCCTTGGATTCGTCAAAGGTTTCACCCACCAGGCAGATCAGATCTGCTTTGACTTTGCCGGAATCTTTTTCATAGATGCGATAGACGGTTTTGTTTCCGGGGTTTGTAACCTTTTCTGTGTTCTCCGACAGCTTGATTTTGGGAATAAAATTCCCGTTTTCATCTTGAATGGCGGCCAGCTTGTACACGCCGCCGAAAGCCGGGCAGTCCTTGGAAGTGATCAGATTGGTTCCCACACCCCAGGAGGTGATGGTGGCCCCCTGAATTTTTAGGCTTTCTATGAGATACTCGTCCAGGTCGTTGGAAGCGGAGATCACAGCGTCGGGAAAACCGGCTTCGTCCAGCATTTTACGGACTTTTTTGGAAAGATAGGCAAGATCCCCGCTGTCCATGCGGATTCCGTAAAATGTGAGAGGAACCCCGGCTTCTTTCAGTTCCCGGAATACCCGGATGGCATTAGGAACGCCGGATTTGAGGGTATCATAAGTATCCACCAGCAAGATGCAGGCGGAAGGATACAGGTCTGCATATGTTTTAAAAGCGGTGTATTCATCTGGGAAGCTCATGATCCAGCTATGAGCATGGGTGCCTTTTACCGGGATATCAAACATTTGCCCGGCCAGAACGTTGGAGGTTCCGGTGCAGCCGCCGATCACAGCGGCCCTTGCCCCGTAAGTGCCGGAATCAGGGCCTTGCGCCCGGCGCAGGCCGAATTCCATCACTCCGTCTCCCTGAGCGGCATAGCAGACCCGGGCGGCCTTGGTGGCAATCAGGCTCTGGTGGTTGATAATGTTCAAAATGGCGGTTTCAATCAACTGCGCTTCCATAATAGGCGCGATTACCTTGATCAGAGGTTCCCTGGGGAAAATAACGGTGCCCTCGGGAATGGCATAAATATCCCCGGAAAAATGGAAATCGCTTAGGTATTGAAGAAAGTCGTCGTCGAAGATGCCAAGGCTTCTGAGATAGGAAACATCCTCCTGGTCAAAATGAAGATTTTTCACATAGTCGATGACTTGATCCAATCCTGCACAAACAGCGTATCCCCCTCCTGAGGGATTGGCCCGGTAAAATGCATCGAAGACTACCACATCATGGTTTTTGGTTTTGAAATAGCCCTGCATCATGGTTAATTCGTACAGATCCGTCAAGAGTGTTAAATTTAATGTACTCATAAGTTTGTTTGCGGCAAATGCCAGGATCGCATTCGCCGGGGCAGCTTTGCCCGGCTCCTCTCATGTTTTTTCTTATCATTATATCCTTTTTTACGGAAAGTGCAAAGGATATCTGATTTATTTGTGAATTATTTGTGGCAAGGGTTTTCATTTCCCGAGAAATATGGTATCTTTATATACTATGAAAGCAGATGAGCTGACACAAAATAGAAAGGTAATGATGATATGAAGAAAATGACGGCGGCATTTATTGTCGGTTTATGCGCCTTGACGGTACTCTCAGGGTGCGGAAATGGTAAGAAAAATTACGTAGAGCTTGGGGAATATATGGGAATGGAGATTGAAGCCCAGAAAGCAGAGCTTACAGATGATGATATCCGAAATTATGTAAATCAGACCCTGGCGATGTACCCTGATTATGAGACGATAGAGAAGGATACCGTGGAGGATGGGGACACCGTTGATATTAATTATGAGGGAAAAATGGATGGCGAGGCTTTTGCCGGGGGTACGGCAGAAAACCATATTTTAAAGATTGGTTCCCATTCATTTATTGAAGGCTTTGAAGACGGTCTGGTGGGAGCCAAAGTGAATGAATCTCGTTCCCTTGATTTGAAATTTCCGGATCCCTATCAGAATAACCCGGATTTTTCTGGGAAACCTGTGGTATTTGATGTAAAGGTCAACAGGATTGTTAAGACAAAGGAAATGACATATGATACTATGACGGATGAGTATGTCTCGGAGAAATTTGGGCAGGCTACCGTCGAACAGTTCTTAGAAGATGTCAAGAAGACCCTGGATGGCTCCAACGATTACTATGCTCAGGCAAGCGCACGTTCCTCAGCCATTGCCAAGCTTCAGGAGATTTGCACCGTAAAAGAAATTCCAAAAGATATGCTAAAAGAACGGGTGGAAGAATATAAAAGCCAGGCTGAAAAAAGCTATGAAGCCCAGGGCTCCAGCCTGGAAGACTATCTCAAACAGGCCAACATTACAGAAGAAGAGTACCAGGAGCAGATCACAGAAGATGTAAAAAGCAGCCTGGAATTTGAACTGATCTTAGATGCCATTGCTGAGAAAGAAAAGTTGGACATAGATGATGAAGAGTACCAGACATTTGTGGACAGTATGCTGGGTACTTATGGCTTTGCTACAGAAGAAGAATTGTATGAGCAATACGACAAAGACTACGTCAGACAGATCTGCCTGGGAAATAAAGTACTGGACTATGTAGTACAAAATGCCAAAGTGAACTATACCGTACCCACCCCGGACAGCGCATCCGGCACGGAATCCGACCCCGAGACGCCCGAGGATGATACGAATACCGGAGATGACTCCCAATCCGACCCCGAGACGCCCAAGGACGATACCAAAGCAGATGAAAACGAAGAAAAAGAAGAATAACAAAACATCACAATAATTATTTTATTTTTCGATACACAGGAAATTCATGGAGGGCCTTCCTCTAAGCAAACATTGGAAGGCGTTTTTAGCGGAGGTGAAATCCACTGCTTACGAAGACTTGGAGATGAAGGCATTCCTGAATCTCCTAGTCGGAGTTAGCAGTTAGTTCACCGCAGCGTTGCCGCAGTTTGCGTGAGGAAGGCCCTCCATGAATTTCCGTCCCCTGTATCACAAAATAAAAGTTATCTAACCCGGGAAGGAGATTATGAAATGACCCTAACAAACATAAAAGACCTATTCAGAAACAGAGAAAAATACCTGGACAAAACAGTAGAAGTCTGCGGCTGGGTCCGCAGCATACGTAATTCCAAAAATTTTGGATTTATTGTCGTAAACGACGGAACCTTTTTTGAGCCTCTCCAGGTAGTGTATTCCGAAGAATTAAGTAATTATGGGGAAATATCCAAGCTGAATGTAGGAGCGGCTATCCTGGTAAAGGGGACGCTCGTTCCCACGCCCCAGGCCAAACAGCCCTTTGAAGTCCAGGCACAGGACGTGATCGTAGAAGGAGCTTCTACCCCGGATTATCCGCTGCAGAAAAAGCGCCATACGTTTGAGTATCTGCGGACCATTTCCCATTTGAGGCCCAGGACAAATACGTTTCAGGCAGTGTTCCGGGTGCGCTCTTTGATTGCATACGCTATCCACAAGTTTTTCCAGGAGAGGGATTTTGTGTATGTGCATACGCCATTGATTACCGGAAGCGACTGCGAAGGCGCCGGAGAGATGTTTCAGGTGACAACGCTGGATTTAAATGATATTCCCAGGACAGAAGAGGGGAATGTGGATTTTAGCAGGGACTTTTTTAATAAGCCTACGAACCTTACCGTCAGCGGACAGTTGAACGGAGAGACGTACGCCATGGCGTTCCGAAATATATATACCTTCGGCCCAACCTTTCGGGCGGAAAATTCCAATACGACGCGCCATGCGGCGGAATTTTGGATGATTGAGCCGGAAATCGCGTTTGCGGACTTAAAAGACGATATGATGCTGGCGGAAAGTATGTTGAAATATATCATTCGTTTCGTGCTGGAACAAGCTCCGGAAGAAATGAATTTCTTTAACAGCTTTGTGGATAAAGGATTGCTGGAACGGCTGAACCATGTGGTAAATTCTGATTTCGGCCATGTGACGTATACCGAGGCCATTGAGATTCTGGAGAAGAATAATGACAATTTTGAATATAAGGTGTCCTGGGGTGTGGATTTGCAGACGGAACATGAGCGGTATTTGACGGAAGAAGTATTCCAGCGCCCCGTTTTTGTAACGGATTATCCCAAGGAGATTAAGGCTTTCTATATGAAGATGAATCCAGACGGCAGGACGGTTGCAGCCATGGACTGCCTGGTGCCTGGAATCGGGGAGATTATCGGCGGAAGCCAGAGGGAAGACGATTACCAGAAGCTATGTGCGCGAATCGAAGAAATGGGGCTTAAGAAGGAAGATTATGATTTCTATCTGGATCTGCGCAAGTACGGTTCCGCCCGCCATGCAGGTTTTGGACTGGGATTTGAGCGCTGTGTGATGTACTTGACGGGTATGAGTAACATCCGCGATGTGATTCCTTTCCCAAGAACGGTGAATAACTGTGATTTATAGAAGAGAAATTCAGTTTTGAGAGTAGAATACAGGAATTTTTTTAACCGGCGGAGCGTAAGCTGCGCCGGTTGTGTTATGATATAGAGAGCTGTGGAGAGAAAAGATGCGAAGTACCCTTATGGGAAATTGTGATCAAATTTTCCTTGAAAGTTGGGTGATACCGTAAAATGAATGGAGGATGGCTATGAGATTAGCGGTGGTTGGAAGTATCAATATGGATATGGTAATAACTGCGGAACGGATTCCTTTGAAAGGAGAAACCGTCCGGGGAAGCAATGTGAGCTTTTATCCGGGAGGAAAGGGAGCGAATCAGGCGGTGGCTATGGCCAGGCTAGGGGCAGAGGTTGCAATGTTCGGCTGCGTAGGAGCGGACGACAGCGGGCAGAAAGTATTGAAAAACCTTGAGAAGGAAGGCATTTTGATAAAGCAGATTCAGGTGTTGAAGGAAGTTCCCACCGGAACGGCTATGATTACCATTGGTGAAAATGATAATACCATTGTCGTTGTTCCAGGAGCCAATGAAAAGGTAGACAGGGCCTATGTAGATGAAGTAAAACATGAGCTGAAGGATTTTGATATGGTGGTTCTTCAGCAGGAGATTTCTCTGGATACTGTCCATTACGTCGTTGATTTTTGCAGCCAGAATCACATCCCGGTGGCGCTGAATCCGGCTCCGGCCGCGAAGGTTCCTATGGAAGTTGTGGATAAAGTATCGTATCTCACGCCCAATGAACACGAAGCACGGTTGATTTTTGGAGATCATGTTCCGGTGGAACAGCTCCTGAGGAAGTATCCCGAGAAATTAATTATTACCCAGGGAGCAAAGGGAGTGACAACTTGCCTGAAATCCGGGGAGATTGTGACGGTTCCGGCGCATCCGGCGAAAGTAGTGGATACTACGGGGGCCGGAGACACGCTGAACGGGGCTTTTTGTGTGCAGATTGCGGCAGGGGCAGATGTGCGGTCAGCCCTGGTTTATGGAAATGCAGCGGCCGGGTTGTCCATTGAAAAGTTTGGAGCACAAAGTGGAATGCCAAGTGCACAAGAAGTGGAAAAGGTATTGAAATAGAAGGAATTTATTCCCGCGAGCAATGAGGAAAATAGCCATGCAAGCATGGCTATTTGATTTGCTCTAATGTTATTTCTTATTCTGCTGCAGCCGCCTGCCGATCTGCCTTTAAATTTTTCTGGGCGGTGGACAGCATCAGCTTGATGCGGTTTAACTGGTTTACCTCGCTGGCTCCAGGGTCGTAGTCGATGGCTACGATATTGGAAAGGGGGTAGCGGTGGCGAAGTTCTTTGATCACGCCTTTCCCCACCACATGGTTGGGCAGGCAGGCAAAGGGCTGGGCGCAGACGATGTTATTGGTTCCCGTATGAATCAGCTCCAGCATTTCGCCTGTTAAAAACCAGCCTTCCCCGGTCTGGTTCCCTTGAGACACGATAGGAGAGGCATATTTCGCCAGCTCTTCAATATGGGCCGGCCCATGGAAATGGCGGCTTTTGTTGAATTCGTCCCGGGCCGCGCTCCGTAACCATTCCAGAGCCTTGATTCCCAGATTGGCATTGCGCTTGGAGGATTTTTTCATGCCCAGATAGTCTGTCTTGAAGTTCTGATTGTAGAAACAGTATAAGAAAAAGTCCAGTAGGTCGGGCACGACAGCTTCCGCTCCTTCTGCCTCTAACAGTTCCACCAGATAATTGTTGGCGGCCGGCAGAAATTTCACCAGAATTTCACCTACCACGCCCACCCGGGGCTTTTGGATATCCAGTATCGGGAGGTTGTCAAAATCCCGGATGATCTGGCGGCAGTAACGCTTAAAGGTCCGGTGGGACAGGAATTTGGGGGAAGAAAGGAATGCGATGCATTTCTTTTTCCATTTTTCATGAAGGGCGTTGGCGGAGCCTTTTGTGGCTTCATATGGCCGCATTCGGTACAAGCAGCGCATGAAAATATCTCCGAAAACGACGCCGTACATTCCTTTCTGGACAAGGGCGGGCGTAAACTTAAATCCTGGATTCCCTTCCAAGCCGCTTAAGTTGATGGAAATAACCGGAATCTGGGGGCAGCCCGCTTTCTCCAGGGCGCGGCGGATAAAGCCGATATAGTTGGAAGCACGGCATCCGCCTCCGGTTTGGGAAATAATCACTGCCGTCCGGTTTAAATCGTAATTGCCAGAGAGAATGGCGTCCATAATCTGTCCCACTACCATCAAGGATGGATAGCAGGCGTCATTGTTCACATAACGCAGCCCTACGTCCACAGCGGAACGGTTGTCGTTTTTCAATACCACCAGGTTGTAGCCGGAAGCCTGGAAGGCAGGCTCGATCAGGTCGAAATGAATGGGCGACATTTGGGGGCAGAGGATGGTATAGTTCTTCTTCATCTCTTCTGTGAATATGATTCGCTGGTAGCTGGCCGACCGGATGGTGCGGGCCTGGTTTTGCTTTTCCTTGACCCGAATGGCGGAGAGCAGGGAACGAATGCGGATTCTGGCCGCGCCTAAGTTATTCACTTCATCAATTTTCAGACAAGTGTAAATTTTTCCTGATTTTGTTAAAATATCTCCCACTGCGTCGGTGGTAACGGCGTCTAAGCCGCAGCCGAAGGAGTTGAGCTGGATCAAGTCCAGATCCTCCCGGGTCTTGACAAAGTTGGCCGCCGCGTAAAGGCGGGAATGATACATCCACTGATCCATTACGATCAAAGGCCGTTCCACTTGATGAAGATGGGAGACGGAATCCTCCGTCAATACGGCAATGCCATAGGAGTTGATCAATTCCGGAATACCGTGGTGGATTTCCGGGTCCACGTGGTAGGGCCGTCCGGCCAGTACAATACCCCGGCGGCCAGTTTCTTCCATATATTTGAGCGTTTCCTCCCCTTTCTTTTGCATTTCCAAGCGGACGGCGGCCAGTTCCTCCCATCCGGCGTCTACCGCATGCTTGATTTCTTCCATGGAAATAGAAAACTCCTTGGAAAATACCTGCTGAAGCTGGGCCAGTAGCGCCTGTTTATCTCCGAAGGATAAGAATGGATTTAAGAACCGCACTTGTCCGGAGGTGATTTCATCCACATTGTTTTTGATGTTTTCCGCGTAGGAGGTGACAATGGGGCAGTTGTAGTGGTTGTTGGAATCCGGAAATTCGTTGCGTTCATAGGGGATGCAGGGGTAAAAAATAAAATCTGCCTGCTCCCGTATCAGCCAGGACACGTGGCCGTGGGCCAATTTGGCTGGATAACATTCGGATTCACTGGGAATGGATTCAATGCCCATCTCGTATATTTTACGGGTGCTCTGAGGAGAGAGCATGACAGAAAAACCCAGTTCACGGAAAAATACCGCCCAGAAGGGGAAGTTTTCATACATGTTCAGTACTCGGGGGATGCCCACCGTGCCCCGGAGGGCTTTTTCTTTTTCCAAAGGCGGGTAGTTGAAAATCCGCTTGTTTTTGTAATCGAACAAGTTTGGAATCTGTTCTTTATTTTTTTCCAGGCCAAGGCCCTTTTCACAGCGGTTACCGGTGATATACTGGCGTCCCCCGGAAAAACGGTTAATGGTCAAAAGACAGTTGTTGGTGCAGCCCTTACAGCGGGATAATTTGGTCTCAAAGGTAAGGGCGTTGATCTCCTCAATGGAGAGCATCGTGCTTTTGTATCCGGCTTCATGACGTTCCCGGGCAATCAGAGATGCGCCGAAAGCTCCCATAATGCCTGCAATGTCCGGACGGACGGCTTCACAGCCCGAGATTTTTTCAAAGCTTCTAAGAACGGCGTCGTTGTAAAAGGTGCCTCCCTGGACTACAATGTGCTGTCCCAGGTCTTTGGCGTCGGACACCTTGATTACCTTAAATAATGCGTTTTTAATGACAGAATAGGCCAATCCGGCGGAAATATCCGATACTTCCGCGCCTTCTTTTTGGGCCTGCTTCACCTTGGAATTCATAAATACCGTACATCGTGTGCCAAGGTCGATGGGATTTTGGGCAAACAGAGCGGCCTGTGCAAAATCCTCCACAGAGTAATTCAAGGATTTGGCAAAGGTTTCAATAAAAGAGCCGCAGCCGGAGGAGCAGGCTTCATTGAGCTGTACGCTGTCTACGGTTTGATCTTTGATTTTGATGCATTTCATATCCTGGCCGCCGATGTCCAAGATACAGTCCACTTCCGGATTAAAAAATGCAGCCGCATAGTAATGAGCCACCGTTTCCACTTCTCCTTCATCCAGCAGAAATGCGGCCTTCATCAGGGCCTCGCCGTAGCCTGTGGAGCAGGAATGGACGATGCGGGCGCCTTCCGGCAGCAGGGTATAAATTTCCTGCAGAGAGGAAATGGCCGTTGCAAGGGGGCTTCCATTGTTGCTGCTGTAAAAAGAATACAGCAGGGAGCCGTCTTCTCCCACCAACGCCACCTTCGTGGTGGTGGATCCGGCGTCAATTCCCAGATAACAATCCCCTTGGTAGGTAGATAAATCTGCTGTCGCAACATGATGGGCGCTGTGGCGTTTTTGGAATAATTTGTAAGCTTTGCCGTCTGCAAACAAGGGTTCCATACGTTCCACTTCAAATTCCATATGGATGTCGGAGGAGAGCTTTTGGATAATCTCCTGTAAGGACGCCGTATGCTCTTCTTTATAATTCAGGGCGGAACCGATGGCTGCAAACAGATGGGAGTGGTCCGGGGCGATGATATGCTCCTCATCCAGATTCAGCGTCCGTATGAAAGCAGCTTTTAATTCCGGTAAAAAATGAAGGGGGCCGCCTAAAAACGCCACATGTCCCCGGATGGGTTTGCCGCAGGCCAGGCCGCTGATGGTCTGATTTACCACAGCCTGGAAAATAGAAGCGGACAAATCCTCCCTGGTAGCGCCTTCATTGATCAGGGGCTGGATATCGGTCTTGGCAAATACCCCGCAGCGGGCGGCAATGGGGTAGATTGCCTTGTAATCCTTGGCGTAGGTGTTAAGCCCGGTAGCGTCCGTCTGGAGCAGGGAGGCCATCTGGTCGATGAAAGAGCCGGTGCCTCCGGCGCAGATGCCGTTCATGCGCTGTTCTACATTTCCACCTTCAAAATAAATAATCTTGGCGTCTTCCCCGCCAAGCTCAATGGCCACGTCAGTTTGCGGCGCATAGTCCGACAGAGCGGTGGAAACGGAAATAACTTCCTGTACAAAGGGGATGTCCAAGTGCTTGGCGAGGGTCAGCCCGCCGGAACCGGTAATCATAGGAGCCATCATAAGATTCCCCAGTTTATCATAGGCTTTTTTTAACAAATCGGATAATGTCTCCCGTATATTGGCAAAGTGCCGCTGATAATCGGAAGTAAGCAGCTTGTTATCTGAATTCAGGATTGCGATTTTTACGGTGGTGGAACCAATGTCGATCCCCAACTTATGTAAATCTTTTTTTTCCATAATTTTCACCATAACTTCCTATTATAATATCGTTTGAATTTCTTTTGAAACAAGGTACATTATACGACAGAAGATGATAAAAAATCAATTCATTTTCTATATTTCATGAAATGTATAGATTCCCAAAAGAGGAAATGAAAATTTGTTGGTTACTTTGTCTAATGTATGTGGAAGATGCTGCTATTTATTACTTTAAATGTAAAAAATGATGGGGGGACGCCAGGGAAAAGTGGAGCGCAACAGCCGCAATTGGTCTGCCGCTTTTTCCGGTTTCGAGATTAAGAATTTCTACAAAGTCAAAATCTGCAGACCAATTGCGGCTGTTGCGATCCACTTTTCCCTGGCTGAGCATCTCGTTTCCGGAACTAATTGTTCCAAACAGCTTGACGGTGTGACGAAAATGCTATAAAAAAGGCTTTCAGGGTATAAGGATAGGGCAGGGGGGAACGGTTTTGGCGGGATGGAATATGATAAAGGGAGAAAATATTTTTTAGTAAGCGTAAAAAATTTGCGGACTTTTTTACGGACTATCTGTTTGTGCAAAAGCGCACAGAATGGAGGAATTTATGGCTAGAGTTGTGACAATCCCGATCGGGCCGATTTTTACCAGCGGCTCCTGCCGGGGGATTATCCACGTGATTGAAAAAGGGGATACTTTGTATAAACTGGGACAGCGCTATCATGTAAGCGTTTCCAGGATTATGTATGCCAATCCTTATGTAAATATTTATAATCTTCAGATCGGGGATGAATTATGCATTCCGGTGGGCCAGGAACCCAGGGCAGGAGAGATGATGGGGCAGACGGAATTCGGCAGTCAGCCGATTCGGCAGAATATGGAACAGCCTTCAAATGGCAGTATGTCAGGCGGCGGAGAAATGCCGGCAAACCGAACAATGCCTATGGAAGAAAGAGTACCCGGAGGCCAGGAACAGATGGGAAACCGGACAATGCCTATGGAAGAAAGAGTACCCGGAGACCAGGAACAGATGGCGAACCGGACAATGCCTATGGAAGAAAGGGTGTCCAGAGAACTGGAGCAGATGGCAAACCGGAGCATGCCTGGGGGTATGGAGCAGGTGGCAAACCGCATCATTGCCGGAGAACCGGAACAAATAAGGGATCAAGAGATGGAGGAGGCTTCCACAGAAAGCCGGAATATGCCGGATTTTATGACCCATCCCCCCATGGAAGGAATGTTTGATATGGGATATAGGGAGGAGAGCAGAGGAAGATCCAAAGAACAATGCAAGAGCCATTATCCGGTTTCCTGATGACAACAAAAACCCGGCTTTGCGAAATCCTTTACCAGCATTTCCCAGCACAAAAAAATAAATGCTAAGGCACAATTGCCTATATATTTCCTTGGCAGTAACAACAATATCAATTAGTTAATGATGAGATGCACAGCCAGGGAAAAGGGGCGCAAAGCGTCCCTTTTCCCTGGCGTCCCCCTCCCCCCCCCCTTTAACTAACTAACTGACATTGCCCGTGAAAAGTAACCATTAGCATCCATTTTTTACAGCAATTCTTAAGATTTAGATTGAAAAAATGATAAATAATGGTATAATTAAATGAAAAAGTGTCCAATGAAGAATAAAATATGTTGCATAGATGGAGATGGGATCATGAGTTATTCGGCAACGCAGTTAGCAAAAAAATTAGACATTTCCAGGTCATATTTATATTATTTGAAAGATAATGGCGCCGTAGAGGTTGAGGTAAATGAAAAAGGAAGGGTTATCTGGAGTGAGGAAACGTATCAACAGCTTCAGGAATACATTAAGAAGAATCATGGGGAAAGCGCGGACAGACATATAGAAGCGGCAAAGGGTTATAAGACCACAAAGATCAATAACCGCAGATATTTGGGAAATAAGTACAAGCTGCTGCCTTTTATTACAAAGGTTGTGGAAGAAGAGTGCAAAAATATAAATACGGTTGCGGATATATTTGCAGGAACGGGCGCGGTGGCGTCTGCTTTTATTGATAAGAAGCTTATTACGAATGATATTATGTACAGTAATTACATCTGCCATGTTGCCTGGTTCAGCAGTGAAGCATATTCAGAAGATAAAGTGATTGAGCTTATTTTGCAATATAATAAGCTCAACGTGGTGGAAGATAATTACATGAGCGATAACTTTTCGGATACATACTTTTCATTAGAGGATTGCAGAAAGATAGGGTATATCAGACAGGATATAGAGGATAGGCACCGTTTGGGTGAAATAAACGCAAGAGAAAGGGCATTGCTGATCACATCGTTACTCTATGCGATGGATAAGATCGCCAATACTTGCGGGCATTATGATGCATACCGAAAAGGAGCGGAATTTGAAAAACACTTAGAATTATCCGTCCCGGAACCAGAAGCTGGCCTGAATGAAAATAATGTGTGCTACAGTATGGATACGAATGAGCTGGCGCCTGAAATAGAGGCAGATCTGGTATACATAGATCCGCCGTATAATTCCAGACAGTATTGTGATGCCTATCATTTGCTTGAGAATGTAGCCAGATGGGATAAGCCCGAAGTGTTTGGCGTTGCCAGGAAAATGGATCGGACGGCTTTGAAGAGCGAGTATTGTACTCAGAAGGCAACTGCAGCATTCGAACAATTGATAGACTCCATCCATGCGAAGTATATTTTACTGTCATACAATAATATGGCAAATAAAGGGAATGACCGTTCTAATGCAAAGATAAGCGATGATGATATTATGAGGATTCTGCAAAAGAAAGGAGAAGTAAAAGTATTTGCGGAAGATTACAAGGCTTTTTCTACCGGAAAATCTGAAATAAAAGCGAATCAGGAGAGATTATTCTTATGCATATGCGCGGCAGAGGGGAAGAAAGTGATTCCATCTGCTCTGAATTATACAGGCGGAAAGTACAAACTGCTTTCCCAGATATTACCCTTATTTCCACAGGATGCAGACCAGGTTGTAGATCTGTTTTGCGGTGGCTGCAACGTGGGAATAAATCTCAATTGTAATAAGGTATTGTTCAATGACAGCAATAAATATCTTATGGGGCTGCTGGATACGTTCAGAAAGGTGCCTAAGGATGATATATTCAGATGGATATATCATGAGATTGATAAATATGGGCTGTCATTGGTAAGTAAAAATGGGTACGGCTATTATAACTGTGAAAGCTCCAAGGGCCTGGGAAAATATAATAAAGAGGGGTATCGTAAGTTAAGAGACGACTTTAATGCAAAAAAAACAGAAGATGATGAATATTTTCTGATACTGTATTTATTGATCGTGTATTCATTTAATAATCAATTGCGGTTCAACAGAAAAGGAGAATTCAATTTACCTGTTGGGAAAAGGGATTTTAATGCGAAGATGCAGGGAAAATTAGAAGCATTTATTGATAGGGTAAAGAGCGGCGATTATAAATTCACCAATGATGATTTTAGAAATGTAAGCATGGAAGGGTATACCGATAAGAGCTTTTTCTATGCGGATCCGCCATATTTAATTACATGCGCGACCTATAATGAACAGTCGGGCTGGACAGAAAATGATGAGAAAGACTTATTGCATTATTTGGAACAGCTGGATGAAAAAGGAATTCGTTTTGCACTGTCCAATGTATTGGAGAGCAAAGGAAAGAAAAATGTTATTTTATCTGCCTGGATAAAGGAGCATGAAAAATTCAGAGCCATTCCCTTGGAATATGATTATACAAATTCAAATTACCATACGAAAAAGGATGGAGTGACGAAGGAAGTATTGGTTGTAAACTACGAACCAGAGGAGATTCTATGGGAAAAGAGATAGGCTTTAAAAGTTATTGCTGGGCGATTGGAACAACAAGCTATCGTACGGATCATTTCAATATGAGTATAGAGAGGCAGCTGCAATTGCTGAAACAGTTCCGGGAACGGAAGGAGCATGCGGCAAAAAAATGGAACAGCAATAATGCATTTCAGGCGGAATATTACAATTATTTAAAAGAGAACGAATTTATAAAGGGCGACGCCGCACGGCCGGATAAGGATGCAAGAGAGAAGACGTCAGGCTTAAGAGATATCGGGCTTTTGGATGATGAGCGTAACATAACGGAGGCAGGACGGGAGCTTTTGAGAATTACGGATTCCGAGGATTTTTCATCCGATAATTTTTTGGAGGTTCCAAAGGATAGTTTCTTGTATTTGAAACAGATGTTAAAAACATCGAATGTTGTTGGCGACAAAATGGTAAGGCCCTTCGTAGTGTTTTTGTATGTGGTAAATGAAGTGGAGTATCTTACCTATGATGAATTTACTTACTTATTGCCATTATGTGTGGATGAGCATACGACGACAAAAATTATAAAATGCATAAAAAAGACAAGAAGTTCCGAGATAGGAAATTATGAGGATATCATTTTATCGGTCCTTATGGAAATGGAAAATTACCAGAGCGCTTTAGAATTACTGAAAACGGAACCGATCACGGAAGAATTAATTTGTAATGTGGGTATGAACAGAAAAAGCGCAAAGTACGATAAGCCTTATTATAGGTTGTATACGATATTGAGAGATATTGTATTTTCGGGAGAAAATCTTGCCCTTGAATTTTATGCAGCTACCAAAAAATTAACCAACAGCAAGGTTGGCGGAGCCTGGAGAAAATATTTCTTTCACAGCGGCGCAAGAAGTGTAATAGCAAGAGAAGGCTTAGGGGTTTTGAATCCGGTTCCCATATTGAATTCCGGTTCGGAGCAGCAGTTTCAGGAAGAGTTCTTTCAAATAATGCATATGTTCAAGGTGAAGGCGACATTGTCGGATTATTTTGACTTGAACCGGAGATATTTTAAAATTACGGATATCGTCTTATTTGAAGATCATAAAGTAAAACTTGATGTGCTGCCGAAATGTTATACTGAAATGATTGCCGGCCATTTATTAGAGATCGCTTTTGAGCAAACAGAATTGTTACCGCAAAATGTTGATTTAAAAGAAATTGGTTCCTTTTTTGAGATAGATATCAATGTACTTTATCAGAAATTGGGACGGCTTCTTGGTACAAGCGTATCCAATAAGAAGATGGCTCAAAAAGTCATCAAGGACGAACGTTATGCAAGATTTCATAAGCTTCTTGATGATAAGTTTGATAAAAACACGCTTCTTACCTTGCTGCATGACTTTGAGATCAGGAATGATGATGAAATCAGGAGTATCGTTACGGATAACGCTGATATTCCTACCATATTTGAATATGTGCTGGGGATAGCATGGTATATCATCAGTGAACGAAAAGGCGATGTGCTTGCATATATGAACCTGTCTTTAGAGGCTGACCTGCTCCCCAAAACCCATGCAGGGGGAGGGGAAGCTGATATCGTATGGAAGTATGATGCCGCTTATGAGTATCCGAAACATACATTGCTGATTGAGGCAACGCTTGCAGACGGTACAAATCAGCGCAGAATGGAGATGGAGCCAGTTTCCAGACATTTAGGAGATTACTCTTTGGCACATCCCAATGACGAGGCATACTGCGTATTCATAACAACATATTTGAACCATAATGTCATATCAGATTTCAGAGCCAGAAGGTATATGGAATATTATAATAACGCCGGCACACAGTATATCACAGGCATGAAAATCTTGCCGATACAGACATCTGAATTACAGACGCTGCTGAAGTTCGACGTCAGATATTCACAACTATATAAAATGCTTGATACAGCTTACAATAGCGAGGGCGCCCCGAAAGAGTGGTATGAGAATCATATTGTAAGAGGAACTACAGTGTATCATAGTCAGGAGAATATGTAATTTTATAAATTTTTCATAAAAGTTCCAGGGAATATTTGACAAACCTATGGGGAAAAACTATAATGAGTGAAACAGGGAATAACGAGGTGAACCTATGAACTTTTTGAATAAATTAGAGCGAAAATTAGGAAGATATGCGATTTCCAATCTCACGCTCTATATCATCGGAACTTATATCCTGGGATATCTTCTGCAATTTTTTGCAGGGAATCTCATTGAATTTTTTTACCTGGATCCTTACCTGATTCTTCATGGGCAGGTATGGCGGCTGGTTACCTGGCTTTTCGTTCCGCCGTGGCAGTTTTCCATTCTGATCTTGATTACGCTGTGGTTTTATTATTCCATTGGAAATACATTGGAGCGCAGTTGGGGAACCTTCCGCTATAATTTTTATATTTTTGGAGGGATTCTCACAACGATTCTGGGAGCGTTTGTATTATATGGGATTTCATCCTTGATTTATGGTCCTCAGGGGGGACAGCTATATTCCCATTTGTACGCGGGAGCTTTCAGTACGTATTATATCAGTATGTCCATATTTTTGGGCTTTGCCCTGACTTATCCGGATATGCAGGTGTTATTAATGTTTTTGATTCCCATCAAAATGAAATATCTGGCGGTTTTAGATGTGGCGCTTTTGACTTATAGCATGATACAGCCCGGAAGCGGCTGGGGAATTAGGGTGGTGATCATCAGTTCTCTGCTGAATGTGGTGATTTTCTTTTTCTGTACCAGGAGATATCATTCCATCTCCCCTAAAGAAGTACATCGTAAACAGGTATACCGCCGCCAGATGCGTCAGGCATCAGGCATTACCAAGCATAAATGCGCTGTCTGCGGAAGGACAGAGAAGGATGGGGACAACTTGGAGTTTCGCTTTTGCTCCAAATGCGAAGGAAATTATGAGTACTGCCAGGATCATTTATTCACCCATACCCATCGAAAAAGAAACTCATAGGAAATCGGAACTTTCGTTGACAAATCAGATTTTTGTAATTATAATATAAAAAGCAAGAGGGGCTGCGCTTTTCACAGCCCCCCTTTTTTTCAAAACAGAAGGCTTAGGAGGAACATTCATGGAGAACGAAACAGGTTCCAGGAATTTTATAGAACAGATCATTGATCAGGATATTGCCGAAGGGCATTGTCCGGTGGTGCGGACCCGGTTTCCGCCGGAACCCAACGGATATCTGCATATTGGACATGCCAAGTCCATATTATTGAATTACGGGCTGGCCCAGCAATACGGCGGAAAGTTCAATATGCGTTTTGATGATACGAATCCCACCAAGGAGAAGGTGGAATTTGTAGAGTCCATCAAAGAAGATATCAAGTGGCTGGGGGCAGATTGGGAGGATCGTCTCTTTTTTGCATCCGATTATTTCGAACAAATGTATGAGGCTGCGGGGAAGCTGATCCGAAAGGGGAAGGCGTATGTCTGCGATTTGACGCCGGAAGAGATCCGTGAATATCGGGGAACGCTGACAGAACCGGGCAAAGACAGCCCCTACAGGAATCGGAGCATAGAGGAGAATCTGGCTTTATTTGAAGATATGCGAAAGGGCAAATATAAGGATGGAGAGAAGGTGCTCCGTGCAAAGATTGACATGGCGTCGCCCAATATGAATATGCGTGACCCGATCATTTACCGGGTGGCTCATATGACCCATCACAATACGGGAGATAAGTGGTGCATTTATCCCATGTATGATTTTGCTCATCCCATAGAAGATGCGATCGAAGGGATTACCCATTCCATCTGCACCTTGGAATTTGAAGACCACAGACCCTTGTATGACTGGGTGGTGCGGGAATTGGAATATGAGAACCCGCCCAAGCAGATTGAATTTGCCAAGCTGTACCTTACCAATGTGGTAACCGGGAAACGATATATCAAAAAGCTGGTGGAAGAGGGGATCGTAGATGGCTGGGATGATCCCAGGCTGGTATCGATAGCCGCGCTGCGCCGCCGGGGCTTTACCCCGGAATCGATTCAGCGTTTTGTGGAATTATGCGGTGTCAGCAAGAGTAATAGCTCGGCTGATTATGCCATGCTGGAATACTGCATCCGGGAAGATTTGAAGCTGAAGCGTCCTAGGATGATGGCTGTTTTAGACCCCATTAAATTGATTATTGATAATTACCCGGAAGGGGAAGTGGAGTATCTGGATGCAGATAACAACCTGGAGAATGAAGCCCTGGGCAAACGTAAGATTCCATTTTGCAGGGAGCTGTATATTGAACGGGAAGATTTCATGGAAGTGCCTCCCAAGAAATATTTCCGTCTGTTTCCGGGGAATGAAGTGCGTCTGATGCATGCTTATTTTGTAAAATGCGAAAGCATTACAAAGGATGAGAACGGTAATGTGATAGAAGTACATTGTACCTATGACCCCGAGACAAAGGCGGGAAGCGGTTTTACCGGACGTAAAGTAAAGGGAACCATTCATTGGGTTCCGGCGCCTTTTGCAGTTCCGGCTCAGGTACGGCTGTATGAGAATATTGTGGATGAGGAGCTGGGTGTGTACAATGAAGACGGCAGCCTGAACCTGAATCCTAATTCCCTAACGATATTGGAGCATTGCTATGTGGAGCCGGCGTTGGCAGAGGCGAAGGCGTATGACAGCTTCCAGTTTGTGCGTCAGGGATTTTTCTGCGGAGACGCCAGGGATTTGAAACCGGGCAAGCTGGTATTCAACAGAATTGTGTCACTAAAGAGTTCATACAAGCTGCCTTCTGCAAATTAGCGGAAGGCCTATTGGAGGAGAAGAGAATGAATAATTTGTCTGGGGCAGAACCTGGAATAGGGCCGGATCAAGGAGCGAAGGCGGCAAAGGAGATTCCGCCGGAGGAGAGCTTCCTGTTGGAGAAAAGTGTGGAGTGCCCGGTGTGTGATAAGAAGTTTAAGACATTGGCGGTAAAAAGCGGACGCGCCATGCGACTGGATCCTGACCGGGATATGAGACCCAGGTTTAAGCATATTGATACACTGAAATATGACATTATTTCTTGTCCGGATTGTGGATATACGGCAATGACCCGCTATTTCGACCATCTTTCGTCCATGCAAAGAAAGCTGATCCGGGAAGGGGTATCTGCTAAGTTTAAGCCGGCAGCGCCTACTGGCAGAAAATTTTATACATATGACGAAGCCATTGACAAGTATAAGCTTTCTTTTGTGAATACTCTGGTAAAAAAAGGACGGGACAGTGAAAAAGCATATACTTGTTTAAAGATTTCCTGGCTTTTGCGGAGCAAGGCAGAGGCCATGCCGGAAGAGACGGAGGCAGAGCAGAAGGCAAAGGAAGCATGCAAGCAGGAAGAAGAAAAATTCTATCTTCAGGCATACGAAGGCTTTTCCTCGGCTCTTGCCAATGAAATGCCGCCGATCTGCGGAATGGACCAATGCACCATGGATTATCTTCTGGCCTATATGTCTTATCATTTTGAGAAATACGAAGTTGCCTCAAAGTTCTTGTCCGGTGTACTTACATCAGGGACAGCTACCAGGCGCATGAAAGATCTTGCCCTGGATTTGAAGGATGATATTGTAAGGAAGATCCGAAGCAAAGAGGGCTGATTTGTTTGGAAGAATTGACGATTCTGCTTCATGGAGAATGCAGCACTCCATTGTATGAACAAATATATGAATATATCAGACAGGATATTATAGACGGTAAGATTTCCCCCGGGGAAAAATTACCGTCTACCCGTTTATTGGCAAAGCATCTTGCGGTCAGCCGCAGTACTACGGATTTGGCTTACGGCCAGCTCTTGTCTGAAGGTTATGTACATGCGGTACCAGGAAGCGGCTATTATGTATGCGATATCAAAAAGGATTGGCTGCTGTCGGAGGGGGATGGGGAAAGCGTCCACAAGAAGGAAGCAAAATCCCCGGGGCTGTCTGGTGCAGAGAATAGGGAAAAATCTCGTTCGTTTCAGTATGATTTTTCCATGAATGGCGTGGAATGGTCTGATTTTTCTATGGCCTCTTTCCAAAAAGCGGTAAAACATATGCTCCAGGAGGGGATGGAGGGCTTGTTTGATCCTGGAATCCCCCAGGGGGAAGAAAATCTCAGACAGGAAATTTGCAGTTATCTCCATCAGGCCCGCGGGGTAAATTGCGACGCGGATCAGATGATTGTGGGAGCGGGAAACGAATATCTTTTGATGCTTTTAGATCAAATGTTCCAAAAGGACCGGCGGATTGCCATGGAAAGTCCTACGTATCATCAGGCTTATCAGACCTTTTGCAATCTGGGATGGGAGACTGTGTCCATTCCCATGGATGGAGAGGGGATGGAAGTGGAGGAACTAAAACATAGCGGGGCTTCCCTGGCTTATATTATGCCCTCCCATCAATTTCCCATGGGAAGCGTGATGCCCATGAAGCGGCGGATGGAGCTGCTTCACTGGGCAGGAGAGGAACAAGGGCGCTACATCATAGAAGATGATCATGACAGCGAATTCCGCTATAAGGGCAAGCCCATTCCTTCCCTTCAGGGCAGCGATCCTCTGGGGAGGGTGATCTATTTGGGGACGTTTTCCAAGAGTATTGCACCGGCAATCCGGGTCAGTTATATGGTGCTGCCTAGGAAGCTGCTGGAAGTTTACCGGAACCGATGTGGATTTTATTCTTCCACGGTCTCCAGGGTTCAGCAGCAGATTTTGTACTATTTTATGAAAGAAGGGTATTTTGGGCGTCATTTAAATAAGATGCGCCGTATCTACCGGAGCAGGCACGATGCGCTGATTTTAGCTTTGAAGGATAAAATGTGGGCGAAGCGTATCTGGGGGGAAAATGCCGGGCTGCATGTGCTGGTGGAAGTAGCATCCGGCAAAGGGGAAGAAGAAATTGTCCGTTTGGCTATGGAGCGTAATGTAAGGGCGTATGGCTTAGGAGAATATGTTATCCGGCCCGAAAGCGAGAGGGAGCATCCGGTGCTTCTTTTGGGATACGGAGGTTTGACGGAGGAGCAGATTACGGCGGGAGTACGCATATTAGGAGAAGTGATAGAAGAAAGTCCTGAAAGGGAAAACAGCTTTCAAAGATATCCTAAGAACCCCGAATATCGTATACTTGACAAGTAGAGATTCCCGTGCTATGTTTGACAAAACAGCAGGAGGTAAAGGAGAACGCCAAGAAAATATACTGAGGCGAAAAAGAGAGTGCGCAAAATCGCACACAATAGCCACGAAAGGAAGTGTGCATTATGAGCAACCGAGAATTTGCAAAAAATCTGATAGACCAGATACCGGAGGGCCGTCTACTCTACGTCATTCCGTACCTGCAGGGGGCAGCGGTCCCGGACGAAACGCCAAACGCCGAAACGCTGGAAGCCTTTGCCGAGCTGGACAACGGCGGTGGCCACAGATTCAGCGGCACGACAGAACAACTCTTTGCCGAACTGGCGGGCAGGTTACCGGGAATGCCACATTGAGCCGGACTGGCTGCTGGTCTACCGCTTGCAAGGGAACGAGCTTTACCTCTACCGCACAGGCACACACGCCGATCTGTTTGGAATTTAGCGGCGATAGTGCCGGACGTAAGCCCGACACTAAGCTGAAAAACTTTTTTGTCTCATCATTCTAGGCTGTTTGCCATTTTCCATATCCTTCTTAATATCTGGCAAGATAGACAGAAACACATTCCTGAAAAACGGTACTTTAAAAACAAATAAACCACCTATCTCCTAAAATCAACCGAGGATGGAAAAAAGATTGAAAGAGAAAATGCTTTTTCCTATAATGGTTCCACAAGGGAGGTGATTTACCTAATGCAAGTCGAAATCAAAATTGACGGTTCCTATTTGGAACCCAAAATCATTATTTTGACAGCTTCCGTGACAGAAGATGTAAACGACATTGTAAGACGTCTGTCCGAGGAAGCGCCCAGGATTATTTCCGGAAAAAAATCAGGGAAGATTGAGGTGTTGGAGCAGGCAGATTTCATTCGGGTTTATGCCAATGAGGGGAAAGTCTTTGCCGTAACATCCAAAGGGGAATACGCATTGCGGCTTCGGCTGTATGAACTGGAAGAACGGCTGGACGCCCGGCAATTTGTCCGCATTTCCAATTCCGAGATCATCAATTTAAAAAAAGTTGATCACTTTGATTTCAGTATTACAGGGACAATCTGCGTGGAATTTTCAACTGGTGCAAAAACGTATGTGTCAAGACGTTATGTTGCAAAGATGAAAAAAATTTTAGGGATATGAGGTGGAAAAGATGAAGAAAAGAATTATAATGAGAGGCGCTCTGGGAATGCCCATAGGAGTAACCATTGGATATTTTATTTCGATTTTTACATCATTCATTTGGGCGGGCGGGTATTATGCTCCCTGCGTACCGGAATTGGTATCTGTGATGGGAAATGAAATCAATGCCGTTATGCTGCAGGCCGCTCTTTCAGGGTTATTGGGGATCGGCTTCGGAGCAAGTTCTGTCATATGGGAACTGGAGGATCTAAGCATCATAAAGCAGACCGGGATTTACTTTCTGGTGAGTTCCGTAATTATGCTGCCTTCCGCCTACTTTATGTACTGGATGGAGCATAGTTTTATGGGATTTTTAAGCTATTTTGGGTTGTTTGCACTGATTTTCTTTTGTATATGGGTGGTTTTATTCTTTAGCGGCAAACATTATGTCAAAAGGATGAACGACAGTTTAAGCCAGATGAAACATGAAAAAGATTCGTAAACTTGTATAGATTCCCTCATAGGGCGTGTGTTCTTTTTGCCCTGTGAGGGGATTTTGTTTTATCTTATAGGAAATACTATGTTGCTATGAAGCATTAAAGTATATGACTTTCCTATAAGATAAAAGCCCTCCGGGCAGGCTGCGCACTCACACGAAAGGAATGATGCCGCCAGGCGGCCGTGCTCGGCGCACAAAGTGTTCAAGCCCCTCAAGATTGCGGGGCAGGGGAGTTGAAGTGGGCTTGCCCACTTTGTTCTAATGATAGTGATTTTCTGTTTCAGAGACTTGAGAACGATCCATATTTTGTGGACAAATCTGGCATCATTGAAAAGATAAACCAGCGGATTAATACAAAGAACCGGTTTTTATGTATCACCAGGCCCCGCCGTTTTGGAAAAACGTCTGTGCTGAACATGCTGGGGGCGTATTGTGGAAGCGCATATTCGGCGGAATCTTTGTTTGGACACCTGAATATCAGTAGGAAAGAAAGCTGCCAGGTGCATTTGAACAAGTGATCAGTTATCAAGCAGAACAGAAGGAGCATCCATGTAGGATTGAAGAATTGCGCTTGTGATTAGAACTTGCATTGCCAGTGCTAATAGGCTATACTATCCTATAGCGCATATTTCAGCATTATGGGAATGTCTAAGAAGTTGAAAAGACCATGATAGGATAATCAGATGTTTGCAAGGAAATCAAAAAAAACAGCAAAGATCCCCTATGATAAGGAAAAGCAGAAGCCGGTTTTAAAATGCAGCATCTGCACAGGGGAACAGGTGGCGGGCTTTCAGGACATAAGCACAGGAAAAATCCAGGAAGTAATGCTGGTGAAGGACAGCAGGGATTTGGAGGAGTTTAGGAAGCTGTATGAACTAAAAGATATTAGAAAAGTATATTAAAGTAAATACGCCTAAGGAGCGCAGAGTATCGGAAACGGGAGGAGATTATGGAAACGTTTTATCAAGTAACGCCAGCAGAACAAGGGCACTATAGGATCAGTAGTAAAATGGGTGTGTTTATGGATTTGTTTGTGGGAAAAGACTACGCCCTTTTATTTGATACGGGATACGGCTTTGGTAATTTAAAGGAAGTTGTGGGAGGGTTGACGGATTTGCCGTTGTATATTGTGAACAGCCACGGGCATGTGGACCACACCTGCGGCAATTATCAATTTGAAGAAACCGTCTATATCCATGAACAGGATATGGAATTGTGCCGGGTACATACAGAGGAAGAGACGCGCAGAGGGGCTGTGGCCAATGCAAGGAATATGGATGATGAGCATCTGGGAATTTCCGGGGACGTTCTGCCAAAAGATTTTCAGGAAGAACGCTACCTGAAGGGCGGAGCCGGAAATCTGGCTGCCGTAAAGGAAGGAGATTCCTTCCGGCTGGGCGGTATCACTTTGACGGTCTATGAAATGAAAGGGCATACGCCCGGCAGCATCGGGCTTTTCTGGGAGGAAGAGAAGATCCTGATGGTGGGAGACGCCATGAACCCGTTTCTGTGGCTGTTTATGCCGGAAGCGCTGACGTTAGATGATTACCGGAGGACCTTGGTAAAGATTTGGAGCATGGATTTTGCGCATTTCTATATGTCTCACAGCCCGAAGAGGGAGAAGAAAGAGATCATGGTGGATTATATGGAAACGGCCAGGGATCTGGACTATGAACAGGGCGTTCCCTTTGACAACGCTCTGGCGGCAGGGCTTGAGGCTAGGATCTGCACCAGAAAAGGATATGAAGCCCAGGATATGGACAAACCTGGGTTTGCCAGCATTGTGATTTCAAAAGGGCATTTTTAGGAACGGTCTGTGGAGGAGAGGAAATGGAACAGCGTGAGAAATTTTCATCCCGGATAGGATTTATTCTGATATCCGTGGGATGTGCGGTAGGTCTGGGGAACGTATGGCGGTTCCCTTATATAGCCGGAACTTATGGAGGCGCCGCATTTGTATTGATATATCTTGTGTTTCTTGCAATTTTGGGGCTTCCCATTATGGTCATGGAGTTTTCAGTGGGAAGGGCCAGCCAGAGGTCGGCGGCGAGAAGCTTTCATGTTTTGGAGCCGAAAGGCACCAAATGGCATTTTACCAGTTATCTGGCGATTGCAGGGAACTATCTGTTGATGATGTTTTATACCACCGTTGGGGGCTGGATGCTGATTTATGTAAAAAAAATGGCCTTTGGAGAATTTTCCGGCAAAACGGCGGAAGAGACCGGGGAGATTTTTTATCAGATGCTGGCTTCCCCCTCAAGCACGATGGGAGGAATGCTTCTGGTGGTGGCGCTGGGCTTTCTGGTATGCAGTATGGGGCTGCAGAAAGGCGTGGAGCGCATCACCAAATGGATGATGGGACTTTTATTTGTGATTTTGCTGATTCTGTGCGTTCGAAGCATGACGCTGCCGGGAGCCGGAGAGGGACTTGCCTTTTACTTGGTCCCGGATTTTGGGAAAATCGTGGAACACGGGGGAGGAGAAGTGGTGTTTGCCGCCATGGGCCAGGCGTTTTTTACCTTAAGCTTAGGGATCGGAGCCATGGCGATTTTCGGCAGCTACATTGATAAGTCCCGGGCCCTTACCGGAGAAGCCGTCAACATCTGCCTGCTGGATACCGTGGTGGCTATCCTGTCGGGATTGATCATCTTTCCTGCCTGCTCCGCCTTTGGGGTAAGTCCGGGACAAGGGCCGGGATTGGTGTTTGTAACGCTTCCCAATATTTTTAATCAGATGGCGCTGGGAAGGCTCTGGGGCGTATTGTTTTTTATTTTCATGAGTTTTGCAGCTCTTTCTACAATTATTGCAGTATTTCAAAATATCATTAGCTTTTCCCAGGACTTGTGGGGATTTGACCGGAAAAAAGCTTCGCTGGTCAACGGGATTGCGGTAGCCGTGTTGAGCATTCCCTGTGCGTTGGGCTTTAATGTGTGGAGCAATATCCAGCCCTTGGGGGCCGGCAGTACGATTCAGGATTTGGAGGATTTTATTATTTCCAATAATCTGCTGCCTTTGGGCAGTATGCTGTATCTGTTATTCTGCACCAGCCGCCGGGGATGGGGCTTTCGAGCCTTCAAGAAAGAGGCGGATACGGGGGACGGGCTGAAATTCCCAGGATGGGCCAGGGTTTATGTATCTTATGTCTTACCGGTGATCGTACTGGTGATTTTAGTAATGGGATACTGGCAGAAGTTTTCCTAACTATCAGTAAGGAGAAGATCTATGAGAACGACCTTTGTGACGCCGCCGGAATATGCCAGGGAAGCTCTTAGGCTTGCCCAGATTACGCCGGCGACAGGGACAAGAAGGCCCTTGGGATTTTGGAAAGTGATGAAAAGGAACCGGGGAGCTTTGGGGAAGCTTACCCCCTTCGGGACGCCAAAGGACGGGCTGGAACCCAAAAATCCGGTAATCGTGGCTTTGGGCGACAGTGTGACGGCAGGACATTTTGAAGCCGGAAACGATCATGAAGAAATCATTAAAAAAGCAGAAACGTCGGGCCTGGAAGAAGGGGACATTGTGGAGATCACCGACGCCAGGGAATGTTATCTGGAAAAATTCCGCCTGCTGCTCATTGATAAATATGAACAGACGTCGGTAAGCGTTCTGAATGCAGGAATTGCGGGAGATACCATATACGGAATGCAGAAACGCCTCTATCGGGATGTGATTCGGTATCAGCCGGATTTGGTACTTATAAACGGTTCCCTGAATTGGGGAGAAGAACAGGGGGATACACAAGATTATGCCAGTGCGCTGACGCAGGTGGTTTTGACTTTACAGAGTGAGCTGAAATCAGATTTGGTTCTGATGACGCCGAATATGGAGCTGCCCGCCCGGAGGCAGAATCCCCGGTCGCCTTTGAAGGAACGAGTAAAGGTAATTCGCAGCCTGGCCCAGGAGCTGGGGGTTTGTCTGGCGGATACTTATAAAGTATGGGAATGTTATCAAAAAATGGGATATCCCCTGGAGGCATTGCTGGCGAGTCCGGGACATCCTTCCGTAACCGGACATGAGATGTACGCCACGGTTTTGATGCAGTTGATGGAACCGTAAGGAGACGTTATTTTTATTTTAGAAAGGAGAACACAACTATGGGAAAAATTAATTTACAAATGTATTCATTTATGGACGGAGAACATAATGATACCAGGGAGAATCTGAAACTGGCCTCCCAGATGGGGTATGACGGCGTGGAACTGTTTGGGCCGAATCTGGAGCTTCCCCTGGAGGAGCTGAAAGGATTATTGGAAGAATACCATTTGGATGCAATTTCCATGCATATCAATACGGACCAGGTGTTAGAACGTCTGCCCTATGCCAAAGCTTTGGGCATGAAGTTCATTGGAATCGGAATGCAGCCGATGATGAATGAAGCCGAGGTTCATGCATTTGCACAGAAGCTGAATGAATTGGGAGAAGCCTGCCACAAAGAAGGATTGATGGTAACTTACCATAATCATACCCAGGAATTTGGCAGCTACGGCAAGGAGAGAATCATTGATATCCTGATGAAAGAGACAAATCCGGAGTATGTGGGATTTGAACTGGATGCCGGATGGTGCGCGGCGGCAGGCGTGAATCCCCTTGATTTTATCAGACAAAACAGCGGCAGGATTTGTCTCGTTCATGTGAAAGAAAGCAGCGAGGAGATTGGCGTACAGAAGTATGTAGATTTTGAAAAGATTGAGAAGGATGAAAATGGAGCGCCTATTTTTACACCAGAGATGAAAGCAGATATGGAACGGGCGAAATCCATCAACTGCCCGGCGGGAGAGGGCCTGGTGGATTGGAAAGCTTTAAAAGAAGTGGCGGACGCTCAGGGATGCGCGGCTTATATCGTGGAACGGGAACGCAGCTATGCGGGCAGCAGGCCGGAGTGTCTCAAAGCAGATATTGATTATTACAGGACAGTGATCTAGAGCGAGTCTGAAACAGAAAATTTATCCTTTGAGGTAGGACGTATGTCCTATCCTGGTACCGTCTTATTTGATATCATAAAAGAAAAACAGGAGGCAAAGATCATGGGTTTTGCAATGCGAATGAACTTAAACGGAGAGATCATCAAAAAGCAGTCCTTTCAGCCGATGTATATCAATGGGAAGAATCAGGGATTTTCTTTTTTGGTTCAACTGGGTTATTATAGAGGACATTACTTGTCTACCATTGAACAGTTGGAAGTGACGGTGGACGGAGAGACAATCCCCAAGGAGGCGGTAACCTTTGAACTGAACAAAAAAGAGATGCCCATATACCGGCTGAAGCTTGCCACGACAGAATTTTGGAGCCAGGTGGTTCCGGCCAGAATTCATGTGATCAAGCCCGGCGGCCTCTCCAAAGGAAGTCACAAAATCGAATTGAAGCTGATGATGTGCATCCCCTACATGGCGATTGGGCCGGATCACAATTATATGCCATTGGATAGCGGCGATATCGTAGAGATTGAAGTGACAGAATAAGGAGGGGAAAGAGATGAGTGATATTAAATTAGGCGCAACCTTGTTTTGCTATACGGGTGAGTATGCAAAATTCGAATATGATTTTGAAGAATGTGTGAAACAGGCGGCCCTGGCAGGGGCTTCGGGATATGAGATTGTAGGGACCCAGATGATTCCCTCCTACCCCAATGTCAGTGATGAATTTTTGGGAAAGGTTCTGAGATTGAAAGAGACTTACGGCATCGGCCCTGTGGGATATGGAGCCAACAATGACAGAGGGCTTTTATATGACCGGGATCTGACCGATGATGAGATGCTGGCGGATACGATCATTGATTTAAAGACGGCCAACAGGCTGGGATGTAAGGTCATGCGATCTCAGTATATGTTATCCCCGGCGGCTTTTGAACGCTTGGCGCCCTATGCTGAATTGTATGATGTAAAGGTGGGGATTGAGGTTCATAATCCGGATACTCCCATGTCCCCTGCAATGCAGGAGTATTTGAAAGTGATTCAAAAAACAGGCTCTAAGTACCTTGGATTTGTGGTTGATTTCGGCTGTTTTGCGGTAGCTCCCAACAAGCCTATGTGGGATGAAGCCCTTCGTATGGGCGTGAAGGAAGAACATTTGAAGCTGGCGGCAGACTGTAGGTATCAGGGACTTCCCATCGAAGAGACTCAGAAGAAGCTTCAAGAAGCAGGAGCCCATCCTGCGATTCAGAGGGCGCTCCAGGGCATGTACGGGTTTGTTCAGTTCCGCTCTAAAGAAGAGCTTCCAAATTTATTGGAAGAATTGAGACAGATTCTGCCTTATTGCTTTGAAATGCATGGGAAGTTCCACTACTTGAGCGAGGATTGTGTGGAGCCCAGTATCCCTTATGAAGAGATTTTGACCATGCTAAAAGGGACAGATTATCAGGGATATATTGTAAGCGAATATGAAGATGAGATGAACTGCGGCGGGTATGAGTTTACCAGAAGGCATCTTGCCATGGAACGGCGGATTCTGGAGCGTGTCTGAAAATTGTTTTTCGTCAGATGTGCCTTCCACTTTGTGGGAGATTTGGGCCAAATGAGGGAAGCATAGTGGGCTATGTTGACTGAATTTAGCCCAAATATACCGCAAAGTGGGAGGTGCAGATGACGGGAATGAATTTTCAGACACGCTCTAGGGTGAGTATGAATCGGAATACATGGAAAAAAGCGGTTATGCCAACGATTGTGGTGACGCTGATCTTCTTTTTGAATTATTGGGCGTTTGGGATGGAGAATACCATCATCGGCCCGTTTTTGACGCTGTCTTTCCTGAAATTTCAGGGAATGGAGGACTACCGGGGATGTATGCTGCGCTCTCTGGGAATTTACGCCGCTATGGCACTTTTGGCCCAGGCGGCGCTGCTGCATCCTGCGCTTTGCCTGGCAGTGAACGCCGGGGCATTGTTTTGGATTGGGTATTTTCTGATTGATGAATATAATCCCCTGAATTATTTTCCGGCGGGCATGGCGCTGATCTTCTTTCAGAATTCGCCCGCTCCCGGATGGCTTTTGTGCCGGAGGCTTTTGGCCCTGGCAGTATCCTTTTTGCTGGTATTTTTATTCCTGCAGGGGTTAAGAAGATGGGGAAGAAAAAAGGAAGAGCCGGCTCTAAGAAGTCTGACGAAACAGGGCCTGGATACGGGGCGGGCCCTTGTCGTATCTTTCCGGCAGGAGAATTTGCAGGAAGCCAAAGAGCTGCTGGGCAGTCTTCAGGAGACTTGCAGGGAAGTCAGCCTGAAATTGTATGAAGCCAACCGGGCGTCTGTGAAAAAGAAATTAGAGGAAAACAGATTTTGTATCTACCTTGCTTATTTTCAGATGATAGGAGCCTTGTCTGAAGCGGTTTTGTCGGGAGAAGCCGGCAGCGGAAAGGTGCAGTTGGATCAGATGGAAGCATTGCTTCTGGAATTGGAAACCCGTTATGAAGAAGAGGAGCTTTCAGGCACAGCAGCAGAAGAGATCTTGCCCAGAATTGTAAAAGACCGTCTCCGGTTCCGGGAGAATCCCTTGGATATCCGTTCTTTCCGTCTCCGTTTTGCCCTGCGCCAGATGCTGGTAATGACGCCGTGTATGCTTTTCGGGTATTTTTCACCCTTTGGCAATCGTTACTGGCTGGCGATATCTGTTTTTTTCATGATGATTCCGGTGTATGAAAATACCCTTGGGCGGATATTGCAGCGGATTCGTGGCAGTCTGCTGGGGGTGGCAGTCTGCCTTTTAGCATTTGCCGTGTTCCAGGGATTTTGGGCCCGGTTACTTTTGATGACCATTGCGAATTTTTTTATTTACTGCTCCGGAAATTATACGGCGATGGTCACCTGTATTACCTGCTCTGCACTGGCCTTGAATTTTGGGACCGAATCTTATATTTTTCTTTTGGGACAGAGGCTTTTCTATACCTTTGCAGGGGCCGGAATTGCCCTGAGGGCGAATGTATGGGTATTTCGTATCCGTGCCTCTCGTCAGTGCCAGTATGTGATGGAGCTTTTGAGGGGATTGGAGGAGAGGATACAAAAGACAGCCAGGCAGCAAGGCATGGAAGGGCAAAAAGAGATGAATCAGATGATGGTGAAGTCGTATTTGCTGGCCAGCCGTATGAAAGAATTCAATGATTTATCGTCAGAGGCAGACAGGCAGCCGGAGGTGGACAGGTTTTTGAAAGAACATATGCAATCAGTATCCGGCGCCTGCCTGCAGGTTTTTTTCGCTCCCCATGGAATGAAAGGAATGTCAAAGAGCTAACAACAGACGGAACATCAAATATTTGTGCAAAATATTTGTAAAAAAGTATATACAAATGTTGGAAATGCCGATAGTATAAAGATAAGGGTTTGTACCCGAATGTTGTTGGGGCGTTTTGGCATTTGGCTGGCAGGTGTATGTCAGCCGTGGAACGTAAGGAGAAGGAATTTAAGGAGCGGTACTATGTGTTATAGGAAAAAGGGTATATGTAGCAGGCGTATTTTGAAACGATGCGCATTCTTGCTGGGGTTCGTCTTGTTGACGGCAGGAGTGTCCGGCGCTTGGAATGTACAGGCATCTCCCCGGGTGTTAAAGGTAGGATATATTGATTATGACGGATTTATCCAGGAGGAGTATGGGGAATTCTCCGGTTACGGGGTGGAGTACTTAGGGAAGATTTCAGAATATACGGGCTGGGATTATGCGTATGTCTTTGATACCTGGGAGAATTGCCTGGATAAGCTTTCCCGGGGAGAGATTGACTTATTGTGTACGGCGCAAAAGACGCCGGAACGGGCGGAGAAGTTTGCATATGCGGACATGCCCCTGGGCTATGAGACCACAATGATATATGCTAGGAATGACAGTGATATTTATTATGAAGATATAGAAGCAATGCAGCTAAAGAAGGTGGGGCTGCTTGCAGGCAGTTTCCAGACAGAGGAATTTGGGCGGTTTGCCGAAGAGAAAAATCTCTCCTATGAGCCGGTATATTTCCAGACGGAGGAGTCCATGTTGCTTGCGCTTCAAAACGGGGAAGTGGATTTGGCCGCCGCAGGCAGCCTTGCCCGTCACATGGGGGTAAGGGTGGTAGGAAAGTATGGAGCGGAGGCTTTTTACTGCATTACCCAAAAAGGCGGCGAGGATCTGGTGGGAGAGATCGATGAGGCTCTTCGCAGTATTAAAATGGAGGATCCTGGTTTTGAGACACGGCTTCAGCAGAAATATTATGGAGACAGTCAGATGTCGGAGAGTCCTCTTTTTACAAGGGAAGAACATGATTATATCCGGCAGGCAGAGCCTGTTAAGGTAAAGATGATAGAAGATTACGCTCCCTTAAGCTATGAGAAGGAGGGAGAATGCAGCGGGATCTTTGTGGAATATTTAAATAGGATCGGCCAGAAAAGCGGGTTAAAATTTGAATATGAGATTGATATTCAGCCAGAGAGTATTTTAAAGCCGGAAGCAGCTTCTCCTGAGAAGGGTTGTTTGGTGGTGCGCTCCAAGCGTTCCCTGGAATATGAAGGGCAAGATGAAGGGCAGATATATGGGAGTTTTCTGGACTTTCTTTCTATGTCCTGTGTAAAACGGCAAAAGGATGTTGTTACAGGCAAAAACCATAGTTTTGCCCTTACCAAGGAGATGCGTTATTTGGAGAAATTGTTGTATCAGGATGATATCGGCTCCAGTATCCAATATTATGATACGCCCCAGGAATGTCTCTCTGCGGTAGTCAAAGGGAAAGCCGATATAGCCATACAGTATTCCTATGTGGTATCTTATCTTATGCAAAAGCCCAGGTATGGGGAGGCTTTGGTGGAGATTCCCGCCGGGACTTTGGAGAATGGTATATGCCTGTCTGCTGTGGAAGAGGATCAGATCCTTTTGGATATTATAAAGAAGGCTTCTAATCATATTGGCATCAGAGAGGAAGAAGATATTATTTCATCAGAGCTATTGCGGAATCCCTTCCAGGAGGATATGGGGGATTTCCTGTATAAATACCGTTATCCCATTGCCAGCCTGGGATTTGCGCTGCTGTTATTAGGCGCGGCTTATATTCTGGTGGTGCATTACGTGGCAAAGCTTCGGCTAAAAAAGAGAGAATATGAGATTTTGCAGAAGCAGGTACAGCAGGATGAGCTGACAGGGGTCTATAACCGGAAAGCGTTTTTCGAGAAGGCGGAAGAGATGGTTGCAAACAGCGGCCAGGATACCTATATTGTGATGATGGACATCAATAATTTTAAGGTGGTAAACGACTTATACGGTATGGAAAGCGGCGACCGTCTCCTGTGCCAGATGGCCCAAGAGCTGCAGAAATTGGGAACAGGAAGGGAGCTTTTAGTAGCCAGGTTCTCCGGGGATCATTTCTATATGTGTATGGGGAAAAAGGATTTTCAGGAAATTCATTTTCCGCAGCATTTCAAGACTTTTCTGGAGGATATGGATATTAAAGCTGCCTACGGCGTATTTGTGACGGAGGGAAAAGAGCGGCTTCCGGTGAATATTATGTGCGATCGGGCAAGTTTGGCGTTACATACTAAAGAGCAGAGACAGTTGGATTATATTTTTTATTACAGCGGGGAGGAACGGGACAGGATCTTACAGGAGCAGGAGATTGAAAATGAGATGGAGCAGGCTCTGAAGGAAAAGCAGTTTTGTATCTATATTCAGCCCCAGTATGATGTGTTTCAGGAACGGATTGTCGGAGGAGAGGCTTTGGTACGGTGGGTGCATCCCCAAAAAGGGCTGATACCGCCGGACAAGTTTATCAGTGTGTTTGAGCGGAACGGCTTTATTTTACAGTTGGATTATTATGTGTGGGAGGAGACCTGTAAGCTTCTTTCCAAATTGAAGGAAGATGGGATTACCGGGATTCCCATTTCCATCAACGTATCCCGGGCCCACTTTTATGGAACCGAGCTAAAAGGTAAGCTGGCAGGATTGATTGAGAAATATCATTTGGATCCGGGGGATTTGGAGCTGGAGATTACAGAGTCGATGTATGCTAAGAATCCCGATATTCTTTACCAGAAGATTCATGAACTGCGGGAGGCGGGATTTAAAATTGCCATGGATGATTTTGGCAGCGGATATTCTTCTTTGAATATGTTGAAGGAAATGCCCCTTGATATTTTGAAGATGGATTTGAAGTTTTTGGATGGCGGGGATGACGACAGAAAGAGCCAGTATATTTTGAACGCCTTGATCAACCTGGCCAAGAATCTGCAGTTGACGGTGATTGTAGAAGGGGTAGAGACGGAGATTCAAGTGACGTTTTTGCGGAGCATCCGAAACCATTATGCTCAGGGGTATTACTATTCCAGACCCGTGGAGAGCAGCAGCTATGAGGCGATGCTGAAGAAGGAAAAAGGGGTAGTGTGATTTTTTGACGATTAGGGCAGGCTGCCCGCGCTGTTTGTTGGCGCGGGCAATTTTGAAACTGCTATTTTTGAGCAGTTATGTCTGCAGCAATGCTTTTGCAAGGGCTGTCTGCAGATGGATCCCCAGGGCAATGCAGCCTTCATCCAGGGAAAAGTCCCGGCTGTGCAAGGGCGCGGATATTCCTTTATGAGGATTACTGCAGCCCAGGTGATAAAATACGCCGGGGGCTTTTTCCAGGAAATGCGAAAAGTCTTCCACGCCCATTCCCGGAGCTGGCTTCCAGCGGATATGTTCCCGGCCCAGGATGGGGGCGGCGGTGTCTGCAAGGATATCCACCAAGGCGTCCGTATTGATCAATGCGTCATAGCCCGGAGAAAATACAGCTTTTCCATGGCCTCCCATGGCGGCGGGGAGGGCTTGGGCCATTTGAGAGATCATTTCCTGTATCCTTGTACGGGTATTGGGATCTGTGGTACGCAGGATTCCTGTGAGATCTACGGTATCTGCCAGGATATTGCGGGCGCATCCCCCATGAATCGTTCCAAAGGAAAGAACGCATGGGTCTGTGGGAGCCACATTACGGCTGATAATGGTCTGAAGGGCAGATATCAGCTGTCCGGCCAGCACAATGGCGTCTATCCCGGTATCCGGGTAAGCGCCGTGGCAGCCTTTTCCTTTTACTGTTATGGAGACCTCGTCGGAAGCCGCATACAGCTTGCCGTATTTTATTTCAATGTCTCCGGTTGAAAGATAAGGCGCCACATGAAGCCCGATTACATAATCTACGGCGGGCCGTTCCATACAGCCCTCTTGCACCATACGACTGGCGCCTCCAATGGTCTCTTCTGCAGGCTGAAAGAAAATTTTGATACATCCTGTAAAGTCATGTCTGTTTTCCTGAAAAAAACGGGCGGCGCCAAGGGCGATAGCCATATGGGCGTCGTGGCCGCAGGCATGCATAACGCCGGGATGTTTGGAGCAGCATGAGTGACAGGAATCTTCATATACCGGAAGGGCATCCATATCTGCCCTAAGGGCGACTGTTTTATTGGGGAAAGCCTCCGGCGGGCTGCCTGCCGGAGAGGTTCCTTGGATTTCAGCAACAATTCCGGTCTCTGCCACCGGATAATCATAAGAGACGCCCCACTGTTCCAGATAACGGCGGATGAGAGCTCCGGTTTCATATTCCAGTGTAGACAGTTCGGCGCATTGATGCAGCTCTCTGCGGATACGGATAAATTCCTTGGTATACATTTGCAGGAAGTCTTCTATATTCAAATGGAATACTCCTTACCTGTTTTTTTTTATCCTATGAAAAGGACGGGATGGTTATGCGGGGTTTTATGGGAGCGTCAAATAAAGAAAGAAAAAATTTTCCAAAAAGAATGCAAGGATTCTTTGCAGCGTGTCGTATTATAAGTAAAAGGACATAAATAAGGAGGAAAAAATGAAGAAAATACTAATTGCAGGGTTGGCATGTCTGGTGATATGCGGGATTTCCATTCCGGTGATTGCTTCTAATATTCAACAGAAGAAAGCAGCTCCCCAGAAGGAAGTGCTTGTGGAAGAGAATGGTACAGAAGATGAAGTTAAGGACAACGAGGCGCCGGAAGAGACGCCGGCAGTAGAAGAAGAGAAGACACAGGAAAGCGAAGAGGCAGATCCGGCTCCTGCTGAAGACAATACGTCAAATGAGCAGCAGCCGGTAGAAGACACCACACCGGCAGAGGACACAACCCCGGTAGAGAATGAACAGCCGGCAGCAGCAACGGTATGCAGCTATTACGTAGACGCCAACGGCGATGGGATCTGCGACCATTGCGTACATGTGGGAAGCGGAGACTGTGGGAATTATGTAGACGCCAACGGTGATGGACTGTGTGATAATTGCCATGGGAACAATAATAGCGGGTGCGGATATTATGTGGATGCCAATGGCGACGGCGTATGTGATCATTGCGTACACAGCGGGAACGGCGGATGCGGAAGCTTTGTAGACAATAACGGCGACGGGCTCTGTGATAATTGCAATGGAAATGGTAGCGGAAGCTGCGCTTATTATGTAGATGATAACGGCGACGGCATTTGCGACCACTGTGTAGGAGGCGGCCATAACAGCTGCGCTTATTATGTAGATGATAACGGTGATGGGATCTGCGATCACTGTGTGGGCGGAAGTGGAAATGGATATGGTCATCATAATAGTGGCGGTCATCATAACAGAAGAGGGCATCACTAATCAAAATAGGGTGCAAGGGGATATCCGATGCGTAGCGAACAGGAGGCAAAGCGTGTAGTAGAATTATACGCGGACATGGTACGGAGAATTTGTCTGTTACATTTGAAGAACCATGCAGATACGGAGGATGTGCTTCAGGAGGTATTCCTGAAGTATATCCTTCATTCTGTTGCCTTTGAAAGTGAAGAACATGAAAAAGCCTGGCTGATCCGGGTGACGATCAATGCATGCAAAGATTTGAAAAAAAGCCTGTTCCGCCGCTATACGGTTCCTTTGGATGTGCTTTCCCAGGAAGCAGCCAGTGTAATGCCGGTACAGCTTGGCGTATTGGAGGCTGTTCTTTCCCTGCCGCAAAAGTATAAAGATCCGATATATTTGCATTATTATGAAGGCTACACAGCCCGGGAGATAGGAGAGATGCTTCATAAGAAAGAAAATACCGTATATTCCCTTTTATCAAGGGGAAGGGAATTACTGAAACAGAAGCTGGGAGGTGACGGCATTGCGTGACAAGATACAAGATGCATTTCAGCAGGTTCGTGCCACGGAACAGATGAAGCGTTCCGTATCCGACTATTTGATTCAGGAGATGGGAAAAAAGAAAAAGCGAAGCGGTGTTGTGATACTGAAACCGGTATTTGCAGTTCTGTTACTTTGCTTTGTATTGGGAGGATGGTACTATTGGGAGAAGCCCGTTTCCTATGTCAGCGTGGATGTAAATCCTTCCATTGAGCTGACGCTGAATGGGATGAATTATGTGGTGCGGGCCGAGAGCCGCAATAAAGATGGAGAACGGGTGTTGCGCCATTTGCAGTTAAAAGGTAAAAGTTATTTAAAAGCGGTGGAATTATTACTGGAAAGCAAAGCGCTGCAGAGATATCTTACAGATGACGCCGATTTGACGTTTACGGTGGCTTCTCCCAGGGAAGAAGAGCTACTGTCGGAATTGAAGGGGAGTGCGGCTACTATGCAGCATCATGGAACCTGCGTAGGAGCTGATCTGGATAATGTTGCTTCTGCCCATTCCCACGGGATGTCTCTTGGAAAATATCAGATCTACCAGATGCTTTCCCAATATGATGCAGATTTTACGGCTGAAGAGTGCCAACATATGACGATGTGTCAGCTTTATCAGATGCTTTCCTGGTATGAGAGCGGGCAGGACAGCTCAGAGGAAGAAAATCAGAGTGGGTCAGGCTGCAGCCATGAGGGAGGGCATTATCATGAAAACCACAATCATCATCATAAATAAAATGAGACGAATCACCAGATTTCATTCTGGTTGATTCGCCTCTTGCATGTTCTTATCTTTCCGCTGGTATATTAGAAAAATAATTCTTTAAATACACCCTAAAACAAATTAGATAAAATCAGCATAGCGGGAACTTCCCTGTACATTATATGCTCCGGCAGGAGTATAACCAGTGGCAGCATTGGCATTGGTGGTCATATAGAAATCTACCAGTGAAGCATGGGTGGCAACAGAAGAACCATAGTTCTTGAAAAACTTCTGTACCTGGGACATATCTGATTTCTTAAATGTGTCCTCATCAATCTGCATTCTGCCTTTTACATCCACATGGATGCCAAATTGCTTCAATGCTGCTGCATTCTTAGCCGTATTTGATTTAATCTGAGACAGATTTGCCAATACGCCAGAATTCGCACTGGATTCAGCGGTATTGAACATACGGTTATAATTGCCTACAAAGCTCTTTGCAGCTGCAAAAATCTTGTCTATATCATATTTGTCTGTCTCATTGCCATCTGCATCTTTGACTCTCTCATATAACTGATCGGATGCCATTGTCTGGCTGTCTGCCTTGAGGGCTGCCGCGCTGGAACCGGTAGTATTGTTTGTTCCTGTGTCATCGGTACTATCTGTCTTATCGGTACTGTCTGTCTTATTTGTATTATTTGTGGAGACCGTAGTATTGGCAAAATGGAGACGGGAACTGATCTTAGAACCATAGCTCATGATATCATCGGTCGAAAACAGCTCCTGCACTTTCGAAACATCTGCTTCCTTCAGCTTATTTTCATTCAACTGTAATGTTCCGTTTGCATTGATGGAAATGCCCAGCTCCGCAAGCTGATCTCTATTGGCAGACGTACTTTGCATCATATTTGCCACATATGCTGTCTTACTTGTCAGCGTGGAACGCTTTGCTGCAGTTACGACACTATTGTAATCCGCTACATAATTCTTCATTGCGGAGACTACCTTCTCTGACGCACTCTGGCCATTTGCCGTATCGGTAAATGTCTTATCGTTCTGTAACGCTGAAACAGAACTCTTAAGATTGGAAAGCCCTGCTGTCAAATTCGTGTTTGCTTCCTGTGCCTGTTTGGAAATCTTCGGATTCTTCTTCTCTTCCAAAATTTTATCAAGGGTATTGGTGCGCTTCTTCGTGCCCGACGCTTCTGTGGTGGAACTATTCCCTTTCCCATAATAAGCCCTTAAAAGCTTGCCATAGCTGCCGTTCTTAATGCTGGCATAATCTGAAAGATAATTCTGGGTTCCAGATCCGCCGCTAAAGGAAAAGCTTTGAAAAAACTGTGAATTGCCTTGACTCATATATCATCACTCCTTTGAATAAAATAGAAACCTGCATATCCTTATGCTTGACATATGCGATATATCTGTAATTAATTATAGTCAGTATAACATATAGATCGAGAATTTACAAGATGCCTTCCATGTATTTCCACAACAAAATGTGTACTATTTGTTACAATATACAGATCCGGAATGGTTACTTTTTACGGGTCAGGAACGCGCAGCACTATTATAACAATTCTCTTTGTTCTTGAAAGTAATACTGCGGTGTGCTAAAATAGGGTAGATAAAAATTTAACATATCATTTAGGAGGTGTCATATGGCCATATTAGTAACAGGAGGTGCCGGTTATATCGGAAGCCACACATGTATAGAGCTGATTAACGCAGGATATGATGTTGTAGTTCTGGACAATCTTTCCAATTCCAGTGAGAAATCTTTGGAGCGGGTAGCCCAGATTACCGGGAAGCAGGTTCCTTTTTACCAGGTGGATATATTAGATAAAGATGGGATGAATCAGGTCTTTGAGAAAGAGAAAATTGATTCCGTGATTCATTTTGCTGGATTAAAAGCTGTGGGAGAATCAGTGGCAAAGCCTTTGGAGTATTATCATAATAATATTACAGGCACACTGCTGTTATGTAACGTGATGCGGGAGCACGGGGTAAAAAATATTATTTTCAGTTCTTCCGCTACCGTTTATGGGGATCCGGCTTTTGTTCCAATTACAGAGGAATGCCCGAAGGGAGAGATTACCAACCCATACGGACAGACAAAATCTATGCTGGAGCAGATCCTCATGGATCTGCATGTGGCGGATCCAGAATGGAATGTGGTGCTTCTTCGGTATTTTAATCCCATCGGCGCCCACGAGAGCGGGCAGATCGGGGAGGATCCCAAGGGAATTCCCAATAATCTGCTGCCCTATATTGCCCAGGTAGCAGTAGGCAAGCTGGAGTGCTTGGGTGTGTTTGGGGACGACTATGATACCCCGGATGGAACAGGGGTCCGTGATTATATTCATGTGGTAGATTTGGCCAAGGGACATGTAAGAGCGTTAAAGAAAATCGAAGACAAATCAGGCGTCAGCATTTATAATCTGGGAACCGGCAATGGATACAGCGTTCTTCAGGTAGTGGCGGCCTTTGAAAAGGCCTGTGGAAAGAAAATTCCTTATGCGATCAAGCCCAGGCGTCCGGGCGATATTGCATCCTGCTATGCAGATGCGGCAAAAGCAAAAGCAGAGCTTGGATGGGAAGCAGAATTTGGAATTGAACGTATGTGTGAAGATTCCTGGCGTTGGCAGAGCCAGAACCCCAATGGATATGAGGAATAATAATGTACAATTTTGATAAATTAGTTGAAAGAAGAAATACTGGAAGTTTAAAAGTGGATTTGATCCGACGGGAAGGACTACCGGAAGACACGCTTCCTCTGTGGGTGGCGGATATGGATTTTGAGACTGTTCCAGAAGTAAAAGAAGCCCTAAAGAAGGCGGCGGACCATGGCATCTATGGGTATACCATACAGAAGGATACGTATTTTGGGGCGATGCGTAACTGGTTTTTGCATCGTTTCGGCTGGGAAGTGAAACAAGAGTGGGCAATACAGACGCCGGGAGTTGTGTTTGCTTTAGCGGCGGCGGTCCGGGCATATACCCAGGAAGGAGAGGGCGTTTTAATCCAGCGCCCGGTATACCATCCCTTCAGCAGGGTGATCGAGGCTAATGGACGGATTGTTGTAAACAATCCTTTGGTGTATGAAGAAGGCCGTTATCAAATTGACTTTGCGGATTTTGAGGAAAAAATCATCCGTAACCATGTAAAACTGTTTCTCTTATGCAATCCCCATAATCCGGTGGGGCGTGTGTGGAAGGAAGAGGAGCTGCGTCGGATGGGAGAGATTTGTTTCAAACATGGCGTATTTGTTGTGGCAGATGAGATACATTGTGATTTTATCCGGAAAGGATTCAGTCATCGCAATTTTGCCTCCCTGGGAGAAGCGTTCGCAAATAATTGTATGGTTTGTACCGCTCCCAGCAAGACATTTAATTTGGCCGGACTGCAGATTTCCAATATTTTCATTCCAAATCAAGATCGCCGCAGACAGATGCAGGAAGAGCTGGAGAGGGTATCCTGCCAGGAACCCGGCCTGTTTGGACTTGCAGCCTGTGAAGCTGCCTACCGCTACGGAGAACCCTGGCTGGAAGAGCTTCTGGCATACCTGGAGGGAAATCTGGAACATATCCGGTCATACCTGAAAGAAAAGCTTCCTAAGATTACGCTGGTGGAGCCGGAAGGGACGTATTTGCTCTGGATGAATGTATCGTCTTATGGGTATTCCCAGGAACAGGTATCGGACCGTCTTCGGAATCATGCCAGGATATGGGTAAATGATGGAGCATGGTTCGGACCGGAAGGAGAGGGCTTTCTCCGATTGAATATGGCCAGTCCCAGGTCGGTGATCGCCGCTGCTATGGAACGGTTATTAGAATTTTAAAAATTTTATTTGATTTTCTAAGTAAAAAGCAGTATAATACAGAAGTTGATGATATAGAGTTAATTTTGGAGGAAGAGAAATGCCTAAAGTAAATGAAACAAAAATTGTGAAATCGGCATCAGAGACGGGCGTGAGTAAAGAAACCAAAACAACGGAAGTAAAGGCAGCACCAGCCAAGGAAGAGAAAAAAGCAGCTCCGGCTAAGGCAGAGGTTAAGGCCGCCGACAAGACAGAAGTAAAAGAGACAGAGACAAAGAAGGCTCCGGCCAAGACAGAGACAAAGACCAAAACGGCAGCAGCCAAGAAGACATCCAAAAAGGCTGCGGACAAGGAGCCGGAGGCTGAAAAAGCCAAAGCTGCACCAAGCCGTAAGAAGGTAAAAGAGTCTTTATATATTCAGTATGCTGGCAGAGAGATGGATAGTTCTGAGATTATGGAAAAAGCAAAAGCCGCTTATGCAGGGGATGCGAAGGCCATTAAGGAAATCCAGGTTTATGTAAAGCCGGAAGAAAACATGGCGTACTTTGTTGTGAATGGCGACGAGACCGGAAGCTTTGATCTGTAAATTCGGAAAATTCTACGGAGTGTGATTCGGTGAAAGGAACATTTGATTGCAAGAAGCAGTTGGATGTTCTTTTTTTATTCCCGCGAGGGCAAGTGCCCTTTGGGTGCAAAAACCCCGTTGCCTGCAGCGGGGTTTTTGATTCTTGACATATATAGATAATCAATATATAATGATGACATATAGATGATCTATATATAAGAAAAGAACAGGAGATGATAGTTTGGCCGTTGAGAAAAATCTGATTTCCGGGAGCACGTCTATGCTGCTGCTGGGGTTATTACAGGAGAAGGATATGTATGGATACGAGATGATGGAGGCTCTGGATAGCCGTTCCAATCATATCTTTGAATTGAAAGCCGGAACGCTGTACCCCCTTCTACATTCTCTGGAAGCAAAGCAATTTTTGACTTCTTACGAACGAGAGGAAGGGGGAAAGAGGAGAAAATATTATAGTATTACCAAAGAGGGAAAGAGACATTTGGCCAGGCGGAAGCAGGAATGGCAGGAATATGCCCAGGCAGTGAGAGACGTATTGTGTCCGGAGGTGTAAGATGGGAAAAGAAGAATATATTGAGACGCTGGTTTCTCAGATGCGGTGTAAAAGGGCAAGGGAGGCCGTAGCCCGGGAATTGGAGAATCATATTGAAGAGGCGGCCGAGACTTATGAAGCGTTCGGTTTAGCCAGGGAAGAAGCTTATGAAAGGGCGGTGAGACAGATGGGAGATCCGGTGAAAACAGGTGTGGAAATGGATCGGATTCATCGGCCAAGGCTGCAGTGGCAGATGCTTGGACTGATTCTGCTGTTGAGTATTCTGGGAATTTTGGTACAGTATCATCTGGAACTGGAGACCCAGGCGAATGTATTCCAAAAACAATGCATTGCAGTTGTTTTGGGACTTGGAATTATGCTGGCAGTTTACGTTTTGGATTACAGCTTTCTGGGAAAATATACGTATGCCGTTTATTGGGGATACGTGGCGTTGATTTTTGCAGTTCAGATCTTTGGAAAGATCGAATCTTATCGGTTTTGGGTCAATGGCATGCAAAGGTTTCTGATTATGCCCATGTATTTATTTGTTCCCTTATTTGCGGCTGTTTTGTACCGGCATCGAGGGGGCGGCCGGATGGGGCTGCTTCGCTGCATAAGCTTCGGTGCGCTGCCTGTACTATTGGCAATGAAGCTGGTTCCTTCTGTAATGTGCGGGCTGGATTTGGCCGTTATTTTTGGCATTATGATATTGATTGCCGTAATCAGCGGATGGTTTGCGGTAAATAAGAAAAGGACAGCCGCTATTTTGGCAGCTTGCTTTTTTGTAATTCCCGCGGGATTATTTACCTTAGGCATGCAGTTTTTCTTCCAGGGGTATCAGCGGGCGCGGATCCTGGCCTTTCTTATGCCCAGGCAATATGGGGAGTATGCGTCGTATCCTAAGACGGCGGCCCGGGAGATGCTGCGGCAGAGTAAGGTGCTGGGGGAAGGGGGCAAAAGTATGCTGCTGTTTGACAACCGGCTGACCCATTCGGAATATATATTTACCCAGATGATTGCAAAATTCGGCATTTTGGCAGGAATATGCGCGTTGGTTTTGCTGGCTTGCCTGATTGTGCAGGTATTTCATATTTCGGTCCGGCAGCAGAATCAGTTAGGCCGGATGATAGGCATAGGCTGCGGCCTGGTATTTCTGGTTCAAGTAATGGGGATTGTTTTTATGAATCTGGGAATTGGGATGGAAGCGACGTTATTTTTGCCTTTCTTTTCCTATGGGAACAGCGCCGCCATTGTGTTTTATATATTGCTCGGCTTGGTGCTTTCGATTTACCGATATAAGGATATTCCGGCGGGGGCAGGAATGCGGAGGAGAACTTTTTCATAAAATAAAAGTAAGAAAAGAAGGAATTTCTGAATTATGAAAAAGGAAAAAGAGAGTTCCCTGGATGAACTGATGCCGGGGCAGGAAGCCTCCGTGAAGGAAGTGATAATAACGGGAGCTGTCCGCAGGAGATTGACGGATTTGGGACTGGTGCCGGGGACGAGAATCCGGTGCGTGGCAAAAAGCCCGTCGGGAGATCCAAAGGCATTTCAAATACGAGGCGCGGTCATAGCCATACGAAAAGAGCACAGCAGGCAGATTCTGGCCGGAGGGGAAGATGGGACGCGGACAGTGGCTTTGGCCGGAAATCCCAATGTGGGAAAAAGTACGGTATTCAATAGTCTTACCGGATTGCGGCAGCATACGGGAAATTGGCCCGGTAAGACGGTGGAATATGCAAAGGGGAGATTCACCACCGAAAGAAGGGAATATGAACTGGTGGATCTGCCAGGGACATATTCTCTGTCGGCTCAGTCTCCCGAGGAAGAGATTGCCCGGGAATTTATTTGCTCAAAATATGCGGATGCAGTCATTGTGGTGTGCGACGCCACGTGCTTAGAGCGGAACTTGAATCTGGTTCTTCAGATTATGGAGCTGGAGCATAGAGTCATATTGTGCTTGAATCTCATGGATGAGGCTAGGCGAAAACGCATTTGGATTCATCAGGAGAGGCTGTCTTTAGAGCTTGGCATTCCGGTGGTTGGAATCAACGCCCGGGATAAAAAGAGCCTGGCCAGGTTAAAGGAGGTCTTGGACCAGGTCGCGGACGGGGAGCTTTGCCCGAAGCCCGTACTGCCCCTTTGGAAGGAACTTCTGGGGAAGGAATCCATTTCGGAAGAAGAATTATCCCAGGCCCGGGTCAGGTATGGGGAAGAAATCTTCCGGGAGACTGTGGTGTGTGGAAAAACAAATCCCCATAAATGGGATCGGATTCTGGATAGATGTTTGACCAGCCGCCTGGTGGGATATCCTATGATGATTTTGTTATTGGCGGCAGTGTTTTGGATTACGATAGCAGGTGCGAATATTCCTTCGCAGCTGCTATCGTCCTATTTGATGAAAGTTCAGGACTGGCTGACAAAGGTTTTCCTTGCATGGGGGGCTCCGGGCTGGCTGCATGGGATTCTGGTGCTGGGCATGTACCGGGTGCTGGCCTGGGTGGTATCCGTCATGCTGCCTCCTATGGCAATTTTTTTTCCGCTATTTACGTTGCTGGAGGATGCAGGATGTTTACCAAGAATTGCATTTAATTTGGATCACTGCTTTCAAAAATGTAAGGCTTGCGGAAAGCAGGCTTTAACGATGGCTATGGGATTTGGATGCAACACGGTGGGGGTAATGGGATGCCGGATCATTGATTCTCCCAGGGAGCGGATGATTGCGATTTTAACCAACAGCTTTGTTCCTTGTAACGGACGGTTTCCAACGTTGATCCTGATGATCTCTCTGTTTTTTGTAGGAGGAGGGAAAGGACTTTTGGAGTCCGCAGCAGGCGCGTTTTTATTCGCAATGGTAGTGCTTTTTGGAATTGGAATGACGTTTCTTGCTTCTGCCCTGTTGTCCCATACCGTATTGAAGGGGACGCCCTCAGGGTTTCTTTTAGAGCTGCCGCCTTACCGGAGGCCTCAGGTGGGGAAAGTAATCCTCCGTTCCATACTGGACCGTACGCTGTTTGTACTAGGGCGGGCAGTGATCGTAGCCGCTCCGGCAGGGGCTTTGATCTGGGTAATGGCCAATGTAACGGTTGGGGGCGATACGATTTTGAATGTCTGCACTGCTTGGATGGATCCGTTTGCCCGGCTGCTGGGGCTGGATGGGGTGATTCTCATGGCTTTCATTTTGGGGATTCCCGCCAATGAAATTGTTCTTCCTATTATGATTATGGCATATATGCAGCAGGGGCAGCTTGTGGAGGCGGCTCAAGTATGGGAGTTGAAAGAGCTGTTGCTGGCCCAGGGATGGACGCCTGTGACAGCTTTGTGTGTGATGGTATTTTCTCTGATGCACTGGCCTTGTTCTACGACTTTATTAACGATACGGAAAGAAACCGGAAGTATCAGGTGGATGATTTTGGCTTTTATCGTTCCTACGGTTCTGGGGATGCTTTGCTGCGCGTTGATTCATGGAATGTTTGTCATTCTGTTATGACCTCTTAGCAGGAAATTCCTTCCTCTTGGCAAAAATTCCTTTACTTTCCCCCAGGATTCCCCCATACTGAATCCATGGAGATGAGATTATGAGAATACGGGTGGAATTAGACAGCGGCGTTTTGGAGGAAGAAGTGGTGATACGCTGCAGCAGTTTCAGTGAAGAGGTGCAGCGGATCCAAAAGATGCTGGCGGATCTGGCGGCGGGACATCAGAAGTTTGTTTTTTACAAGGGCGATACGGAATATTATCTTCCTCTGGAGGATATCCTCTTTTTTGAAACAGAGGAGAAGGTTATTTTTGCCCATACAAAAGACGCCATGTATCAGGTGAAATACCGCCTGTATGAGCTGGAAGAATTTTTACCGGGACATTTTATGAGGATATCCAAGTCCACGATCTTAAATATCCACCAGATATATTCTATCCGGAAAAACCTGGCGTCTTCCAGCCTGGTAGCATTTCAGAACACCCATAAGCAGGTGTTTGTATCCAGGCATTATTACAAACCGTTGAAAAACAAATTGGAGGAAAAGAGGAATCAGATATGAAGGAAGTAACATATGGCAAAAAGACAGGAAAAGTGTTTTGGGGCGTGTTTTTGGTTTTGGCGGCAGCCTTTCTGGTGGTTAGCCAGCTTGGATTTTTAGAAGGCGTAGGGATCGTGAGCATTTTATTTACCATTTTTTGGGCCGCTGTATTGGTGGAGGGGATTTTCAGCCGCAGCTTTGGAAAGATTCTGTTTCCCATCGCCTGTATTTGCATCATTTACGACAGGCAGCTTGGGATAGAAGCCATTACACCGGTTACAGTGTTGGTGGCGGCTTTATTTGGGACCATTGGGCTGAACATGATTTTCAGACGGAAAAAGCATTACTATTACAAAAGCGCGTGGAAGGAGGAATTTCCGGAAAAAGAAACAATTATAGATATCGAGGGGCTGGATGAAGAAGGTGCAGAGGAAGAGGAATGCGCAAATGGAAGTAAGATCTATTTTAATGCAAGATTTGGTTCTGCAGTGAAATATGTAAATTCCGACTGTTTTGAGTATGCTTCTCTGGAATGCGGATTCGGCGGTATAAAGGTGTTTTTTGACAATGCAAAGATTCCCGGGGGCAAAGCGGTGATTGACTTGGACGTTTCCTTTGGTGGGGTGGAGCTGTATATCCCAAAGGAATGGAATGTGGTGGACCATACAGATACGCATTTCGGGGGAGTAGAGGAAAAGAACCGCTGCCGTACAGCTGGAACCCCAGTGGTAACACTGACTGGGGATATCAATTTTTCTGGAGTAACCATTGTGTACATTTGATCATGGAATAAAGGCTTTACACCATTGTCATTGGTTGCTATAATTAAACTATATAGTAAATCAACAAGCAATATGAGAATGCCAGAAAGCTTTTGGCGATGGGAATCCCCGGGGCAAAGCCTTTTCAGGTGATGGAACGGGAAAGAAGGCACGGCATTCTCTATGAAAAAATAGAGTGTACACCGCTTCGTGACGGTATGGACGAGAATCAGGCGGTGAAGCTATTTGCCGGACTGCACAAAAAAATATTAGCGCTTCATACAAACGATTTGATGCCGTATCAGGTTTTTTTGATTGCAATGATGGGGAGGAAGGGAGAAGCTCCGGAGAAAATGATAGAGAAAATACGTGCATTTTATGTTGTAATAAGCGGCGGGAAAGACGTTTGGATGGTATCAGTCCGTCCCGCCGTCTGATTCATGACAATAAAATCCTCGCAGAGTGTGGATTCTATTGTTTAATCCTGCCCGTCTGGATTCTCTTTTGCAATGGCGCATTGGGGAAGGAAATTATACACGTCAAGATAAGAATCCAGCTCCGCATCCGTTTGAGGCGGCCTTGGAACCGCTCCGGTGCAGTCAGTTGCGGAGTTGGCTTTGAAAAAATCATATTCTGTATTTGGCGTATATTTGGGAGTCTGTTGGTTTCTCTTATTATCCATGGAAGCACATCCTTTCTGATTTTTGAATAGTGTTTGTCGCCAAATAAATTTTATACCCGGAAAAGTTTTATAAAAAATAGTTGCATTTTAAGAAATTTCCAGTATAATACAACTTGTAGCTTGCTACAGGAAAGAGGTGAATACCATGATGAGCGATATCGGTTTCTTGTTGAAAGTCATTCAGGAAAACGCAGAGCGCCACGCGAACCAAATGTTTAAGCCGGTAGAGCTGACGTCTTCCCAGGTGCGGGTGCTGAAGTTCCTGCGGGGACGGTGCGGAGAGCCAACTACCCAGAAAGAGATAGAACATTATTTGATGGTGTCTCATCCTACGGTGGTGGGGATTGTGCAGAGGCTGGAGCATAAGGGATTTGTACGGACACAGTTCGATGGTGCGGACAGGCGGAATAAGTATATTTATCTTACCGGGAAGGAAGAGGAGCTGTACGGACAGATGAAGAGCCATCATGAAGCGATGGAATCTTTGCTGACTGCCGGAATGACGCTGGAACAGGTGGGACAGCTGCGGGAGCTTCTGGCCATGGTATACGAGAATGTGAAATGACCCTTGGGGGTTTTTATTTTTGATATAAAATGTAGCTTGCTACATTTTAAAATAGAACAAAGAAAGGAGATATCAGTATGTTTCAGACACTGTTATCACAGTTAAAGCAGTACAAAAAAGCTACGATTGCCACGCCGCTTTTAGCGGTATTGGAAGTATTGATGGAAATCATGATTCCGGTGGCCATGGCTTCTATTATTGATGAAGGCATTGAGAAAGGGGATATGCGCCACGTAATCCTCTGCTGTATCCTGATGTTTTTTATGGCGGGACTGAGCCTGCTGTTCGGGATTTTGGCGGGCCGGACTTCGGCCCGTGCTTCCACCGGATTTGCAGCCAATCTGCGGGAGGGGATGTTTTCCCATATTCAGACTTTTTCCTTTGCAAACATTGATAAATTCAGCACTGCGGGGCTGGTAACCAGGATGACTACGGATGTGACCAACATCCAGAATGCATTCCAGATGATTATTAAAATGGGAACCCGGGCGCCAGTGCAGTTGATCTGTGCATTGGTTATGGCCATGGTGATCAATTTCAAATTGAGCATGATCTTTGTGGCGGCTATTTTGATCTTAGGGAGTATCCTAGCCTTGATCATTTCCAAGGCCATGCCTGCATTTACGGCGGTATTTGACCGTTATGACGAGTTAAACGCCAGCGTCCAGGAAAATGTATCCGGTATCCGGGTCGTGAAAGCATTTGTCCGGGAGGAGCATGAGAATTCTAAGTTTACCCGGGCGGCGGGGCGTATCTATGAAATGTTTATCAAGGCGGAGTCCATTGTGGCCTTAAATAATCCGGTTATGATGTTTGTAGTATATTCTTGTATCCTGGGATTGTCCTGGCTGGGGGCCCAGATGATCGTGGGAGGCTCTTTGACCACCGGAGAGCTTACCAGCCTGTTGGCTTATGTTATGAATATTTTAATGAGCCTGATGATGCTGTCCATGATTTTTGTTATGCTCTCCCTGAGTATGGCCAGCGCAAGACGTATTGCCGAAGTATTGAATGAAGAAGCCACTCTGGTAAGCCCTGAAAACGCAGATTTTGAGATTCCTGACGGAAGCGTGGATTTTGACCATGTATTCTTTGCCTATGGCAATGGAAAGCCGGTGCTTTCCGATATTGACGTGCATATTAAGGCCGGAGAGACCATCGGAATCCTGGGAGGCACCGGAAGCGCCAAGTCCAGTCTGGTGAACCTGATCAGCAGATTGTATGACGTCCAGGAAGGCTGCGTTAAGGTAGGCGGCAAGGATGTACGGGCGTATGACCTGGAAACCCTTCGAAATGAAGTAGCCGTGGTGCTTCAGAAGAATGTGCTGTTCTCCGGCACGATTCTGGAAAACTTGCGTTGGGGAGATGAAAACGCCACCGATGAAGACTGCATTAGGGCCTGCAAAATGGCCTGCGCCCATGAATTTATCACCCAGTTTCCAGACGGCTATGAGACGTACATTGAACAGGGAGGCACAAATGTCTCCGGAGGACAGAAGCAGAGATTGTGTATTGCCCGGGCGCTGCTGAAGAAGCCTAAGATTTTGGTACTGGATGACAGTACCTCTGCGGTGGATACGGCTACGGACGCCAGGATCCGCAGGGCTTTCCGGGAAGAAATCCCTGGGACGACCAAATTCATTATTGCCCAGCGGATTTCCAGTATTCAGGACGCGGACAGGATTCTGGTGCTGGAAGATGGTAAAATTGACGGGTTCGATACCCATGAGAACCTGCTGGCCCATAATGAAATCTATCAGGACGTATATAACAGCCAGACACAGGGCGGCGGAGATTTTGACCAGAAGGGAGGAGAAGCATAATGAAACGATTGCTGAAAACCATTTTAAAACGATATGCGCCCCACTGCGTTCTGGTGGTGGTATGTATCTTAGTGACAGCTTTTGCCAATGTCCGGGGAACCTTGTTTACCCAGACATTGATCGATGATTATATTCTGCCTATGACAAAAAGCGGAAGCCGGGATTTCGGGCCGCTGGCGGGAGCCCTGCTTGGGGTGGCTGTCTTGTATCTGGTGGGTGTTTTGTGTGCTTGGGGCTATAACCGGATTATGATCAATGTCAGCCAGGGGACGCTGCGGGATCTGCGGAATGAATTGTTTACCCATATGGAAGCGCTGCCCATTAAATATTTTGATACCCATGCCCACGGGGATATTATGTCTATTTACACCAATGATACGGATACCCTGCGCCAGATGATCGGGCAGAGCATGCCCCAGGTATTAAACAGCGCCATTTCTATTGTCAGTGTTTTAATCAGTATGGTTATTTTGAACGTACCTATGACTTTTGTCAGCCTGTTTATGGTGGCCCTGCTTTTAATTGTGACCAGGAATCTGGCCGGGATGTCGGGAAAATATTTTGTGGCCCAGCAGAAGGATTTAGGAGTGGTCAACGGTTATATTGAAGAGATGATGGAAGGGCAGAAAGTAGTAAAGGTATTCTGTCATGAAGAAGAAAATATGAAACAGTTCCATAAAGTGAACGAGCAGCTTCGCTTAAGCTCTGACAATGCCAATAAATACGCCAATATTCTAATGCCGGTAACCTTTCAGATGGGAAATGTCAGCTATGTGGTATGCGCCCTGGTAGGGGCTTTGCTTGCCACCAACGGATATATGGGGCTTACCATCGGTACGCTGGTGTCTTTCCTAACACTGAATAAAAGCTTCAACGGTCCCATCGGACAGGTGAGCCAGCAGTTAAACGCCATTATCATGGCTTCTGCCGGGGCGCGGAGAATCTACGAGCTTCTGGATGAACCCCTGGAAGTGGATGAAGGATATGTGACATTGGTAAACGCCCGCCGGGAAGCGGACGGTACGCTGACGGAGTGCAAAGAACGCACCGGCCTTTGGGCCTGGAAGCATCCCCATCAGGATGGAACCCTTACCTATGAAGAGTTAAAGGGGGACGTGGTGTTTGACGATGTGGACTTTGGGTATACGGATGAAAAAATCGTGCTGCACAATATCAAGCTTTTTGCCACTCCGGGGCAGAAGATTGCTTTTGTAGGAAGCACTGGAGCTGGGAAAACGACGATTACCAATTTGATTAACCGGTTTTACGATATTCAGGACGGAAAAATCCGTTATGACGGCATCAATGTAAATAAAATCAAAAAATCAGATTTACGGCGAAGCCTTGGGATGGTGCTTCAGGACACCCATCTTTTTACAGGGACCGTTATGGATAACATCCGTTACGGGCGGTTGGACGCTACGGATGAGGAATGCATCCGGGCTGCAAAGCTGGCCAATGCAGATACATTCATTAAATATCTGCCCGACGGGTATCAGACCATGCTTACCGGAGACGGGGGAAGCCTGTCCCAGGGGCAACGGCAGCTTCTGGCCATTGCCCGGGCGGCGGTAGCAGATCCGCCAGTATTGATTCTGGATGAAGCTACCTCCAGCATTGACACCCGTACCGAGGCGCTGGTGCAGGAAGGCATGGACGGTCTGATGGAAGGACGCACCACCTTTGTGATCGCTCATCGCCTGAGTACGGTCAAAAACAGCGACTGTATTATGGTTTTGGAACAGGGCCGTATTATTGAGCGTGGCAGTCATGAGGAATTGATAGCGGAGCAGGGAAAATATTACCAGCTCTATACCGGTAATGCCATTGCCCAGTAACAGGAGGAGCCTATGAAATCGTTAGTAATTGCAGAAAAACCCAGCGTGGGCAGAGACATCGCCCGTGTGCTGGGGTGCAAACGAGGCCAAAAGGGATATTTGGAAGGAAAGGACTATATTGTAACCTGGGCCTTAGGGCATCTGGTGGAACTGTCCGACCCGGAGAGCTACGGGGATCAATGGAAAGAGTGGAAGATCGAGAGCCTTCCTATGCTTCCCGAGCATTTAAAGACCCAGGTCATCAAAAAAACAGGGCACCAGTACCAGGTTGTAAAAACCCAGCTTCACCGGAAGGATGTGGGGCAGATCATCATTGCCACCGACGCCGGGCGGGAGGGAGAGCTGGTGGCTCGCTGGATCATTGATCAATCAGGGGTGAAAAAGCCCATGAAACGACTGTGGATTTCATCCGTGACGGATAAAGCGATCCGGGAGGGATTTCAGAATCTGAAAGATGCAAGAGAGTACGATCATCTGTACGAAGCGGCCGTAGCCCGGGCGGAAGCCGACTGGCTGGTGGGATTAAACGCTACCCGTGCATTGACCTGCAAGCACAACGCCCAGCTCTCCTGCGGTCGGGTTCAGACGCCCACTTTGGCGATGATCGCCCGCCGGGCGGAGCAGATTCGTCGGTTTCAGCCCCGGGAATATTATGGGTATGTGATGCAGGGTCTTGGCATTTCCTTTCACTGGAAATCAGAACAGGGAGGAACCACGACGTTTTCCAAAGAAGAAATCCAGAAGGTGGAACGTGATACCGCTCCTGGAGCCGCAGTCATTACTCATATAAAGAAAAAAGCCAAAAAATCTTACCCGCCCCAGTTATATGATCTGACCAGCCTCCAGCAGGAGGCCAACCAAAAGTATGGCTTTTCCGCCAAGGAAACTTTGAACTATATGCAGAGCTTGTATGAGCGTCATAAAGTAGTGACATACCCCCGTACCGATTCCAGGTATCTGACCTCTGATCTGGTGGACACATTAAAAGAACGGGTAAAGGCGTGTCAAAGCGGGGAGTATGCAGGCGTCTGTACAAAGCTTTTGAAAAAACCACTGGAGGGCAGGCTGCCTTTTGTGGATAACAGCAAGGTATCCGACCACCATGCCATTATCCCTACGGAACAAGGGATCCGTATGAATGAATTGGAATACGGAGAACGGAAAATCTATGAACTGGTGGTGCGGCGGTTTCTGGCGGCCCTGCTTCCTCCCTGCGAATATGAGGAGACGGAGGTCTGGGCAGAATGCGGCGGCCAGACGTTTATGGCAAAGGGAACCCATATGATAAGTCTGGGCTTTCGGGAATTGGAGCAGGAGGAAAGCCAGGAGGAGAAAAAACTGCCATCTTTGGAGGAAGGACGCAAATTTACCCTGACAGGCGGCAAAATTACTCAAGGGAAGACAAAACCGCCCCTTCCTTTTACAGAAGCTACCTTGCTTGCAGCTATGGAACACCCTGCAAACTATATGGAAAACCAGGATAAAGATCTTGCCAAAACCCTGGGTGAGACCGGGGGCCTGGGGACGGTTGCCACCCGGGCGGATATCATTGAAAAACTCTTTGGCAGCTTTATGATGGAAAAAAAGGAACAGTATATCCATCTGACAGCCAAGGGCCGCCAGGTCTTGGAACTGGCTCCTTCCGGCCTGACCACTCCGGAGCTTACGGCCCGGTGGGAACAGCAGCTTGTGGAAATTGCCCAGGGCCGGGAGAAGAAAAAAGACTTTGAAGCCCAGATCCGCAGTTATACCTCTGAAATCGTGAAGGACATCATTGCTTCCTCCAAAACATATAAGCATGAGAACCTCACAGGAAAGAAATGTCCCCAGTGCGGGAAGCTGATGCTGGAAGTGAACCACAAGAACGGGCGTATGCTGGTATGTCAGGACCGGGAATGCGGTTACAGAAAGCATTTATCCCGGGTGACCAATGCCCGCTGTCCCCAATGCCATAAGAAAATGGAACTGGTGGGGGAAGGAGAAAACAAGCGGTTTATTTGCAGCTGCGGCTATCGGGAGAAGATGGCGTCTTTTGAAAAACGGAAACAGGAAAGCGGCGGGGGAGTATCCAAAAAAGATGTGGCCCGGTATATGAATCAGCAGAAAAAGGAAGCAGAACAGCCGTTAAACAATGCATTTGCAGACGCTTTTGCAAAATTAAAGCTGTAGAATAGAACATACGGGCAGACATTGTTTTGTAAGCGGTTGGGATTATTAAAATCCATAGAATAAATTACAAGTCTCACCCTACTTTCCTCAAACGCATATACTAAATATAAGAAGAATTCAAAAATGGGTTTCTATGAAATTTACAAAAATGCAGGGCTGTGGAAATGACTACATCTATGTAAATTGTTTCGAGGAACAAGTAGAGTACGCGGGGGAGACGGCAAAACGTTTAAGCCACCGCCACTTTGGCATCGGCGGGGACGGCCTTATACTGATCGGCCCCTCCCGAACAGCGGATTTTCTTATGACCATGTATAATGCGGACGGCTCCCTTGGGGCTATGTGCGGAAACGGTATCCGCTGTCTTGGAAAATATGTCTATGACAAGGGCCTGACAGATAAAACAGAACTTTTGGTAGAGACAAAGGCAGGAGTCAAGCGCCTGAAATTAAAGCTCTCCAAAGGAAAAGTAAAGACAGTGGGAGTAGATATGGGCGTTCCGAAGCTTTTGGCCAGGGAGATCCCTGCGGAGGCCGTTCCTGGAATATCGATCGATCCCGAAAAAAGAATACAGGAGCTGCCCCTAGAGATTTTAGGAAACACCTACCAAGTAACCTGCGTCTCCATGGGAAATCCCCATGCAGTGGTATTTCTAACTCCTGGGGAGCAGCAGGCAGAAGCGTTAAACCTTTGGACCCTTGGCCCGGCTTTTGAAAGCCATCCTATGTTTCCGGACCGGGTGAATGTAGAATTTGCCCAAGTACTGGATCAAGGCCATATTAAGATGCGGGTTTGGGAGCGGGGAACCGGGGAAACCTTTGCCTGCGGGACCGGAGCCTGCGCCGCCGCCGTGGCAGGCAGCCTCACCGGGCGTACGGCAGATTCCGTTGTGGTGGAGACGACAGGGGGGAGCCTTTTGGTCTGGCTTGAGGGAGAAGCCCCCAGGGTTTGGATGGAAGGCCCGGCCGTCACCGTATTTGAGGGGGAAGTATGAAAAGAAAATTAAAAGAATTGATGCAGGGATTGGAATATACCCAAGGGGCGCCCCGTATGCCACGCCCTTTGGGCGGGCAGTTAAGGTATACCTGCCTGAGGGGGACAGAGGAGCTTGCGGTAGAAGGACTTGCTTACGATTCCAGACAAGAATGCAGGGGAACTGTCTTTTTTTGCATTTCAGGATTTACCTGTGACGGCCATATATTTGCCAGAGAGGCTTTGGAAAAAGGCGCCGCCGCCCTGGTAGTGGAGAAAGAAGAGCTTCTGCCAGAAGAGGGGGTGGATGGGATAACTGTTTTGAAAGTGGAAAATGCCAGATATGCCCTGGCCCTTATGTCTGCAGCCTGGTTCGGCCATCCGGCGAAAGAGCTGATCACCATCGGCATCACCGGAACCAAGGGTAAGACCACGACGGCTTATATGGTCCATGAGATATTAAAGGAAGCGGGGGTTCTTTCAGGGCTGATCGGAACCATAGAGATGAAAATAGGCGAGGAAGTAATTCCGGCCAAACATACGACGCCGGAATCTTATGTGGTGCAGAAGACGCTCCGTACGATGGCAGACAAGGGCTGCCGTGTCGCGGTGATGGAGGTATCTTCCCAGGGGCTTATGCTTTCCCGGACGGAGGGATTTACCTTTGACTATGGTATATTTACGAATCTGGAACCAGACCATATCGGGCCAAAAGAACATAAAAGCTTCCAAGAATATCTGGAATGCAAGGCAAAGCTGTTTCAAAGATGCAGACAGGGGATTTTAAACGCGGACGATCCCCATTTGGAAGAGATTCTAATATCCCATACCTGCCGGGTAGAGACATTTGGGACCCAGGGAAAGGGAGATTGGCAGGGAAGCCGTATTTCCTATGAAAAGGAGCAGGGAAAATTGTCCGTTTCCTTTGTGGCAGAGCACAGAACTGTGGAAGGGGGATCCCATGAGGGAACAGAGAGATTTCCGGTAACAATAGGGATTCCCGGAGGCTTCCATGTCTCCAATGCATTGGCGGCAATCGCGGCCTGCAGGCGGTTATCCCTGGAATACCCGACCTTTTTTGTGAGGGAGACTCATATTCAGTCTGCCCTGGCTGGCCTTCGGGTCAGAGGCAGGATGGAGCCGGTGCAAGTGCCGGGAGCATACGCTGTGTTTATTGATTACGCCCACAATGCTATGAGCCTGAAAGGAATGTTAAGGACTGTCAGAGCCTATCATCCCAGGCGGTTGATCTGTATGTTTGGCTGTGGGGGGAACCGCTCGAAGCTTCGCCGTTATCAGATGGGAGAAGTATCTGCAGCATTGGCAGATTTGACAGTGATCACCACGGATAACCCCAGATTTGAAGAACCTCGTGCCATCATGGAAGACATTCAAACAGGCGCGGCAAAAGCAAAGGGAGAATATGTGATGATTGAAGACCGGAAGGAAGCCATCCGTTATTGCCTGGGGCAGGCCAGGCCGGGTGACGTGATCGTGCTGGCAGGCAAAGGCCATGAAAGCTATCAGGAGATCCAGGGTGTGAAATATCCCATGGACGAACGGAAGCTAGTGGAAGAGATTTTGCGGGAATCTTAAAAAATCCCTGAAAATATTAAGATAAAATCGGAAAAGACATCATTTTTTTACAGAAAACCCATAATTCGTAATGGGATATTGTAACTTTTCTCTAAAATTCAAAAGACTTTCCCAGGAAAAATAGTTAAAATAACATACAAAGGAGGGATGGCATGAGTAACAAAGAAATCATCGAAGGGTTTTACCGGGAGTTTTTCAATGGCCATGACGTAGAATCCGCTAAAAAATATGTCCGGGAGGATTACATCCAGCATAATCCCGGAGTAGACCAGGGCCGTGCAGCCCTGATGGAGGCATTTGGGGAAAAATTCAAAGCATGGCCGGATTTTAAGCTGGACATCAAAATGATGATCTCCGATGGGGATATGATTGCCGTATACCTGAAAAATGTAGACCAGCAAGGCAATACCAGATGTCGTGTGGTAGATATCTACCGTATTCAGGATGGGAAGCTGGCGGAGCATTGGGATGTATTGCAGCCGGTAGAATAGAGAAAAGCAAATAACAAGGAGGAAGAAAATGAAAATTTTAGGACTTTCCTGGGGAAGAAACATGCATAATTGTGACATCGTGGTGAAACAGGCGCTGATGGCGGCCAAGGAGGCCGGAGCGGAAGTAAAATTCATTAACACCATGAGTATGAATATCCGTCAGTGTACCGGATGCGGCGCCTGCTCCCGCTCCAGGGATGAAGGAGGCCAGATCAAATGCGTTTTGAAGGATGATTATCTGGCGCTGGAGCATGAAGTATTAGAGGCGGACGGCATTATCACGGCTGCTCCCGTCTATGCTTTAGCTCCCTCCGGCCAGATGAAATGCTTCATTGACCGTTTCGGGGCGGCCCACGATCTGGCAAGCGCTACGGCAGAGCAGGAGAAGCGTGTGAAGGAAGGCGCGAAAGAGATGCTGGACGAGCGCCTGTTCCGGAAAAAATATGTGGCTTACATATCCGTTGGGGGCGCCCATACCCAGAACTGGGTCTCTTTGGGATTAGTCAATATGGGAATCTTCGGTATGTCCACCTGCATGATCCCGGTAGGGCAGATTGATGCCTATGATATGGGACACCGCACCAATCCCGTATTAGATCCGCCTTTTATGGAACAAGTGGCGGGACTTGGCAGACATATGGTAGCCTGCAACGGCAAGGAACGGGAAGAAATCGAATTCTACGGAGACGAGGGAGTATGTCCGGTATGCCATAACAATTTGATCACCTTATGGGGAAGCGTACATGTGGAATGTCCGCTGTGCGGGATCCGGGGAACCCTGAAGGTAGACGGGGAGAAGGTGAGCGTTGAGTTCACAGAGGCAGAGCAGAAGCGGGCAAGAGGAAAGATGGACGGCCTTTGGGAGCATCACTATGAGCTGCGGGATATGATGAAAGTAATTATTCCCAAGCTGGAAGAAAATAAGGACACCCTGCCTAAGCTGTTAGAGCCCTTTAAGAACTTCAAAGACACATACTAAGATCGAGAGGCAAAGATTATGGCTGTTTTAACAAACTATGGCAGTATCCAAGGAATTCAAAAGGAAGGATATACCGTCTACAAGGGTATTCCTTATGCCGCGCCCCCGGTGGGAGAACTGCGGTGGAAGGCGCCAAAGGCGCTGACGCCCTGGGAAGGTGTTTATCATGCGGATACCTTTGGCGCCATGAGCATACAATCCCTGCCAGATCCCAGCCATCCCATTACCGGGAGATTCCATAAAGAATTTTACAGTAATCCGGAGTTTATCCCGCCCATGAGCGAGGACTGTCTGTATTTGAATATCTGGGCGCCGGACGGGGCGAAAGACGCAAAACTTCCTGTTGCTTTCTGGATACATGGCGGAGGCTTCGGCGGAGGCTTCGGCAGCGAGATGGAATTTGACGGAGAAGCTTTCTGCAAAAAAGGCGTGATCCTGGTAACCATTAATTACAGGGTAGGCATCCTGGGATTTTTGGCCCATCCCTGGCTGAATCAGGAGAATGAAAGAGGGATATCAGGCAACTACGGCATTTTAGACCAGATTGCGGCCTTGACCTGGGTCTATGAGAATATAGAAGCCTTCGGCGGAGATAAAAATAATATTACGGTATTCGGCCAGTCCGCAGGAAGTATGAGTACCCAGGTACTGGTATCTTCCCCTCTTACCGGGAATATGATCGCCAAAGCAATTTTGCAGAGCGGCCTGGACTGTGAAAAAAATTTCCTCTATACGCCCACCCTGGAAGAAGAAGCCCAGCTTGGGGAATTGTTTACAGAACTGGCAGGAGCTGACAACATAGACGCTCTGCGGGGACTGTCAACAGAAGAAATCATGGCTGCCAAAGGCAGGATGGATGAGAAAACCTGGCAGATGGGAAAAGGGATTGTGGTGGTTCCCAATGTGGACGGCTACGTTCTGACGGAAAAAGTCAGCGGCGTATATAAAAAGGGAACCATGAAAGCAATTCCCTATATGGCTGGCTGTGTGACCAACGACCTGGGCACAAAGCCCGAAGAAGAAAAGCAGAAGAATCCGGGAGATATCTTGGAAGAATGCATCAGTTGGTGCCAAAAGCAGGAAGAACTGGGGCGCAGGGCCTACGCTTATCATTTTGCCCGCAGGCTTCCGGGGGACGACTGGGGAGCGTTTCATTCCTCAGAATTATGGTATACCTTTGGAACGTTGTCACGATGCTGGCGTCCCATGGAACATCATGATTATGAGATCAGTGAAGAGATGGTAACCTGTTGGACGAATTTTATGAAGACGGCAAACCCGGGAGGGGAGGGCGCAGGAGGCTTTTGGCCCTGCACCAGAGAAGACCCCTTTGTGAAAGTGTTCGAATAAAATCAGAAGATCCGGGTGAACTCAAAGAAAGCAATTTCATGAGCCTCCAATGTAAGGTCCAAGGTTAAGGTATCCGTGGTAGTAATATAATAAATATCCTGTCTGGGGATGGAGGTCTGTTTGTAATAGCGGCTTTCATCCTCTTTCAGATTCATCAAAGTGGAGATCATCTCCTGGGAAGTAATATTGCCATGGTGCAGGGTGCGCAGATATTTGTCCAGGGCGCTGCCGTATCCCCGGTTCAGGGAATAGCGGATGACCTTATACCGTCCTGCCGGGAAATTTCCGCAGGTAAAATGAAAGGACAAAGGCTCTTCCTGCCGGAAAATTTCATAGGTGTGCTCCATAGGAATACTTTCCCAGGGATTTAAACAGAAGGAATCGTTATAGTGGGTGTAATGGTAAAATAAAAGCTGGAACCGGTTGGAGGAGTTGCATGTCATAATATAATGCTCTCCTTGGGAGACCAGTCGTTTCCCCAGCTTTGCCAGGAAGGAGTACCCATGGAGAGCCGGTTTTGGGATGCCGTTTTCCCCCACCAGGCTGGAACCGGGGAAGTAGATACTGCTGGGGATAGCGATATCCTTGTTGTTGTCCCAGAAACTTAAATACGCCGCAGACTGGCAGCAGGGAATCAACTGCAGCATATTGTGGCATAAAAAGGCCGCCTGAAATACAGAGTCCGCGATGTGGTTCTCCAGGGCTATGGAAGAGCCAAGCTCTGTGAGATATACGGGCCTCTCACCGTAGGGGGTGGTTTTCAGGTAGTCTTTGTATTTCAGGAACGTATCGTGGATATGGCTGCTGTTGGAAGAGATAATGCCCTGGCTGTCGTTGATTTCCTGGACAGAGAAGGACTGAGTCTCATAGCTGTATCCGTACAGGGAAATAAAATCAAAAGAAATATTACGTTTGTCTGCTTCTGTCAGAAAGCTTATAAAGCTCTGCATATTTCCGCATATGTTAAATCCAGGACCGCCCATCTGGCATTCTGGAGCCTGTTCTTTGATGATCCGGTAGTAATTTGCATATACTTCCAAATAAGAATCAAAGTGTTTGGGATAAATCAAGTTGTTTTCATGCCGCAGCCAGTATTCAAAGCGCCAACGAGAGATGTACCTGATACCGAATCTTCGGATGCAGTGTGCCAGCAGGGCAGAGAGAAGCTTGTAATAATAGCCGTCCTCCTTTTGGGGAGAAAATATCATTTCCCAGTAGGCGGGAGTATCTGATTTGATATGATTTCTCCGGGGCTTGTAAGCCAATTCGATGAAAGGAACCACATTGGCATGATAGAAGAACCCCAGCACCTCGTCTAAAGTGGTGAAGTTGTATTCCCCTGTCTGATCGTCCAGGTATACGATATCGTCGGAAAAAATATCCGTGAAACGTACATAGGTAACCGGAATCATTTTCTGATATTCCAAAAAACTGTCGTGAAAAGAGATTTTCAATGCATCCAGCAAAGACCCGATGTTGATGGTATCGCACCAGGGTTTTTGGTAAGGCTTGGGGCCGGTGCAGGAAGTATGGATCTCCCGATAAGAAGGGGAGGGTTCCAATAATTCCTGGGGAAGGAGAAGGCTGGGATCCTGCTCTCTTTTGGGAACTATTTTATGTGCGGTCCGGTAGCTGCTGGGAGAACTGCCGTAATTGTCCCGAAAGGCTTTGTTAAAAGCTGCAATATTTGGGAAACCATTATTCAGGGCAATGGCCGTGATAGAGTCTTCTGTATTCAATAGTTCCGTATGGGCGTGCTCCAGGCGGATTCCGGCCAGATAATGGCTGAAGGTGCATCCCAGGTGCTTTTTGATAAATTTAGAAAGGTACTGGGGGGACAAAAACATCTGGTCTGCTAAAAGCTCCAGTGAGACAGGCTGATGATAGCTGGTCTGTAAAAAATGTTCAATGGCGGAAATCCTTTTTTGCACCAGGAGCTCAGAATTGGTCATGGAGGCGGTGTCCTGACTTTGGACAAAGTTGCGCTTCATCACATCGGCCAGCTCGAAAATCAAAGAGATCATCCGGTAATGGTTGTCTTCCGTATAAAAGGCGGCGCAGATTCTAGTGATAAGCTGGTAGAGATGATGATAATGGCCTTTGGGGCCTTTGGTGGAATCACAGAAAAAGGATTGATTGGATTCCAAAAGGGTGGAGAAAAAGCTGTCGTCAATTAATACGCCCAGCAGAATATTTGGAGAATAAGGACTGCAGATGTAGCTGCGGCCTGGGTTCAGCAGCAGCACATCTTCCTGCTGGAGCATGATCTTCTCACCAGTATCTTCATAAATGATAGTGACAGCTCCTTTTTGTATAGCCAAAAACTGCCAGCCCTCGGGACAAATATGGTCTTGCGTCTGGATATTTAAGATTTTGGCTCCAAAATTAATGGAAAGATGTTGTGAAATATACATAAAGCTTATTCTCCTTTAATTACCGGCTCAATCAAAATCAGACGGGCCTCGTTGTGGTTTAAGACGATATGCAGGGGGTAGGCGCCTTTCAGTTCTTCCGTATGGATCTGCATAGAGGGGACGCTTTGGGACGCCATATATTGGATTTCATCTTCGTTGACGTGGGTGGAATGATTCAATTGCCCCCAAATGCGCAGCACATTCCCATGCTCTAAGTCAATGGAAAATTCCTTGAACCGATAGGTTCCCTTGGGCAGCTCTGAAAAAGTCAGGCGAAGCTCTAAAGGATTGGCGTCCTCAAAGGCAGAATAAGGATATTGCAGCAGTTCCCGGTTCATAGGGGCGTCGGCAAAGCTTTGCTTTAGAATACCGCAGTGGTATGCCAGAACCTGGATGGCGCCGTCCCTGCCGTGGGTGACAATAAAATTCTCACCCCGGTGAAGGATTCGCTCCCCCAGGCGGTTTAGAAAATCATGGGCGTAATAGGAGGGCTTTTGGATGCCGTGTTTGGTGACGAGTCCGTTTCCGCCGAAGAGGGGAGAATTAGGATTGCCATATTCCAGGGAAAAATCAGACGCCAGCCAGTAACCCAATCCGTCCGTCCAATCCTGGTTATGGATTCCCTGATGAATGATATAAGCGGCAGCGTAAGTGGAATCATTGATATAATTTTCCAGGCTGATATGGGTGCTGTATTCCGTAATATAGAACGGAAGGTGCCCCATGTTGGCTTCCGCAATCATTTCCTTCCATTCCCGCAGCTTGTCCACCATGGTGCAGGCATGGGCAGAGGCTTTATACCCGCTGGGATTATGGATATCGTCCCCGGCCAGGGCGGCGTAGGGCAGGTAATAGGCGGAAATAAAATCCGGCTGGTATGCGGCGCCGTGAAATGCAGTGAGAATCTCACGAAACCGCTGGGTATCGGAAAATCCGTTAAAGCCAGGCCCTCCCAGGACGGCATTTGGCACAAGAGTTTTAAAAATTTCAGCTACCCGCTGAAACCGTTTGCAAAATACGTCGGGAGGCTCCAGCGAGGACAAGTTGACATTATAACGCCGCCAAAGTTCAAATTTCCAGGTAGAAAATTCGTCGAAGCCATAGCGGATGATACAGGCTTGGATGAATTCGGGAAGAATCTCGAACAAGAATGCGTCATAGCTTTTGGCAGACAAGAATGCATCATAGTCTACGGTGATTTCCGGGGCTTTATAGAGCCGGAAAGGTTTGTCGTCGATGTCAAAAAAGGGCAGCAGGCGGATGCTTTTTAAGAAGTCGATCAGCCGGAACAGTTGGGAAAAATCATATGTTTTTTCTTGATTCACCGTATAGATGTTCACCAAAGTAAAAACCTCCGTACACCGTCCGTACTGAAAATGAAGCTCCTCCTGCATGTGTATGAGCTGGTTGCGGAAGGTGGGCTTTTCAAAATCCCTGGCGCTGCCCAGATTAATCAGGTAGTTCCAGATGGGTTTTAGTGGAGCGGAACTATGGGGAAGGATCTGTGCCTGCTCCAGTAACGTCTCCGTGTGGGGGACGGCGGGCGGGGTAGTATAATCCATATAATTAAAGATATAATCCTGAATCAGAGAATGATTTGTAATGGGGATTCCGGAAAGAGAATTCTTTGGTGTTACCACGTTAAGGCTTTCTTCCCGAAAGCTTTCCGCAGTCCGGCCATATGCTTTTTCAAAACACTTCAGGAAAGAATTCTGATTTGGAAAGCCGCATTGAAAGCCGATCTTGTTTAAAGGCTCCTGGGAATATCGCAGCAGATTCCAGGCTGCGTCCAAACGGAAGCTGTTTAAATATTCTTGAAATGTGATATGGAGATGTTTTTTCAAGAAACTGGACAGGTACTGAGGGGTGTATCCTAAGGCGTCGGCGGCATCCCCTAAAGACAGGGGGGAAGTATAGTGGGTGCCTAAAAATTCCTCCAGTGTTTGAAGCTTTGCCGTCGCCTTGGCAGGAATATCCTCTCGGTCCAGGGGAGCTTTGCAATGCCTTAACAAATAGTCTGTCAGGTCATAGGCTTTGGCATAAATGCCGGAGGGCTGGGCATCTTTTTCCTGAACCAAAAGCTGTGCGGCCAACTGTGCAATTTTGCTGTTTAGGGTTTTCTTCTGTTCTGGCTGGTCGTCGGAATAAAAGGGCAGAAGTTGGTGCCTGGGGTATCCGAAGGCATTCAGCAGAAAATAGGGGTGGATACAGACATAGAGAAGGAGTGAGGAATGCCCTGCAGAGATATGATATTGCGTCTCCTCCGGCAGAAAAAGAATATCCCCGCCTCTCATCTGATATTGATGATCCGGCGTCTTTACGGATAATTCGCCATTGAGCAGATGCAGGAATCGGGCGTGAAAGTGGGACAGGGCCTGTTCCCCGGAAAAATAAAAAACCTCATATTGAAATATGGGAAGTTTTGTCATAAGATGTAACATAAAAATCCTCCTTGTGGGATTTACGGTTGATATTATGTATTTTAATATAAAAATCTTAATATTACAATGAAAATATTAAGATTTAGGAGGAAGGAGCAGACAAGCCAAACGGCTTAGAAAGGAGAACCATATGAATGTGCTTCAAAATTTAGTAGAATTGTATAACCATTTGCCCCAGGACAGTACCTACCGGAATGTCTGCGGAGGAATTCTTTCCCATATGGAAGAAGCTGCCGCGGGGACGATCTATGACCTGGCGGAATTGACGAGCGCCTCACGTACAACGATTTGGCGCATGCTGCAGAAAATGGGCTATCGAAATTTTTCCGACTTCCATTTTGAATTGAAGCAGGCAGTGAAGCAGTATCCCTTTTATAACCGCTTGATTTTGCCGAAATATTTCAAAAATGCTTCTGATGCAAAGGAACGGCTTCTTTCACAAATGGATTATGCAAAAAGAATGATGGAGGAGCAGGTAGATGCGGCAGAGATGGAGGAGGCGGCAAAAGAGTTATTATTGGCGGACAAAGTGGTATTTTATTCCCATTACAAATTAAATGGGCTGCTGTCTTTGCAGCAGAACCTGGCTATGAGCGGAAAAGAAACCGGATATTACGGCCTGTTTCCTGAGATGATCGCAGACAGCCGAAACTTGACAGAGGACAGTATTGTGATCCTGGGCATTATTGAGCATGCGGAAACCATGGATCTGGAACGGGTATTTCAAAACTGCAGCGGCCGGGGAGCAAGCATATGGGGAATATTTATGGCAAATTCCAGATATCGGAATTATGTAGACCGGGAACTGCTGAATAATGAAGAAGGAACGGTGGCGGCAGGCATTTTGGCTGCCGAGACATACTTTATTTTGCTGAGTGAAATTTATCGTATGTATGGGATAGAAAATAAGTAAGGTTGAGAAAAGGCCCTTGGTTTCAAATTTGAGACCAAGGGCCTTTTTTTGACGGACAGGGTTCAAAGGAGAAAAAAACAGGTGCAAGAAAGAGCGCAGGAAAAATGCCGGGAGGGTATGATAAACCTATCAAAAACGAAGGAGGGAACTGTATGAAGTGCAGTTTGTGTATTGACCTTTTATATTTGGAAATCGGCCCCATGGGTCCTGTCTTTTCCGATACAGAAAAATTGCTGGCAGGGATGGAGTTGGCGAAAAAAACAGGATACGATACGGTAGAATTCTGGGATTGGGACACCAGGGACTATGAGCGTCTGATTGCAAAGAAGCAGGAACTTGGGCTTGCCGTATCTGCGATCTGCGCCAAAGACAGAGGGACGCTGACAAAGCCGGAAACCTTTGAGACGGCAAAGACGGGGCTAAAAGAGACCATTGAGGTGGCAAAACGGCTGGAATGTCCCAATATTATTATTACGGCAGACAAAAACCCAGAGCTTTCCAGAGAGCAATGCCATAAAAATATTGTGGAAGCTTTAAGACGTCTTGCCCCTTTGGCGGAAGCAGGAAGTGTGACGCTGGTGTTAGAACCTATTTCCGGAGGATCTTACTTCGAAGATTCCAAAGAAGCCTTCCAGGTGTTGAAAGAAGTGGGCAGCAGCCATGTAAAGCTTTTGTATGATATTTTCCACTACCAGTTGATGGAAGGCAATATTGTAAATACGTTAAAAGAGAATCTGGATCTCATCGGGCATCTGCATTCTGCCTCTGTTCCCGGAAGAAATGAAATTACGGACGGCGAACTGAATTATGCGTATATTGTAAAAGCCATTCAGGAGATGGGATATCAGGGCTATTTTGGCATTGAATATCTTCCTGCAATGGAGAAGGAAGATAGCGTAATCCGGTGCAGGGAATTCATCGAACATGCCTGCAAATAAGAACAAACCGATAGAAAAGAACTGTGGAATTTGTAGAAGGAGGAGACAGATATGAGGAAATTAAAAGTTGGCGTTATCGGAATCGGTGTTATTGCAACTACAAAGCATATTCCCGCTTTGGTGAAACGGGAAGACGTGGAAATTGCGGCATTGTGTGATATTGATACGGCCTTGTGTGAGAAAGCAAATGCAGATTTTGGCCTGGAAGCCAAAGTGTATGCGGATTATCGTGAGCTTTGCAAAGATAGGGAGCTGGACGTGGTACATGTATGTACGCCGAATCCCCTGCACTGCCCAATGACTTTAGAGGCGTTGAAAAATGGGAAGCATGTTCATTGTGAAAAGCCTATGGCATGTACATATGAGGATACCCAAAAGATGATTCGGGCGGCAAAAGAGGCCGGAAAGAAGCTGACTGTCGGCCTGCAGTGGCGTTATAATCCGGCGCCCATGAAAATGAAAGAAATGTACGATAATGGGGAACTGGGAGAAGTATATTATGTAAAATCACAGCAGCTTCGTCCTCGCCGTCTGCCCGCCTATGGCGTTTACACCAATAAAGAGGCAAATGGCGGCGGCGTACTCATGGACGGAGGCCCACATTCCATTGACCTTCCCATGTGGATCACCAGCAACTATGAAGTAGAAAGCGTTAGGGGCGTAAGCTTTGATAAGATGAAATATAACACGGAGGGAAATGCATTGGGGCCCTGGGATCCGGAAAAGTTTGATGTGGAAGATACAGCTATGGCTATGATTACCATGAAAAATGGCATGATGATCTATATGGAGACAGCATGGATCACCAATATGATACAGGATGCTCCGGGAGTAGTAGCTTCTTTAGCCGGGACAAAAGCGGGCGTTGATATGTTCGGCCCCAAATTTGAAGCTTCTCTGCGAGTAACAAAGATGACGGACGGGGAGTTGAAGACAGAAGTGAGCACCATCGACGAGCCGGTGAATATGAATGAGTACGATATCAATCACTGGATTGACTCCATTCAAAATGACGGGCAGCCGGCAGTTCTTCCAGAGCAGGCAGCAGTAGTAACTCGGGTCATTGAGGCAATTTATGAATCTGCATCCACCGGAAAAACCATATTTTTTTAAACCAGAAAGAGGAGGTACTTTATAATGAAGAAAAAATTGATTTCCATGCTCCTTACGGTCAGTATGGCTGCCTCCCTTCTGGCAGGCTGTGGGAATACGGAATCCACCCAGGGACAATCCAAGTCTGAGGAACAAGGGGAGGAAAGTAGAGGAGAGGATGAAGACGGTCAGGATGAGAAGCCAGGCCAGGACGGGCAAGAGCAGGATGCCCAGGGGGAAGATGATGAGGAAATGGCTGAAATTGTTGTGGGGTGGATGAGTATGACGCCCTTGGACAACACTAAAACAGACGGAGTGGAAGAGGCCATCAATCAAATAACGGAAGAGAAGATCAATACCCATGTGGATATCCAGTGGTATGATCCTAACACCTATGCAAAACAGATTCCCCTGATGATTCAGGGAAATGACAAGCTGGATCTGATTATGTATACCCCGGTTCCCGGTGCAGGATATACCTCTTTTCAGAATCAGGGACAGTTAATGGAAATCGGAGGTCTGCTGCGTGAGTATGCGCCTGAAATCGTATCTATGATGGGCAGCCTGCTGGAAGGCACCAGCACAAAAGAAGGTGTGTTTGGCGTAGCAGATTACCGGGATTTGAGCGGGGCAGAATATATCCTGATGCGTAGGGATATCCTGGATCAGCTCGGCTTGACGGAAAAAGCCGAGAACATGACAAGCTGGACGGAGTTTGAAGAGATTTTGACAGAAGTTGTGGACAAAACCGATTTGGCAGGCATTGGCAATTCGGATGCGGCAGGCACAGTCGTTAGCACATTCCCGTACTTTATGGGCAGCGACAGCTTTGCAGAGAACTATTCCTTTGACAACCTGGGAGACAGTTATCAGTTTATCAGTGTTGATGAAAAGACAGATAAGGTAGAGTGCTACTATTTTACAGAGGAGTATCAGAAAATGATTCAGAGGGCCCGGGATTGGTATCAAAAAGGCTTGATTTATGCAGATGCAGCCAATAACCAGGAAATGGGCGACAGTATGATAAAAAACAATGTATTTTTTTCTGTTGCAGAAAACGGAGAGCTGGGAGTGGAAGCGTTGAAACAAACGACCATTGGATATGAACTGGTTTGTAAAAAGGTGGCGGATGCCCAGATTAATACGAATGCCATTGTAAAATTCGGCTTTGCGGTGCCCGTTACAGCAACGGAACCGGAAGCCGCCGTGAAATTTTTAAATCTCCTGTATACGGACGAGGATGTGGTAACCACCATGGCATGGGGCGTGGAAGGCCGCGACTGGGTACGGACAGAGGATGGCATGGCAGATTATCCCGAGGGAGTGACTGCAGAGACCGTCCTGTATCACACCGCAGATTTTCTGAACGGCAACCAGTTTATTACAGTTCCCTGGGCGGGTTCAGATCCCAATCTGCGTCAGCAGCAGAAGGAAAGCCTTGAGAATTCTCCGGTATCTAAATATTTGGGTTTCTCCTTTGACCAGACAGGATATGAACAGAAGATCACAGATTGTTACAACACAGGAGAAACATACCGGAAAGTATTGGCGTCCGGCTCCGTAGATTATGAGTCTACCTATGCGGAATTCACAGCCGCTTTGGAAAAATCAGGAATAAATGATATTATAGCAGCATACCAGGAACAGTTGGATGCATGGCTCAAAACCAGAGAGTAATTGAATAAAAGGTGTATGCTATCCCCTGCACATATATATGAGACATAAAGATTGTCTATTTTGACAGAATTTGCATGCAGCATTCCTCTTTTGTATGGTATATAATGAGTATGTGACACATATATCTGTTGCATTTTTAGGAAAAAATCTTAATGATTTTATAAAAATATTAAGAAAAATGGCAATCACTGATAAAACGGTGGAAAGAGACTAAAAATGAAACGGGTAATATCACCAAAAGAGCAATTATTTTGGATGATAATGTGTACATATTCACCTATAATCATTACATACAAAAAAGGAGGTAATTATATGAAAAGGAAACTTGTTTCTATGCTGTTGTCAGTTGCAATGGTAGCGGCCCTGATGGCAGGCTGCGGCAATTCAGAACAGACGACGCAGGGGGGCGGCGACACCCAGCAGGATGACGGAGCAGACGCAGATGCAGGCGATGACGCGGACGCAGGCGACGCTGCAGATGCAGACGCCGATGATGCGGATGATGAAGACGATGAAGAAATGGCTGAGATCGTAGTAGGCTGGATGGCATTTTCACCTTTGGATGAAAGTAAGACCGATGCCGTTGAGGAAGCTATCAATGCAATAACAGAAGCAGAGATTAATACGCATGTAGATATTCAGTGGTATGCTCCAGATCCTTATGCAAAGCAGATTCCCCTGATGATCCAAGGAAATGAGAAATTAGACCTGATTATGTATACTCCGGTTCCGGGGGCAGGTTTTGACTCCTTTAAAAACCAGGGACAGCTTCAGGATATCAGCACGTTGCTGGATGAATATGCACCGGATGTAAAATCTACGTTGGGCGAGCTTTTGGATGGTACTACCATCGACGGCGGCGTTTATGGCGTACCCTGCTATCGTGATATGGGAAGCGCAGAATACATAACCATGAGAAAAGATATTCTGGATCAGTTGAACCTGACAGAGAAAGCGCAGAATATGAAGAGCTGGACAGAGTTTGAAGAGATCCTGACGGAAGTGGTTGCCAATACAGAACTGGCAGGTATCGGCAATGCAGATGCAGCAGGTACGGTTATCAGCACACAGCCATTCTTCATGGGAGCAGACAGTTTTGCGGAGAATTACGGATATGATAACTTAGGCGACAGCTATCAGATGATTTATATTGACGATGCCACCGGCAAGGTAGGATGCTATTACTTCTCCGAACAGTATCAGCAGATGATGCAGAGGGTGAGAGACTGGTACAACAAGGGATTGGTTTACAAAGATTCTGCCAACAATCAGGAAATAGGTGACAGCATGATCAAGAACAACGTATTCTTCTCGGATGCCCAGATGTGCGAATTAGGTGCAGAAGTATCCAAGAAGTCTGCTACCGGATACGATGTAGTTTGTACGAAGGTAACGGACGCCATGCTGACTACCGGTTCCTGTCTGAAATTTGGCTTTGCAGTTCCTGTAACAGCAACAGAGCCGGAAGCGGCAGTGAAATTCTTAAATCTCCTTTATACCAGTGAAGAGGTAGAAAACACGATGGCTTGGGGCGTAGAAGGACGCGACTGGGTACGGAAAGACGACGGCACGGCAGATTATCCGGAAGGCGTTACGGCAGAAACTGTACAGTACCATACGGCAGATTTCTTAAACGGCAACCAGTTTATCACGATCCCTTGGGCAGGAAGCGAACCTGATTTCAGAGAGCAGCAGAAAAAGAGCCTGACAGATGCTCCTGTATCCAAGTACATGGGATTTGCCTTTAACCAGGCAGGATTTGAACAGAAAATTACAGATTGCTACAATGTAGGCGAGACTTACAGAAAAGTATTAGCCTCCGGTTCCGTAGATTATGAATCTACATATGCCGAGTTTACAGCAGCATTAGAAAAAGCAGGTATTAATGATATTGTTGCAGCATACCAGGAACAGGTAGACGCATGGTTAGCAGCAAAAGGAAGCAACTAATGTTTCTTTATAGAAGCGAAGCAGAATGAATCAATGAAGGAAAAGGGGCGGTATGACGCTTTGGCGGGGAATACCGCCCCTTTTAAAGATTCTGCATGAAACAGGCCGGCAGCCAGGCAGAAAGAAGGGGATTGAAAATGAAAGAAAAGGCAAAGCAAATGAAAGAAAGCGCCTGGGGACAGAAGTTCCTGTTGGATTCAGCAATTCTTTCTATCATTATGATAATTGCAGGCTTCTTACCATTTGCCCATTATACATATAAAAAAGTAGTTTATACCATATCCGGCTTTGAACTGATTACCGGAAAAGTAATTGCAGGCGGGAAAGTGACGGTGCACACCAATATTCCCATGTGCATGGTAATTGTTGCAGCAGTGGTCATCCTTGTGGTTTCCCTGTTGTACGGCAAGATGAAGAAAAAGATTGCAGGCGGGGTTTTAACCATTGCGGCTATCATTGCAGTAGTCATGAATATAGTGACAGTGGCAGGGATTAAGAATGTGTTAGACGGCGCGAAAAAAGTCGGCCTTTCTTTCGGAAGCATTCTTATGGTGCTTGCGGCCATGGTACTGGTGGTTCGGGGACTGTACCTTCTGTGGAAAGAGAAAGTGGTTTCCACACTGGATTTTATGATCATCCCTGGTATGCTGTATTTTGTGATCAATAACTATATCCCTATGGTGGGTATCAGCATTGCATTTAAAAAAGTAGATTACAGCGTAGGAATTTGGAAAAGTCCCTGGATCGGACTGGAAAATTTCAAGATGCTCTTCAGCCATACCGGATCTATTTTTGAAAGTGATGCATTTGTAATTACAAGAAATACCTTATTATATAACCTGGCGTTTATCGTGCTGGGAACCATTATGGGTATTATCGTAGGTATCTGCCTGGCGGATATTTTCAGTAAAACCTTACAGAAATTCTTCCAGACCAGTATTTTGCTTCCCCAGTTGATCTCTATGGTTATCGTGGCTTACATCGTATTTGCTTTTTTCAGCAGCGAGACCGGTATGGTCAATAAGATTTTAGGGGATGAAAATGCAATTAACTTCTATGGTGAAAAAGTATATTGGCCCTTTATCCTGATTTTTGTTCAGGTATGGAAACAGTTGGGTTACAACGCTATTATTTTCCTGTCCTCCATTGTAGGAATTGACAGAAGCATCTACGAGGCGGCCAGAGTGGACGGCGCCAGCAAGTGGAAACAGATCCGTCATGTGACGCTGCCCCTTTTGAAGCCCACTATTATTACATTGACACTGCTGAATGTAGGTAGGATTTTCTACTCCGATTTCGGCTTGTTCTATCAGGTTCCCATGAATTCCGGTATTCTGTATTCCGTAACGGATACCATTGATACTTATGTATACCGTTGCCTGATGGTATTGAATAATATTTCGGTAGCCTCTGCAGCAAGTACTTATCAGGCGGTAGTAGGATTTGTCATTGTATTTGTGGTGAATATGATTGTCCGTAAAGCGGATAAGGAAAACGCTTTATTCTAAAAGGAGGGAAAGGACATGGAAGATACAAGTGTAAAGGGCAGAAGCGACAGGCTCTATCAAACGATATTGATGGCGATTTTGATTGTGCTGGCTCTCTGTGCGATTTTACCGTTTATTTTGCTGCTTTCCTCATCCATCACCGAGGAAACCACGCTGCTTAGTTCAGGATATTCTTTCTTGCCGAAGAAAATATCCTTCTATGCTTATGAATACCTGTTTAAGACCAATGCGGCCAAAGTATTCCGTTCCTATGGAATTACGTTCTTGGTAACGATCTTAGGGACCAGCATCAGCCTTTTAGTAGGCCCTATGCTGGCATGGCCTCTGTCCCGCAGGGATTATAAGAGAGGAAAACTGTTTACCTTTTTGGTTTTCTTCACCATGCTGTTTAACGGCGGTATTGTTCCTTCTTATATTATGTGGAGCCAGTACTTCCATATTAAGAACACCATTTGGGCGTTGATATTCCCCACCCTTTTGATGAACGGTTTCTTTATCATTCTGTATAAGAACAATTTTGCCTCCAACATCCATCCGGCTTTGATCGAAGCGGCCAAAATCGACGGCGCCGGAGAGTGGTATATCTACTTTAAAGTAGTGCTTCCCCTTTCCCTGCCGATTCTTGCCACCATTGGATTGATGGTAGGATTGGGATATTGGAACGATTGGACCAACGGTCTGTACTACATCAGCAATACCAATATGTATTCCCTGCAGCAATTTTTGAAGAGTATCATTGACAATATTCAGACGCTGGCCTCTATGGCCAACTCCAGCGCGGATGTGGCTCTGGCGGCTTCTAATATGCCAGGCAGCAGTATCCGTATGGCAATGGCAGTCATTGGTGTGATTCCGGTCATGATTTTATATCCGTTTTTCCAGAAAGCATTTATTGCAGGAATCGCATTAGGCGGTGTAAAGGAATAGAATGGGACTTATGTCCTATTCTTTTCCGAGGAAATTTGTTAAAATAATAGCCAGGAGGTGGCGAAAATGGCCGGAAGGCAGATTTACAATCCAAATGGATTTCATAATTTGGAAAAGGACGGAACCATCGTTGGATATGAGTTCCAGTTCAAGGCACAGTATTACCGGGGAATTACCCTCTCTATCGTTCGGGATATTCAGATTGAGGTAGATGGAGAAGAAGCGGCTCGGGAAGACATCCGTGTTACGGTAAATGGAGAAGCTTTTACCTTAGAAGAGATGCGCACAGTCATCGACCCGGAGTATCGTTGGGAATTCGGAGATTATGCAACCGTTTCCGTGAAAAAGGAGGGCGGTCTTTCCAAAGGAAGCCATCATATCAAGGCTCTTCAGATCATAGCGCCGTCTTATATGCCGTTTCAGATTGAAGCAGTATGTGAGACAGATTTCGTGATGGAATAAGGAGGGACGGATATGAGCTACGATATCAAAAGAAGCGTTTCTTTGTACAGCTACCAGGATGAATATTACGATGGAAGGCTGGATTTGGAAGGATGCTTAAAGGAGACCGCAAAGACAGGCGCAACGGGAGTAGAACTCTTAGCGGAGCAGATGATCCGCAGGTTCCCTCTGCCCATTGAGACCCAGGAATTTCGGGATCAGTGGTTTGGGTGGCTGAAAGCATATGGATTAGAGCCCTCTTGCTACGATGCATTTTTGGAAAACCATATCTACGATAACAGAACCCTGACCTTAAAGGAACAGGTAAATATGATGAAACGGGATATCCGGCTGGCGGCTCTTTTGGGCTTCCACAATCTGCGTACCCTGGTATCCACGCCTATGGACGTCATTGAAGGAAGCCTTGATTATGCGGCGGAGCAGGATGTGAAAATAGGCCTGGAAGTACACGCGCCCTTCTCCCTGAATTCTGGATGGGCCGACGGTTATATGGAAATGATCCTGCGTACCGGCACGAAGCATTTCGGTTTTATTCCTGATATGGGCATTTTCTGTAAGAATATCCCAAGCGTCCTTAGGGATAAGGCCCGGAACATGGGCGCTAAGGAGGAATGTATCAAGATCGTGGACGATGCTTATGCAAAAAGGCTGGAAAAAGGCTTCGTGAAGATTAAATATGACCTGGATCTTGGCAAGGCGAATATGGAGTACCGTATGGCCAACGGCATGAAGGAAATGATGGAAGCCGTAGAACAGGCTGGCGGCGGCCCGGCAGATATGATGTATGCAGGCAGCTCCTTTACTTATTCCTGGTCCGAGCCTCAGGATATTATCGACAATATCGACTATATTTTCCATACCCATGCCAAATTCTATCATGTGGGAGAGGACTATGTGGAGACTGCGGTAGCGATCCCGGAAGTGGTAGAGGCATTTAAGAAAGCAGGATATCAGGGATATTTGAGTTCTGAGTATGAAGGCGGCGAGCACCTTCGGGGCTATCAGCAGGTGGACAGCGTGGAGCAGGTGAGAAGACATCAGGAAGCTATGCGCAGAGCTATTGAAGGGGCCTGATCAGGTAACGGAAGGACGGCAGGAGGTTATAAGAACATGAGCAAACTAAAATTCGGAATTATCGGTTATGGCTTTATGGGCCATGAGCATTATAATATGCTGAGTACCTTTGACGAGATAGAGGTTGCGGCAGTCTGCGATACCAATCCGGAGCAGGTAAAGGACGCACCGGAGGGCGTGAAGGTATATGAGGATGCAGCAGAGCTTTTGAAGGATGAGACGATCCATACGGTGATCATTTCTACCCCGAACCCGTCCCATTTGGAGATGGTGAAGCTGGCTGCAGCGGCTAAGAAACATATTATCTGCGAGAAGCCGGCGGCTATGTCTGTAGCAGAATTTGACGAGATGGTACAGGTGACCAAGGAGGCGGGAGTGCTCTTCACAATCCATCATCAGAGAAGATGGGATAAGGACTACCGCATTATGAAGGAAGTCTATGACAAACATATGGTAGGAGACGTGTATCTCATCAAGTCTCAGCTTTACGGCGTCAACGGCAATATGCATGACTGGCATGTGTTCCCGGAAATGGGCGGCGGTATGTTGTATGACTGGGGCGTACATCTCATTGACCAGATTTTAAATATGGTGGACAGCGAGGTAGACAGTATTTTTGCGGACGTGCAGAACGTTATTAACGAGAAAGTGGACGACTACTTCAAGATTATTTTTAAATTTAAAAATAAAGTAACGGCGGAAATTGAGCTGGGTACTTATTATCTGACTCCCAAGCGGGCATGGTTTGTAGGCGGCAACGGCGGCAGCGCCATCATCGACGGCTTCGCAGGGGAAGGAACCATTGTACATACCAAGCATCTTCTGGAAAATGTTCCGGGCAAGATCACCATGACGGCCGCAGGGCCTACCAGAAGCTTCGGGCCGCCGGAACCGGGACTGTTATATGAAGAGCCCTTGCCGGAGGTAAATGTAAGTCATAGGAATTATTTTGAACATTATCTGAAAGCAGTAGAAGGAAAAGAAGAACTGCGGATCCAGTCACATCAGGTGCGCCGGGTGCTATGCGCTATGGACGCCATCCGTGAGTCCGCAAGAACCGGAGAAGCCATTCATCTGGAACGGTAGAAAGGAAGGGATGCAGGTGTTTGACCAGTATTTAATCCGCAAGGACAGCTTGCAGAACGTATATGAGGGTCAAAAAGCCGTGGGCTTTAAATTTGCAGTCCGCATTGCAGATTACCGGGGATGTTTTTTATCCCTTCATAACGGCTACTATATCAATTGCGACGGCGTGGAGTATCCTAGGGAAGTACAGAAGTTTGAGATCAACGGCAAGGCTCCCAGAGATTTTGAGGAGATTAAAACATGCGTCTGGGAACATTGGAATTACGATGACGAAGGGTTTGTCTATGTGGCAAAGGAGGGCGGCCTTGCACCGGGAAAGCACACCATCGGCTTGCAGCAGTCCATCCTGGCTCAGTACGGCTATATGCCCTGGGATGAAGAATGGCTGAAGAATCCGCCGGTGCCGGGAAGCGGAGCGGGAGCAGGAAAGACCGCCGCGATCTGTACCTTTGAGCTGGAATTACAGGAAGGGGGATGCTGATATGGGGATCAAACGAGGCGTTTCGCTTTACAGCTATCAGCAGGCGCAGTTTTTTAAACAGATGACCTGGAAAGACCAGATTGTGGAAGTGCATGACAATTTAAAAACCGATGGTATTGAGATTATCGATGAAGCGGTGATCCGTGACTATCCTTTCCCGTCGGAACAGTTCATCTATGACTGGAATAATTTTATGGCCCGTTACGATATGAAGGCCGTAACCATGGATATTTATCTGGACGTCCATCAGTTCCGGGATCATATCATGACCCATAAGGAAGCGGCAGAGCGGCTGAAAAATGATATTAAGCTGGCGGCTAAAATGGGCTTTGCTAATGTCCGTCCCCTGTGCCTGGTGCCCATCGACGTCATTGAGATGGCTCTGGATACCGCGGAGAAATACAACGTGCGCATCGGCAAGGAGATTCATGCGCCCCTGCCTATTAAGCCGGGAACCCGGGTGCAACCCACCAAGGGAATGGCGGCGGCCTTGGATTTTAAAATGGCGGATCAGATTATTGAGCTGGCGGACCGTACCGGCAGCAAGCATGTAGGACTGGTGCCCGATTTCGGTATCTTCCAGCATTCTCCCTCCCAGGTGGCCATCGATTATTCCAAACGTCATGCCAAGATCCCGGAGAGTATTGATTTTATCCTGGAGAACAGCAAGGATCATGAGCTGGATGAGATGTATCCTCTGTTGGATGAAAAATATCCAGGCCATGGACTTGATATGGGAACCATTGAACGGATGAGCCTTCATGAATCTTCCGCAAGCCCGGAGGATATCATTGACATTATTCCCTATATCGTCAGCATTCACGGCAAGTTCTACAATATGACGGAGATACCTGGGCAGCCGGGCTGCTATGAGGATAAGGCGATTGATTATGAAACCCCAATGAAATATTTGAGGGAGCATGGATTTGACGGCTATATCGACTCTGAATTTGAAGGCCAGAGAGACCAGCAGGACAGAGGCGAGGAATACCTGGTGGACGAAGTGGAACAGGTGCGCCGCCATCATGAGATGTTGAGAAGATTAAGCGGGGAAGCATGAATATTTGGCGGACGAAGCAAAGCAAGTACGCCGCCGTTATGAGACGCTGAGAAAAAAGGAAAGAAGCATGGATTCTTCTTTGCATTTCGGAGCATGAGTATGAAAATGAAAAGCTGTGATCGGGATAGCGTTTCCGGTTGCAGAAAAATAAATCTAAGGAAACAAAAACGTTTCCGGAAAGGCAGGAACGAATTATGAGCAGGAAAGTAAGAGTAGCGATCGTAGGCTGCGGAGGAATTGCCAATCAGAAGCATATGCCTTCTTTAAAGGCCAATGCCGATAAGGCGGAAATTGTGGCATTCTGCGATATTATTGAAGAGCGGGCACAGAAAGCCGCTGCCGATTACGGCGCAGAAGGCGCAAAGGTTTACACCGATTATCAGGAGATGTTAAAAGACAGCAGCGTGGAATTTGACGTGGTACATGTCTGCACCCCCAATGTGGCCCATTGCCCTATTACCATTGCAGCGTTTGAAGCCGGCAAGCATGTCATGTGCGAAAAGCCCATGGCTCACAATACGGAAGACGCTCAGAAGATGATTGAGGCATGGAAGAAATCTGGTAAGAAATTCACCATCGGTTATCAGAACCGTTTCCGTGACGATACCACTACCCTCCATGCATCTTGTGAAAAGGGCGAGCTGGGAGAAATCTATTTTGCAAAAGCCCATGCTTTGAGAAGAAGAGCGGTTCCTACCTGGGGCGTATTCCCCAACAAGGCTCTTCAGGGCGGCGGCCCCTTGATTGATATCGGAACCCATGCGTTGGATATCACCTTATGGATGATGGATAACTATGAGCCCGTATCTGTAACTGGACAGGTATTCTACAAGCTGGGACGCCAGGAAGACGGTCCTGCCGGAAATGTATTCGGCCCATGGGATCCTAAGACCTTTGAGGTAGAAGACTCCGCGTTCGGCCTTGTAAAAATGAAAAACGGCGCGACCATTTACCTGGAAGCATCCTGGGCGCTGAACGTATTAAAATCCATGGAAGCCTCCACCACCCTTTGCGGTACCAAGGCAGGCGCAGAAATCCATCACGGAGGCAGCTATCCCAAAGATGAGCTGATCTACAACACCGTAGAACATAACCAGTTGATGGAAAAGACCATCTCTCCTGCAGGCGTAGTAGACTTCTTCGAAGGCGGCGCATCCGCAGAAGGCGTCAGAGAACAATCCCAGTGGATGGATGCGATCTTAAACGACACTGAACCTTTGGTAAAACCGGAACAGGCTTTTGTAGTAACCCAGATTTTGGATGCTATTTACAAATCCTCGGAGACCGGAAAAGAAATTTATCTGTAATTGTTGAATCAGTTATAGAATAGGGCTGCCCCACGGATCATTCGTGGGGCAGCCCTATGCAAAGTTTATTGGTAACAGGCGCTATGGAATGGTTATTCTTTGATTCTGTCAATTTCCGTAAGATTTACGCCTGTAGATGTGAGTATCACTTTAAGAGCAGCATATCTTACTTTCATAGCTTTATATACTTCTGAATCTTTGTCTGCTAACAGCATGTAACCTTGTAATTGTACAAACTCCTCAATATTCTTTTATTTTTCTTCTCACCATTATAACGGATTTATAAGGAAGTGTAAAGTCTTCCTCCAAACCCATTGAAGATTCCGCTTCTATATGCTAGAATATCCAAACATGCAATCATTGTACTTGCCAAATAAACAGCAAAAGGAGGCTCCGATTATGGCGTCTATATTGGGAATTGATTTAGGAACTTCCAGCATAAAAGCAATGCTGCTGGATACAGAAAAAGGCGTGATAGGAATAGAATCCAGATCTTACGACGTAGAGATTCCGGCGCTGGGATATGCCCAGCAATCCCCCAGGGAGTGGTGGGAGAGCCTATGCGCCATCTCACAGGCGCTGAAAGAAAAATATCCTGGTTCTTTTGAGGAAATCAAGGCAATCGGACTGTCCGGGCAGATGCACGGACTTGTTCTTACTAATAAAAAAGGGGAGGTGCTTCGCCCAGCTATTTTGTGGCTGGATCAGCGTTCCGGGACGGAGTGCGGCGAGATTATGGAGCGGGTAAAACAAGAGAACTGGGAGGGAATCCTGCAGAACCGCGTGTTTCCCGGATTTGCCTTCCCCTCTTTGCTGTGGGTAAAACGGCAGGAGCCAGAGATTTATCGGAATATCCATAAGCTGATGCAGCCAAAGGATTATATCCGTTACCGGCTGACCGGAGAGATTGGCGCGGAGGTAAGCGACGCCTCTGCCTCTCTTATGTTTGACTTAAAACGGCGGGAATGGGCATATTCCGTGACAGAATCCTTTGGCATAGAGGCAAAGCTTTTTCCGGAGTGCCGGGAGTCTATGGAGATTGGGGGCTATGTAACGAAATATGCTCAGAAAGAGACGGGGTTAAAGGCTGGGATTCCTGTGATTTACGGAGCAGGGGATCAGCCCTGTCAAAGTATTGGAAACGGCGTGTATAAAGAGGGACAGGTGATTTGCAATATTGGCACCGGAGGACAGATATCGGTATACAGTGACACGGACCGGTACGACAGACGTCTGCGCACCAATACGTTTTGCCATTGTTACGGCAAGGCGTACACGATGTTTGGAGCCATGCTGTGCGCCGGTATGGCGTTGAAATGGCTGAAAAACAACCTGCTTAGGGAAGAGAGCTTTCAGGTATTAAGCCAGCAGGCTGGGACGGTTCCGCCGGGGAGCGAAGGCGTGTTGTTTTTGCCTTATCTGGCAGGAGAGCGAACGCCTCATATGGATCCTATGGCAAAAGGAATGTTCTATGGCCTGCAGCTGTGCCATGGAAGGGAACATTTCATACGGGCTGTGATGGAGGGCATTACCTTTGGACTGAAAGATTCCCTGGATATACTGGAAGAAATGGGAATGGCGGGGGATGAGATTATTGCGTCCGGCGGAGCATCCGTAAGCCCGGTATGGATTCAGATGCAGGCGGATATTTTTCAGAAAAAAGTGCGGGTCTCTATGGTAAAAGAGCAGGCTTGTCTGGGGGCTTGTATTTTGGCCGGCGTAGGATGCGGATTATTTTCGGATATTCAAAAAGCCTGCGGGCGGTTTGTGAAGTATGAGGATAAGATCTATCTTCCGGAGCCGGAAGGGATCTATCAGAAATACCATGAGAAATTCCGGGAGCTTTACGATAGAAACAAGGAACGAGACGAGAAAAAGGGGGAGATTTCATGAACTCTGTGAAAAAGTTGTTCCAGGCCACGGATATGACGGTCGGAGTGCCCTGGAAGCAGATTGTCATTTTTACGGTTCCCATGCTGATTGGCAATATTGCCCAGCAGCTCTACAGTACGGTGGACAGTATTGTAGTGGGAAAATATGTGGGAGACAACGCATTGGCAGCCGTGGGCAGCGCGGCGCCGATCTTGAATCTTTTGCTGGTACTGTTTATCGGAATCAGTATGGGAGCCAGCATTATGGTGGCCCAGTATTTTGGCGCGAAGGAGCGGGAGGAGCTTTCCTATACCGTAGGGAACTGTATTCTTCTGACGGCGGCAGCCGTGGCGATTATTATGGTGATGGCCGTCATTATCGTCAAGCCTTTGCTGCATTTGTTACATACGCCGGAAAGTATTATTAACTGGTGCGCTTCTTATCTTCTGATCATGTTTGTGGGCTGTATCGGCAGCGCATATTACAATATATTAAGCGGTGTGCTCCGGGGATTGGGGGACGCCTTTGCGGCGCTTATGTACCTTTTGGTAGCTACGGTTTTGAATATTCTGCTGGATCTTTTGTTCGTAGCCAAATTCAATATGGGAGTCAGCGGGGTTGCTCTGGCGACGATTTTAGCTCAGGCAGTTTCGGCAGTGCTTTGCTTTTTTCGGCTGGCTAAAATGACGGACTTGTTCGATTTGAAACCCCAATATATCAAGCTCAATAAGAAGTTTGCAGGAAATATTGTGCGGCTGGGATTGCCTTCCGGGTTGACCCAGGCGATTTTTTCCATGGCGGCGATCATTGTCCAGTCCCTGACCAATAGTTTTGGAGAAATGTTTATCGCTGCAAACGTAATCGTTATGCGTGTGGACGGGTTTGCCATGCTGCCGAATTTTTCCTTCGGTTCCGCTATGACTACCTATGCAGGTCAGAACGTGGGAGCCGGCTCCTATGACCGGGTGGTAAAAGGAGCCAAGCAGGGGACTTTGATCGCTGCGCTGACTACCACCACGATTACCGGACTGATTTTGCTGTTCGGGCGTCAGTTGATGGGGATTTTTACAAATACGTCAGAGCTGGTGGCTTTAAGTATGCGGATGATGAGCATTATTGCAGTGGGATACGTGGCAATGGCTGTGACCCAAAGCCTTTCCGGAGTTATGCGGGGAGCCGGGGATACCATGACTCCCATGTGGATTTCCATTTTTACTACGGTAATCGTACGTGTTCCCATTGCATATGGAGTTGCTTATTTTACTAGGTCCGCAGAATTTCCGGCGGGCAGGCAGGAGTGTATTTTTATTTCCTTGCTTTGTTCCTGGTTGATGGGGGCTTTGGCGACCGTGATTTTCTATCTCAGGGGAAAATGGAAAGATAAAGCTGTGGCATAGCTTAGGAAAATTGTCGGAAACCATTGAAGGTTTGCAGAAACCAGGTTATAATGCTGATAGAAAGAAGGAAAAGGGAGGTTTTTTCATGAGAGTAAAAGCCATCATGCTGCCTTATGAGCAGCTTAGCTGTATCCGTATGTCGGATACCGTACAGGAGGCTATTGATTGTATCAACTGCCATCAGCTTTTGTCCCTTCCGGTCGTGGAAGGGCGGGAGTTTGCCGGGGTGCTGTCCAAGCAGTATGTATTTGAGCGTTTTTTTGAAGAGGGAGATTGCGGGAAGGAAGCATTTCTGAAAAAGGAAGTCCGGGAGTTTATCCGGACAAAAATTGAGACAATCTCTCCTGAGATGCGGATTGAAGAGGCAGCAGCCTTATTTATAACTTCCAAGGTGAGATTTATTCCGATTACCGACGAGCAGAACCAGCTTCTGGGCATTGTCACTCAACAGGCCGTGTTCAAGCAGTATCAGAAGGTATTTGGCCAGGCTTACAATTCTCTGGTTATTTACAGCTATGACAGCAGGGGAATGCTGGCGAAAATCTGTGAAACCATAGCGAAAGCAGGCGGGGACATCCGAAATATGATGGTTGCCCATACGGATGTTATGAATCTGGTGGAGATTTTTCTCAGGATTGACGCGAAAGATTTTGATAAAGTTTTAAAAGCTTTGGATAAGCAGAAGTTTGACGTCCGGGATATTCATTTTGCACCGGAGCGCAGATAAAATTTCAGGCGCGTCGATAAGACGTGCCTGAAATTTTATGGATTTGCTATGTGTGTTGGTATGGAAAAAACTAATTCTTTTTGAATGCCATTTTCAGTAGAATCGGCGTTACAATGGTAGTGAATACTACGATTACCACAATAGGTGCGTAGAGTCCGTCGCTAATCAATCCCAGAGAAGCTCCTTTGTTGGCGACAATCAAGGCTACCTCTCCCCGGGAAATCATACCCACGCCGATTTGAATGGATTCCCGGTTGCTGTAGCGGCAGAGCTTTGCGCCCAGCCCGCAGCCTATGACCTTTGTGACAACGGCTACAACTAAGAGTACGGCTGTGAAGACCAGTATGGAAGAGGACATGGAATCCAAAACTACTTTTAAACCGATGCTGGCAAAGAATACAGGAGCCACCAGCATATAGGAGACCGTGTCGAATTCGTGATAGATGACGTCCCGCTTGGGGCTTAAACTGGTAACCAGTCCGGCTACATAAGCTCCTGTAATATCGGCTACCCCAAAGAATTCCTCGGCGCAGTAAGCCATAGTCAGACAGAATACGAAACTGATAATGACGAAACGGCGGTTGGGGAGGGGATAGCGGCGAATCCAGGCGCCGAATATTTTTTCAAAAACGATTCCGGCTACAACGGCAAACAGGAAAAATCCTACGATTTTTAAAAGTACCAGCAGAATATTGGTGCTGGAATCTGCCATACTGGTGATCATTGTCAATGCGATGATACCGAGAATGTCGTCGATCAAGGCGGCTCCCAGGATAGCAGTGCCTGCTTTGGAGGATACCTTTCCCATTTCCTTCAGCGTTTCTACGGAAATGCTTACAGAGGTGGCGGTAAGGATGACGCCGATGAAAATCCGCTGGAGGAAAACGCTGGCAGAAAGCTCTGAGGAACCTACGCCGCATAGTATGGCGGCGGCATACCCGCCTAAAAGGGGTACGGCAACGCCCAATAAGGCGATGATAAAGGAAGCTTTTCCGGAACGCTTTAATTCTTGGATGTCAGTTTCCAAACCGGCCATGAACATCAGGACGATAACGCCGATTTCAGAAACCTGGCTCAAAAAGGATGTGTCGTGGATGACGCCGAGACAGGCGGGACCAAGGAGCAGTCCGGCCAGCAGCGCGCCTACCACCTGGGGCATGTGGGCTTTGCGGGTAAGCATACCCAAAAGTTTTGTACCCAGCAAAATAATAGCAAGATAAATTAAGTAATCGTAATTCATAAATTCTCCCTCCAAAAAATATGTAAGTAAAAAGTCCTAAGCAGGAAGTGTTTTTTGCCTTATATACTATAATCCTTTGGGGGAGAGAATACAAGTTAAAAAACAGCCAAAAAAATGCAGGATTCAATTAGAAATTGGTCAAAAATAGTAGATAATAGGAGGAAACATAATGATATGGTTTAACAGTGATTATTCTGAGGGGGCGCATCCAGAAGTATTACGGAAACTGACAGAGACGAATATGGAGCAGACTCCGGGATATGGGGAAGACGTATATTGTATGCAGGCGGCGGGCCTGATACAAAAAGCCTGCGGCAGAAATGACGTGGACATACAGTTTCTGGTAGGAGGAACCCAGACCAATACTACGGTGATTGCTGCGGCCCTAAGGCCCTTTCAGGGAGTGATTACAGCAGCCAGCGGACATATTAACAATCATGAATCAGGAGCTATTGAAGCCACCGGGCATAAGGTGATCGCCCTTCCTGGAACGGACGGCAAGCTGACGGCAGCACAGATTGCGGATTATGTGGACTGGCAGGCCAATGATGAAAGCGTAGAGCATATCGTTCAGCCGAAAATGGTATATATCTCCCACCCTACGGAACTGGGAACCCTCTACAGCAAAGAAGAACTGACCAAGATCAGTAAAGTATGCCGGGAACGGGAAGTGTGGCTCTATTTGGACGGCGCAAGACTTGGATATGGCCTTGCCAGCAGGGAGAATGATCTAACCTTGCCGGATCTTGCACAGCTTTGCGATGTATTTTACATTGGAGGAACCAAGGTGGGTGCGCTCTTTGGAGAAGCGGTAGTGATTGTTGCTGAGGAATTGAAAAAGGACTTCCGTTATAATATGAAACAGCGGGGCGGAAGGTTAGCCAAGGGGCGTTTATTGGGAGTGCAGTTTGCGGCGTTGTTTGAGGATGATCTGTATTTTAAAATTTCCAAACATGCGGCAGGCTTGGCGGAGCAGATCAAGGAAGCCTTTGAGCGGATGGGGCTTCATCGTTTTATTGATTCGCCCACCAACCAGCAATTTGTGGTGCTGCCGGATTCCATCTGCAAAAAACTCCGGGAAAAATTTGAATATGAGTATTGGCAGAGAATGGATGAAACTCACAGCGCCGTTCGTTTTTGCACAAGCTGGGCCACAAAAGAAGAGCATGTGCAGGCGCTGATTGAGGAATTGGAACGGCTTTTGGCAGAGGAGGAAAGGAACTGAGATGAAACGTATTTTATTGATTGCCACCGGAGGGACCATTGCATCGAAGCACTCCACCCATGGGTTAAGCCCTCAGATTGACGCAGAGGATATTTTAGGATATGTGCCTCAGGTGAGAGAATTTTGCGAGCCGGTGGCGATTCAAGTCTGCAATATAGACAGTACCAATATGAGACCGGAGCATTGGCAGAGCATAGTGGATGCCGTTAGGACGAATTATGATCATTATGACGGGTTTGTGGTGGCCCATGGCACTGACACCATGGCTTATACGGCTGCGGCATTGTCTTACATGATTCAGGATTCCGTAAAGCCAGTGGTAATCACAGGGGCGCAGAAGTCTATTGACCTGGAAATTACCGACGCCAAGACCAACCTTGTGGATAGTTTTCTTTATGCGGCGGATGAGGAATCTCAGGGAGTGCAGATTGTATTTGGCGGCAAAGTGATTGCGGGAACCAGAGCGAAAAAAATCCGTTCCAAGAGCTACAATGCTTTTGAAAGTATTGATTATCCTTACCTGGCTGCTATTCAGGATATGCGGATTTTAAGGTATATTCCCATGCTTCCCTGTCGGCGGCGGGTTCGGTTCTACCGGAACATGAGCGAACGGGTGTTTCTGCTGAAACTGGTTCCGGGAATTTCCTCCAAGGTACTTCGTTTTTTATTTGAAGAGCATGACTGTATCATTGTGGAGAGCTTTGGCGTGGGAGGAATTCCCGCTTCCATCGCAGATGAGTTTTACCTATTGCGCCGGGAATTTCCACAGACCGTGGTCATTATGGCAACCCAGGTGGCTCACGAGGGCAGCGATATGACCGTTTATGAGGTGGGAAATAGAATCAAAGGAGAATGTAAAATCCTGGAGTCCTATGATATGACTTTAGAAGCCGTGATTGCCAAGGCGATGTGGCTGCTGGGCGAAGGAAATCTGGAAGGAATGACAATAGAAGAAGCATTTTACAAACGGGTGAATTACGATATTATTTTTGATGGTTTAAAGTAAAAACAATCAAAAACCTCGCTGCAAGCAACGGGGTTTTTGCCTACGCGGCATTTGTCAAATATCCATGCAAGCATGGCTATTTTCCTCATTGCTCGCGGGAATAAAAATTTTGATTGTATTATGTGGATTTCTGTTGTATCATAGAAAAAAGGAGTTGATTTTTGTGGAATTTCAATTACCACCTTCTCAGGAAGGGAAGATGCGGATTGTACAGGAGCTGGTACCGGGAAAACAGGTCACTTTGGCCCATATTATTGCAAGCCCTCAGCCCATTGTGTATAAGAAGCTGGGATTAGACCCCAGCGTGGACTACAGTCGGGCGGCTATTGGGATTTTAAGTATGAGCCCGGCAGAGATATCTGTGATTGCTGGAGATCTGGCAGTGAAGAATGCGGATATCGACTTAGGTTTTATCGACCGGTTCAGCGGTACGCTGATTTTTACGGGAACCGTGTCGGCAGTGGAAGAAGCTATCCGGGCCATCAATACATATCTGATTGATAAGCTTGGCTTTACCGTATGTGAAATTACAAGGACGTAGCCATGAAAAAAATGATGTTGGTAGGGCGCAGCGAGTGCGGGAAGACAACGCTGCGCCAGGCCTTAAAAGGGGATACTATTCACTACCATAAGACCCAATATATCAATCATTTTGACGTCATCATTGATACGCCGGGAGAATATGCGGAGAACGGAACCCTGGGCAGGGCATTGGCTCTGTATTCCTATGAAGCGGATGTGGTGGCTCTCCTTATTAACGCCACAGAACCCTATTCCCTCTTTCCACCTTGTGTAACAGCCGTCTCCTGCCGGCCGGTCATCGGCATTGTGACTCAGATAGACGCCTGTGAAGCAGATGCCGCTCGGGCGGAAAACTGGCTGCGCCTGGCAGGCTGTAAAGACATCTTTCGCGTTAGTTCCTACACCGGAGAAGGCATCTGGCAGCTTTTGGAATATCTCCGGGAACCAGGCGATATCCTCCCATGGGACAACGAAAAAGTAGCCGGGCAGCCTCGAAAAGTAACGTCAACAAAGAGAAGCAAACTGTCTTTGCGTGAGGAATAAAGGCTCTGGATTGCCGTCCGCATCCAAAGACCTTCACACCTGACTCTGCAGCGAATGCAGCAACATAATATGATATGTTTCATCCTGAATGATCCGTTTTAACACGTCATTTACGCAGTCATCCTTGATCATGCCGATATGAGTTTCGTATTGGCGGATGGCTGCTTTTTCTGCTTCAATATCTGCTGCGATCATCTGGGCCGCATGCTCTGGAAGGGTCAAACACTGGGGGGACCACATTTTCTGGCCTCCGTTGCGGTAGTGGGCGGTGAATGTGATATTGCCTCCCAGCAGGACGATCAATTCTCCCAATTTCTGCAAATGCATCATTTCTGCCATTGCAATGCCCAAAAGTGTTTTGGCGATGGGACAGCTTTGGGCTGACAGGCGGTTTTCATTGTTGACGTATTGGGTGATGGCGCTCAGCTCGGAGACGAAGCCGCAGTAGTCGATGCTAAGCAGGCTGGCGTAGGATAGGTTTTGCTCCCTTACTTGGATTGGAGGGTAAGGCAGATCCGCCATAAATGGCCTGAGGCCGGCAAAGCTGCAGGGATTGGTGATTGAAGGATTATGGGTTTCCATATACGATTATTCTCCTGATCAATGATTCTATAGTAAGATATGGAAGCTTTTCAAATATGTTACTGTATTCTTGGAAGAGATTCATATAAAAAATTGGAAAAAGGTGTTGACAAATTCTGCAAAACCATATATAATCAATTTTGTTGTAAGGAACAAGCGACTTACAAGATACATGCAGGAATGGCGGAATTGGCAGACGCGCACGGTTCAGGTCCGTGTGGTAGCAATACCATGAGAGTTCAAGTCTCTTTTCCTGCATTATATAGAAGGGAAATACCATATTGGTATTTCCCTTTTTTTCCTTTGGCTGTTGGGATATTCCCCGGCCCATGATCATCTGCCGTAACAGTTCAGCTTTCGGCTTCCCTGTTACCATTTGCCACCAAAAAGGAGACGTCATGCTATATCGTGAAAATCCCAGAAATCACCAGTATCTTTCCGCATTAGGATACGGATGTTTACGTTTTACCAAGAAGGGTACTGGAATCGATCAAAAAAAAGCAGAAGCGGAGATGAAGCTTGCCCTGGATAAGGGAGTCAATTATTTTGATACGGCTTATACATATCCGGGCAGCGAGGAATGTCTTGGAACCTTTCTGGCCAAAGGATATCGGGAGAAGGTCAATATTGCTACGAAGCTTCCCCACTATTACATAAAAACGCCCCAGGATATGGAGCGTTATTTCAATGAGCAGTTAAAACGGCTGAAGACCGATTATGTGGAATACTATTTGATGCATATGCTGAATGACGTGGCGGCTTGGGAACGTCTTCGGACATTTGGCATTGAGGAGTGGATTGCAGAAAAGAAGTCGTCGGGCGCCATTCAAAATATTGGCTTTTCCTTTCACGGCGGGACGGAGAATTTTATCAAGATTCTGGACGCTTATGACTGGGATTTTTGCCAGATTCAGTATAATTATATGGACGAGCATTCCCAGGCAGGAAAAAGAGGGCTGTTGTATGCCAATGGGAAAGGAATTCCGGTGATTATCATGGAGCCTCTGCGGGGAGGCCGGCTGGTACAAGGACTGCCTGTTACGGCAAAACGTCTGCTTGCCCGGACAAGCCCCCGGCGTTCTCCGGCGGAGTGGGGGCTGCGCTGGCTGTGGAATCAGCCGGAAGTAACCGTTGTGCTGTCCGGCATGAATCAGAAAGAGCAAGTGGAGGAAAATGTTCGGATTGCCTCAGAGACGACGCCTAATTCCATGGGGAAGGAAGAACAGCGGGTGATCGAGCGGGTCAAGGAGGAGATCAATAAATATGTAAAAGTTCCTTGTACCGGATGCGGCTATTGTATGCCCTGCCCTAAGGGAGTAGACATACCCGTATGCTTCCAGGCATATAATACAAGCTATACGGACAGCTTTATTTCCGGTATGAAGGCGTATTTTATGTGTAACGCCCTGCGGACCAATCCTTCCGGGGCGTCTAACTGTATTCAGTGCGGCAAATGCAAAAAACAATGTCCGCAGAATATCGACGTCCCAAAGATGCTGGGGCGTGTAAAACGGAGGATGGAGAATCCTATTTACCAAATTGCCCGGGCTATTGCAGGAAGGATCGGAAAATATTGACTTCTGACATCAGACGACAAATTGCCATTTCCGAAATATGATATTGAGAGGATTTTTTGTAAAAAAATAAAGGAAAATTCAATTTGGCGCGGAATATATATAATGAGCGATAAATTATTTATAACGTTCTCCAACTGATAGAGGTGATTGTATGACAATACGGGAGACTATGGAGTTCATAGAGGCTGCGAATTTAAGCCCCTTTGCTACCTTGAGCCAGAACTCCCGGGGAAGGGAGCGAGAAGAAGAACCTTGTGATATCCGGCCGGTGTTTCAGCGGGATCGGGACCGCATTCTCCACAGTAAGGCGTTCCGGCGTTTGAAGCATAAGACCCAGGTATTTTTGACGCCGAAGGGGGATCATTACAGGACGCGCCTGACCCATACGCTGGAAGTATCCCAAAATGCCCGTACCATCGCAAAGGCCCTGAGGCTCAATGAAGATCTGACGGAAGCCATTGCATTGGGTCATGATCTGGGGCATACGCCATTCGGACATGCAGGAGAGGATATGCTGAACCGTCTGTGCCAGGGAGGGTTCCAACATCATGTGCAGAGTGTCCGCGTCGTAGAGAAGCTGGAGAAGCAGGGAGAGGGGCTGAATCTCACCTGGGAAGTGCGGGACGGTATTTTGAATCATCAGACCGCTTCTATGCCGGCAACGCCGGAGGGAAGAATTGTGCGGCTTTCGGATAAGATTGCCTATATCAATCATGATATTGACGATGCGATTCGGGCGAAAGTGCTGGGAGAGGAAGACATTCCCTTAGAGTACCGCAGAGTGCTGGGATGTAGCACCAGAGAGCGTCTGAATACGCTGATTCACGATATTATCATCAGCAGTCAGGGGACCGGGGATATCCATATGTCGCCGGAAGTGGAAGACGCTATGCAAAAGCTAAGAAAGTTTATGTTTATCCATGTATATCGGAATCCCAGGGCTAAGGGAGAAGAATTAAAGGCGAAGGAACTTTTGGGCAGGTTGTTTGCATATTATATGGAACAGACCGAGAAGCTTCCGGAGCAGTTTTTACATATGATGGATGAGGGGGAGGCAAAAGACCGGGTGGTTTGCGATTATATAGCCGGAATGACAGATCAGTATGCGATTGCAAAATTCGAAGAAATTTTTATGCCTAAGGCGTGGCAGGCCAACTGATATAACTATTCGGAGGATAAAAAATGCCATTTTATTCAGATGAATTGATAGAGGAGATTCGTTCCGGGAATGATATTGTGGACGTGATCTCGGAATACGTGAAGCTTACCAAACGGGGAAGCAGTTATTTGGGGCTGTGCCCGTTTCATAATGAGAAAACGCCTTCCTTTGCCGTGTCAGGCAGTAAGCAGTTGTATCATTGTTTTGGCTGCGGGGCTGGGGGAAATGTTGTTACATTTTTAATGGAATATGAGAATTACAGCTTTTTGGAAGCCCTGGAGGCTTTGGCCGGACGGATTGGAATAACGCTTCCCAAGCAGGAGATGAGCGGCCAGGCCCGGGCGGAAGCGGATTGGCGCACCAGGATCTTAGAGATCAATAAGGCGGCCGCCAGATATTTTTACGCCCAGCTTCGGATGGAGCAGGGGAAGCGGGCCATGGATTATTTAAAAGGGCGGCAGCTAAGCCGGGAGACTATGCAGAAGTTTGGATTGGGGTACGCCAATAAATACAGCGATGATCTCTACCGGTATTTGCGGCAGCAGGGCTATGGAGATGAGATTTTAAAGGAAGCGGGCCTTGTGACCTTGGACGAGAGGCGGGGCGGCTATGATAAGTTCTGGAACCGTGTGATATTTCCCATTATGGATGTGAACCACCGGGTCATAGGCTTCGGGGGAAGGGTCATGGGAGAGGGAGAGCCGAAGTATTTGAACTCTCCTGAGACAAGGGTATTCGATAAGAGCAGGAATTTGTATGGCCTGCATCTGGCGAAGAGCTCCAGAAAGCCCCAGATACTTTTATGTGAAGGATATATGGATGTAATTGCGCTGCATCAGGCGGGCTTTGATAACGCGGTGGCTTCCCTGGGGACTGCCTTTACGCCGGGGCATGCCAATCTGCTGAAACGTTATGTAAGGGAAGTCTATCTCACCTTTGACAGCGACGGGGCGGGGATCCGTGCGGCCCTTAGGGCAATCCCGATTTTAAAGGAAGCGGGGCTTACGGCCAGGGTGATTGATATGAAGCCTTATAAGGACCCGGATGAATTTATCAAAGCCTTGGGGACAGAGGCTTACCAACAGCGGATAGATGAGGCCCAGAACAGCTTTCTGTTTGAAGTTTCCGTTTTAGAACAGCAATTTGACCTTCACGACCCGGAGGGCAAGACGTCCTTTTTCAATGAGATTGCAAAAAAGCTTTTGGAGTTTGAGGAGGAACTGGAACGGAACAATTACATAGAAGCTGTTGCGTCAAAGTACCAAGTGGGATTTGAGAACTTAAGGAAGCTGGTGGGGCGTATGGCGGCCCAAGGCATGACGCCCCGTCCGGCCTTGAAATCCGGTGTCCAGGAAAAGAAAAAAAAGGAAAACGGCATGGACAAGTCCCAAAAACTCCTTTTAACATGGCTGATTGAGGATCCGGGATTGTTCGAGGTGATCCGTCCTTTTATCGAGCCGAAGGATTTTGTGGGAGAGCCTTATGAGAAGACGGCAAAGCTTCTGTTTGCTCAGTATGAAGAAGGGGCGGTGAATCCGGCGAAAATTGTCAGTATGTTTCCTGATGAGGAGCAGCAAAGAGAAGTGGCCTCCCTGTTCCACACCAGAATCGGGGAGATTGAGACAAAGCAGGAGCGGGAAAAAGCACTGAAAGAGACGATTGTCCGTATGAAGCAAAACAGTATCAACTATCGTTCGACCCATTTGAAACAAGAGGGTGACGACGGTGCGGAAAGGCTGCTGGAAGATAAGAGAAAGCTTCAGGAAATACAAAAATTGCATATTTCTATCAATTAGGGACAAAATATAAACAATAAATGGAAGGATGAAACAGAATGGAAGAAAAAGCTGTAAAATTTAGCGAAAAGCTGCAGGAATTGCTGGCAATTGCCAAAAAGAAAAAGAATGTATTGGAGTACCAGGAGATCAGCGATTTTTTTCGGGAGTTGGAGCTGAACGCAGAGCAGTTCGAGAAAATTCTGGATTTCCTGGAGACTCACAATATTGATGTGCTTCGTATTTCCGATGACGACGATGACGACGTCGATGTGGATATCCTTCTAAGTGAAGAAGAAGATGTGGAAGTAGAAAAGATCGATCTTTCTGTGCCGGACGGCGTCAGCATTGAGGATCCGGTGCGCATGTACTTAAAAGAGATTGGAAAGGTGCCTCTTTTAAGTGCGGAGGAGGAGATTGATCTGGCCAAACGTATGGAATTGGGGGATCAGGAGGCCAAAAAACGTCTGGCTGAGGCGAATTTGCGTCTGGTAGTCAGCATTGCCAAGCGTTATGTGGGCAGAGGAATGTTGTTTTTGGATTTGATCCAGGAGGGAAATCTCGGTCTGATCAAGGCGGTGGAGAAGTTTGATTACCGGAAGGGATACAAGTTCAGCACCTACGCCACCTGGTGGATTCGCCAGGCGATCACAAGGGCCATTGCGGACCAGGCCCGAACCATTCGAATTCCGGTGCATATGGTGGAGACCATCAATAAGCTGATCCGTGTTTCCAGACAGCTTTTGCAGGAGCTGGGCAGAGAACCGTCGCCGGAGGAGATTGCGGAGGAGATGAGCATGCCTGTGGACCGTGTCCGGGAGATTTTAAAAATATCTCAAGAGCCGGTCTCTTTGGAAACGCCCATCGGAGAAGAAGAAGACAGCCATCTGGGAGATTTTATCCAGGATAATAATGTGCCGATTCCGGCGGATGCGGCGGCTTTTACCTTATTAAAAGAACAACTGGTGGAGGTTTTGGGGACTCTTACGGAACGGGAACAGAAGGTGCTGAGACTGCGGTTTGGCCTGGATGACGGCAGGGCTAGGACTTTGGAGGAAGTAGGCAAGGAGTTCAATGTGACCAGAGAACGAATCCGCCAGATTGAGGCGAAGGCCCTGCGCAAGCTGCGTCATCCCAGCAGAAGCCGGAAACTGAAGGATTATCTGGAATAGTATGAAAAAACTATCCAAGCGGCTGTTGGCTCTTGCCAGGCTGGCAGGGGAGGGAGGATGTCTGGCGGACGTGGGATGCGACCATGGCTATCTGTCCATCTACCTGGTGGAGCAAGGGGCTTTTAGGCGGGCCATTGCCATGGATGTGGGCGCAGGCCCCCTGGAACGTGCAAAAATGCATATTAAGGAGCGGGGGCTTTCACCCTACATAGAAACCAGGCGTTCGGACGGACTTTCGGCGCTGGAAAAAGGAGAGGCCCAGAGTATCGTAATAGCAGGAATGGGAGGCGCTCTTATGACAAGGATTTTATCCAGGGGAGCGTCTGTGATCGAGGAAGATACGACGTTGGTCCTTCAGCCCCAGTCCGAGATTATGGAGTTTCGGAACTATCTGGCTGGTCGGGGCTTTCGCCTGCTGGAAGAGGAGATGGTACAGGAGGACGGGAAATTCTACCCTATGATGAAGATAACCGGGCTGGGATATGGGACGAAAGAGAATGGGTTCTCTTCCATAGAGTTGAAATACGGGCCGCTTTTATTAAGAAAAAAGCATCCGGTATTGAAAGAATATTTGCACTGCCAGCAGCAAAAACAGGAAGAGATTATAAAACGGCTGCTTGTTGCAGCCAAAGAACAGAAGAAAGAAGAGCGCACCAGGCAGGTGTATCAGGAATTAGAGGAGATACGCCAGGCGCTGGGCGGATATGAGGACGGATATGGTTTGTAGAGAGATTATAGAAAAGCTCTGTCAGCAGTCCCCGGAAGAATATGCCTGTGGCTGGGACAATACAGGCTTGCTGGCGGGCAGCTATCAAAAAGAAGTCCGCCGCATTTATGTGGCCCTGGACGCCACGGATGAGACAGTTGAGGAGGCCGTGAACTTGGGAGCGGATATGCTTCTGACTCACCATCCTTTGATTTTTAAGGGGTTGAAAAAAGTCAGCAGTGAGGATTTTATCGGTAGAAGAATCATAGAATTAATAAAAAATGATATAGCTTATTATGCCATGCATACAAACTTTGATATTGCAGTTATGGCAGATCTGGCATCACAGAAGCTGGGATTGGAAGAGGAAGAGGTGCTTCAGGTTACGGCAACGGGCGATTTTGGGGTTGTTGGCATTGGAAAGGCTGGTGCGCTTTCCGAAGCATTGTCCTTGAAAGGATGCATTGATCTGGTAAAACAGGTTTTTGAGGTTGACACGGTAAAAGTATTTGCACCTGTTTCCTTTGCCGAGGATTGGGAGTCTTTTCCGGTGTCCAAAGCCGCCGTCTGCCCGGGGTCCGGGAAAAGCGTGATAGAAGACGCAAAAAAGGCGGGGGCCCAGGTTCTGATCACCGGAGATATTGACCATCATGAGGGAATTGACGCGGCAGCACAGGGAATGGCGGTGATTGACGCCGGTCATTATGGACTGGAAAAAATGTTTATACCATATATGAAGGAATATCTGGAAAGCAGGCTGACAGGGGTGGAAGTGATCGCCCAAAAAGTGAAGCAGCCGTTTTTGTATGTATAAGCTGCGGGAAGGCAGGGATAGAGACTATGTACAGACTGATGATTCAGGGAGAAGAACGGGAATTTCCCGAAGGGACGACTTTTTTGGAGATTGCACAGCAATATCAGCCGGAATTTGAGGATGATATTGTGCTGGCGTTATATAACAATAAGCTGCATGAGCTTTTGAAAAGGGTTCCTGGGGATGGAACGCTCATTTTTGTGACTACCAGGGATAATGCCGGGAAGAAAGCTTACCGCAGAAGCGTTACCTTGCTGATGCAGCGGGGAGTGTATAATCTGGCCAAAGCAGCGGGGAAGGAATCCAGGGTAAAAGTCATGCATTCCGTCAGCCAGGCGTATTATTGCGAGCTGCGGGGCGAGCTGCAGGCGACGGAAGAATATCTGGCTGCTTTAAAGGCGGAAATGATGAAACTGGTGGAAGAAAAGCATCCGATTTTGAAAAAAAGTATACATACCGAGGATGCGGTGAAACTTTTTTCCCAGTTGGGAATGAAGGATAAAGAAAAGTTATTCCGCTACCGCAGGAGTTCCCGGATGAATATTTACAGCATTGGGAATTATGTGGACTATTTTTATGGATACATGGTGCCGGATACGGGGTATCTGGGTTATTTTGACCTGCAGCCCTATGACCAGGGCTTTGCCCTGATTTTTCCGAACCAGGAGACGAAGAAAGCCAGTGAATTTCGGCCTCCCCACAAGTTATTTCATGTATTAAAAGAATCTACCCAGTGGGGAGAGATGATGGGCATTGATACGGTGGGGGCCTTAAACGATGCGGTGGCGGCGGGACGCATCCAGGATGTAATTCTGGTGCAGGAAGCTTTGATGGAACGGCGGATTGGTAAGATTGCCGAAGATATCGCCTCTCAGAAGACAAAGAAATTTGTCATGATTGCCGGCCCTTCTTCTTCCGGAAAGACCACGTTTTCTCATCGGCTCTCCATTCAGTTGATGGCTCAGGGAATGCATCCCCATCCCATCGCGTTGGATGACTATTATGTGAACCGGGTGGACACTCCCAAGGATGAAAATGGAGATTATGATTATGAGTGTCTGGAGGCTTTGGATATAGAGCTTTTTAATAGGGATATGACTGCTTTGCTGAATGGAAAAGAAGTGGCTATGCCTACCTATAACTTTAAGACCGGAAAACGGGAATACCGAGGAAATACAAAGCGGCTGGGACCTAATGATATCCTGGTGCTGGAGGGGATTCATGGCTTGAATGATAAGTTATCTTATTCTCTGCCCAAATCCAGTAAATTGAAAATCTATATCAGCGCCCTGACACAGTTGAATATTGATGAACACAACAATCTTCCCACTACGGACGGCAGGCTGATCCGGAGACTGGTGCGGGACGCCATGGCCAGAAATACCACGGCAAGGGAGACGCTGGCCCGGTGGGACTCTGTGCGACGGGGAGAGGAACGTCATATTTTTCCCTTCCAGGAGGAGGCGGATATTATGTTTAACTCCGCCCTCATTTATGAAATCGCTGTGCTCAAGCCCTATGCGGAGCCGTTGTTGTTCTGCATTGACCATGATTGCCCGGAATATCTGGAGGCCAAGCGTATTTTGAAGTTTTTAGACTATTTTCTTCCGGTGCCGTCGGAGGCCGTGGAGAGGAATTCTATTTTGCGGGAGTTTATTGGGGGAAGCTGTTTTAAGATTTAGGGTTCATGATAGATATTTAACAAGATAATACAAAGGCCAACTGAAAAATGCTTGCCCCCGAAAATAAAGGAGATGTGAGAAATATATGAAACTAGGAATTGTAGGCTTACCCAACGTGGGAAAAAGCACATTGTTTAATTCATTGACAAAAGCAGGTGCAGAATCGGCAAACTACCCCTTTTGCACCATCGATCCCAACATCGGAATCGTTACGGTGCCGGATGAACGGATCAAAAAACTGGGCGATATGTACCATTCCAAAAAGGTGACTCCTGCAGTCATAGAATTTGTGGACATTGCAGGTCTTGTAAAAGGAGCCAGCAAAGGAGAAGGACTTGGCAATCAGTTTTTGGCAAATATCCGGGAGGTGGATGCGATTGTCCATGTAGTCCGCTGCTTTGAAGATGAGAATGTGGTTCATGTGGACGGAAACGTGAATCCGGCCAGGGATATTGAGACCATCAATCTGGAACTGGTGTTTTCAGATCTTGAGATCCTGGAACGGCGGATTTCCAAAGTGGCCAAGCAGGCCCGTATGGACAAGAACCTTGGGAAAGAACTGAAACTGCTGGAGAAGGTGAAAGCCCATCTGGAAGAGGGAAAGCTGGCCAAGACCTTTGAAGCGCCGGAAGATGAGGATGAAGCATTATGGTTTGCTTCTTATAATCTGCTAACTGCAAAACCGGTGATTTATGCGGCAAATGTGTCGGAGGAAGATTTGGCTGAGGATGGAGCGGGCAATGACCATGTGGGGGCAGTCCGGGAGATGGCGGCTGCGGAGAACAGTGAGGTCTTCGTGATCTGCGCCCAGATCGAACAGGAGATTGCCGAACTGGAGGAAGAAGAAAAAACCATGTTCCTGGAGGAGCTTGGCCTGGAGGAATCCGGTTTGGAGAAGCTGGTAAAAGCCAGCTACAGTCTCCTTGGCCTGATCAGTTATCTGACAGCGGGAGAAGATGAGACCCGGGCTTGGACCATTCGCAAGGGAACGAAGGCGCCTCAGGCTGCAGGAAAAATCCACTCAGATTTTGAACGTGGCTTTATCCGGGCGGAGGTTGTCAATTATCAAGATCTTTTAGACTGCGGCAGTCTTGCGGCGGCAAAAGAAAAAGGAATTGTAGGGCTGGAAGGAAAAGAATACGTTGTGAAAGACGGGGATGTGATATTGTTCCGGTTCAACGTATAATCCCGCTGCTTTTTATCATACCCGCTTTTTTATACGCATAAGATAAAACGGAGGTTTTTCTTATGCGTATATGTGATTTGAGGGAAAAAGAGGTCATCAATGTTTGTACCTGTAAATGCATCGGCTACGTGATGGACGTGGACATTGACGAGTGCACCGGCTGTGTCCGCGCGTTGATCATTCCGGGTCCCTGCAAGATGTGGGGTATGTTTGGCCGGGACTTTGAATATATCATTCCCTGGTGTAACATTGTCAAAATTGGGCCGGACATTATTTTGGTAGAAGTGAAAGAAGAAGAGAAAAAAAAGCTGTAATATCTGTACAAAATACGGGAATATATGGTATTATATACTATATTTAGGGGTAATAGGAAGATTTTACACAAGAAAAAGTAGATACGAAGCTTTTAGGTGACAGAAAGATAGAAAACCAAAAGGAGGAGAACAAATGAAATGTCCGTTTTGCGGCAACGACAATACCAGGGTAATTGATTCCAGGCCCGCAGATGACAACAATTCCATCCGCCGCCGTAGGATGTGCGATGTATGTGGGAAACGTTTTACTACATATGAAAAGGTGGAGACAATTCCATTAGTTGTGATTAAAAAAGACAATAACAGGGAGCAGTATGACCGTTCCAAGATTGAGGCCGGGGTTTTACGAGCCTGCCATAAGCGGCCCATATCCATCAACCAGGTGAATCAATTAGTAGAAGAAGTAGAGACGGAAATTTTTAACCTGGAAGAGAAAGAAGTTCCAAGTACCGTGATTGGAGAACTTGTGATGGATAAGCTGAAAGATTTGGAAGCAGTGGCATATGTCAGATTTGCTTCTGTGTACAGAGAATTTAAGGACGTCAATACCTTTATGAACGAATTAAAAAAGATTTTGGATCGGTAATGAAAGAAGGCCTGTCAGATGTGAAAGTCTGATATGCCTTTTTTCTTTGAAGTTCTGCCAATCTTACAGAACCGTAAGCTTCCCAAGGTGAAATGTAAGCTAAAAGCATGGATTTCCATTTCACTCTTTTGCTATAATAGCTCTCGTAAGAAAGAAAAGGAGGTAGACCGAAATGAGTATTTTGGAAGTGAACAATTTGAAAAAAATATATACCACCCGTTTTGGCGGAAACCAGGTTATGGCTCTAAAAAATGTAACCTTTACAGTGGAAAAGGGCGAATATGTGGCTATCATGGGAGAATCTGGATCCGGAAAAAGTACGCTTTTAAATATTTTGGCGGCCCTGGATAAGCCCACCGCCGGAACGGTGATGCTGGAGGGAAAGGATATTGCCAAAATCAAGGAGTCAACGCTGGCACAGTTCCGAAGGGATAATCTGGGATTTGTATTTCAGGATTTTAACCTGCTGGATACGTTTTCCTTAGAGGACAATATTTACCTTCCTATGGTGCTGGCAGGTAAGACGTATCCTACGATGCGGGAATGTCTGGTGCCCATTGCCAAGAAGCTGGGAATCAGTGATTTGATGAAAAAATATCCCTATGAAGTGTCCGGCGGACAAAAGCAGAGGGCGGCGGTTGCCCGGGCCTTAATTATGGAACCAAAACTGATTTTGGCGGACGAACCCACCGGGGCGTTGGATTCCAAAGCTACGGACAGTCTGCTATCGTTGTTTTCCTCATTGAATGAAGAAGGCCAGACCATTCTCATGGTCACTCATTCCGTAAAAGCGGCCAGCCACGCGGGAAGGGTGCTGTTTATCAAAGACGGAGAAGTGTTCCATCAGCTTTACCGGGGCAACGATACCAATCAGGAATTGTATCAGAAGATTTCCGATACCCTCACATTACTTTCGACAGGCGGTGACGTACAATGAGACAGATATTTTATCCAAAACTGGCGGCAAGCGGCATGTATAAGAACCGAAAAATATATCTTCCCTACTTGCTTACCTGCATTGGTATGGTAATGATGCATTATATCATTGGCTTCTTAACGGTAAACGAAGGCGTGGCGGCTATGCAGGGAGGAGACACCATGCAGATGACATTGAGTTTGGGCACCGGCGTAGTAGCTGTTTTTGCAATGATATTTCTATTCTATACCAATTCCTTTTTGATCCGCCGCAGGAAAAAGGAATTCGGGCTGTACAATATTTTAGGCATGGGAAAATGGAACTTGTTTCGTGTGATGTTCTGGGAAAGCTTCTTTTGCGGGATCATCGCCCTGCTGGGAGGATTAGGATGCGGAATTCTCTTGTCAAAGGCAGCAGAGCTTTCCATGGCAAAAGTACTGGGTGAGACGGCAAGCCTTCATTTTTCCATTGAATACGGCGTGATTGGAAAGACGGTGGTGCTGTTCGCCGTGATTTTCGGTGTGATTTTGCTAAACAGCGTTCGGCAAATCTATGTATCAAAGCCGGTGGAACTGATGCACAGCGAGGCGGCAGGGGAGAAGCCGCCCAAGGCCAACTGGTTTTTGGCCCTGGCAGGAGTTGGGCTTCTTGGAGTTGCTTATTATCTGGCCGTAACGATCCAGAATCCTATGACTGCTATGGTGATGTTTTTTGTAGCGGTGATTTTAGTCATCCTTGGAACCTATCTGTTGTTTATGGCAGGCTCCGTTGCTTTTTGCAGGCTGCTTCAGAAACGAAAAGGGTATTATTACAAAACCAATCATTTTGTCTCAGTGTCTTCCATGGCCTTTCGTATGAAGCGAAACGGCGCAGGGCTGGCCTCCATCTGTATCCTTTCAACGATGGTGCTGGTGATGATTTCCTCTACCGCCTGCTTATACATTGGAAAAGAAGAAAACCTGCGGAACCGCTATCCCAGAAATATGGTGATAGATACTTTTACTATGGATGAAACATACGCCAAGAAAGCTCAGGAAGAAGCGCTCAATGTGGTGAAAGAACACGGCCTGCTGGCAGAAAATGTATTACATTACCGTTATTTGGGCATCGGGTGTTACATGAAAGAAAACCAGGTGATTTTAGATATTGATAAATTGGAATCTTTTGGTGTGAACAGTTATGAGAATGTGATCCAGCTTTACGTTGTTCCTTTGTCTGATTACAACAAGGTGATGGGAAAAGAGGAAACCTTAGAGCAGGGCCAGATACTGATGTATTGTGCCAAGATGGATTACCAATATGATACCATAGAGATTGAAGGATGCGGTCTTATGAAGGTGAAGGAAAAAGTATCGGAATTTATAGAAGACGGGGATGGGGTCGTCTCCATGATTCCTTCTCTTTATCTGTTTGTACCGGATGATGAAGTGATGCAGCGGGTGTTTGAGGTCCAGTCTGCCGCATATGGAGATAACAGTTCTTTTTACCATGATTTTTTTGGATTTGATTTAAATTGCAGTGAAGAGGAGAAGATTCAGGTGGGGCGGGAAACGGCGGACCGCCTCCATCAGCTTACCATAGAGGACGAAGCGTTTCCCCATGTGGACAGTGAGTGCGCGGCGGCAGAGCGAAACAGTTTTTACGCCTTGTACGGAGGAATGTTTTTCCTGGGAATTTTGCTGGGGCTGGTATTTATTTTAGCGGCGGTATTGATTATCTATTACAAGCAGATTTCCGAGGGGTATGAAGACCAGTCCAGGTTTGACATTATGCAAAAAGTGGGTATGACGAAGCGAGAGATCCGAAAAAGCGTCAACTCCCAGGTACTTACGGTATTTTTCTTGCCGCTGATTACCGCGGGGATACATCTGGGCTTTGCATTTCCCATCCTGCTGAAAATCCTGATGCTGTTCGGTTTGCTTGATAAAATGCTGCTGATTCAGGTAGCAGTAGGGAGTTATTTGATCTTTGCCCTGTTCTATGTGCTGGTATACCGGATTACTTCCAGGTTGTATTATGGGATTATTACGGTAAGAGAGAAATAAAAAGGACTGCCGCAGCATGCAGATTTCTTATATATATCTGCTGTGTTGCGGCAGTTTTACATATTACTTTTTCCAGTTATCTTTTTCTTCCGCATACAGGGAAGGAAGAATCTTACTGAGATTGGAAAATTCCTTTACATTGTGGTTCAACAGGCAGACCGGACCCACAGATGGAATTTTGAAATCATCGGGAATGCATTTTACCGCCTTGCCGTCAATGATCTGCCATCCGAACCAAAATCTGGACCGAAGCACAGAGCCGTCCTGGGCAGGACGCAAGAAGTGGGTCATTACCACGGGAATATCCGGTATTTCACCGCTGCCAAGGATTTGGACGTTGGCGCATACCAGGCCGTTACAGAGATCTGTGTCTACCTTGCTCTCATCGTAGCCCAGATCGGAGGGCCGCTGGAAATGAATCTTTAGAAGGTCTATGCTGCCGGTGCCAATATCTTCCCAGATGTTATGTACGCTGCCCCAATGACGCTCACGCATGGATTTTGTCAGATCAAGGGCCTTGTCGGGATCTTCCAGATACACGTCGTAGTGATCCTCATTATCCCAGCAGGCATAACGGAGACGGTCAATGGGGTGCCATGCAAACCACCAATCAAACATTTCACCGGTGAGACCCGGGAAAAAGGTCTTGTTGGCGATCAATGCCGTACCGTCCTCCAAAAGCCACCAGCCAAATTCTCCCGGCAGGTCCCCCGGAAGAAACAGATCGTTCCTGTTCTCAATTCGAAGGGCTGCCGCATTGTCTCCCGGCATTTGGGATATCATGTCGTACTTTTCCTGCTCTCCGTAATACATAGCGTCTGCATAATACTTAAAATAGCTTTTCTTTCTGTCTTCATTTGAAATCGGTACTTTCTTTGCCATACGTTGTTCCTCCTAAATCATTTGATACTTTTAGTATAGAAGGAACATAAGATTTCCGCAATATCTTCAAAAAGGAAAAAAAGAATCATATTTATTCCTGTCAGGAATGAATCCGTCTCTGATCCATATTACATGCATTGGGCTAAGGTTTGGAGAAAACTTTTTAATGCAGGTGTTTCCTCCTCAGGGTTCCAGGCACAGATAATCCCATTATATTGATCGATGATGGGAATTTTCACAAAATCCCCAGTATTTTCAAAATCAAAATATTGATCTGTTAGTAAAATAGCGTTGTCTGACCGGAACAAATATTTTAGGTCATATGCATTTTTGAACTGTTTTTCAATGTGCAGGGCGGTTTGAAAGGGCGCGAAGCGCTGCAACAAATCCCTCTGGTAGTTAGGGGACTGGGAACTGCTTAAGGAGACAAAATTCTGCTGCAGCAGATCCTTGGTCATCAGGGCGCTCCTGCCAGATAGGGGATTGGCCAGAGGGACAATCGCATAGGCATGATCCCGGGCCGCCCATTTCCAGGTGAGATTTTGCTCTTCAATGGTGAAACGTTCAAAATCCGGCACTGTGATAGCGTCATAGTAATGCTCCATCAGTTTATTTTCTAAGACCGTCATATATCCGCTTTCCAGATCTAGGGAAATATACGGATAATCTTGATGAAATCGTTCTTCAATTTGAAAGAAATAGCGCTCCGGCCGGGCCGTATTTAAAATCCCGATATGAAGAACGGAGTTTTTCTGCCTTTGGACCCCCAAAGCCTTTCTATAAGCGCTGTTGATCGCCTGAATCTGCGGCCGCCATTCCTGATAGAGGATTTGCCCTGCTTCGGTGAAATTGATTTCCCGGGTGGTACGCACAAACAGCGTAAGGCCTAGTTCTTTTTCCAGCTTGGCGACACTTTTGCTCACAGCGGACTGGGTCATGTGAAGACGGCTGGCGGCCCTGGCAAATCCCTTTGTCTCTGCCACTGTCAGAAAAATCACCATTTGTTGAAGTGTGATTGGCATGACGGCCAGATCTATTGTGTTGTAAATGTGTTTCATAGTCGCTCCTCTTTTCCCAGGCTGTGCATCTCGTTTCCTTAACTAATTAACAATGGTTTGGGCTCTCTGTCAGGGCTCTGTTGATATTGAGAGGGCGAATGATATGTATGTGGAGAGCCGGAATGACGGGGCCCAGATGCTTATGTGGAATTGGCAATGTAGACGGATTTCGATTATTTTTGATGGTTTTGGATGGTGAGATAAATCCCCGTCTAGGATACAGGCGGGGACTGGCTGGGGTTATTTATCGCCATAGTGGCCTCTGCAGTGGGCGATGTAAAGCCGTCCGTTTTCCATATTTTTTCACTCATCGTCCACCTCGATCAGTTCATGGGCGGTACCTTTACCGGCTCTCAGTTCCTGGACGGATTTCTTTACATAGGCCATGTTTGTCTCGGAGAAGAATGGGTCGGTGGCTTGGGTGATCTCAAACGGAATGCGGTTTTCGCGTAAAACTGCTTTCACAAAAAGATTGATAGCGGTAGAAGTATTCAGGCCAACATTGGAGCAGAAGGTGTCAAAGCTGGCCTTGTCTTTTTCATCTACCCTTGCGGTTAGGGTTGCCAGTGCCATAGATATCTCTCCTTTCGTATTCGGATTGTGATTATTGTAGCACTATTGTATTCTTAAAGCAAGCGTATGTATTACATAAATACGGTATAATGTGAAATATTTAAAGAACATTTGCCCGGCCTCATGCAATTTACTTAAACAGTTTTCTGGTTTTTGAAAAAACTCAACAAGCTCCTGGTTAGAACGATCTATTTCCTAACAGCCTCAGTAACAGTATTTTTGATAAGTATACCAAAAAAGAAGAAAGAAACTATTGAAAAAAATATCTTATGTGGTATAATAACAATAAATCGTGCAAGATATATAATACATAATCTTATGAGGCGCAAAAAACATAGACGTTCGGAGACAGGAGGCGCTTATGAAAGAGTTTATGGAACCACGTACAAAGGGCAGGAGCAATTTTCTATTTCTGGGAGAGGCCGGAAGCGGCAAGAGCGAAATAGCCATTAATTTTGCCCGGTATTTGGCGGAGCTTGGAGACAAACCGGTGCACTTTTTTGATATGGATATGACAAAACCTCTGTTCCGTTCCAGGGACGTGGTTGACCGGATAGAGAAGCTGGGAATCACATTCCATTATGAAGAACAATTTTATGATGCGCCTACCATGGTGGGAGGCGTCAATCTCTTATTAAAAGACGACAACTGTTATGTGGTCATGGACGTAGGGGGCAACGATGTGGGAGCCAGGGCTGTGGGAGGTTATGCTCCCAAAATAAATAAGGAAAACACCGTTTGCTATTATGTGCTGAACGCTTTTCGCCCCTGGTCCGGGAATATGGAGCATATCGACGGTACGTTATCTGCAATCTTAGGCATTTCTCATGTGCAGCTGGGCCGGATTCATATGATTAACAATCCCAATATGGGCCTTACGACTACGGCGGAAGAAGCGCTGGAAGGAATGAGACGTATGGAAGAGATGATAAAACCCTACATGGAGCTGGATTTTGCCTGTGTGAAAGAAGATTTATATGATCAGGTGCGCCCTATGGTTTCCGGGAAGCTGATGCCCATAAGGTTATACCTGACGTACGAATGGCTTAAGACAGATCGTTTTCAGGTATGATTGTCTTTCGTGTCCAAGGCTGCACACGTCCTGGGAACCCTCTTTAGCACGGAGGGAAAGAAAGCTTTTTCAAAAGAACAAAACGCCCTGTGGCGTTTGGGGCAGCGAACGTTTGCTGCCATACATAGATACAAACAAGCAAAAAGGAGGTTTTGATCGAGATGGCAAAAGTTGAGATTAGGTCAGAGAGCTGTAAAAGCTGTGGCTACTGCGTGAAATTTTGTCCAAAGGGCGTACTGGCTGTTGGGGACAAAGTAAATTCCAAGGGCTATGAATATGTTGTGCCAGTGAATATGGAGGCTTGTATCGCCTGCTGCATGTGTGCAAGGATGTGCCCGGATGCTGCGATAGAAGTATACAAATAAGGAGGAGAGAACGATGGCAAGAGTATTTATGAAGGGCTGTGAAGCGATTGCTGAGGCAGCCGTAAGAGCCGGCTGCAGATTTTTTGCCGGATATCCCATAACACCCCAGAATGAAATCCCGGAATATTTTGCAAGACGGCTGCCGGAGGTAGGCGGCACCTTTGTACAAGGAGAATCAGAGGTTGCTTCTATTAACATGGTCTACGGAGCGGCTTCTGCGGGAACCAGATCCATGACCTCTTCCTCCAGTCCGGGAGTTGCCTTAAAGAGCGAAGGAATTTCCTACTGTGCATCCGCCCGTATCCCTATGGTGTATGCTAATATTTCCAGAGGAGGCCCCGGCGTAGGCTCCATCCAGCCTGCACAGATGGACTACTTCCAGGCCACCAAGGCTTCCGGAAACGGCGGTTTTCGTATGCGGGTGTTTGCCCCCTCCACCGTGCAGGAAGCAGTAGATATGACCTATCAGGCTTTTGACTATGCAGATCAGGATCGGAATCCCGTTTTGATTCTTGCGGACGGAGTAATCGGAACCATGATGGAACCGGTGGTGCTTCCGGATATGAAGTCTGATGAAGAAATAGCCGCCATAAAGGAATCCAAAAAGAGCTGGGCCTGCATCGGCCATCCGTTAGATTATGCCAACCGGGCCTGGATTCAGCCGGGCCAGTGGTCCACTATTGTGCAGCAGAAATGCAATGAAGAGGCCAGGGATTTGTATGCATCCTGGGAACCGGAAGTGGAAGAATACCAGGTGGAGGACGCCGAGATCGTCATTGCAGCTTACGGAATCTCCGCCCGTATTTCCAAATCCGTGGTGGATATGCTTCGGAAAGAGGGCGTTTTGGTGGGCCTGATCCGTCCCAAGACCGTGTATCCCTTCCCTTATGCAGCTTTTGACCATATCAATTACGAAAAGTGCAAGGCGGTCCTGGATGTGGAAATGTCCATTCCGGCACAGTTTGTGGAAGATGTGGCTGCAGCCGTGAAAGAACGCTGTCCCATTGAAACCTGCCTGTGCTCCGGCGGAAATATTATGAGCCGGGAAGCAGTCATAGACGCCGTTAAGAAAATCAACGAGAAATAGGAGGGTACTGAAAATGGAAAAAGTTTATGCAAGAACAAAGACCATCCAGGACGACAAGGTGTCTGGGTTCTGTCCGGGATGTATGCACAGTACCGTAATCAAATTGATCGGTGAAGTATTGGAAGAGATGAACCTGGTGGAGAAGGCGGCCTGCGTATTGGGAATCGGCTGCTGCGGCCTTCACATGGATTATATTGCATACGACAATATCACAGCTCCCCATGGTCGCGCCTGCGCCGTGGCTACCGGCATGAAGCGCAGCAATCCCGATTCTTTGGTATTTACCTACCAGGGAGACGGTGATTTCGCTTCCATTGGATTGGCAGAATCCATTTCCGCAGCCAACCGGGGAGAAAATATTACGGTTATTTTTATCAACAATGGTATTTACGGGATGACCGGCGGACAGATGGCTCCCACCACGTTGATCGGGATGAAAGCTTCCACCGCTCCCAAAGGGCGTATCGCCGAAGAGCATGGATATCCCATGCATATGTGTGAAATCTTAAATCAGCTGACAGCTCCCGCATACTTGGAGAGAACAAGCTGCAATACGCCTCAGAATGTGATGAAGACCAAGAAGGCCATTCAGAAAGCGTTCCAGAATCAGTTGGACGGCAAAGGTTTTTCCATGGTGGAGATCGTGACCAGCTGCCCGACAAACTGGGGGCTGGAGCCTTTGGATGCATTGACTTATATTGAAGAAAAAATGCTGCCTGAATTTCCGCTGGGCGTAGTCAGAGACAGATAGGAGGAAGAAAAATGGAAACAAATTTGTGTGTAGCCGGATTCGGCGGACAGGGCGTTATGACCCTGGGAAAATTTTTGGCATCCGCAACCTGTGATTCTACCGATAAAAACGTGACCTTCTTTCCCTCCTACGGCGCAGAACAGCGGGGCGGTACGGCAAATTGTTTTGTGGTCATCTCCGACGATATGATCGGCGCTCCTTTAGGAGATGTGATGGACGATTTGATCGTGATGAATGGCCCCTCCTTACATAAGTTTCTGGATACCTTAAAGCCAGGAGGAACCTTATTTATCAACAGCTCCATCGTATCCGACGACATTGCCCGGGAGGATATTAAGGTGGTAAAGGCTCCTGTTACCGAGATGGCCCTGGAGATGGGAAATGCCAAGGTATTGAACGTGATCATGCTGGGGGTTTACATCGGGTATACGGAGGTTGTCTCACCAGAAGTTGTGTGGGGAACGATTGAGCATAAGCTGGGGAAAAAGCCCAAGCTGCTGCCCCTGAATAAGGAAGCCTTTGAAAAGGGACTGGATATTGGCAGGAGCCAGAGAGGGTAGAAAAGATCGCTATATAAAATAGAAGATTGGAGAGGAATGGACTCTTTGATTCTGCAAACGTGATGCAAAAGGCAAATCCAGGCTGGAAAATGACAGCCTGGATTTGCTTTTTGTGCGTTTTGGATACTGGCTCCTTTTCTGGATGTTTTTAACAGGCCGTTGGCAGAGGTTTCCCAGGAACAACTTCCCAATGCACAGATTCCGTTTAACTGCTTTTTGCATACATTCCGTCCGGTGGCAGGAGGATATGAGCTTCGCAGCCGTTTCTGGATTGGGAAGGGCATCAAAGATGGTGTTCCTTATGATACGCTTCCAGAGGGGATGGATGCAGAGGCTGTTTCCAGGGTAATGTTAAGGCATACGATTCAGGAGATGTCAAATTTGGCATCATTCCTGCCGGAAATGTACAATAAATACGAGGGGAAAATCCGTTTACAGGATATTGTTGACGGTAAAAAGAATTAAAAACAAGGCAGGAGAACCGGCAAAGATTCTCCTGCCTTTTAAAGTGTCAGATATTTGGTTTAAAATTATAGAATGATCTCAGCAGCAGTTTTCCGGCAATGGCAGAAATATCCTGGGGAGTGAGAGTGGGATTTTCGTAGAACCAGTATGTATAAAGCCCAACGATTGCAGAAGCAAAAAGTTCAGTTACAACTCCAAGGTCGCTTACGGGAATTTTATCATGGAGAAATTTTGCTTCTATATCCTTGCGAATCTGTTTTTTCCAACGGAAAATAAATTGCGGATTGCCATGTATGCCTAAAAGCGGTTTAAAATAAAGAGCATGATCTTTTCTGATATGAAATTTTATAAATTAACTGTCAAAACCGCCTGTCAGCCGATCTGTAAATTTAACCATGGGGATTTCTGCAAAGGAATTGCTGCTCTCATTGTACAAGGGGACATATGCTCCAAGCACTCTGAGGATAACATGGCCAATGATCCAAAACAAAGGAAACGCTTTATTCTTTGATTATGTCCAGTTCCGTAAGATTAATACCGAAAGCAGTCAATATGACTTTTAGCGCCGTATACCTTCTTTTCATTTTTTGGTATGCTTCCGAGTCTTTATCACAAGATACCATATAATCTTGTAATCTCTCAAATTCCTCAATATTTTTTTGCAGCATTTCTTTTTCAGTCATATCTATTACCTCCAAGTGATTCACCACCTTTTGTTTCTTGCTTTCCTGAAACTGCTAAAGTTATTATAGCGAATTTTGTTTCTTGTGTAAAGTCTGTGGATTACGATTTTTCTCCAAAAAGCACGGACACTACCTAAAAGTAATAGCCCCTCTGATCATAAAGGGGCTGGAAATTATCCTGCATATAGAAATTTTATCCAATGTCAAATAATTCATCAAATGTAATTTTGAAGTTGGGGAACATGACGAGCTGCAAATCATCTTTGTTTTGTTCTGTAACAGTCTTATATAGATACGGGTAGGATGTATCATCATTTTTCCAATCGAACATATAGATTTCTACTTGCTTTTTACGCCAGTCCGCAATCCAGTATTCAGAGACACCTACTTTGCAGTATAGCTGCATTTTATCATTTCGGTCATATTCTTCTGTGGAATCAGATAAGACTTCCATAACAAAGCGTGGGATGCCAGTAAATGATACGTTTTTTCTGTCATGCAGGTTACAGATGATAGAGACATCAGGTATGACTACTTTATCATCATTTTCATGCCACTGGTATTGTACGCTGTCACCAAAAACACGGCATAGGCTGTCTTTGATCTGATTCCCTATTTTAATGACGAAATTATAGATTACCATTGAATGTTCAAGGTAAGTTTTACTCATATCTTCTATTGGCAAGGCATTCATTTCATTCCCTCCATTAGTTTTGCTTGATAGGTATTTGTATTATACTATGCTTCTATCGTGCAGACAAGGTTTTATCACCTTTTTAATTTTGTATTTGGGTTATGATATATTGTTTGTTTACCCTCAGTGTACACGGGGACATACGTCCCAAGTGCCGTCATACCGCTGTGGGTTACGTAAGAAACGATTGATGAAGTGTGGTTACTTTTCCCGGGTCAGGAATGCGCACTTGCTGCGCATTCCGTGAGAACATGATTCAAGAGTGAGGGGCGATTTTTGCGAAGCAAAACTTGGAATATCGCCCCGAATCGTTACTATGAGCGGCTTCTGAGCCATGAATAGTAACTGTGCTTTGGCTGGAAATATAACAATTAATATGAAAAACTTGACTTGCCAGACAAGAAAAACTATAATTTTATCGAAGAATTATGTAAAGAACTTTGAAGCAAAGAGAGGTAAGTACATGACGGAACGAAAAGAAGTCATAACATATTGCAGTACCTTTCCAAATACATATGAAGATTACCCGTTTCGTGATCCAAACTGGTGCGTCATGCGCCACAAAAAGAACCGGAAGGTATTTGCCTGGATTTTTGAAAAAGACGGCTGCATCTGGGTCAATGTAAAATGCGACCCTCAATGGCGGCAGTTTTGGCGGGAGACGTATGCTTCGGTGGTTCCGGCATACCATTTGAATAAAGAGCATTGGAATTCCCTGATTTTGGACGGCACGATTCCCCAAGTGGATATTTGCAGAATGATTCAGGAAAGCTACGATTTAACTTTGGGGAAAAAGGAACATAAAATGAGGTGATACGATATGCTGCGCATAGCGATTTGTGACGACGATAAGGAAGCCGTGCTAAGCCATAAAAAGATTGTGGAAACATGTTTGGCAGAAAACAAAAGCGCCGGGGAGATTGCTGTATACACGGTCAGCGACAATCTCCTTTATGATATTACGGAAGATCATTTTTTCTATGATTTGATTTTGCTGGATATAGAAATGCCTGGTAATTCCGGCATGGAGGCTGCGGAAAAAATCAAACCATTTCTGCCCAATGTCAAGATTATTTTTATAACTTCCCATATAGAATTTGCCATCGACGCCTTTGAACTTTCCATTTTTCGGTATGTGCCAAAACAGGATATCCATAACCGCCTGCCCGCTGCCATAAGAGACGCAGTAAAATTGATTGGACTGGAAGAGGGAAAGGCATATCGGATTCAGACCAGTAGCCGTCTGGAAAAAATTCCCTACAAAGAGATCTACTACATAGAAAGGGATGGGAAAAACGCCAGTATTTTTGCCGCCCGGGGAGTTTCAAAAGTGCGGAAAAGCTTGCAGCAGGTTTATAAAGAGTTGGACGCAGAAGAATTTATCTATATTGACCGGGGCTGCATTGTAAATATGATACATATTATGCAGATCAAAGAGGGTATGGCGGTTCTGAAAAACGGTGTGTCTCTCCCTATAAGCCGTACTCATTTACAGGAGGTAAAGATTCAGATTAACCACTATTGGGGGACGCATATATGATGGAACGTCTTCTATTGTTGTCCGGTATTGCGGCCGGGTGTGTGCGGGGGATTCTATGCTTGTTTTTGATTTCACGGCTGCTTGCGGCCAAAAAGCCGGGAAGAACAAGCATAGGGGTGATATTATTTGGCGTAACAGTTGGAATTGTGGTACGTAACATGGCGGGCTTGCCGGATTTTTACGGGATGGTTTGGGAAACCGTTTTGATCACCCTTTGTGCCGTCTGTTTTCAAGGAGCGGATACCCGCATGAGCTTGTTTGTGGGCATTTTTTATGAAATCGGGGTTTCCTTTTGGAAATTTCTGACGGCGTCCTGGCTGGGGGTGATATTTGATTCCTCCATCTTCCTTGAGGATGATACGTGGTATGGTCAAATTCCGGTTTGGCTGCTTTATGTATTGCTGCTTATTTTGATGTGGTATGTCTTCAGACATTCCGATCTGGGCCAGAAAGAGGCGTTTCGTTTGGCTTCGGCAGTTTCCGTAGCAGGTTTTCTTGCGGTGATAACGTTGTCCCAGCAGACACGGCTGAGAGTGGATGACGATACTCTTGATATGTGGACGATTTTATCCGTTGTATTATTGATGTCGGTGCTGGTGCTTCGCCTGAATCGTCAGTACGAGGTGGAAAAAGAGCTGGTAAGGCTGAAATCCCAACAGGCCGAATTGCTGGAACGTGATTATACCGCGCTGAATCATGCCTACGGAATCAATGCAAAGCTGTTCCATGATTTTCATAACCACATTGGCGTACTGCGCCAATTCCTTTCCCATGGAAAAACAAACGAGGCCATGGCATATTTGGACGAACTAAGGGCGCCTGTGCAGGAAATGACCGATACGGTATGGACAGGGGATGAAACGTTGGATTATCTCATCAACAGCAAGGCTGTGGCAGCCAGGGAATATGGAATCACGTATCAAGTGCAAGTGGAGTTTCCCCATCATACGAACCTGCAAAGCGCAGATTTGTGCGCGATTGTGGGAAATCTGCTGGACAATGCCCTGGAAGCGGCAAAGCAGGGAAATGGTCTGAAACAGCCCTGGATACACCTTACGATCCGCCGTATTAATCAGATGCTGGTGATAAAGGCGGAGAACAGTTTTTCTACTGTTCCTATAGAAAAAGACGGGGCTTTACAGACCTCCAAAAAGGAGGCGGGCCTTCATGGCTGGGGACTAAAAAGCGTTCGGGCTGCGGCAGAAAAATACGACGGCATGGTGCAGACCTCTTACACCAAAGATACCTTCCGGGCGGTCGTTACGTTGTCTTATCAGGGAATGCCGATATCGTCCATTAGATAAATTCGGAGGATGTTGCAAAAGTCAGCTTAGATATCATATATGGATTTTGGTGTCTTTAGGCTATGTTGCGGCATCCTCTTTTTCGTGGTCAAAAACCTGCTGTTTACGGACAGTTCGGCAGAGCAGGCTTTTTTCCGTTATGATATAACCACAATAAAGAAAGCGCCATAGAAGGAGGAAAAAAGGATGCGTCACGTATATATAAGAGGGATGATAGGGATAGTTTGGCTGGCAGTGGCTGTTGTCAGTATCGGATCAGGAAATGTTGCAATGGCAGCTCTTTATGTCATATTGAGCGGTGTGTTTTTGTATTCTGCCTATGGTATATGGAAAAAAGAAAGGGACAAGAAAGGGGGCAAATAGGATGAATACATCTTTGATGAGCATTCAGAATTTAAGTGCATGGTATGACAGTGAAAAAAATATATTGTCAAATTTCTCATTGGAGCTGAAAGAGCATGAGGCGGTAGGGCTGATTGGGTTAAACGGAGCCGGAAAAACCACACTATTGAACGTGATATCCGGCCTGCATACTATGTTTCGCTCTGAGGGCGCCTGGTTTTGCGGACGTCCCATAGGGTTTAGGGAGAAAGAGTTTAAGCTTTGCCGCTATACCGTATTTTCTGAGGATGATTCCTTTGGGTATTTTACATTCCGGGAATATTTGTCCTATGTGTGTTTGGCGTATCAAAAAGCGCTGTCGGATGTATCAGAATTGATCCGGGGATTTCACTTTGAGGAGTTTACGGATATTTTGATGAAAGACCTTTCTACAGGAAACCATAAAAAAGCATTTTTGATCGCTGCCTTTGCACTGAAGCCGGAATTGTTGTTTTTGGATGAACCGGTCAATGGGCTGGACTTTGAGAGTACGGAGTATTTGTATCGGCAAATTGCAGGCTACAAGGAATATGGGACTGTCCTGTTTTCTTCTCATATTTTGGAAAGCATTACCCTTACTTCAGACCGGGTACTTGTTTTAGAGCATGGGAAAATTCGGCGGATATTGGAAAAAGAAGAGATGAATGATAAGGATATTCGGGAGGCGCTGCATGAGGAACATGATATGGAAAGCTTTTTCTAAAAAATTATTTGGGGAAACATACCAGCGGATAACCAGAAGCGTAGGGATTTGTCTGATTGTATTCTTGGGACTGTATATGGGGAATATCCGGGTTTTGATCGCGCCGTCCATCTTATACATGATGGTAACATCATTTACCGCCGGCGTTATGTGGCAGTCTCTCTCTTCGGAAGAGAACGCCAGGTATATGAAAAATCTCATGATGATGCCTTTGGAAAGACGGGGATTTGTTGTTTCTTATGTGGCAGCTTTGGGCGTCTATACGGTTTTTACAAAAACGGCGGTTCTTTTGGCTGTTTTGCTGGCGGTGTCGGTTCAAAGCAAAATGGAAGTTTTGGGAAGTATCCTGTGTATGGGAAATGCCGTTTTTATGACTGCCGCTGTTTTTTCTCTGAGAAAATATTGGTATGCGGCGGGCCTTTGGGGCGCGGGTGTGCTGGCAGGGATATTATATTGTGGGAACGGTCTTGGGCTTTTGGCTGTGCTGGCGGCCAATAGCGTCTTATCCTGCTTTCTATTGCTGTGTGCAGACGGATATACGTTTATTGCCAGCCCCAAAGGCGTGGCATACGGTGTGCCCTTTGGGTATACTTTTCAAATCAAGGGACGCAGGCATAAATCAAAGGTAACAGAATATAAGCATGGGTTTATGTGGCGTTATTTGTTCCGGTATCTGAATAGCCACAAAAACTATTGGATGAATACGGCGGTTATGTGGTGTGTTGCCTGTGCGCTTCCGTTGTTTTGGGGGCAGATGGACCGTAAGTTTGTGATTCCTATTGGGTTTGCCATTCTTTCTTTAAACACTCCTATTTGTATTTTGCTGTCCTGCGACCCGGCCCTGGAGCGGGCGGTCCGGTTTCTTCCCGGACAGAGAAAGGCGTTTTGTGTGCCCTATTGTTTGTTCATTTTCATTTGCAATTTGATCGCGGATTTCATATTTCTTTTAAGCTTTCAGATTCAGGCTGGGGGCGTTACGGTTTTCATGGCGGTTATGGCTGTGTTCTTTGCCCTGCAAAGTGCAATTTTCTCTGTTTTGCTGGAATGGTTTTATCCCATCCGAGGATGGAAGATTGAGAGCGATCTGTGGCATCATCCAAGGAAATATGTAGTGCCGGGGATTCTGCTTTTACTGGCGGGAGCAGTGGGAGCGGCGCCCAAGATCGTGTTTGTACTCGCTGGATTGCTGTGATTTGATATAAAAGGCATAGGGTGAGAAGCCTGGTAAAAAATAATATGGTATCATAAGGATATCAATTACGAGGAGGTTCCCCAATGTACGCATGGAAAACAATCGAACAATCTTTGACTTATATTGAAAAACATCTGACAGAAGAAATTCGGACGGAAGAGCTGGCCAATACGATAGGTTTATCTCCGTTTTACTTTCAACGTTTGTTTAAGCGGTTAGTCAAAAAACCGGTGCAGGAATATATAAAGCTTCGCCGTTTGGCCAAAGTGATTGATAATCTTAAGGATACGGATCGAAGGATTTTGGATATTGCTTTGGAGTATGGCTTTTCAAGCCATGCCAATTTCACGCGGGTTTTTAAGGAAACCTATGGAATGACTCCCGACGAGTATAGAAAGGATTTACCGACGCTTAATACATTTAACAGGCCGCAAATCTCTATGAACTATGTATTAGTAGATGAAGGCGTTCCTCTGGTAGTGGGGGATATTGTCCTGGAAGTGGAAAGAAGGACGTTGAAACAGACGGAACGGTATGTGGGACTGGAAATAGAAGTTAATATTTCTGAACAAATGCCAGTGGGTGAAAGTACCGGCGTAGATGTGCCGGGGCAGCTTTGGAAGCAATATCACAGAGAAAAAGAACTGCTTTTTACAAGTCCTGACAGTGGGGTAGAACTGGGAATGTCCCATATGGGAAATTCTGCGCCGGGATATTTTACTTATTTTGCAGGCGGACTTGTACAGGAAATTCCCGAACAGCTGCCAGAAGGCTTTCAGAAGCAGGAACTTGCGGCAGGAGAATATATTGTCTGCAAAATTGAGGCGGAGAGTTTTGAGGATTTGGCAACGGTGGCGCTGAATCAGGCCAATAACTATCTTTTTAGCACATGGCTGCCCAGACACAACTTCACGACAGAGCCGTTTGCAGCAGAAAAATATTACTGCAACTTGGAGGATATGGCAAGTATGGAAATATGGGTGAAGCCTTTGCCGTTTAAAGATAAAAAGTAGGAACAATTTTCACCATTTACATCTTCCCGTCCTTATGGCATAATAGATATAGATTTGTCATTGTGCAAAATACAAAATGGCAAGTTGAGATTGCTGACAGCAGTCTATTATAGGAACCCCTCCGGGAATCCTATAATCAGATGGACGGCGCAGAACCGGCGCCTTTTATCAGAACTTGCAAAGCAAGTTCTGATAAGCTCTATTATGTATTGCGGGATGAAAGGAAGAACGTAAAGGCCATGGCAGTGATTAAACGATTATCCCTTGTGGATCAAGTATATGAAAAACTCAGGGAAAGCATTGTAAAATTAGAAATTCCCTTTGGAAGTAAGTTGAATGTAAGCAAGCTCCAGGAGGAATACGGGGTCAGCTCCACTCCAGTGCGGGAGGCGTTAAACCGCCTTTTAAACGAAGGGCTCATCGAGTTTGAAAATAACGTGGGAGCCAATGTCATCAGCCTGGAAGAGACGGATGTGATTGAGATCCAGGAGCTTCAGGCGGCTTTCGAAATGGGGGCTGTCCGTTACGCCATGCAGAAGGGGAATCTGCAGCAGATGGCGGAGGAGATAGAGCTTCATATCAAACGATACCGGGCTTCCGATAATCTCCAGGAGAGCTGCATCTGTATCCGGAATATCAAAGACGTATTTTATCAAAATGCAGATAATCAGAGACTGAGGAATAAAAGCACCAGCTTAAGCGGTGTGGAAGAAATGATGCACACTCTTTTTACTATGCAGACGCCGGGGAAAGAGCACAAGTATCATTCCGGCATTACGTATTTTGAACAGATTCATGATGCGGTGCAAAAGGGAGATTTTCCCGGGGTATGCGATGGCTTAGACGCCCATCGAAGCTGGGCCAGGACGCATATATTACGGAATCTGCAGTATGTAAAAGAACGGGATAAAGAAGAATTGTGAGAAATGTCATAAGATGTAACAATTTATACGGCAATAGCGGATCATTAAGGATTTTGGGGAAGGGACGCCAGGGAAAAGGGGAGGGAAGCGGCCGTAAATGGTCTGCGATTTTTCTGGTTTCGAGATTAAGAATTCCTAAAATTCCTGATTTTTGCTAAGGGCAAAACAAACATCCACAAACTCGCTTTGCTCAGACAGAGTGGATGTTTGTTTTAACGCAAAACTCAGGGATTTAAGGACTTCTAAATCTCTGCAAAGTCAAAATTGCAGACCATTTACGGCCGCTTCCCTCCCCTTTTCCCTGGCTGTGTTTCTTGGATCCTTAACTTACGGATTGGTTCGTTTTTTTGAGCATTATTCCTTTTTTTCAGAAATTCCATATCGTTTCAGCTTTTCATTCATTTCATCGGATGTTTTCTTATCCTTATAATAATTCATAAAAAATGTAAATGCATATACCCCGGCGGAAGTCATGCACATCAGCAGTACGCTTCCGGGATCTAAGGCGTACCATCCATAAAAGTAACCGCATATCAAAACAATGATGTTGATCAGCGCATAGTGGATGATCAGACGGATGCGGACTTCCTTGATATGCAATTCCCGCTGGGGAAGAAGAAATTCGGTGGAAATACCGCATAGGATTCCTACGGAGAGGATTTCTGGCAGTGTTAAAAATGGGATGCTCGCTTTGGTAACGGATTCTCCTGACAAAACAAGGGTTAAATAATACCATCCCATACAGACGATCAGCGTACCGGTTGTAATGGTTGTGACCAGGCGCAGTATTCGTTTCATTCTATTTCTCATGGTATCACCTCATAATTCCAGTCGGTTCTTGATTTCCGGGACATATTGCCTGGAAATCAAGACTTTTTCATGATTTAGAAGAATTGCTTCAAAGCGTCCGCTGAAGGAAGGGGAAAAACGTTTCACCTTGGAAAGGTTCAGGATCATGGATTTTGAAATGCGGACGAAATCCCCTCCTCCAAGGCGTGTTTCCAATTCATACAAACGTAGCTTGACTTCCAGGATATCCTTTTGGCCATAGGCAAATACTTTGTTGTCAACGGTTTCAAAATAATAGATATCCTCAGGATGGATCGGGCTGAAACTGCCGTCCGGATGATAGCCGTTGAGCTTATGGCGGTCGGTTTTTAAAGCTTGTATCAACGACAGGATTTCCGGGCTTAATTGGTTCATGCGGATGATAATTTCTTCCTCGCCTCCCGGAGGGATATTTTCTATGGTAATTTTCATTTGCGCTTTTTCTCCCGAAGTATATAGACGGCGATATAAAGCAGAATCAGCACAGCCACGGTGATTCCCATGAAAAGGTACATGTGAAAAAGGGTCACTTCCTGGTCTTGAAAATATAAACGGCAGTCAATGGATTCTTTGATGCCTTCTATGAGTTCCGAAGGAATGCCTTCTTGTTCCATCTGTTCAAATACACCACGGAGTGCATGGTTTCGAATCAGCGAGGTGCCGTATGTGCTGGGCAGGAAAGAAAGTGCATGCTGCAGGGCGCTGCTGAAATTGGAGATCGGCATGTAAGCGCCGCAAAGAAAGCCGTAGCCTGCGCTTACGATCGTGCCGACTGCCGAAATCTGTCCCTGGGTGGTGAGAAAAACATTGATAATAGAAGACAGGGCAGTACCAAACAGCGTCAGCAGCACAATGTCCAGAGATAGAAAGGCCACGTCTTGTGGGGACAGATACCATCCCACAAAAGAGAGATAGATCAAACATGCCCCAAAAGACAGAAAGCAGATCACCAGCGTGGACAAAAATGATGCGATATAATAGCTTACCGGGAGTACGTGCTTTTTTAAGGGTGTGATCAGAAAATCTTGGACTGTCCCGCTGACCTTATCCTGCACCGAGAGAAAATTGGAGCAGAAAGCCACGGTAACGCAGCAGACAGCCAAAAGGGAAGAAATAAGCTGGCCGCCTACCGTAGCGTCGATCAAGGTATCCGCCACGGGGAACCCCTGGGGAATGGCCGACCGGAAGCTGTCTGTATAGATATTTTTCAAAAATGTGGCGTACAGCACTAAGAGTATAACAGGTGTGACCAGGGAAGTGAAAAGCATTCCTTTGTCTTTAAAAAATAATTTGATATTGCGTGAAATCATTGCATATGTCATAGGGTCCCTCCTATTTTCTTTCCGGTGACGGCCAGGAATACATCGTCCATCGTTCCCTTTGTAATTTCGTAATCGGTAAACAACTCAGGGTGCGACAAGATCAGCCTGGTGGCTTCCCCGGTATTAGATACGGAAATCCGATATGCATCCCCGGTTTTCTCATAAGGAACGTTTAGGATGCGGATGTCTGGTTCCTTTTGGTCGTACATGGTAATAAAATCTCCGGTATAAGTGTTTTTTAGTGTAAGGGGCGTTCCTTCCGCGGCGATCTGTCCTTCATCCAGAATTACCACGTAATCGGTATCGGCGGCTTCCTCCATATAGTGGGTGGTGAGAAAGACGGTGATTCCCTCTTTGGCCCGCAGGGCATGGATGGCGGCCCATACCGCCTGTCTGGTCTGCGGGTCCAGCCCGGTGGTGGGTTCATCCAGGATCAGTATTTGGGGCTTGTGCAGGAGGGCCCTGGCAATATCAATGCGTCTCCTTTGTCCGCCGGAGAGCCGGTCCACACGGCGTTTGAGAAGGTCACCAAATTCCAACTGCCGGGACAGCTCCTTCATGCGCCGCGCGAAATCATCTCCCCGGATGCCGTAAAGGGCGGCCCGGTATTTTAGGTTGTCTAATACGGTCAGCTGCTGATCCAGCAGGGATTCCTGAAATACAACCCCAAGGCTGCGTTTGATTTCATCTCTATGGCTGTCTATTTGTTTGCCCTTAACCAGGATATCTCCGGAATCTGGATGTAAGCGGCCGCATATTAGGGAGATGGTGGTGCTTTTGCCAGCGCCGTTGACCCCTAAAAATGCGAAAAATTCCCCTTCCTTTACATGGAAGCTTAAATCATTCACTGCCGTTACGGTTTTGTAGCGCTTATAAAGATGATGGATTTCAATCATATGGTTCATAGTAGTCCCTCCTGAAAACATGGATAGTAACTCATTTTCTTCATTGTAGCTCTTTCCCCAAAGCGGTGCAATGAAAAAACGCTAAGTGGGGGGATTTGGCATGTAACCTGCAGGGCAGCGTATGGATCAGGCGAATTTTTTGTGTTGTTCCTGTCATTTTACACGATTTAAAAATGGGGAATTTTCCGTAAGGATGTTATTGCATAGACTAAAATATAATGATGTGATTATGTAGACAGTGTAGCCCTGTGGCTACGCTGTTTTGCTGTTCTGGCTGGATTTCCTATTCTGCATATGCTCTTGGAACAGTTCTT
>JAAVYA010000053.1 GCA_022790855.1 Lachnospiraceae bacterium | reverse complement strand
ATGGACTATTTGAACCATTATTTCGGAAAGAACTATCAGATCAAAACGGTTGTAAACCTTTATTCAAAATACATAAAAAAATTTTTTGATGCCAGTCCTTGGGGATATTCCATGTATCACTTTATTTCTTCCGAGAAGGCGCTGCCACAGGATTTTGCAACCTATTTTAAAGAAAAGAATTATTCTTTGGAAGAGTTTTATTCTTTCGTTGAAACACTAAACGCGGATGAAAGAGTAGTTTTTAAAAAATCATTCGTTGAGAACAGACTGAAAGAAATGGACATTTACAGGGATTAAAAAGGGGATTAGTACATGAAAGTTTCAGATTATTTAGTGAAATTACTGGAAGAGAACGATATTACAGATATTTTTGGCATTCCAGGAGTTGGATGCGGCCATTTTATGAATTCTATGATTGATTCCAAAATTACCAGCCATCTGACATACCATGAACAGGGAGCTGCCTTCGCTGCATGTGGATACGCGCAGGCTTCCCACAAAATTGGTATGGCGTACACAACGGCCGGTCCTGGCGGTACGAATCTGGTCACTGGAATTGCAAATGCTTATGCTGACTCTATACCGACTATTTTCATGGTAGGTGAGAAAGATTTGGCGGAGCTGAAAGGGGGACTTAACGTTCGGCAAAAGGCATCTCAGGAAGTAGATATTACGGATGTGTGCAGGCCGATCACAAAATGGAGTTACCAGATCAGGAAGAAAGAGGAAGTTAGATATGTGTTTGAAAAGGCATTTTATATTGCCAAATCGGAAAGACCTGGCCCGGTACTGATTGATATGCCCAGTGATATTGCTCGTGAAGAGTTAGACATTGAGTTACAGGAAGGATTTCATCCGAAGAAAAACCCAGTTCAGAATAAGTATCTTTCGTTAATCATAACCGAATTAGAGAGGTCAAAAAAGCCTCTGATATTAGCTGGAAATGCAATGAAGCAGGAGCAGTTGGAAGAATCGTTGACAGAGCTTACGCAAAAGCTCAATATCCCTATTGTGAGTACGTTGGTTGCGTTTGATTGCTTTACAGGGGTACATAATTATTTGGGGTATATTGGTATGGATGGTGATCCTGTCGCGAATAAGGCTGTACGAGAATGCGATTTGCTGATTACTATGGGGGCAAGGTTAAACTTTAAACAAATCGGTTATAAGCGGGATAAATTTGCCCCACAAGCAAGGATCATCAGAATCGATGCGGATCAGGCGGAACTGGATTATAAGTTAGGAAGAGAAATGGCTGTCTGTGCAGATGTCAGGGATATACTTTCTTATTTATGGAGCAATGTCTCTTCTTTGAAAAAATTTGATGAATCCTGGATGGATTGGTGCATAGAAGAAAGGAAAATATCCAATAAAGCAGGATCATTGAATCCAATCGGAGACCAATTTATGTCTGCCATAGCTGAGACGTTTCCTAAAAATATGCCGATTGCCGTTGATACAGGCAGTCATAGAAGATGGCTTATGTCTCAGATAAAGTTTAAAGAAGGGCAGAGAGTCTATCAGTCTGCCGGTTTAGCTTCCATGGGTTACGCGCTGCCTGCTTCGATTGGGATTTATTATGCTTCCCATTCACCTGTAATCTGTGTGGACGGCGATGGAGGTATCATGATGAATTTACAAGAGATGCAGCTAATAAAAAGAGAAAATATTCCTGTTGTATTATTTGTATTCAATAACCATGCCCTTGGAGACATTATGGAGTTTCAAAAACGTATCTTCCATAAAAATTATTTTACGACAACGGAAGGGTCAGGATATCAAGCGGCTGATTATGAGGGGATTGCGAAAGCGTTTGGTTTTGCTTATACAAAAATACAGACGATGGAGGATGTAAAAAAAATCAGTTACGATTTTAATGGCCCACAGCTGGTGGAAGTGCTGCTGCCAAGTAACGAGTGAATATAAGGATATGTGATTCGATGAAAAAAGTCATAACTTACGGTACATATGATCTGATACATTATGGACATATCAGATTGCTGGAGAGAGCAAAGGCGCTTGGCGATTACTTAATTGTTGGCGTTACATCAGAAGATTTTGACAAAAACAGAGGAAAGATCAATGTGCAGCAGACATTAATGGAGCGTCTGGAGGGTGTTAAAGTTACCGGAATTGCAGATGAAATCATTATTGAAGAGTATGAGGGACAAAAGATTGATGATATCTGTAGAAAAGAAGTGGATGTTTTTGCAATAGGGTCAGATTGGATTGGGAAATTTGATTACCTAAAGCAATATTGTGAAGTCGTATATTTAGACAGGACGGAGGGTATATCAAGTACACAAATTCGCAGCAGTAACAGCAGTATTCGTCTTGGTTTAAAAGGGGATGCAGTATATTTAAATAAGATAGACAGAGAATGTGCGTTTGTGAATGGAATTCATGTGCTGGCGCTATGTTCTGACAAAGGGGCGGACATAAAATGTTTTGCAGACAGAATGCAATATGATACAGATCATTATGATGAATTTCTGGATCATATAGATGCCGTCTATGTCCATTCTACTCCCGCTGAACATTATCATGATATTGTGAGGGCGCTTGAAAAAGGAAAGCATGTGATCTGTGAGTCGCCTATTTCTATGAGAAAAGAGGAAACCGCAGAACTTTTTGAATTGGCGCAGCAAAAAAATTGTGTTCTCCAGGAGGCGATAAAAACAGCGTATACCACAGCTTATGCCAGAATGCTTCTGCTGGTTCAGTCAGGAAAGATTGGTAAAGTGGTATCAATAGAAGCAACGTGTACCAGCTTAAGCAAGGATACAGATGCGGCAGGATGGAATAGTATTTGTTCCTGGGGGCCCGTCGCATTACTGCCGGTCTTTCAGATATTTGGGCTGAATTATTTGTCTTCAGAAATGATCTCTATTTATAATGATAGTCATCTTTCACAGGAATTAATGACAAATATTAGATTTATATATCCCCAAGGGGTTGCTTCCGTAAAAGTTGGCAAAAAAATCAAATCAGAGGGTGAATTGGTGATATCAGGTACGAAAGGCTATATTTATGTTCCGGCACCATGGTGGAAAACAGAATATTTTGAAATCAGGTACGAACAATTAACAAAGACAAGGAAATATTATTATCAACTGGAAGGGGAAGGAATACGTAATGAATTTGTATCGTTTTTCCAAAATATGAAGGGGAAACATACGTTAGCTTATATTAGTAAAGAGATTTCTCTTGAAATATCTGGAATCATGGAACAGTTTTGTACGAGAACAAATACAAAAATAATACTGGAGGATGTAAATGAAGGTAACTGACTATATGATTAAATTTTTGGTTCAACATCAGGTGACAGATATTTATGGTTATCCTGGCGGATGTATTAACCATTTGATTGATTCGGCTTTTAAAAATGAAAATATAGAGGCGCATCTTGTATACAATGAGCAAGGAGCTGCATTTTCAGCATGTGGATATGCACAAAAATCAAATAAACTTGGAGTCGCCTATGCTACATCAGGACCAGGGGCAACGAATTTAATTACTGGGATAGCCAGTGCGTATTTTGATTCCATTCCAGTTCTATTTATTACTGGTCAAGTGGACTCACCGACAAAAAAAGGAGATATGAAATTACGGCAAAGAGGATTTCAGGAAACAGATGTAATTTCATGTGTGAAAGAGATTACAAAATGGGCATATCAGATCAGTTCGGCTGAGGAAATAAAGTATTGTCTTGAAAAAGCTTATTATGTAGCTTTTGAAGGAAATCCAGGCCCCGTAGTATTGGATATTCCAAATGATTTACAACGAATGGACGTGGATATAGATCGTTTAAATGGATTTATGGAAACTGTTGAGAGAAAAACTGTGAATGAATCTGATATAGATCATATTGCCGAGTCAATAAAAAATGCAAGGAGGCCGGTGATACTTGTAGGTAATGGAGTAAAGCAAAATAAGCTGAATAATCAATTAATCGCTTTAGCGGAAAAAACAGATATTCCGGTAGTTTCATCAATGACTGCATTTGATTTACTGCCGTATAATCATGCCTTAAATTATGGATTTATTGGAACGAACGGCCACAGATATGCTAATTTTATTACGAAAAAATCGGATTTAGTATTAGTTCTAGGCAATCGGATGTCTATTCGTTCTTTAGGAATGAAGAGAGAACTATTTGCTCCCAATGCAAAAATAATACGAGTGGATGTTGACAAAGAGCAGTTAAATTATAAGGTGCGGGATGACCAGGTGGAGGTTGCAGCGGATTTACGGGAAGCGTTACCCAAACTGATAGATAAATGTGATCGTAAAAAAAATTCAGAATGGATTTTAGTCTGTAAGAGTATCAGGGATAAATTAAAGAACATTGACAAAGCTTATCCCAATGAAATAATTTCCAAAATTAGCGAGATCGTGCCGGATACCTATGATATATCAGCAGATATAGGACAAAATTTGGTTTGGTTAGCTCAATCTTATAAAATGAAAGAGGGGCAGACGGTATGTATGTCTGCCGGCAATGGGCCAATGGGGTATTCTATTCCTTCAGCAATCGGATCATTTCATGCGAGCGGCAGACCTGTAATATCTTTTTGCGGAGATGGCGGTTTTATGATGAATATTCAGGAATTGCAATTAATAAAAAGAGAACATATTCCTAATAAAGTGATTGTGCTAAATAACTCTTCGCTTGGGATGATTCGCTCGTGGCAGGCCAGATATATGGATCAATATTCCCAGACGACATGCGATTCTGGATATAATGCTCCGGATTTTGAGAAGATTTCTGATGGGTTTGATTTAAAGTATACTTTGATCAAATGCAAAGAGGATTTAGAATATTTTTCTTTTGAAGAGGATAAACCGGAACTGATCGAAGTTATAATTCCAACGGAGGTGGAAACAGAACCTAATGGTAATATGCATGACCAGAGTCCGCAGATTGAAAGAGATTTATATACAGAGATCATGGAGATGTAGCAAATGTTACTGTTCAAACCATGACGAATCACTCTGCTGATTAGTCACGGGCCAGTACGGCTATGGGGGCAAAGCATATGCTCCATCGCCGAAGGCGATTTCAAATGGGCATTGATAGAAAAGGCAGCTGCGGTCTGAAACAGACAGGCAGTTGCCTGAATGTTTGTGTCCATTATAAATGGATTGCATCAGTTCAAAAAAGTCATGAAGCAATATACTTCAATACAAAAAAGCAGAACTCCCATAACAGGCGGAGTCCTGCTTTTTTATGACCTATAAATGAGCAAATTTAAAAAACTGCACAATACGCCTATGCAACTAAAGCTAGGACTTCCTCAAAAAGAACGTGCCTTGCCCCACACTGGTAAATGAAACGGAGCCGTTCTTCTTGGATATGGCTATAAATATAAGCAT
>JAAVYA010000070.1 GCA_022790855.1 Lachnospiraceae bacterium | reverse complement strand
TTTTGATATCGTCTAATTCCTTGATTCCATGGATGGCTTCAGATATTGCCTGGATGACGTTTTGGACGCTCATACGGATCAGGTTTGCCCCGATTGCCCCTTTTGAGAATTTATCAAGAAAGTTTTTTGTTTCTTTCCCTGTTTCTTTTAGGCTGGATAATGCTTGTGAATTGTCAACAGTAGCCTGGATGACGGTATTGGATTTTTGCTGGCTGAGTTTTTGTATCTTTTTTTCAGCCTGTGACGGGTCTGCGTCAATTTTTATTTTGGGATCAATGGGTTTCAGGCTGTCAATAACAGCTTTTTTGGTTGCCGCTTCGTCCAATGCGCCTGGGACTTTTATTTTTGCTTTTGATTGTATGTGTTTGATATCTGTCATGATAGCTGCAAGGGATTTGGCCTTGTCAAGGGTTGCCTGCAGTTTCAGTTTCAAAGATGAATTGTTATCATTCATAAATGTAGTTTCTCCTTTCTTTTGCTGCATTAAAAAAGACACCCCGGAAGGAGGCGCCTTTTTAGGTATAAATAATTAAAATATGTGTCCGCAATTTTGGCACTCATATGTCTTGCTGTTATAAGGTATCGCAAATGAGCCTAGTGTTGCGGCCATAAAAAACCTGGAAGCGGTAGATATTTTCTTTACCATGGTAGAGTTGCATACGGGACAGTAGTGAAGGATGGATACATAATGGTCTTTTCGTTTATATAGGATTTTTCTTGGCGTATGTTCTTTGCCGCAGCCTCTGCATTTCACTACTACATCTGGCTTTAATATGACGTATTGTTTATCAACCAGTTTATCGAATAGAGATAAATTTAGAAAACGTATGTCTTTACATTCTTTGCAAAATACACATACACCACTACGTTCTGGTTCTTTATCAAATCGCATTATCTCGTCAAAATACATCAATCCTTCATCTTGTGCTTCATTCACCTCCCCATCAAATAAAACGCCACACACGGGACAGCACTCAAAGTCTTTAGCGGCTTCAAATAGAAATTCTGTGCCACAAGAACTACAAACGATTTTTTTGTTAGCCATATCAATCCCTCCAATATTCAACAATTTTTTACCATGGTTGCATACATTTTGCCTTTGTTAGAAATATTTTATGTCCTAACTCTGAGAACGGAGAATTTAAATAAAAGTATTATAGATATCGTCTCAGAGTTTGTTCTATTGTGTTTTTTGTATAATCCTATCATAGCACATGATATCAGGTGGATGCAATCAAACTTTAAAAACAAAAAATCATTCTGTTTTATTGCAAGTAGTTTATAAGTGGTGGAATTATTTTGGCTATGCAAATGTAATTTGGTTAAGCCGATGCACAGCTGCCATCTGCAGGCAATAAGTCCTGGAAGGGCATTACAGGGGCGTCTTTAGCGGAGGTGAAATCCACTGCTTACAAAGGCTTAGGCGCGAGGGCTCATCCCGAGCGTCTTAGCCGTAGTTAGCAGTTAGTTCACCGCAGCGTTGCCCCAGCCCATGAAGGACTTATTGCCTGCAGATGGCAGCGTCCGGGCTTGCCTAAATAACATGGCTTGTTTCCATAGATGTAAAAAGTTTTGCTGTACCCAATGCAACCAGCCCGGCCAATGAACTTTTTAAAAGGTTTGTGCTATCGACAAATTCCACTATGCCTGTCGTAGCTTTTATGATTCCGCTGAACATATCTTCTGAGATAGTATTGGTTGCCAGGGACTCTATGGCAGCTGTCAGTTCATTGGATTTGGCTCCGATGGAATCTTGGTAAACACCGTATTGCGCTAAAGCAGCCCCGGCGGAATTGGCTGCAGCTTCCGAGTAGCTCAGGGCGTTCCCCCAGTTATCCAGGAGAGCCTCAAATGTTTCCACCTGGTGGGAACCGGCTATTGCAGCAGAGATAGCATCCTGTTCTGCTTGGGAGAAGGTCTCCCAACGTGTACCGACATCATTTAATATAGCATCGAAACTCCGGTAGGTATCTTCCGTATCCCGCAGCTTAATTCCAAATGTATCCAGGGCAGATTCTGTATTAGATAGTGATTCGCCTGTCTCATCATCTATGAATTTCCCTATTTTTATGTTGTTCATGCGGTTTAACAATGACTGGAAGGAATCCCCTACCTCAGACATAGAGTGATTGGTGGATTCCCCTACAACGGCGGCATACCCAATCAGCCTGTCCATGGAAATGCCGGAACTGTTTGCCGTATCGGCGCATTTGGCCAGTGATTCCGCCAGGCCGCCTGCTGATACGGCTGCCTCCAAATCTACTGCGGTCA
>JAAVYA010000050.1 GCA_022790855.1 Lachnospiraceae bacterium | reverse complement strand
TACTGGTGATGTTTCATTCTAATATTGAATGCATTTTAAAATTTAGCGGGACAGACAAATATCTAATATTTATCCGCCCGCTAGGCATTACCTATCTTTTCAAACACGCTCTAACACAGAAAGAAATTCCCTGCCGCTTGGCTTTACGCCTCTTCCTTCATCTTCAAAATATAGAATCCGTCATCCAGCGCATCAATGATAATACAGCCTCTGTCATCCACAATTACATCCTCTGTAGTGGCATTTCTCGGCCCTGGGAATCCTGGGAAATACGATTCTTCCGGATTCTGGGTGGGATTTGGCGGAATAAAGTAGGCAAGCTCCTTGATGTAATAAGGATCGGATACATCAAATACCCGCAGCCCGGCATGGAAATAACAGCAGTATACCCGGTCGCCCCTCTGCTCTAACCAGGGCTTGCCGTCCATAGGCTCATGGAGGTTATGGGGGCCAAATGGTCCCTGGCATCCCAGCTGCATTTCATTGAAATTCCGGTAGGGGAAGTTCTCGGGCACTTCCGGATAGGGGAATTCCGCTACCAGGGTGGGTTTTTCAGGATTGCGCACATCTACCATATGAAGGTTATTCATGGCCTGAGCCATATTTTCCTCCTGAAGTACCTTGGGTGGGAAGAACTGGAACCGCTCGCCCTCATTGGTCACCACTACGAAATCACGGCCCGGCAGAGGCAGGGCCGTATGAGTCCTTGCTCCTGCATGATAGCTGGAAAATGCCGGCATCAGGCGCAGATTCCCCAGGCATCTGGGACGTGAAAAGTCTGATACGTCCAGAACATACAGACCGTCCCCGCAATATCCCAAATAAGCCTTATCGCCTCTCACAAATGGCGGCCCATGCATCCAGCCCTTGTCCATAAAGGCAGGAACGTGGGGCGCATGAGGATCAAAGGTACGTCCCGGATACCCGTCCGCATACTGTTCGGGAGACCACCAGCGTCCCACCTCATAGGGATGAGCCGGGTCTGCAATATTTACAATCCGATAGATCATCCCTTCAAATCCACGGCATTCACAGGAAAGATGCACCAAATCCCCTCCGTTGTACATAAAACGGTGTACGCCGATGGAGTGGGGAACACCGCAGTCCCAATAACCCAGGAATTTGGGATTCTCCGGGTCTTCCTTCAGGCTGTAGATACGGATCCCAGCTTCACAGGGAATATCCGCCAGCTCATGCTGTTCCACCAACTGGCCCGGGCCGCTTCCTGCACTCATGGCAATAATCATTTTATCATCTGCAATCTGAATCTTAGGCGTGGTGGTGGTGGGGTTCTCTTCCGGTGCAAAAGGCAGGAATTTCTTGATAAACCGGGGATTCTTTGGATCCGTCACATCGGAAATCATCACCCCCAGCATCCCATTGGGCCTGCCGTCAAAAGCTGCGCCGTACAGATAATATTTTCCGGCTTCCGTCTTATAGAGGGCCATCTGGAACATACCGCCCACACGGTCCATGTCGCAGAAGGAAAGCACTTCCAGGTTCTTGATATAGCCTTCATTGCCTTCGCCCTTTGCATAAAACTTTTCTGACATATGCTGCACTCCTTTTCTTCTTTAATATGATATAAAATATATTATATATTATTCTTCCCAAAAAAACAAGGAGCACAGAAATAAAAATGCAGAAACATTGTTCCACAAGTCAGGATTGTATTTCATATACCAACGCCCCGGTGGGACAAGCCCGTACGCAAGGCGGCGCACCGCCCCCCTGTGTCGTATCCTGGGAATAACACAAGTCGCATTTTTTCATCTTCTTGTCTTCTCCTATCTGGGGAATATGAAACGGACATGCCTCCACACAAGCGCCGCAGCCGCTGCACAGCTTTTCATCCACAATTACAATCCCGTCTTGGGGCCGTTTGTGGATCGCTCCGGCGGGACAAGCGGGAACGCATAACGGATTCTCACAATGCATACAGGCTCTGGAGCGTGTTTTTAACCGTACGCCCAGTGTATCATCCGGCTCCCAAACCGGAATGATCTCCCGGAACTGGATTCCAGCTTTTGTATTCCGCCACATACTACAAGCCATCTGACATCCATGGCATTGGATACAATCCTCCGGACGAAAGGAAATTTTTTTCTGCACACTACTCATCCTTTGACACCTCCACCATAGTTTGGCTGCTCATTGCTGTTACCAGCGGATCAAAATCCCATCTCTCATCCACACGGTACAAATGGTTTACATTGGCGCCCCCGTCTGTTACCGGAGTATCCTGGATTCCAAGAGCCTTACAGCCCTGGCTCCATCCATGGGGAACCATAACCGTATCACGCCGAATGCCAGGATACAAAGCTGCTTTGACCCGAACCCACCCCTCACTGGAGGTAATCCGCACCCAGTCCCCGTCCCCAATGCCCCGCTCCTCTGCTGTCTTGGGATGGATATGTACCACAGGATCCGGCTCTAATTCCCTAAGAGACGGTATATTTTTCAGCCAGGAAGCGGAATAAAATTTGCTGGTGTGGTAGTCGGAAAGAATCAGGGAATACGGCTCTTTTTGCTCCCTGGTTTCCTTCCACCGGGGCATAGGCGCAAAGCCTTCCCGGGCAAATCCCGTGTGGTACAAAGGAACCTTTCCCTGGGGCAAAAACGGGGTTCTCTCAAAGTCAAAGCTTTTTGTTTGGAACAGCCGCTCATAGTCCTGATATTTCCGTTCTTTTTTCTGCCCAGGGAGCGTCAGCCCGTTCTTATGCTTTCTCAATTCTTCGATTGTAATATGAAATGGTTCCAGACGCTCATTTTCAAAAGCCTCTATGCTCCCATTCCAAAAATCCTCCCCATAGCCCATTGCCACTCCCAGGTCCAGGAAAAATTCAAAGATAGATTTATACTCTCCCATAGGTTCTACTACTTTTGTCCGGGCCATCAGACGGTTTCCCTGAATCTCAAAGGGATGGTCTGCCTCGTAGGGCGTAGTAGTGGGCAAAACAATATCCGCATACTTCATTTCTGCCGGTTCCATGACGTCTATGGTAACAAAAAAATCCACCTTTTTTAACGCTTCCAGCACCCGCTTCGTCCCTCTGGTGCTCAAAAGCGGCTGTGTCCCAGGCGCTATAATCGTACGGATTGGATATGGTTTTTCCGTCAAGACACTGTCAAAAATCCGGTAATAGACGCTGGTCAATCCCTCTAAGAAGGGCTGAAATGCTCTAGGAAACTCCGGCCCCACTAATTTTTCTGCCATCTCAGGGGTATAACGCCAGGGCAGGGTAACAGGCTTTGGCATAAGCCCCCTTTCTCCCAGCAGATTACATCCCGGCCGGTCGAGATGATTTGTCACAGCCATCATAATTGCAATGGCCCGCACCGCGTCGCTGGAAGAACTGGCATGTTCCACGCCGTTTCCTACATCAATCACCGCTTTATCTGCCGACGCATACATCCTCGCCGCATCGCAGATTTGCTGCGCCGCAACGCCGGTGACAGACTCCCCCCACTGGGGCGTATAGGAGAGAATATGCTGATAAAACTCTTCAAACCCATAACACCATTGTTCCACAAAATCCTTGTCATACAATTTCTCTGTAAAAATAACATGCAACATGGAAAGAGCCAGGGCCGCGTCTGTTCCCGGACGAAGGGCAAGCCACATATCCGCCATTCCCACATCCGGCTCCATGGAAGGTTTGACGGCTACAATCTTCGCTTTCCTTTTTCTGGCTGCGGTCAGATGCGCCGCACCCTCCGTAGGCGGGCCGGAGAATATGGGCTGCCGTCCCCAATACACAATCAAATCACTGTTCTCATAATCACAGGAAGGAACGCCTCCTATGGTATGAAAAAAAGCAAATGCTTTTTGCATCGCGCAGATCCCGCTGTGCCCGTAATTGGGACTCCCGTGCACCGTTAAAAACCTGGTGATCAATTCGCTGTAGTTTCTTCTGGCCGGAGAAAGTATCGCTAACGATTCCGGGCCGTACTGCTCCTTCTGTTCCTCCAGCCGCCTGGCAATGATTTCAATCGCTTCCTCCCAGGTGATGGGAAAAAACTTTCCTTCTCCCCTCTCTCCAATCCGAAGTAACGGCGTCTTTAACCGCTCCGGTGCATACAGCCACTGAGGAGAAGCCAGTCCTTTAGGGCAGACTCCTCCCCGATTCCTGGGGGACTCTGCCATTCCCGCCACTCGAAGCAGCTGATCCTCTTTTACAAAAGCATATAAGCCGCACCCGGCTGTTGGGCCGCACATGGCGCAATAAGTGGGAATCACCTGTTCCTGACTTTGCTCTGCCAGACTTAAGGCTTCCTGGTAGGTATATCCCTTCTGCATACCGCACCCGCTGTCTCTTGTCTTCGTCATAAGCCTAAAGCGCCTCCTTTTCTTTTTTATGTACTCTCAGAATCTCTCATTATTATAACAAACAGCGGCATTAGAATCAAACTAATGCCGCTGTCTGGGATTTTCATCTACAGGAAGATTGATCCTCCTATTCTATAGAAAGCGAAACACACGCTACGCTTCCACGCTCTCCTGATCTGCCTGCGCCGCCATGGCAAGGTCGCGTTTCATAGCAATCCTGCTGCAGTACACGGTAATGATCAAAATTACCACCAGAAGGATTCCTTCGATTGCCTCGGACAGAGCGCTGGACACTTTGCAGAGCGTCAGTCCGTTTTCGATAATTACAATGGTAAAGGAACCGATAATCAGCTTATAAATTTTTGCCGTAAATCCTCCGGTAGTCAATATTCCGCCTAAAAAGATAGCCATCTGAACACGCATTTCCAACATATTACAAAGGGTATTGGTGGAACCGCCCACACGGCAGATCTGCACGATGCCCACGATCCCTGCCGCAAGCCCCGCTATCATAAAACAAATCAGACGGATGCGGTTGACATTGATCCCCACAGAACGCACGGTTCTCTCATTTTCACCGATACACTTACAGTAAAATCCGAATTTCGTATATTCGAAAATGTACCATACGACTGCGATCAATATCACCAGCAGCAGAACGGTAAACCAAAAGGTTGTGAGAAACTGAATGCCTTTGGGGGCGCCGATGTTATTATTCTGCAGCAGAAAATTTAAAAATCCCCGGCCTGCAATCAGTACCGCTAACGTCGTCATAAAAGACGCCACCCGAAACTTTGTTACGATAAAACCAATCAACGCGCCTAAGGCCGTGGATAATACCAACGTCAGAGGAATTGCGGCCCAGCCGCCGATTCCTGCCGTAGCTAAAGTCGCAACCGTGGAACACATGGCCGCATTAGCGCCGATGGAAATATCCGTACCGCCCAGGGAAATAACGAAAATACATCCCAGGCTGCCGATAATAACCGGAACTACTTGTGTACAAATCAATTGCAGGTTATAGGCCGATAACGTTGTCCCCTTGGATGCGATCGCAAAGAAAGCAAAGATAATTACCAGGATAAAAATCGGCACAATGTCCAGTAACTGAACTTTTTTCTGATTTTTCATACCATCACCTCAATTATTTCTTCTTCCTTGAAATGGGAGCTGCGCTTAATGGTTTTTTTCAATTCTCCGTTTTTCATCACCATAATATGATCCGCCATCCCCATTGCTTCCGATAATTCGTCGGTAATCATTAAGATGCCGATTCCCTTTTTCTTTGCCTCCCGCAGACATTGATAGATATATGCCTTTACACCTACGTCCACGCCTCGGGTAGGACAGTCTACGATCAGAATACTCAGATCCTTGGCCAGCCATCTGCCCAGATTCACTTTTTGCTTGTTGCCGCCGCTTAAGCCGTTTACATTTTGATTAATTCCCGTACATTTTAAGAAAAATGCTTTCCGGTTCTCATCCGCCATCTTTTTTAATACACCATAATTTAGGAATCCCGCTTTCCCTGCCTTTTCTTCAATGGACGGCAGTACGAAATTATTCATGATGGTACTCTTCATCATCATGGCTTCCCCGTCTCTGTCCTTGGGGACATATGCCATCCGATGCTTCAAGGATTCCGTAGCTTTCGTAATCTGGATATGGTCCGTCTCCAGCCAGACTTCTCCCTCTGTGGTGGGAAGCAGCCCATAAGCAATCTGTCCGATATCATGGATCCCGGAATCACTCAGACCGCAGAATGCCAGAATCTCGCCTTTGTGGAGCTTTAAGCTCACATCCTTGATTCCCGAAGCAGTGGAAACATGGCGCATGGAAAATACCACCTCGTCCTCATACTGCTCCTCAAAATCTGTACGGTAATACTCCCCGTTCAACTCACGGCCTACCATTTTTCTCTTTAAGTCATCCTCGGAAAGCTCGCTGCTTTTTACCGTTTCCAGCAATTCACCGTCCCGCAGAATGGAAATGGTATCTGTAATATGAATGGTTTCCTCCAAGTCGTGGGAGATCAGAATCACAGAACGATTTTCACTTTTTAACTTGCGAATCAATTTGTAAATAATTTCACGGTTATCATGGGACAAAGATTGCGTAACCTCATCCAGAATCAATACGTCCGGGTCTACCGCCAGGGCACGGATCAATTCCACCATTTTACGGTTTTCAATGTTCATGCTGCCCGCCATGCGTTTCAAATTCAGCTTCGGAAGCTCCCAACGTTCAGATACCCTATCCGCTTCCTGCTGCAATTCTTTCATACTGATAAAAAACTTCGTCTTACCCAGATAAATATTGACGCTGGCTGGCAGGGAGCCTACCATACCAAGCTCCTGCACCACCATGGCAATTTTCCTGCTGTTGGCCTCAATCGGGCTGTGGGGGGCATATTCCTCCCCATTCAAAATCATTTTCCCGGAATCGCTGCGGTAAATCCCTGCAATCTGGGAGAGCAGCGTGGACTTTCCGGAACCATTCTCTCCGGCCAGCCCCCGGATCTCGCCCCGGCCCAATTCCAGATTTACATTCACGTTGGCATGGGTAATCCCAAAGCTTTTGTTCAATCCTTCGATTTTTAATAATGTATCGCCCATTACTTGACTACCCCCTTCACCTTGCGCTGCGCCAAAATAGCGAAACAGATTACAATAATTCCCAGAAGCGTATCTTGGAAGGTTCCTGACGGGATTCCAAAAATGGTCAGAACATTAAAAATCAACGTAATTAAAAACGTGGAAATGGGAATTGCAATAATCAAATTCAGATAATTTGCCAATGCCATAGCCAACAAAGTAGCCGCCATAGGCTGAAATACCGTACTCAGCGTCGTAAGGCCGGACTGTGCATTTACAAAAGCCGCATAGCTTTCCTTGACAACGCCTGCGAATCCAAAAAAAGCGCCCGCCATAATACCGCCGATCATCATAGCCTTATCCACGTGAATGCCCATGATTTTTGCCACATCCTCGTTGTCCCCTGTGGCCCGGTAATTGATCCCGACGGATGTATGATTAAATAAAACATATGCCGCTGCAATGGCCAGAACCCAACAGATATAGATTCCCGGCTGCTGTCCCAAAAACCGGATATCATTGTTCATAACCACCACCTTCTGACCCTGGCTGGCGCACCAGGCCGCGTAGCTGACGGCAATCGCTTCGTACACCATCGTCATGCCCAGTCCGGCAATCCATGGGGGAATCTTCGTAATCCGATATATGGAATAATTTAAAGTCATGCAAACTACGCCCGTTAAGACGCCGCCGATCACCATAACCGGGATTCCAAAGGCATTTCCCAGCAATCCGGTGACTGTAGAAGTCAAGATAACAATACTTCCCGGCGATAAGTCCGTTACATTACCAATAAAAATAACGGAAAATCCAAAGGCGATAATTGTTGGAACCACAGAACCTGCCAACACATTCCTCAAATTTTTCACAGTCAGGATGGTTCCTTTGGCAAATATATTCAAAATGACAAACAGAACCACAACTGCAGCCACGATTATGGCTCCTATCAGGATCTGTTTCTTTTTGGACTGCTTATTTAAACTTTCTGTGTTCATATGCTTCCTCCAAGTACAGGGTATCCCCCAAACGGTCTGGCAAAAACGGCGTACTGCGTATATTTCCTACACGGTACGCCGCTTTTATGTATTCTTTTGCCTGAACTATCTCTGGTTATTTCATATTGTAAACCGTATCGGCATAACTCTTCAAAAATGCATCATAAGTCTCTAAAGTGACGTCCGGATTATAACGGTACAACAGAGACTGCCACTGCTCATCTGTAATAAAACAGCTCTCATTTGCATACAAGCCTGCAAAATGCTCTGCATTGTCCGGAGTGATCAAATAGCATTTCAGATAATCCAACACCGGAGCTTTTCCGTCTTCCCCAAGGATCTGATGTCCGTCCAAATAATTGATCAGCAGACACTGGGCAATAGCGCCGTTGATGTGATTTCCGCCGTTCATAGCCTTAATTACGCCGTCTTTGATATAGTCGATCAGATCGGGAGCAACGTCTGTTCCGTAAATCATGAGTTCCATAGAGCTGTCGCCGGCTTTGATCGCTGCCAATGCGGAAAGGTAATCTCCACCGGAAGCATAGGCGCAGTCTGCATCCTGGTTTGCCGTAATCAGGTCATTTGCTTTGGTGGTGGATTCAGAAGGATCTGAACAATGCATAACCTGCTGTACCTTACCGCCGCCTGCTTCAAAAGCTTCCTGGAAGCCTAAGATTCTCTGGTCATGAGAATAATCGCCCAAAGCCGCACCCAGGATAATCGCCGTCTTGTTTCCATCTGCCAAAGCCATTTCTCCCAGCTCTTTTCCCATCTCATAAGGACTTGCCGCCACACCGCCTACAAACAGGGGATCGTCTTTTACAGACTGCCATACGTCCGGATCCGAAGGGAAATTGGTATCTAATACATATGGAATGTTCTGTGCGTCGCACAACTGCTGTACATTTCCCAGAACGGTATCCACCACGCTAAACATGATAACGCCGTCAGGATTCGTAGCTAACTGGCCCTGCAGATCAGAGATAATCTTATCGGCGGTAAACTGATTGTCCGCCGTATCCAGCTTCATCCCTGTCAATTCTGCAACTACTTCATTTGCATGAACCATAATGTCCAAAGGATAAGCGCCGCTTCCCCAGATATTTGCTGCAAAGCTGTAGCTTTTCCCTTCTCCACCGCCGTTCGCATCCGCCTCCTCAGACCCTTGTTCATCGGTTTTTTCAGAATCGCTTGCATCCTCAGACCCCTGGGAAGCCCCATCATCCGAATCTTCCTGCTGGCTGCTGGCTGCATCCTCCTTCGGTGTTTCCTGCTTGTCTCCGGCGTCTCCGCAGCCTGCTAACACAGCTGCCGCCATCATTCCTGCCATTAGTAAACTGACAATTTTCTTTTTCATTTTTTGCACCTCACTTCTTTATTTTCGTGTACCCATTTAAAATGCAAAAACCATGCCAAATTTTGTCGAATCTTCATTATTGCATAAAAAGAAACATGCCGTATCTTCTGCTATGCCTGTTTCACCGCAGAAGATACGGCATGTGTATGTGTAACCTTTATCTATTTTTTACCGGATAATTTACTTTTTCCAAAAACGACATTCTAATGGAATGAATATGCTGCTCTTTTCTTTGTTGCATTTTCGTAACGCTTAGGCTTCTTTTGCAACACCGTTCTTATTCCACTTTAAATCCATAATAAGCCTCCCCCTCCAAATAAGTTACATGGATTTCATAAACTCCTTTGGAATACTCTCCCAGTAAAATCGCATCTCCGTCCATCTCCACCGGATCCGCCACCCCGCAAGTAGCGCCCTCCTGCCAGTAGCATACGGAATATTCTTTCCTATTCCTAGCAAGCCCCAGTGTTACCTTACCGTCCGTCTCTGCCATTTGCAATGTTGCGATCTCCTTCCATTCCGTAGGTGCGCTGCTGCAGGCAATCATGCTCTCCGCTGTCTCCCCCTCCCCGGGAATCTTCCATTCATAGCTGCCTCTGGTAGCATAGATGCATTGCGTGATTTCGCCTTCCCGATCCGTTATCATCAGCTCCACCTCCGGCGGCCCCTGAGGTTCCCGAACAGCTACAGGTTCTTCCTTAAGTTCCCCGGCTTTTTCTACCAGCATTAAAAATTCCGCTATCTCTTCATTCCCGCCATACGCCGCCTCTTTCCACAAGTCCAAAATTTGTTCATAGGAGCTGTTTCCTTTATAATCGCTGTCTTTTAACAGCATCCCAAATTCTGCCACAGAAGCCTCCAGCCGCATATTCGCTTCCGATAGATCCTGATGATAGATCTCCTGGCCAAAGGAATACGCCAATTCCTGGCTCTTCTTTGCTCCCGGCTCTTTATAGCGGATCTTCAAAGTCGCCCATTCCTTCATGGCTTCCCCGCCGGACGGCTCCCGTTTCTGATATTTTAAATCTTCCGTTTCTGAATTTTCCTGACCCGCCCATTCTACCTCGTAGAGAACAGTCACCGTATGTCCGGCCCCCAGTTCCCCGGCGTCCTTGGTATCATCTGTAAAATCCTGAGCGTCCATCAGACGGTTCTCGTACCCCAACAGACGGTATCCTGCAATTTGTGCCGGATTAAACTCCACCTGAAATTTCACATCCTGGGCCACGGTAAGCAATGTGCTTCCCATTTCGTCCACCAGGACGCGCCGGGCCTCCATGAGAGAGTCAATATAGGCATAGTGGCCGTTTCCCTGATCTGCCAATGTCTCCAGCTTATTGTCCTTCAAATTCCCGTCGCCAAATCCCAATACGGACAAATGCACCCCGCTTTTCCGTTTTTCTTCTATCAAAGACTGAAGCTGGCTTTCGCTGGTCTGCCCCACATTTAAATCGCCGTCCGTAGCCAAAATAACACGGTTGTTGCCGCCCTGGATCAAATGCTCTTCCGCCAGGGCATAGGCCGTTGAAATCCCTGCTCCTCCATTGGTAGACCCCTCTGCAGCCAAAGCGTACAAAGCATCCAGGATCTTTCCTTTCTCATTGCCTCTGGCTCCGTCCAGCACAATCTCATCCGTCCCGGCATAGGTGACAATGGAAACCCGGTCTTTCTCTCCCAGATTCTCCACCAGCATCCCAAAAGCCTGTTTCAGCAGGGGAAGCTTTCCCGGATCATCCATAGAACCTGACACGTCCAACAAAAATACCAGATTGGACTTGGGAGAATCTGAAAAATCAATCTCCTGTGTGCGAACGCCAATTCTCACCAACCCATGGGAAGGCTCCCAGGGACACGCTGTTCCGTCAATGGTAACGCCAAACACTTCCCCTTCTTTTGGAGCTTCATACTCATAATGAAAATAATTCAGCATTTCTTCCAGCCTGACGGCTCCTTTTGGAATCTCATCTGCCCTCCGTCCCTCCATCAGCATTCTGCGCACATTGCTGTAAGAGGCCGTATCCACATCGGCAGAAAAGGTGGAAAGGGGCGTCTGCTTAGTTCGGAAAAATCCATGTTCTTCCGATGCATGGTATTCCTCCGTATCCCCTCCCTCTGCATTATAGAGAAGCACGGGCTCCTCTGCCGCTATTTCTTCCGTCATAGCGCTGTCTTCTACGATGGAATCTTTAGGCGCCGCATACCCATCCGCCCCGCTTTCTTCCCCTGATTCCATTGCCGCTCCATACGGATCACCCGTTTCACCCGTTTCCTCCCCTGTCCCGGAAAGGGAAGATTCCGGGGAACTCTTCTTGCTGTCTTTCGACACACCGCAGCCGGCCAGACACTGAGCCATCAGCCCGCATAGAATCAGCCCTGTCAAAAAGATTTTCTTTCTTCTCTGGTCATAAAAACAAAACATCATGCGCATCTTCCTCATAATAGTCCCTCCTTCAGCCGATACTCTATCGCACCTAGTATTGCAAATTTCATATCCTCTGTCTTTGAACTGGTTTCTTATAAGAGATACGCATGACCCTGCCTGCATTTATGGTAAAATTTCCAATAATTTTAAATAATTTTCTTCCCCTTGCAGACGGACATTGAGAATCCCGGAAAAATCTGTCTCTTGATATTCCGCTCCTTCATAGAGGATCACGACTTCTTCCTGTCTCTTTACGGGGCCGTCCCCAGGCTCTATCATCCATGCTGCAACTTGAAGCCCCTGTTCCAAAACCTGAACCTCTTTTACCTGAATCTTCGCCTGAAATACCGGATCTGACGCTGTTTCATCTTTCACCTCTTTATCGGCGGCCGCTTCTGACCGAAGACCCTCCCCCGTTTCTTCCTCCAGGGCGCCTCCTTCCGCCTCGCCGGCCTTTGCATTCTCATTGCTAAATTCCCCGCTTAAACTGTCGTCGGCGGCTCCCTCTGGCAGTCCCGCCTCAGGACTTTCGGCTGTATCCTGGCTTTCCTTAGGAGCGCTGCCCGATGCTTCTTCCTCCCAGGCGCCATCCGCTGAAGAGCTGTGATCCAGCATTTCCGATTCTGACTTGGCAGACAGCCCCTTCCTGATCTGATACCACGCCGGCCCCAACAGCAGTACGCACAGGATTGCAGCCGCGGCAGCCATTCTTCTCATCGGAACCCTTTTTCTTTTCCCAACAGAAGCAGGAACTCTTTTTTCCTTCGGCGCAAGTTTTTTTTCAATCTCCTCCCACATTGGAGGGACGTCCATCATTTTCCAGTTTTTGTATTGATCTTCCAGTTCTTTTTCCGAAAATTCCTTCATCCTTGCACCTCCTGTTCCTTTTTGTGATGCTTCCGAAGCTTGCCAATTCCCCGGCGGTACAGCCAGGACACCGTTCCCATAGGTTTCTTTAGCACGTCCGCAATTTCCTGGAATGTCATCTGGCCCAAGATCTTCATATCCAGCACTTCTTGTTCTCCTGGTTTTAACAGTGACATCGCCTCTTGAAAGCTGAGATTTTCGATCACCTGGGATGCAACGTCTTCTGCAGGTTGTCCTTCTTCTACCTCTTCCACTGGAAGCTCCCGCTTTCTCTTTCGTAAAAAATCGATGGCCATATTCCTTGCAATGGTAAGCATCCATCCTCTGTGCTTATTTCCGAAACGGTACGTATCCGCACGTTCCCACAGCCGGATAAAAAATTCAGATGCGATATCCTGTGCATCCTCTTTTTGACCTGTCATATCGTATACCACGGAGTAGATCAGCCCGGCGTACGCCTGATATACCCGTTTCAAACCTTCTTTGTCTCCTGCCTGCATCTGCCGGATGCATTCTTCAAATTCCCGTTCCTCCACGTTTCCCCTCCTATGAAAGATACGTCGTAACCTGCTTTTTTTATGGAATCATCTGTAAAATGTTATCATAATTATTGAAAAAGTACAATCTTAGGCGTATAATACGGACAAAAAAGAAAGGATTTTATTTATGCAATCAATGATCATACCTCAAAACTATCGCTCACACCTGGACCTTCATGATACTCAGATTGCCATCAAAACGGTAAAAGATATTTTCCAGAAGCTGTTGGCAGAACGGCTGAACCTCCACCGAGTATCCGCTCCCTTATTTGTAGATCCTGCCTCCGGCTTAAACGATAACTTAAACGGCGTAGAACGTCCCGTCACCTTTGGCATCAAAGAACAAAATGAAAAGAAGGCGGAAATCGTTCACTCTCTGGCAAAATGGAAGCGTTTTGCCCTGCAGAAATATGGTTTTTCCATGGGAGAGGGCTTGTACACCGATATGAACGCCATCCGCCGGGATGAGGATACCGACAATATACATTCTATTTTCGTTGACCAATGGGATTGGGAAAAGATTATTTCCCGGGAGTCCAGAACGTTGGATACCTTGAAGGATACGGCTTCTTTAGTCTACAAGGTTTTGCGGAAGACAGAAAAATATATGTCCATCCAATACGACTATATTGAAGAAATTCTTCCCCACGACCTGTTTTTCATCACCACTCAGGAGCTGGAAGACCGTTTTCCGGAGAGTACTCCCAAAGAACGGGAATACCGGATCTGCAAGGAAAAAGGCGCCGTCTGCCTGATGCAGATTGGAGACGTGCTTTCCTCGGGCCAGCGTCACGACGGTAGGGCCCCGGACTACGACGACTGGGCTTTAAACGCTGATATTATCGTCTATTATCCGGTGCTGGACATCGCGTTGGAATTGTCCTCCATGGGAATCCGTGTAGATCAAGCTTCTCTGCTCTCACAATTGGAGAAAGCGGGATGCACTGAGCGGGCCTCCCTCCCCTTCCAGAAAGCCATTTTGGAGGAGACGCTTCCCTTTACCATCGGCGGCGGCATCGGCCAGTCCCGGATCTGCATGTTCTTCCTGCGAAAAGCCCATATCGGAGAAGTGCAGTCTTCCCTTTGGCCGGAAGAGACCATGCAGCAGGCGAAAGAGCATGGGATTTTGTTATTATAACAAAAGAAACAAATCCACATGAACAAGGACACGAACGGTTCGTGCCCTTGTTTTTTACTATTCTGTCTGATTTTCCGGGCGGGCTTTTTCCAACGCCTGGTCAATCGCGTTCAGCAATACCGTGGAAGTATACTGATTCTCATCTGAAAACACAATATTCTCGGTGGACTGTTTCTCATAAATCTGTTGGCTGATACTATCTAAGGCCGGCTGCATCAAAGGATACATGGCCGCCACAGACTCATCCAGATTTACCAGGGATATGGAATTAATGCGGTTATTATCCACAACCACTTCCACATCTATGGCGCTGTCATTGAATTTAATAGATGAGTTATATACTCCCGCTATGTACTGCATGGTTTCTGCGGCATCATCTTTTCCTTTCTTATCAGGCAAAAACATAAATATTAACAACAGGATTAAAAGTATGCCCAGAACCGCAAATATCACCGTATAGATCAGTTCCTTCATATGAAGAACCACAATTTTGGTTTTGGAACTCAAGGGGAGCCCTCCTAAATCTTCACTTGATTAAATGTATGTAAGACAGAAAGAAATTATACCACACTCTCCATTTTGTCACAGTCCTGAATTTTGCAAAATTTTCAAATTAATTGTTGACAAACGCTCCTCTCTCTGATATTATAATAAATGTGTTCGGCGGTTGCCAACACAAGTTAAGCGCGAGTGGCTCAGTTGGTGGAGCGCGACCTTGCCAAGGTCGAGGCCGCGGGTTCGAGTCCCGTCTCGCGCTCTTTACAAAAGGAAACGCTGATAAGTGCAGCCGTTTCTTTTTTTGTTCTCAAATCCACTCGATCCCCAAACAACAATAAGAGGCGATGATCCTCGCCTCTTAGATTTTACCTATCACAATCCCATCCTCTTTTCAGCCTGTGTTTTGCATCCCAGGTCTCAATACTCCATCCTCCGATTTTCAAAATAAGGAAATGATTCAATCTGTTCTAAAATATCCCGAAATTCCTCCCGAGGCGCAATGGCAATATAACGCCGCAGCAATTCCTGTTCCTGCTGCCGATAAGGCCCATAAAATATATCAAATAAATTATGCCCCCGAAGATAGATTTTTACCTCTTCCATATGTACCTTCAAGTCTTCTATGGAATCTATCTCCTTCCCCAGTACCTGGGTCAGATGGCGCCCGCTGCTTAAGCGGTACAGATATTCTTTCCATTTTGCCAGGAGAATCTCATAGAATTCTTCCGGGGAGTCTATAATACCAATCTCCGCCATAATTTCAGGATTCAAGAAATAATTCTCAAAGGAATAATACTTTAAAATCAATACATTTTTAGGCGTCACCCTGGGAAGCTTATCCACATCCTCCCGGTTCCGCTCTTCATAGTAACGGCAAAGCTGCCCCGCCAGCTCCCTGGGATCCTTCCCATCCCCGTCCCGTATCATCAAAAACTGATCCTTCAGATACAGCTTGTTCATATATTTTAAATTGGCATAAGTTTTAATATTGGTACAGCTATTGGTGGTAATGATCGCCACCCGGGACAGCTGTCCGTCCGGGCCTTGAAGCTCCCCATAATACTTTTCCAGTAGCAGGGGAAGGCGGCTTTTATCCTGCTTTCCTTCCACAATAAATACAAAATTCACATTCAGCAGGTCGTTGGCCGTATGGCCAAGCTCATTTAAAATAACATCGATATCCGTTTTTTCCCGAATATCCGTGTAATAATCCGCATCCTGATACACCTGCCGAATCTGCCTGCTGTTGAAATTGTAAAGAAGATTCGGGGAATGAGTGGTAAAAATCACTTGATTCTTTTTGGATAAACGGTATAAAATCTCACTGGCCGCCTTCTGCAGCCCCGGGTGAAGAAAGGTCTCCGGGTCTTCCATTAAGATAAGGCTGGGAACCCGCTCTTTTTCTTCCACATACGCCTCGATCAAGGACAGCATATAGATTCTGCGCATCCCTTTTCCCAGAGAAGACAAGTCCCCGGTCTGATTCCGCTTAGGGTCGTAGACTTCCCCTTCCACCCGGAACACCCGCTTGGCGTCATAATTCACCCGATACCGGATTTCCTCCACAAATCCGCCGTTTTTGCGAAAGTAATAGTTCACCCGTCTTGCAAAATCGTTAAGATTTGTCTGATACAGTTTATATTCCAGCAGTTTGGACAGCTCCAAAGCGTTCAAATCCCGGATTTCCTTCTGGTATATCAAACCGATACACTGAAAACACCGGCTGCATTGTTTTGCCTGATTAAACAGACAGCTATCTCGGCGCATCTGATTTAATATATCATCTTCCTGAAACAGCAAAATCTCTTCCTGGAGCTTGATCAAATCCTGGTGGGTATCCATAAAATATACTTTGGGAAATACCTGGAGAATATATTTATTATGCTTCTTCTCCCCGTCCTCGAACCGCACCCTGCCATTTCGATTGGCTACAAAGGTGAAACGCAAAATCCCGTCCCGATAAGAGGGAAGCTTGCTGCAAAAATCCCGCCGCCAAGCGTCGTACCGCCGATAAGCGCTGACCATCCCATTTTCATGAAGACGGTGCAGATCCTCTTCCTCTATGCAAAGGGCTGCGTCCACCTCGATATTCTGCCCTTTTTCATTAAAGTCTTCCAACGTGAAGTCATACGTTCCGGCCATAGCCCGGATCACCTTCAAAATACTGCTTTTCCCGGTGCTGTTCTTCCCCACCAGAATCAAAGCATTTTCCATATTGAGAATCCGCATATCCCGGATAAATTTCAGATTGCGTATATGCAGTGCAAAAAGCCGCATGCTCCACCTCCCCCCAACGCTTTGCCGATCAGCCCTTTTGTACACCGGGGGTATCATACCACCATGATAATTCCTCCGTCATTGGCGTACATACTGCTGATGCCTGCGGTATCCACCACAAAGATATCTTTAAAGGAAGCCAAGCTTCTCACTTTCTCCGCAATTGCTTTTGCCCGCTGCGGGCAATTACAATGGGCGATGGCCAGAATTTTCTGCTCACAATCCTGCACCTTCTCCATCATGACATGGATCATCTTATCCAGAGCCTTATTCATGCCTCTGGCCTGGTCTAACTGGCAGATTTCCCCTTCCTCCGTGGAACCCATCACGGGCTTAATGTTTAACGCACTGGCCACAAATGCCTTCAAATTGCTCAATCGGCCGTTTTTACGAAGGGTCTCCAGCGTCTCCAAGACAAAATAAGTGTTCTGCCCCGCGATATATGCATCCACCGTATCGATCACTTCTTCAAAAGACATGCCCGCTTCTTCGCACTCCTGAATTTTCATGGCAATCAGCGTCTGGCCCACGGAAGCAGATTTGGAATCAAATACGTGAATCTGTTTTTCTCCCTTTTCTTCTATATAAAGAGATTTTCCCAATTCCGCGCTGTTATAAGATCCGCTGAGCTTGGAAGACAAGGTTACGGCATAGACGTGGGACGCCTCCGAACTATACGCCTCCATGTAGCGCTCCGGTGAAGGGCATGTGGATTTGGGACTGTTGGGGCTCTCTTTCACTTTTTTCAAAAAATCCCCCTGGTCAAAGGTCTCATCGTCTACAATATGATATTCGTCCACAAAAATCTCCAGGGGCACCGACTCAAAATGGCTGTCCTTTTTCAAATTCTCCGGCAGCTCTCCGCAACTGTCCACTACGATTTTATAGCTCATATTCATCCTCCTAGATATCTATATAGTATTCTGTATAAGGAAAATTGTTATTCCTAAAAACGTCTAAAAATAGGACTGGCCTTTGACGTAGTTTTAAATACTACTTAATCTTAACATAAATATCCAGGTTTGAAAAGGTTTTCTTTTACATTTTCCCATGAGAAGGCAATCGAATTACATTTCGTTAAAATTCACTGTAAATACGCAATATTCCGGCGACTCCATATAATACATATATTCCATACCCGGACAATAATCGGTAATCCTTTGCTGACTGACAAAGTATTCCTTCATTTTCCCATAAAGTTCATCGTCTTTGCATTTTATGGCAACGGAAGGATCGCCGTTTTCCCAAGCTGTCCGAAACGCCGCTCCGATGGCCTCCGGATCCCAGGTTTCAAAATAGCGTCCTTCTTTGACGTAATAATTATTCTCCATGCTGGTACATTCCGGCAGCACAAATGTCATTTGGGCATGATGGGTATTGGAGATTTCTTCATCTGTCATACAGAGGAAATTATAATTGACAAACTTTGATGCATTGTTGGAGGTATCCATATAGGTGGAATTCCCCCAAGTGGTATCCATGTGGTAGTAGCCGTCATCCAGCTTCACAAGGTTCCAGGCATGAGCCTGGTTATTGGCTTTCCCGGAAATAATGGCGCTGGAAATCCCCAGCTGCCGGAGCAAATACTGGGTAGCGCAGGCATACCCCTGGCACACAGTCTCCCGGTGAAGAAACACACTTAAAATATTCTGGTTATCCTTAGCTCCTTCTACGTAATCCACCTGCTTGATCAAGGTTTCGAATACATATTTTGCTTTTTCATAATCGGAATCATGAAGAGAAATCCCGCCCATCCATTCTTCCACCACATCGTCTACCTGACTCTGAAGACGGTTCTTCTCCTCCTCCTCCATCACATAATTAGGAGAAAATTCCAAGCCGATCCGCTTTCCGCCTTTGGTATAGCTGGTAAAGACATATCCTTCCACCCAGAACAGACCGCCGTAATCACAGTTCAGAGCCTGATACGCCTCCCGCATCAGCTTCGTATCCATTGTTGCCAGATTCACGCTTTTTCCATAGGTGAGAATTGTAGTCAGCATCTGGTCATATACCGTTTTGCCCTCTGAGGAAAGAGATTCATAGGCAAAATTCCCCTCTGAAATACGCTGGATCCGTTCCTCTCCTCCTATGCTGCTTTCACTGCCATAAGAACTTTGCCGCACCTTTATACTGCTGGAATGCTCTCCGGATCCATCCAGGCAGCCGCAGATTGCTGTCATGCACCATACTGCGGCCCCAAGGATGGTCCCTGCCCGAATCCATTTCTTCACAAAAACCTCCTGCCCTTTTATAGGGAAAAAAATGACGTGATCAATTGTACTAATTCTGCCTGGTCCCTGGCTCCCATTGTCTCCGCCGATGAATGCATAGCCAAAATCGGAACACCGACATCCACCGTGGGAACCGGGACAAGATTTGATACGATACCTCCCAAAGTGGAGCCGCCTTTGATATCAGAGCGATTCACATATTTCTGATAGGATATTCCTTTGCTTTGGCAAATCTGCTCCACAATGGCCACCGCTTCACAGTCTGTAACATAAGACTGGGTACTGGACTCCTTAATGCAGAGCCCGCCGTTTAATACAGGATGATTGGTAAGATCCATTTTCCCCTGGTAATTGGGGTGCAGGCCATGAGCTACATCCACAGACAGCAGCATGGAACTATAAATAGCCTCCTGTCTTTGCATCGAAGTCCAGCCAAAGCATTCACATATCTTTTCCAGTACATTGGGCAGCAGCAGGGACGCCCCGCCCTGTTTCCCCCGGCTCCCGATCTCCTCATGGTCAAACAATGCGATCACATTAAAACCTCTGTCGCGGTTCCCCTGGATGATTCCGGATACCAATGCCTGGACGGAAGTAAGGTTATCCAGCCTGGGAGATACTAAAAAATCGTTCCAAAACCCGGCAATCTCAGGCTGCTGCAGGGAAGTGACCCAAAGCTCATAATCCAGGATATCCTCTTTCTTGACGCCAAGCTCCTCTGCAAGGAAAGAAAGCAATCCTCTTTCCGCTAATTTTTCTTCTGAACATGTACCCACCAAGGGCAGCAAATCCGTCTGACAGTTTAGTTCTATCCCCTTATTTATTTCACGGTTCTGATGAATCGCCAAATTGGGAATTACCATCAGGGGCCTTTGGCAGTCCACCAGACGTATCCCGGGATGCATTACGTCATGGCTTTTTACCGCAACCCTTCCGCTTAACCCCAGCGGCCTGTCCAACCAGGTATTTAGAATGGCTCCGCCATACACCTCCACATTCAGCCTGCAATACCCCTCCGATGTCAGATCCGGGTTTGGCTTGATCCGCAGGCAGGGGTAATCCGTATGGGCCGCCGCCATCCGAAAGCTGTCCCGAAACTTCAGGTTTTCCCCTACGGTAAATGCAATCAGGGCAGTCCCATGATGTTTTAAAAAATACTTTCCACCCTGTTTTACACCCCATGTGTTCTGAAATTCCAGCTCCTCAAAACCTTCTTCCGAAAGCTGGCGGGCCGCTTCCGCTACCGTAAGGGGAGCGCTGGTCCCTGTTTTCAGCATTCTCATCAGCTTTCGGAGCTGTTGGTCTGTTTTTTCCTCCATTATTTCCTTCCTCCTTGTATCAATACTTCTATTTACTATACTATATTTCGGCTGGTTTCGAAAGTGATTTATAAAAGTTTCATTGTTCTTTTTCCCCGGCTATGTTATAATTTGTCACTGTAGTCTTGTAACAGTTCATCCTTCGGCTTCACTGTTTCGTAGTATTACGTTTTTATTTCTATTAGAAAAGGAGTCCTAATATGATTGCATTACAATTTGCAGATATCAAGGATTTTATGCATAAGCTTTTATGTACGGATTTATTTGACCATTTCCTGCTTTCGGAAGCTTCTATCCGCACATCGGTGGATTTTTCCATCAACGGACGTTTGAACCAGGATTTTTTTGACCCGGAGGACGAAGCCTATCCCCTGGCTGCCGGCTCCTGCGCCGCGCCTTTTTCCATGCTCCGCCCCATCTGCTTTCAGCTCATGAAAGGAACCCGCACTCCTTTGGGATTTCACCTTGTCTTTCAGCTTTCTCCCACAAACCAGCAGCGGACCATTGAACGATGCGGATGCAGCTTTCTCCTGGAGGATATTTCCGGCATGTTCTGGAATCTCAAATTCCAAAACCGCCGGCTTACCTGCACCACAGGAATCTCCTACCGCACCTTTTCCATGGATAAGTCTCTGGAGCAGGAATGGGACCGCCTTACTTCCATATTTTTCAAGAATAATAAGATTCTTTTTGAAATTCTTTGAAATTCATTGACTTTTTATTTTTTCTTTACTTTTAGGACATAGTATGATATGCTATCATCATGCTGTTAAAACAGCACATCTATATTATTCACTGGAGGTACTTACATGCAAGGTACAGTAAAATGGTTCAACAACCAAAAGGGTTACGGTTTCATCTCTGACGAGACCGGAAACGATGTATTCGTTCATTATTCAGGCTTGAACATGGAAGGTTTCAAATCCCTGGAAGAAGGAGCTGCCGTAGAATTCGATGTAACCGAAGGTTCCAAAGGTCCTCAGGCAGTCAATGTAACCGTTATTCGCTAATCTTTAATCACACCGTTTAACAATGTACCTGTGTCTATAATAAAGACGGTATTTTCATTTTTTATTAAGATATCATATATTGAAAAACCATGGTTGATTAAGAACGAAAAGGAATCCTGCTGTTACGCAGGATTCTTTTTTGTCGTCCTTACAGGATAACGCTTATTTCTTATGAAATACCGCCATCAGCAGCGTCCCCAGGAAAATACACATATCTGATAAGTTAAAGACAATCCGCCGTATTCTGGGGAACCTGCTTTGAAAGCTGAAATAATCCACCACATGGCCTAGCTTCCACCGGTCCCAGAGATTGGACGCGCCTCCTCCTATCACCATGGAAAAGCCCAGGCGAAAGCCTCCCTTCTCCTTTTTCCCAAACGCCAGCCCAAATGCACACAGCAACATAAGCACAGTGGCGGATACTCCCTTCACCACACCGGGCCACCGGTCTAAGGCATCCAATGCCGCTCCTTTATTGTAGTATTTTCGCAGGATCACCCTGCCCTTTAAGACAGGTCTCTCAACCCCCGGCTTTAAATTCTGATCCATCCGCTGTTTCAGCCAGGCGTCCAACCCAAATATTCCGGCTGCCGCCAATACGTATCTCATTTTGTCTCCTCCTATTTGGAACGTAACGCACCAAAGGATGCATACAAATCCAGCCTGCCGTATCCCCATTCCCTGTTGGGATACAGCCGCTGGCCATCCCTGGCCGCTCCCCGAATCAAAATGCTCTTAATGTCCCCGGAGGTAATCCTGGGATAATTTCCTTTTACAATCGCCCACTCCATGATCAATGCCACCGCCCCGCTGGTAATCGCCACAGAAGCGCTGGTTCCTGTCCTAGTGGTAAAACGATTTCTCAGCCCCGCCCCGATGACTTCCACAGCGGGAGCCACAATATCTGGTTTGATATTTCCGTTAATCGTATAGCCTCTTCCGGAATCCAGGTAAACGCTGTTGTTCCTGGCGTCGTATCCCCCTACCGTTATGGGGAATAAGGTATTTCCCGGAACCGTTATGGTCATATCCGGGTTGGAACGAATAAAATATACCTCTCCGTCTAAAAGCTCCTGCACCGGAAGCCACATATCGAACACACCGTGAAGAATGTCCACCCCATGGACCCGGACGTTCCAAATCCCCTGGCTGGGTTTTTCAAACCGCATAAAAATCACTTGGTAATCATTGCTTGCAAAGCTGATATTCTTTTCCACCGTTACCTTGGTATCCTCAAACAGGAAAATAAATTCCTGGCTGAAAATATGAAGTCCCAAAGGAGCCATCCGTTCGCCGGTGGGGGAGATGATTTCCACGGTAAAAATCTCGGAAATAGAGCTCCACAGCTCCAAGGTAAATCCCGAAACCTGCTCTCCCACGTTCACATTGACATCCACCGTATCCCCGTTCGCTTCCAGCTTCCCGTAAAAATGATGCTGCTTATTTGCCTCATTCCCCGCCGCAATGGCTCCTTCCCGCATCCGCTTGCTGACAATGCTGTCCAATACGCTGGATAAGGGGCTGACTCCGCCGTGGCTTCCCCAATTCGTACCGGCCGTAATACAAAGAACCAAGGGCATCTCCAATTCATATGCCAACTGATCCAGATACGCAATTCCTGCCATAATATCGTTTTCCTGAAAGGCTGCCGCCTCTTCCCGAATAAAAAAGAAATCCCGGAGATATTGTTTGGCTTGTTTCAGCTTCACCATAGCTATCTGGGCATAGGGAGCGGCTCCAGCGAAACTGTTCTCCCCGCTGGGAGTCCCTGCTGCCAGACTGGCTACGTAAGTGCCATGGCCGTTGGTATCCTGAGTGGGCACAAGCCGCAGGGGATTCTCCAGCTTCAGAGCCTCGTCAATCTGCTCCTTCCGGTACTCCGTCCCATAGATAAACCCCAAAGGCGGAGACCCTTCCCGGAGGCTTTGATCCCAAATCGCAGCAATCCTGGTGGTTCCGTCCGAATTCTGAAACACCGGGTTCTGATAGTCGATGCCCGTGTCAATAAATCCCAGCAAAACTCCCTGCCCCCGCAATCCCAGGGTAGGCTGATTTTGAATCTGTAAGATATTGCTGGCCTCCATGGCTCCTTCATCCATCAAGGTAAACACCTTGGGAATCGCTGTGTACGTATAATTTCTTATGGTAAAAGGAGGCAGTCCCTGACGTTCCCAGTAACCGATTCCGTACTGGTTATTGACATCCTGCACACAGGGGCTTAATTCCAGCGCCCCGGGCCTGCCGCCGTACTCCACGATCAAATCATAATAATCTTCTGAATAAACAGCATCCGTGCAATCCATGAAATACTCGCTTCTGACATACTTCCTATATTATATGCCACAAGATTTTTTTCATGCTTACGGTACACGATTATCCGGTATTTTGCCCAGTCTATCCCGCTTGGCTCGGAAGCTCCATGCAGCCTCTCAGCGTAATCACCGGACCGCCGGTATTCTCAATATAATCTCTGGTGATCGTCACCTTGCCGATACTGTCGTCCTTGGGGATCTCATACATAATATCCAGCATAAATTCTTCAATAATAGCCCTCAGGGCCCTGGCTCCCACATCCTTCTTCCTGGCTCGCTTGGCAATGGCCCGCAAGGCTTCTTCCTCAAACTCCAGCTTGACCTCATCCATAGCCAGCAGCTTCTCATACTGCTTCAAGATCGCATTTTTCGGCTCGCTTAAAATCCGCACCATCATATCCTCACTCAAGGCGTCCAGAGTAAATATGACAGGCAAACGTCCCAAAAACTCAGGAATCATGCCATATTTGCGAATATCCTCCACTTCCACACGGTTCAAAATGTTCTCTTCATTGTCATATTTATCCTTCAATTCTCCCAAAAAACCCATCGAAGAATGTTTATTCAGCCGTTCTTTTACGATATCTTCCAAATCCGGGAAAGCGCCTCCGCAGATGAAAAGGATATCCTTGGTATTCACCGTAGCCAAAGGCACCATGGCGTTTTTGCTGTTGGCCCCCACGGGAACCTCAATCTGGGCGCCCTCCAGCAGCTTCAGCATCCCCTGCTGCACCGACTCCCCGCTGACATCCCTTTGGTGGGTATTTTTTTTCTTTGCAATCTTATCAATCTCATCTATAAAAATAATTCCATGCTCCGCTTTCTCCACATCATTATCTGCAGCCGCCAGAAGCTTGGATACGACGCTTTCAATATCATCCCCAATATATCCGGCTTCTGTCAGGGAGGTGGCGTCTGCTATGGCTAAAGGAACATCCAAAAGCCTTGCCAGGGTCTTTACCATATACGTCTTCCCGCTTCCGGTAGGCCCGATCATCAGCATATTGGACTTTTCAATCTCAATGCCGTCCTCGCTGTCCGCCGCCACTCGTTTATAATGGTTGTATACCGCCACGGACATCACCTTCTTGGCATGTTCCTGACCCACCACATATTCATCCAGGCTTGCTTTGATTTTATGAGGTGCCGGTATGGAACGAATATCCAGAACCGGTTTTGCCTTCTTGCCGTCTTTTGGCTTTTTCTTTTTCAGCTTCTGACTCTGAGGCATCATATTCTGCAGCTCAGACAGATTGATCATACTGATGTTGGGCATATTCGACAGGTTTGACAAATTCTGAAGGTTGGGAATATTGCCCAAATTCATATTTGCCATATCGTTCATGGGAAATCCCGACTGGTTCATACTGTCAAAGGTCTTCTGCATACAATCTGCACAAATGCATATATTACTGGGAATCCGAATCATCCTGCCGACCTTGCTCTCCGGCCTGCGGCAAATGTAACAGACATCTTCATATTCCTCTTTTTCTTGCGTCTCGTCCTCCTGAAACGAAGGATTCGCAGCCTCTTTCTCTGCTGCATCCGACAATAAATCTTTTTCTGACATGGAAAATCTCCTTCTATACTTATGTAAAAGACACCCCTTGCGCCTTTTACATAAGTATAATTCAAGGGAACCAGAATCTCAATAGGAAAATTCCCCAGACAGAAAATTTAATGCTTTTTTTAGAAAAAATGAAACCCTACGACCTGCTGATCGACCACATCGTAGTAAATCCCCATCATAACATCCGACTCCACCACCAGAAGAATACTGTCTTTCTGCTCAATCACCTGAATCGTAGGCGTCTCTTCCTGGTCATAGTACACATCCCCCTCCGACTCTTCCTTCCACAGATTTATCCCATTGTTCTCTTCATCCAGCTTCTGAACTCTCAGCTTCCCCGACAGATAATATTCCAGCTCTTCCAGATACAGCGAATACATATCCACATACCAGTAAATATTGCCATCCATGCCTTCGCCCCATACGCCGTATGATTCCGGACGCTGCGTATAAGTGTGTGCGCCGCTGCTTTCATCCCATATGCCGTATTGCTCCGCCTGATATAAAGGCAGATCTGCGATCAAGCCGGCGCAATCCTCGAGATTCTCCATAAGAACCTCCTTTTTTTCACTCCAATCCTGGGTCTCCCTGATATCCTCTTCTCTACACTGAATACAGGAAAAAGAGAGAATTTCAAAATTTCTCCATGCGATCCTGACATTGTAATCGTTACCGTCTAACTGCAGGACCTCATTATAAAAATACAGTTCCAGAGCCTCCCCGTCCCTTTGCCCTTGTACCATACTCTCAAAAATTGTTTTTTTCTGTTGTTCATACCACTGTCTTACTATCTCATACTCCACGTCCGCAGCCATAGAAATCAGTGTATAAAACACATCCGAATCAATATACAGCTCATACTCCAAAACATATTTTTCCATATATCCCGAATCCGGCTGCTGCCCCTCTACATAATAATTCCAGGGATACAGCTGGATATCGTCCTCCAGCTGGGAGTAGAACAAATTGGATATATTGCTGGTGATCCTCACCGGCTCCGGCTCTGGAGAGCTTACCAGAATTTTTTCTCCAAAATAAATAATTCCCAGATATCCCGCCAGCAGAATGTCCAAAGCGTATACAGCGGTAATCAGCATGGATTTAAACATCTTCATAGGCTTCATTGCCAGCGCCTCCCTTCATTCGGACCGTAACTACGGTCCCTTCTTTCGGACGGCTCTCAATGGAAAGGTTCCCTCGGTGCAGCTTGGCAATCTCCACGCACAAGGCCAGCCCCAGCCCTGCGCCGCCTCTGGCGCGGCTGCGCACCTTATCCACCATATAAAAAGCCTGGGTAATTTTTGCAATTTCTTCCCTGGGAATCCCAATTCCCGAATCCGAAACGGAAAAAAAGAACACTTCCTCCTCAAACCATCCCCGAATCACAATCTCATCTCCTGCCTTGGAAGCCTTCATGGCATTATCGGCCAAATTGTACACCAAGGATTTCACCAGCTCCTTGTCCATCCACAAGGTTCCCTTTTCGCACTCTAGCGACAGCCTCATTTCATGGCTCTGGGCAACCACCGCCAAGGAAGTCCCAATCTCCCCGAAGATTTCGGAAACCTCTTCTTCTTTCCACTCCACATTGGCTGCCCCCACCGTTATCATCTCCATCAGTTTTCCGGATAAGGTACGCATCCGCCCAGCTTCTTCCTTGATGATCCCCACGTATTCCAGCCGCTTTTCCTCCGGTAGGTCGCTTTTGATCTGAAGCAGATCGGAAAATCCCAAGATGGAAGTCAACGGCGTTTTCATCTCGTGGGAAAGGTTGGCAATAAATTGGTTCCGGTCCTCTGCCACATCCTCCAGAGCCTGAATGTTTTTCTCCACAGATTCCGCCATCCGGTTCATATTCCAGGCCAGCTCCGATATTTCGTCCCGCCCCCTCTGGGGCACCCGAAGCTGGTAATCTCCCTGGGCAATGGCTCTGGTTCCCTCGTTGATTTTTTGTAAGGGAAGGAGCAGCAATTTTACCACCGCCAAAAGAAAAGCCGCGATCACAACGGCGCACACCATACTGTTGATCCGCATACTGCTTAACATATCCCGGTACATTGCCAGTACGTCTCCTAAATCCGTCTTGGTCATAAAATAATAGGTGTTGGTCTCTAAAGATTCCTTGGACGCAATATAGAGGGCCTCCCCTATGATCTGCATATGGCTCTCCCCGGTCTTTGCCACAATTTCAATCAGCTCTTTCTGGGACTCCATCTCCTGGTTCTGATACACCAGTTCCTGATTTCCATTGAAAAAGGAAATGCCTTCCTCTTCCCCAAAGGTATTTTCCATATACTCCTGTACCTTTGACTCTTCCAGAAGAATGGCGTCCTTACGAAGCCGCTCCGACAACAGCATGCTTCTAAAATTGCTGATCAAAAATTCATGCTCCGTATAAGCCGCCTGCCGCTTCTGCTCCACCGTAAGCTGAAAACTGCTTCTCAGCATCAAAATACTGGTAACGCCCACCGCAAGCATTACCAGCATCAATGTATACAAAAAAATTTTCTGCCATAATTTCATTTATTTTATACTCTCCAATCGGTATCCCAGCTTGGGAATCGTAATCAGCCGCTCTTTTAACTTCAGCTTCTTACGAAGCTGCTGAATGTGTATGTCAATGGTTCTGGTCTCCCCCTCATATTCAAATCCCCAGACAGCGCTAAGCAGCCGCTCCCGGGAAATCGCCACATCCTTATGCTGTAAGAAAAATACCAGAACTTCAAACTCCTTGGGCGTGAGATAGATTTGTTTCTCTCCCAGCTTACAGGTATGCTCCTCAATATTGACGGAAATATCTCCATAGTCATACACCACAGCCGTCTTGCTTACCCGGCGTAGTATCACCTCAATTCTGGCCAAAAGCTCCATAGCTTCAAAGGGCTTCACAATATAATCTTCCGCTCCCAGACGAAGCCCCCGCACTTTATCGGTCAATTCCTGTTTAGCCGTAATAAAGATCACCGGCGTCTTCGTATTGGTGCGGCTGCGCATAATCTCAAAGCCGCTCATCTCCGGGAGCATCACATCCAACAACACCAGGTCAAATTCCTCTTTCTCCATCTTACGAAACGCCTCTGCGCCATTGCCGCATACAACCCCTTCGTATCCGCCAATGGCCACAGTGGCTTCGATCAGCTTCGCTATATTCGCATCATCTTCTGCAATCAAAATCCTTATCATCCCATCCATCTCCTACCATGTAAAATCATAGATCCGCTTTCTATGACATAACGCTGCATTTAGTATATCAGATATTATGAGAAAAAGTCTGCAAGAAAATGTAAAAATTTTATAGAGTATTATTTCTGATTCCGATACTGCACCGGGGTCATCCCGTATTTTTTCTTAAACAAACGGTTAAAATGCTCCACATTCTGATACCCCACCTGCTCTGCGATCCGTTCAATACTCTGGCTGGTGCCCTTGATCAGGGAACGTGCTTTTTTCATTCGGACATTTTTCACAATCTCACCAAAAGTATTTCCTGATTTCTCTTTGATATACTTGGAAAGATAAGGTTTGGAAAGATGGAACTCCTGGGCCAGCTCTTCCATATCCACCGTAAGATAATTCACCTGAATGTAATTCATGATCTGGTTGAGCCGTTCGTCCTTCATCCCTTCGCCTTCCGCCAAGCTGGGAAGCTGATTTACTGCGGACGTCAGCGCCTGGATGGAGGATTTGATAATATCCGGATCAATGCCTGCTCCCCAATACATGATGCCATCGCAGGTAATTCCTACATATGCTATAGCCTTGGACGAGGAACCCTTGGTCATGGCATGTTCTTCGTATGCGGACAGCTCATAGCTCACATTAAAATAATGCTTGATGGCGTTGCTCACGGCGTCCAAGCGTCCGTTTCCGATTCCGGTCACCACTCGTTTCCCCTGGGATTGTTCCACGGTGGCTTCTGCGATCATACTGTCCCCTTGTTTGAAATGACATTCCGGTATGGAAAATACGCGGCTGTTGCCAATGTATTTTTCTTCAAAAATACGGTAAATCCAGCTTGGCGTCAGCTCCCGGTGCTCTTTATCCGATACGTCCTTTACGGTATAGCTGAAATCCTCCTTCATCTTCTCCGGCAATACCATGCCGTAATTTTCTTTCAGGATATAACTTACGCCGCCCTTTCCGGACTGGCTGTTGATCCGAATCACGTCGGCGTCGTATGTCCTGCCCACGTCCACAGGGTCAATGGGAAGATAAGGCAGGCTCCATTTCTGGTCTCCATGCTCTTTGCGATAAGCCATGCCCTTGGCAATCGCGTCCTGATGAGAACCTGAAAAAGCCGTGAACACCAGGTTTCCCCCATATGGCTGACGGTCCGACACTTTCATCCTGGTGAGCCGTTCATAGGTCTCGCTGATCCTTGGCATATCAGAAAAATCGAGCATGGGATCCACTCCATGGGAAAACAAATTCATCGCCAGGGTGACGATATCCACATTGCCGGTACGTTCCCCGTTGCCAAATAAGGTGCCCTCAATGCGGTCCGCCCCCGCCAGTACGCTCAGCTCCGCATCGGATATACCGCTGCCTCTGTCGTTATGGGGATGCACACAGAGAATCACATGCTCCCGGTTCAGCAGATGCTTGCTCATATATTCCACCTGGCAGGCAAATACATGGGGCATGGAATTCTGGACCGTGGTAGGCAGATTGATGATCACGGGCCGCTCCTGGGTAGGCTGCCAAATGGAAAGCACCGCATTGCAGACCTCCAGGGCATAGTCCACTTCGGTTCCCGGAAAGCTTTCCGGGCTGTACTGGAACGTAAAGTTCCCGTCCGTCTCGTCCGCCAGATTCTTCAAAAGCAACGCGCCGTCCACAGCGATCTGCTTGATCTCTTCTTTGGATTTGTGGAAAACCTGTTCCCTCTGGGCCACGGAAGTGGAGTTATACAGATGGATCACCGCATGCTTCGCCCCTTTGACCGCTTCAAAGGTTTTCTTGATAATATGTTCCCTGGCCTGGGTCAGCACCTGAATGGTAACGTCGTCGGGAATCATCTGTTTCTCGATCAAGGTGCGGATAAATACATATTCCGTCTCAGACGCCGCCGGAAATCCCACTTCAATCTCTTTAAACCCAATATCCACCAGAAGCTGAAAAAATTCCAGCTTTTCTTCCAGGCTCATGGGCTCTATCAGCGCCTGATTGCCGTCCCGCAAATCCACGCTGCACCAAATAGGCGCATGGTCTATGTAATCTTTTTTTACCCAGTCATAGGAAACGACCGGGGGCATAAAATACTGTCTCTCATATTTCTCAAAATTTTTCATAAAAAAAGAACCTCCACATTCTCGGATACTGCTGCGGAATGGCTCTTATTTTTCTTACATTCCGCAGTAATCCTTGCTTTCGGTTCATTATATCATTTCTTTTTCGCCAATGGAAGTGATAAATTTAATCAATACTATTGATTATTTTTACTATCTCTTCAGACAAGCTGCCCTGTTCCTATTTTTGCAATATTTCTTTTAAAAGCTGCTGCACCTTCTCCGGATCCGCTTGTCCCTTTGTGGCCTTCATCGTCTGCCCCACCAAAAATCCCAAAGCCCTATCCTTTCCATTTAGGTAGTCCCTGACAGATTTGGGGTTTTCCTCCAGGATGCGGTAGATGCAATCCCGCAGCTCTCCTTCATCTCCAAGGGTCCGTAATCCCTTTTCCTCCACATACCGGCCAGGATCCACATCATGGAGAAACATTTCTTCAAATACCTCCTTGGCCACCGTACTGTTGATGGCGCCTGATTCTGTCAGCAGTACAAGCTCTGCGAGATGTTCAGGGGAAAAAGGAAGCTCCTTGGCCTCCATATGATGCTCTTTTTGCAGCCGCAGCGTCTCTCCCATCAGCCAATTGGCCGCCTTTTTCGGCAGCTTACTCAAAGCCGCGGCTTTTTCAAATACATCCGCCATAGCTTTTGTCTCGGTGAGAATCCCGGCGTCGTAATCGGAAATACCGTAATCCTTCCGGTAACGCTTCCGTTTTTCTTCCCGAAATTCCGGCTGTCTCGCCTTGATCTCCTTTAGCCATGCTTCGTCCACCCGCACCGGCGGCAGGTCCGGCTCGGGAAAATAGCGGTAATCTCTGGCGTCTTCCTTAGAGCGCATCACATAGGAATCTTCCAGGGCATCGTCCCAGCGGCGGGTCTCCTGCACCACTTTACGGCCTGATTCCAACAGTTGTATCTGCCTTATGGTTTCTTTTTCAATAGCCCGGGAAATCCCTCGAAAAGAGTTCAGATTTTTCATTTCGGTGCGTACTCCAAGGGCTGTGCTCCCCGCTTCCCGCACTGAAAGATTCACGTCCACCCGCATGGATCCTTCCTGGAGCTTACAATCGGAAGCCCCCAGATACTGGATCATACTCCGCAGCTTCTCCAAGAAAGCAACGACTTCCATGGAGGTGCGCATATCCGGTTCTGTTACAATCTCCAGCAAAGGGACGCCGGAACGGTTGTAATCCACCAGAGAGCAGTTTTCACCCTCCATATGAATCAATTTTCCTGCATCCTCTTCCATATGGATCTCATGGATCCCCACGGTCTTTTTTCCAGCCTCTGTCTCAATCTCCACTCCACCCGCCCGGCAAATCGGCAGATACAGCTGGGAAATCTGATAATTTTGGGGATTATCCGGGTAAAAATAATTCTTCCGGTCAAATTTGCAATACCTGGTAATACTACAGTCCAAGGCAAGCCCTACGGCAACGGCAAATTCCACTACTTTTTGATTCAGCACCGGAAGAGCTCCCGGCATCCCGGTGCATACCGGACAGACATGGGTGTTGGGTTCTCCTCCAAAAGCCGTACTGCAGGAGCAGAATATTTTTGTCTTGGTATCAAGCTCCACATGGACTTCCAGGCCGATGACTGTTTCATATTGCTTCATCTTACTGTACCCTCCCCTGATTCTTTTATCCTGTCAGACTTTGCAAGGGGACACGCTGGGAAAACTCTGGACTGCTCCAGGACATATGCCGCCCTGAGAATCTTTTGTTCCTGAAAACAATCCCCTAAAAGCTGTACTCCTATGGGCAGTCCTTTTCTATTTAATTTCCAGGGAAGGGTAATGCCCGGCAGCCCCGCCAGGTTGGCAGAAACCGTATAGACATCATTCAAATACATCTGCATAGGATCCTGCAAGGATTCCCCCAGCCTGGGGGCCGGGGTGGGAGCGGCGGGAGATAAGATCACATCATAGGAAGCAAACGCCCGGTCAAACTCCCGTTTGATCAAAGCCCTGGCCTGAAGGGCTTTCAGGTAATACGCATCATAATAACCGGAGCTTAGAACAAAGGATCCCAGCAGGATTCTCCGCTTTACCTCCGGGCCGAACCCCTGGGAACGTGACTTTTTGTACATCTCATGAAGATTTAAGACTTCTTCTGCCCGATGGCCGTATTTCACCCCGTCAAACCTGGCCAGATTGGAGCTGGCTTCGGCTGATGCGATGATGTAATAGGCTGATACGGCGTAATCTGCCAATCCCATCTGAAACTCTTCCACTACGGCCCCCCTTTTTGCCAAAGCCTCTCCTGCCTCCTGTATGGCTCTTTCTATCTCCGGATCCAGTCCTTCTTTCAAATAGTTCACCGGAATCCCGATGCGCAGATGAGCCGCCTCTTCCCCAAGCGCCCCGGCGAAATCACAGGGTTCCCGGAGCATGGAGGTACTGTCCTTGGCATCCCAGGAGGCAATTACATCCAATAGCATGGCGCAATCCGTTACATCCTTTGCAATGGGCCCAATCTGGTCTAGGGAGGAAGCATATGCGATCAGGCCGTACCTGGAAACGGTTCCATACGTAGGCTTTAACCCGGTGACACCGCAAAAAGCGCTGGGCTGGCGAATCGACCCGCCGGTATCGGAACCAAGGGCACAAAAGCATTCTCCGGCCGCCACCGCGGCACAGGAACCGCCGGAGGAGCCTCCGGGCGCACAGGCAAGATCCCAGGGATTATTCGTTGCCCCGAAATAGGAGGTCTCCGTAGTGCTTCCCATGGCAAATTCGTCCATATTTGTTTTGCCCAGAAGGATCATCCCCGCCTCTCTCAAACGGTTTACCGCCGTAGCCGAGTAGCAGGGCGTAAAATGTTCCAGCATGTTAGAGCCGCAGGTTGTCCGCAGCCCTTCCGTGCAAAGATTATCTTTTACTGCAATGGGAACTCCCGCCAGGGGGCCTGTCAGCTCCCCGGATTCTATTTTTTCCTGAACAGCCTTCGCCTGGGACAATGCGCCTGCTTCATCTATGGTAATAAAGCTGTGAAGCACCGGTTCCAGGCGACGGATCTGTTCACAGGCAGCCCGTACCGCATCTTCGGCAGTCAACGCCCCTGCCTTTATTTTCTTTCCCAGGGATGCCGCCGTCAAATCTGTGATTTCCATAAATTTCCTCCTGTGGCTGTATGCCTTTGGCATGTTACAAGGTTTTGGGCACCTGGAAGCATCCATTTTTTTCCCTGGGAGCATTTGTTAGAATTTCCTCCCTAGCGCTGCCGTCCGCTACCACATCCTGACGAAATACATTCTCCACAGGAAATATGTGGGACATAGGCTCTATCCCCTCTGTGTCCAGTTCTTTCATCTGGTCAAAATAGGAAAGCATTTGTTCCATATCTGACTTTGCCTGCTCCTTTTCTTCTGAAGAAAGCTCTAATTGGGCCAGGATTCCAATGTATTCTATGGTTTCGTCTGAAATGCGGCCTGCATAGGTCTCTCTGGCAACTTCTTCTGATGGGCGCAGAGACGTCTGGTTTATTCTGATTGGATGTGCTTTTTGATGGTTCATGCTATTTCTCCTGTTTGGATATGTTCCAGCAGCGCCTTGCAGCCTTTTAGCACATCCCGATAGGTCTCATCAAAATTCCCGGTATACCAGGGATCTGCAATATCGCCGCCTCTGTCTGTAAAGGAAAGCAGTTTTGAAACCTTATTCTGGGGATCCCCGCCCAGAATCCGAAGCATATTGCGGATGTTAGCGCTGTCCATACCGATGAGGTAATCGTACTCCTGATAGTCCTGGCGGGTCATCTGAACCGCTCTGTGGGGGATTACCGGGATGTGCATCTGCCGCAGCTTTGACACCGTTCCGTGATGGGGCGGGTTGCCGATTTCCTCACGGCTGGTGGCCGCGGAGGAGACGCTGATCTGTGTCTGAAGGTTGGCTGTTTGGATCAGGTGGGCCATTACGCTTTCGGCCATTGTGCTGCGGCAGATGTTCCCATGGCAGACGAAAAGTATTTTTATCATGTTGCTAAAACCTCCGTAAATGCTTGATTTTGCTGTATTTTTCAGTGTTTGCATTATAATAGAAGTATGGGGAAGGAGGATTCCGAAATGCTGAAAGATACTTCACAGTTGAAACTATCATGATCACCTTATCAGGGGATTTATGATGCAATCATTCCCACTAATCATCTATAGATAATTCAAATTCAATTTCATGACGCAAGGGTATAGAATTTTCACCAATTAAAGGAATCTCTGGCTTTAATTTTCTTGAAATATCTAATGCATTACGGAACAGATGTGCCATGTCAAATCCTCT
>JAAVYA010000049.1 GCA_022790855.1 Lachnospiraceae bacterium | reverse complement strand
GTTAGACCCCTATTGCAGAATCTAACCTAATGCTTAACTAACTGACATTGATTCATTCCTACATCGTTTCAATTAGTTACGGAAACGGGATGCACAGCCAGGGAAAAGGGGAGCTGATACCCCCTCCTCTCAGGCTCCTAAATCCTTCCATATATCAAAGCAATCCAACGTTGCGAAATAATCTTTCGGTGTCTCCGCCCTGCGGATCAGCTCCACACGGTTGTCTTCTCTCAGAAGCAGTTCCGCGGATTTTAATTTTCCATTATAATTATATCCCATGGAATAGCCGTGGGCCCCAGTATCGTGAATCACCAGAAGATCCCCCACATCCACTTTCGGCAGCATCCGGTCAATGGCAAATTTATCGTTATTTTCACATAAAGACCCTGTCACGTCATATTTGTGATCGCATACTCTATTGTCCTTGCCCATCACCGTTATATGATGATAAGCTCCATACATCGCCGGGCGCATTAAGTTTACGGCACAGGCGTCGCAGCCTATATATTCTTTATGCGTATGCTTCTGATGGATCGCCCTGGTGACGAGACAGCCATAAGGACCCGTCATAAAACGTCCCAGCTCCGTATACAGCGCCACATCCCCCATGCCTGCAGGCACAAGCACTTCTTCATACACCTGGCGTACGCCTTCTCCAATTGCATAAATGTCATTGGGTTCCTGATCGGGACGGTAAGGAATTCCAATTCCGCCGGAAAGATTAATAAAACGGATATCCGCCCCGGTCTTCTCTTTCAGCTCTGCCGCCAGTTCAAACAAGATTCTGGCTAACGTGGGATAATACTCATTCGTTACGGTGTTGCTGGCCAAGAAGGCGTGGATTCCGAAATGTTTCACCCCTTTTTCCTTTAAACGGGAAAATCCTTCAAACATCTGCTCCCTGGTAAATCCGTATTTGGCGTCTCCGGGATTGTCCATAATACTATTGCTGATTTTAAAAATCCCACCTGGATTAAAGCGGCAGCTGATCGTCTCCGGAAGATAACCCAGTGTCTGTTCCAGAAAATCGATATGTGTAATATCATCCAGATTGATCACTGCGCCGATTTTTTCTGCATATGCATACTCCCCGGACGGAGTGGCATTGGAAGAAAACATCACCTGTTCTCCCCCGGCTCCCAAGGCATGGGCCAGCATCAATTCCGTCAGGGAAGAACAGTCCAGGCCGCAGCCATATTCTCTTAATATACGGATCAAAAACGGATTCGGATTCGCCTTTACTGCAAAATATTCACGAAATCCAGGATTCCAGGCAAATGCTTCCTGGACAGCCTTAGCATTTTCCCGGATTCCTTTTTCATCATATAAATGAAACGGAGTATGATATTCTTTTACAATTTCCTGCAGTTGTTCATATGTCACAAATGGTTCTTTTTTCATCTCTTCTTTATCTCCCTTCAAAAAATCCGTTTTTAAAGTAAAACGGTTTTAAAAAAAAGTCAATGGTTTTCGTCAACTTTTCTGTTGAAATTGTCCCAAAGCTTGTGTTATACTATTGTCAGTTATTGAGATTGATGCAAAGGAGTGTGCTTATGAAAGTACAGGCAGTCCAGACAACGGACCAAAGCCCAACGGCTGTTGGAATTACGTCACAGGATTCTTCGAATTTTTCTTCCTATTTGAAGACCAGCAGCTCTTTGGAACAGATCTTTGAAGAAGCAGCCGCGACCTACGGCGTACCGAAAGATCTGCTGAAAGCAATCGCCAAGGCAGAATCAGATTTTAACCCCAACGCCACATCCGGCGCAGGAGCCCAGGGTATTATGCAGCTCATGCCTGCTACTGCAAGAAGCCTGGGAGTCACCGATTCTTACGACCCCTACCAGAACATCATGGGAGGCGCCAAATATATCAGCCAGATGCTGGATTCTTTTGGCGGCAATATCACTATGGCTCTGGCAGCCTATAATGCAGGCCCCAACAACGTAGTCAAATACGGCGGCGTCCCTCCTTTTAAAGAGACCCAGAATTATGTGGTGAAGGTAACGGAATTCATGAACGGCGGCATTTCCGTGCCCAACGTTTCTTACAATGTTCCCGGCACCCACGAAGACAGCTACTATCAATCCGTCCTGGATGAGTTGTTTTCTTATGAAGATTATCTGGCATTTTTGGATATTTATACAAAGATCCAGGAAGAAGAACGCACCAAGAAAGAAGAAGACCAGGCAGAAGAACAGAAATCGGATTCCTACTACGCTTACCAGGATATTCGTTACAGCCCTGCCGTCCTGAACCTGATCGGTTCCGGCGACAGCATTTAAGACCATACATCTGTATGGAACATTGGGAGTATTGCAGCAGCCCGTTGTAATGCTCTCTTTTTGCGACAGTTCAGCCCAAGACTTTGCATTTACTGTAAAGTCCGTATGATAAAGCTGACACGATGGGAATCCGGCTCTTTGCCGCAGGCAAACTTCCAAATGAGCCGGATTGAGTAACAGGGAAGCCGAAGGCTGAACTGTTACTCTTTTTTGAGGAGATTCTTATGAAACGTGAATTGCCACATACCACCGATATATTTAAAGGCTGCCAGACCAAGGCAGTGGAAACCCACGCCCATACCAAAGGCGGCAGCCCATGTGCAAAAGTCCCGGCTTACGATGTTGTAAAAGCATATGCCAAGGCCGGATATGGCGCTTTGATCATCACCAACCATTTTAACGACGACACAGTCCCTAAGCCCGGCCTCTCTCCGAGGCAGGCAGTGGATCATTACGTGGATTTGTACCGGCAGGCAGAAGAATACGGCCGGGAACTTGGCATTGAAGTCTGGTTCGGCATCGAGACCTGTATCAGCGGCGGGCCGGAGGATTTTCTTTTGTTTGGCGCCCAGCCGGACATCCTGTATGAGAATCCTTTCATGTACCGCATGACCCAGGAAGAACTGTTCCGGGAGTGTGAACAATACGGGTGCCTGATGTACCAGGCACACCCAAACCGCTCCTACTGCCGGCCCAGAGACCCGGAGCTTCTCCACGGGGCAGAAGTATACAACGGCAATCTCCACCATGACGAACGCAACGAAATCTCTTTGCTATGGGCCAGGAAATACCGGCTGCTCCAATCCTCCGGCAGCGACTTCCATCGACCGGATGACTGCGCCCGGGGCGGCATTCTGGTGCCGGATTCCATTCATGATGTGAAGGCCCTGGCAGATTACATGCGGGAAAATGAAGTAACTTTAATTACATCGTAACATCTTACCCTCCGTGCGCAAGAGGGTATCCAAACTATAAAAATCCCCGGCTGCACCTTCACCAGCCAGGGATTTTTGCTCTTTTTCCTATAACATGCACAGGAACTCTTTTATCGGATAAAATTCGTCTTTTTCCGCTCTTCCAACTCCGGCAGGTTTACTCCCGCCTCTTTTCCGGCTTCGATGCATTTCAAAAGCCAGGCCATATTTGCCCCCAGTACCCGCATGGTCTGCATTCCTTCTTCGTCTTTTCTCACATCATCCGGGCAGCTTCCATGCACCATGGGCCAATATTGAGAGGATACTACCATCATATTCGAAATGGTAAAGTATTTATTCAGCATATCCAAGGTCGCCGTAGTCCCTGCCCGCCGTGCAGAAGCAATGGCTGCCGCGGGCTTATAACCAAAACAGCTTCCTGCAAAAAACAGACGGTCCAGGAAGGATACAATGGAACCGTTGGGGGAAGCGTAATATACTGGGGACCCCACCACGAAACCGTCTGCCCGCTCCATTTTCTCCAATACCTCATTCACCATATCTTCCGTAAATATGCATCGGCCTGTTTTTTTACAGGCGCCGCAGGCAGTACAGCCGGAGGATACGGACTTTCCCATCCACACGATCTCTGTCTCGACGCCATTCTTATTCAGGCTTCCTGCTACCTCTTTCAAAGCCGTATAAGTACAGCCCTCCTGATTGGGGCTTCCGTTCAGCAAAATTACTTTCATACAGAACTCCTTTTTGATTTCAATTTCGTCAGTTAAGCTTGATTCCTGCCAGCAGATCCCCCAGGCTGGTGGATGCCTTCTCCTTGGAAATATATTCTTTCACTTCCCCGGGACGGTCCGTATCCACCATCTCTTCCTCCAAAGCCCGCATGCTGAGGCTTACTTTATGGTCATTGGTATTTAGGATCTTCACCTTCACCTTTTGGCCTACGGAAAGCACTTCTGAGGGTTTTCCGATACGCTTTGTACTAATCTGTGAAATATGCACCAAGCCGCTGATGCCATCTCCGATGTCCACAAAAGCCCCATAGGGCATCAGGCTCTCCACTACGCCTTCCAAAACGGTTCCAGGAACCAGCATGGAAATCTTGCGGTCATGCTCCTGGGCAGCTTTTTCCTTTAATATTACCTTTGCTGACATTACAAGCTTCTTTTTGGACTCTTCCACGGTGATCACACGGACTTCAAGCTCTTTCCCCAGCCAACTGTCATCCACTTCCACATAGGACAGAGCCAGCTGAGACGCCGGTATAAATCCCCGGATGCCTTCTAAATAAGCCACCACGCCGCTTGGCACAATACCGGTGATCTTAACGGAAAGCTCCGTCTCCTGCTCTTGATATTCCTTTAATTTGTCCCATGCCAGCACTTCGTTTGCCTCTTTGCCAGACAACTGAATATTCCCGGCTCCGTCGTCCGTCCGCACTACGGTCGCCTTGATCACGTCGCCAGGTTTTACTTCTTCCATAATTTTATAATTAGGATCGCTGCTTAAATCTGCCGCCTTTATCACGCCTGGGGCATAATATTTCAGGTCCAGGGTTACTTCTTCCTCATTCACGTCAATGACAGTCCCGGAAATGATATCTCCAACATTAATTTTTCGGAAAGACGCTTCCAATTCTTCCTTGTAATCTTCCATGGTTTCTTTCGTTTCCATTTGCCCATCTCCTTTACTACTCTTTTTGTTACTGCCTGATCGTCTGGCCAAGCCAGAGATCATCAGGCGCGGCGCCAAACGCCAAGTAACAGTAATTCCGTTACTTTTCACGGCGGAGCCGCTCATAGTAACGATTCGGGGCGATATTCCAAGTTTTGCTTCGCAAAAATCGCCCCTCACACCTGAATCATGTTCTCACGGAATGCGCAGCCAGTGCGCATTCCTGACCCGTGAAAAATAACGTAATTCCACTTTATCACAAGGGAAAAATTTTTACAAGTTTTCCATTGCATTTTTTTAAATATGTGATATAATGTATTCATACGAACGCAGGATTAGTACATTGGTAGTATATCAGCTTCCCAAGCTGAGGAGGCGGGTTCGATTCCCGTATCCTGCTTCTTTTATTTTTATTGGATTTTCAGTATTTGATCATCAAAAGGGTAATCAGACATATGTCCGGTTACCTTTTTTTCGTTGTATTTATGATTGTTGTTGTATTTCTACAAATTAAAAAGGTGCGCAGCCTTAATAATTCAATAAAGACTTTACACCTTTGGGTTATGTTTGGTTTATTTAGTTGTTATTCTTTGATCTTGTCAAGCTCTGTAAGATTTACGCCTGCTACCATTAATAATGCTTTTTGCGCCGTCTATATGCTAATTTCATTTTATCAATTAGAGTTTATGGTGTAAAGCCTTTATTAAATTATTAACTGCTGTTTCAGAAGGAATTGCTGGAACAGGTGATAGAGTCCGGACGTCTCGCCCCTCTTTGCCGGTCTGGTGCAAAAGGATTGCAAAGCATTCCGCAAGTTCTTTGTGATCAGCAAAAACAGCCAAATGATAGGCCCGGTAAAAGAACTGGTGGAGGCGGAACGCCGTCAGGAAGCCGTCAGGAAGCCGCCAGACAATTGTTTGATTTTTTCTTATATTTCCTCAACTATTGTACGCCTCTGAGCCGTTCCATCAAGCCATCCTTGGAAAAACTATGCATAAGCAGTAACGTGATGATGACAGGCACGATCAATAAAGTCCCCGTATACGCAATGGAAAAGACCACAGGAAACCGAAACGCCATATAAAACGCCCCTATATCATAGAGCATTTTACTTAAAACATATCCGCAAAGCGTCCCCACCGTCATGGTAACGCCCACGGCAGCAAGTACCAGCAGCAAGCTCTCTCCCAAAAGCATGTTCCGAATCTGCTTTTTTTCCATACCGATGGATTCCAGCATTGCAAGCTCCTGTCTTCTGGTAACAATATTGGTAATCAGGGTATTTATCATACTTAAAATACTAAAAGCCATAATGAAAGCCGCAAGCCCAGTGATTAGGGCAAACATCTGGTTGGCGTTTTTTTCATAAGAAATCCTGCGTTCTGCCAGCGTCTCCATGCTTAATTCCGGTTTTTGGGCCACTAATTCAGCCAGATCTTCTCCTACCGACGCTTCTTTCTCCTCCTGAACAGACACAATCAAACGACAATTTAAATTATCATAAGACACTAGATTCCGAACCGCCTGCTCTGGCATAAGAAACCAGCCCTCAAACCCTTTTTGCTTTAAGGTGAATTTACTGTTTAAAATACCAAGAATTGTCACGTTCTTATCCACCATGGCATTTCCGTCATAATAGTGCAGGATGATTTCATCTCCTGGTTGGAACCTCCATCCGTACACTTCTTCTGCAACATCATTTCCCGCTGCCAGGATATAATCGCCGCTCATCAGCTTCCCATAGTCCCAGGACCCTTCTTCCAGATAATTTTCTGCATCTGCCAGCTCCATTTCTGTCAAAGGATATATGGCGTCCGTATCACGGCTGCCGAATACATCATAGCGAGGATAGGCAAAGAGGACGTCCAGGCTCATAATCTCCCATACGTTTTCCACCCCATCCAGATCATAAATCCTTTGTACCATTTCCTCATCCAGGGACGCCTCCTGCTGCAGCCCGCCCAAACCATGTTCATTCAGCTCCTTGGCAGAGCTGGAATAGTATATATTAAATTCTGCATCGGTAAAATACCCCTGCCTGGCAAAATTGGCCTTATCAAAGGAAGAGATATACGTCGCCGCAGCCATAAACAAGATTCCTCCCATCCCTAAGGAAGCCATGGTAATCGCTGCCTTTTTCCGGTTCTTGGAAAAATTCATCACTCCCAGCCCCAAAGGCGTCAGCCTGCGGCACATTTTTCGGTTGGCCGCCTGCTTCATGGAGGTCTCAGGCACATAGCGGAGCGCTTCCATAGGCGATACTGCCGCTGCGATGCGGGCAGGCTTTCGGACGGATATCATTGTGATCACATAAACCAACGCAAATACTGCCGCTGCAATACAAAGCGTATGGAATACGGAACATCCATCCGGAACCAATGCATATCCCACTGCCCCTCCCAGGATCATCCCTATGGGAGCTGAGCGCAAAAACAACATGCCCCCTTCCCTGGAAACCAATTTTTTAATTTGCCTCTTTGTCATACCAAGGGTGTGAAGCTGGCCAAATTGATGAACCTGACCCAGCACAGACAGATAGAAAACACCATAAATTACAAGTATACAGGCAAGCAGGATCACCAGACCTACCAAACCGTACACCATCAATTCCTGCATATCCAGGGAAAGGGAATCCAAAAAAGCCTTGGAGGGGCTGATGTATTGTCTTTCGATTCCTGCATCTCTTCCAATCTCATATAGGAGCTCTCTGCACCCCTCCGGATCCATCTGATGGGCATTATGTACCTTCACATAAACTTCATAGGGCATATCCTTCAGCTGGCTGCCTCCGTTGGCATAGCTTTCCGAAAAGAACACCGGAAACTGCTTTGCGGTATCACCCCCTTTTAAAATGCCCGACACCGTAAAGGTTTCCGTCTGCCCATCGTAAAAGGCCAGCGTAACTTTTTCTCCTACGTCCTTTACCCCTATCTTCTCCAGCATCCCGGACTGCACCGCAATTTCTGTATCCGTTTCCGGCAGCCTGCCCATTTCCAATTCTCCCACCTGGATTTCATCGGACAGCCCGCTCACATAAGACGGCATAATATCAAAACCATCCAATTCTGAGAGGATGCCAGTCTTTACTTGTACCTGATAGGCAATACGTGAATCTTTTTTCAGTATTTCCACCTGCTCTTTGGTAAGATTATAATACCCTGCCTGCTGGCTATGGGAAAGAGCTTTCTTCTCCCTCTGGTCCTGTCCTATGGCAAACATGAAAATTGCCGTCAGCAGGGAAGAGGCCAGGACAATCGTGATCATTACGAATATGTTCCGCATACGGTTTGCTTTTAAGCTCTCCTTGGACATACGTGAAATCATATCCGCCGCTATTTTTCGACTCCTCATTTCCCACACCCCCTACTCGCAGATCTTTCCATCTTCCAGGCGGATTCTCACGTCTGCCTTTTTTGCAATGTCAGGGTTATGGGTAATCATCACAATGGTCTGGTGAAATTTCTCGCTGGTCATTTTCAAAAGCTCCACAACTTTATCACTGGTCCGGCTGTCCAGGTTCCCGGTGGGTTCATCCGCCAGAATAATGGCGGGCTTCGATACCAGCGCCCGTGCAATGGCCACCCGCTGCTGCTGGCCCCCGGAAAGATGGCTGGGATAATTGGAAAGCTTTCCTTCCAGCTCTAGGAACTTTACAATCTCTTCCAGAAACGCCTGATCTTCCACCTTTCCATCCAAACGCACAGGCAGTACGATATTTTCATAAGCCGTAAGATACGGAATCAAGTTGTAGTTTTGAAAAATAAATCCGATACGCTGCCTGCGGAATACCGTAAGCTGTTCCGGCGTCAAGGCTTCTATCATCTGGTTTTCCACCTGTACGCTTCCTTCCGTTGGCGTATCCAGTCCCCCCAGCATATTTAAAAGAGTGGATTTCCCGCTGCCAGACGTGCCAACCACTGCTGCAAACTGTCCCTCTCCGATCGACACGCTCACATCCTCCAAGGCTTTTACCAGACTCTCCTCTTTTCCATAATATTTTTTCAAATGAGATGCTTTTAAAATAGCCATCGTTCCGTTCCTCCTAAATCACCGTTTCAAGATATTCTAACAAATTTAAAAACACATGCAATAGGCAGCGCAAATTCTAATACCGAAAAGGTAAATTTTAGTTAGACAGCCTTCTGGGAGGCCGGTATGGGGATCAAGATCTTCAACACAAATTTTCCATCCTCATTTTTTACAGTCAGCCATCCGCCGTACTTTCCGGCCGCCTTTTCCATATTGGAGATCCCGAATCCATGGAACAAAAAATCCCTCTTTGAAGTACGCCCTACTTGTTTTTCTTTCTCTTTAAGACAATGGTTTTCTATCAGGATCGATACAAAATCCTGTATTTTTCCTGCCTTAACCAGTATAACCCTCTGCTCCCTGGGAAGCTTTTCACTGGCTTCCATGGCATTGTCCAGCCCGTTCCCAAACAAGGTGCTGATATCCAAAGGTTCTATAAAATCAATGCCCTCAAAATCCACAGATGAAAAAAATTCCATGTGTTTTTCCCGGGCATATTCCGCCTTATCTTTGATAATAATATCAAGAAAATCATTTCCTGTATGTATATAGTCCTCGTAATCCGCAATCTGGGAACGAAGTTCTTGGATCATCAAATGGGCATCTTCTGATTTTTGGCTTCTTTCCAGTACCAGAAGATGATTTTTCATATCATGGTAGACGGACCGTATCCGTTCTTCCTCCTTTTGCTTATTCTGGTAATATGTTTGCTGCATCTTCAATCGCTGCACCTCATACGCATTTTGCATGGAATTGCTCATATAAGCAACAAGGCATACGCATCCTATCGAAGAAAAAACAGCGGCTATGCATAAGGGATAAATGATGACCGACTGCTCTTCGGAAAAATAGATCGTGGTAAAGCAGGCAATCCCGGAAACCATAATAATAGAATCCACAATCAGCCACATTTTCACCGTCAGATCCAGACGGATTTGGCGAAGGGGTTTTCTGAGAAAAATCCAGATTCCGCACCAAAACAGCAAATGCACCAGTCTCTGTCCCATATTGATCACAAAAAAAACAACGTCCTGGTCCCATCCAGGCCCTGGAACCGTCTCTTTTGTGACAGCAAAAAAAATCTGGCTGGCAATATCCATCGTTAAAAAATTCATAGAAATCATAATCGGATAAAAAATAAACACAGCCGTCATTTTTTCTATGATGCTGCTTTGATGAAATATGATAAGATACAATATCATTGCGGTTAAGGACAGCAGGATATTGTCAAGATCATTTCTGTAAACGACTACGCTGGTAAAGAAATGAGAGACCAGAAAGGCCAGGATACGCATAAAGCAATTTTTTCTCAGAGGGATAAAAGTATGCAGAATCCAATAAAAAAGAAATTGATATAATAACTCAAAAACAAAAGACATTACATGCAATACGAAAATCACAACATATCCCCCCAATAATCTGTCAGCTTTTTCATAAATTCTTTCCTTCTCGGCTGGCTGATCGGAAGGCGCTCCCCGGTGGAAAGGATGAGTTCCTGCCCTTCTAATCCTTTTACAAAGGACAAATTCACCACAAAGCTCTGGTGGCTTTGTACAAATTGGGGCTGTCCGCAAAGCAGCCCGGAGACTTCTTTCATATTCTTATAGATGATTTGCTGATTCCCTTCAAAATGAAGCATCACATTGCGCTTATTTGTCTCGGCATAGGAAAGATTTTTGTACAACACTTTATATTTTCCATTGTCATTGGAAAAGCTCAGATAAGGTTCCTCTTTTCCCTGATAATGGGCAAAATAACGGTCCAGCTCCAGTTTCAAAACGCCATATTTCACAGGCTTAATCAAATAGTTGACCGCCCGGTACTCATAGCCTTTCCAAACAAATTTTTTTAATGAAGTTAAAAAAAGAATTCCTACGGAGCTGTCCATATTGCGGATCGCTTCTGCCGTTTTGAAGCCGTCCATCTGCTCCATTTTGATATCCAGAAATATCAGATCCGTATCGGGATGGTAATCCATCAGCAATTCTCTGCCGTCATGATACGTAAAATAGCAGAAATCTCTGCCGGTTTCTTTTGCATACCGCTGCAGTTGTTCCTTTAAATCCTCAATAAGCGTGTCCTCGTCATCGCAAATTACTATGTTGAACACTTCTTCTAGTCTCCTTGTCAAAATCCATGGTTACCAATTTACTATAGTGCATTATTTTTATCTCATACTATCATAATGCGACCACATACGTATAACTTTAACCGTCCCACACACTAATTGCCGTCATTCCACCATCTCCTTTTCCATATACTATACCGTACGCGTATATGTACGTCAATATACGTAATTCATTTTTTCATTATATCCAAGCTTCTCTTTTAAATACCGTACATAACAGAAAGAGGCTGCATCAAAGCAGCCCCCATACCGTCTTTTTTCTTTTTTCAGACAACTTGTCCCTTCACAACGCTCTTACAATGTTTTCGCCACTTCCCGCAAAATATCCTGGCAGGCAACCGGGAAACGTCCCAATCCATCCGGCCCTATATTCAGCAGATAGTTGATCCCCATGCCGTTCAGCTTCTTCTTAATCTCCGCTACCTTTTTGGCGTCTTTCCAATTCTGATCCCATGCGCAATAGCCCCAGCTGTCATTCATCGTCGCCGCAGTCTCATATAAGCCATAGGGAGAGGGCTTGAAGCCGTCCACTTCATTGATCATAGCCTCGTCAAATTCCAGATGCTCCGGAATCGAATCCGGTATTTCATTATCCCCTAAGGATACATAATCGTAAGCGCCGTTCCCAAGGCGGGAATTCATTAAACAATCCGGCTGATATTTTTTAACCAAATCAAAAATCTGGCGGCTGTGATGTTCCTCTAAGGTCATTGGCATATCAAACCAAATCAGGCACAGATCTCCATAATTACGCAGCAGCTCCTCAATCTGAGGATAGATCTTATTGCGGAAGCAGATGTCGAAATCCTTCTTATCATTCTCCGGGAAATCCCACTGATTGCACCAGGCAACCCCTGCACAGGGAATATGTCCGGATTTGTATCCGCCGCCGTGGAATTCATGCCAATCCAGATCCTGGGAATAATACAGGCCCAGCTTCAGGCCGTATTTATAGCAGGCTTCCCCAATCTCCCCTACCACGTCCCGGCCAAAAGGCGTAGCGTCCACTACGTTATATTTATCAACTTTGGAATGATACATGGCAAATCCGTCATGATGCTTGCTGGTAACCACAAAATATTTCATACCGCATTCTTTTGCAAATTTCACCCACTCATCCGCATTGAAAAATACCGGGTTAAAGGCTTTGGCCAGCTTCTCGTATTCTGCATTGGGGATCGCCCGGTTGGACTGGATCCACTCGCTGTAATTGCTGCTGTGCTTTCCGTCCCACTCTCCTGCCAGAAGCGAATACAGTCCCCAATGTATCATCATCCCGTACTGCGCCTCTTTAAACCACTTTCTCATATCCATCATATTACCCTCCTGTACATTACTAAAAATACACTTGCTTTTTGCAATAGCTATGTTACAATAACTATGAAAAAAAGTACATATCATTTTTGTACGGAAAGATGGATTTTTTGAATGAATATTACTAGATTTTCTTCTCTGGAAGACGCCTGGAACAGCCTGGAGCTCACTCTCTTTGACCATGGGCTCTTCCACGGGGACCGGACCTGGAATTATCCTAACATGGTGTCCCCTTTTCACCGGCTTTATTTCATTATAGATGGAGAAGCTTCCCTGACCAACCAAAAGGGGCGCTTTGAATTTTCTCCCGGATATATCTACCTGATCCCTGCCGGCTCCTGTTATTCCTACGCCTGCTCCTCTGTGATTCATAAATTTTACCTGCATTTTAACCTGGAACTGCTGCCAGGAGTGGATCTGTTCGGCCCGCTGAAAGAATTCCGGGCGCTTCCTTGTCCGGCGGGACTTTTGGATTCTCTCCTTTTGGAAGCCCAAAGAGAATCACTATCCGGCGTTTTGCATATCAAATCCCTGGTCTGGGATGTGATCCACCGATTTTTCCAGGAAACCATGGACGAGACTGGGTACTTGAATTATTTTAATGGATTTTACCGTCAGCAGCAGGTTTTAGGATACCTTTCCACCCACCTGTCCGCCAGTCTCAGGGTACAGGACCTGGCGGACGCCCTGGGAATCCCTTCCCATCTTCTCTCCCGCTCCTTCCGCCAGGACACCGGATACGGATTGAAAGAATATATGGAAGATCTCCTCCTTCAGAAGGCCCGGCATCTGCTGTTGCATACTACAATGCCCATCTGCCAGATTTCGGAGCTTTTGGGATTCTCGGATCCTTTATATTTTTCCCGTTTCTTCAAAAAGCAGGAGGAAATGTCCCCAAGAGAATATCGGAAGGCAGGTTTTTTGGCGTGAAGAGAAAAAATTTTTTATTTGTATCTATCGCAATGGCCGCTGTTTTTTGTTTCTTCCTTCCTGTGGGCTGCGGTATAGATCAGAAGATAACTGCGCCCACCGGACAATTCTCTTTACTAAGAGAGCGGCTCTGTTCTTTGAAAATGCCTGTCATACCACAGGAGGCTGCCTTTCAGGAGAATCGAAAGGATTCTTCCCATATTCTAAAAAAACGTGGGAAAGCAGTTTTTCCCTGGGACGTCTTCCCGTTGGAATTTACCTTTTCCAGCGGCGCCGGAGCATGGGGATCTTATTTCACTTTACACCAGGACGGTTTCTTTGAAGGGCTTTTCCATAATTCGGAAATGGAGGAGACCGGGGACGACTACGAAGTAACTTTTTATACCTGCCGGTTTAGCGGCCAATTCACCCAAGTCCGGCAAATCGATGACAACACGTTTTCCATGGTTCTTGAGGGACTCTCCACCGAAGAACCCGCCGGAAAAGAATGGACCTGGGACAACGCCCGCTATATCAGCTCCCAACCGTCGGGGCTGACAGGCGGGACAGAATTCCTTTTTTATCTTCCCCCAACGCCGCTTTCCGGACTTTCGGAAGAATTCTTAAGCTGGTGGCCTTATCACTTTATGGAGGACAGCGATGGTTTTGAGACGCTTTCTTGTTATGGAATACGCAATATGGCCACGGAGGAAGGGTTTTTTACTTATGAATAAAGGATAAGACTGCTTTTTAGGTATCCTTTCTCCTCTTTTTATTAGCACTCACTTCAAAAGAGTGCTAATTTTCTATTGACTTTTTTCTTTTTCCGTATTAAAATGCTCTACAGAATCATAAATCAAAAAAGGAGTGTATGATATGAGCAATAAGCATGGAAACCTTTCCATCAACAGCGACAATATTTTTCCTATTATAAAAAAATGGCTGTATTCCGACCACGATATTTTCTACCGCGAGCTGATCTCCAACGGCTGCGACGCCATTACAAAGCTGAAAAAACTGGATCTGATGGGAGAATATGAGCTTCCAGAGGATTATGAAGCCAAAATTCAGATCATTGTCAACCCGGAAGAAAAGACCTTGAAATTTATCGACAACGGTCTTGGTATGACTGCCGATGAAGTAGAGGAATACATCAATCAGATCGCCTTTTCCGGAGCTACCGATTTCCTGGAAAAATATAAGGACAAGGCCAGCGAGGAACAGATTATCGGCCATTTCGGTCTTGGCTTTTATTCCGCATTTATGGTGGCGGACGAGGTGCATATCGACTCCCTCTCCTATCAGAAAGATGCTGTACCCGTACATTGGGAATGCGACGGCGGCACGGAATTTGATATGTCGGACGGCTCCAAGCAGGAAGTGGGCACGGAGATTACTTTGTTTTTGAATGAAGACTGCGTGGAATTCTCCAATGAATACCGGGCAAGGGAAGTCATTGAAAAGTACTGCTCTTTTATGCCAACCCCTATCTTTTTGTCCAAAGCCAATGCAAAGACAGAATATGAGACCATTCCTGCGGATGAAGTAACGGAAAAAGATACCGTCATCGAGAATATCGTAGAGGAAGCCAAATACGAGGAGCAGGAAAAAGAAGACGGCACCAAGGAGCAGGTGGAGATCTCTCCCCGGCAGGAAAAGGCTAAGATCATCAAACGCCCGGTGCCCTTAAACGACACAAACCCCTTATGGGGCAAGCATCCCAACGACTGCACCGACGAAGACTACAAAGCATTTTACCGCAAAGTATTTATGGACTACAAAGAGCCCTTGTTCTGGATCCATCTGAATATGGACTATCCTTTCAACTTAAAAGGAATCCTGTACTTCCCCAAGATCAACACGGAGTACGATTCCATTGAAGGCACCATTAAGCTGTACAACAACCAGGTATTTATTGCCGATAATATCAAGGAAGTAATTCCGGAATTTTTGATGTTGTTAAAAGGCGTCATCGACTGTCCGGATCTTCCCCTAAACGTCTCCCGCAGCGCCCTGCAGAATGATGGATTTGTGAAAAAGATTTCTGATTACATCACCAAAAAGGTGGCGGACAAGCTGGCCGGAATGTGCAAAACGGAAAAAGAAACCTATGAAAAGTATTGGGACGACATCAGCCCCTTTATCAAATTTGGCTGCTTAAAGGACGAGAAATTCTGCGACAAGATGAACGATTACATTTTGTTCAAAAATCTGGATGACAAATACCTCACTCTCCCGGAATGCTTAAAGCCTGTGGAGAAAAAGGAAGAAGCCGTGGATGAAAACGGCAATCCGGTGGAAGCTGAAGTCGTTTCTGAAGATACAAAGACAGAGGAGGCCGCCGAAGCAGAGGATGGCGAAACAGAAAAGGATACCAGAAAAACCATCTACTATGTCACCGATCTGCAGCAGCAGAGTCAGTATATCAACATGTTTAAGGAGCAGGGCATGGACGCCGTGATTTTAGATCACAACATCGATACCTCCTTTATCACACAGTTGGAGCGCCGGAATGAACATTATCGTTTCCAGCGTATCGATGCAGATTTAACGGATTCTTTGAAAGAAGAAACTTCGGAAGAAGAATTGAAAGAGGCCACCGAAACCTTAACTGAGGTATTCCGGAATGCCCTGAAGCGCGAGAACTTAAACGTCAAAGTAGAAAAGCTGAAAAATGCCGCCATCTCTTCCGTAATCACACTGTCCGAAGAAGGACGGCGGATGCAGGATATGATGAAGATGTACGGAATGGCAGGTATGGATCCTTCCATGTTCGGAGGCGATGTGACCCTTACCTTAAATTCCAACAATCAGTTGGTTACCTATATCCTGGAGCATAAAGATTCGGAGCATGTGCCCATGTTCTGTGAACAGCTTTACGATTTGGCCATGATCTCCAATCATCCTCTGACACCAGATGAGATGAGCAAATTTATTGCAAGAAGCAATGAGATTATGATGTTGTTGGCAAAATAATCCTATATGCATCACGAAGAAAGCTGCCGCATTTGCGGCAGCCCTCTTCTTCTCTCAATCAGGGTTTCTATATATATGTAGGTATCTGCAAATTTTATCAGCTTCTATTTCCTTCCCGCCAAAGCGTCATCCAGAGGCTTTCCCGCCTCTTTCCTGTATTGATCATCCAACGCCTTCACACGGGACGGCTGAAACATTACGATCAATAGCAAGGAAACAACGCCTACCACAATCGTTACAATAAAAATCAATCGATATCCGACTGCAGAATACAACAGCATAGCTACCATCATAGGGCCTACTGCATTAAACAAATATGATCAAAACAGCAATGGTCATGGCCGTCTTAGTCCCAAGCTTCGTATCCAGCAACCCCAGAACGTAGCTTCCAATACATCCAAATATCATAATCATACCCATGATCTGCCCATAATTCAGGGCGTCTCCAAAGCTTCCGATGATAGCCGCCGTCTGGGTCATCATACCGACGGAGAACATGAGCAGCGTTCCCATAGGAATGGTAATCAGCCAAAAATCAAGGCATTTTAACGTATGGCCTGTCTTCCACACCGTAGTCTTCTGGTTCTCGATTTCCTCCAGCATCATTTTCTTTGCAATTTCAGGAGTGAGGCTCTGGTTATTATCCCGATAAGCGCCGCACTGCTCTGGATAATCCTTAATAAAGATAAAACCCAGCGCCCATCCGGCACTTATTACAAGCAAGAACGGCAGGAAAGCGCCGGCCACATCTGGAAATCCCTTGCTGAATACGCTTGCCGCAAAGGGGCCGAGAAGCCCGTTTCCCACTGGAAACGCCAGCGTTGCAATTCCCATTATCGTTCCTTTTCTTGTAGGAAACCACTGGCCCACCAGAATACTAATGGCAAAGGTTCCGTACATCACGGAAATCACCGTTCCAACCCCATACATCACTTGCCATAGGGCGGGGCTTGACATGGGGATATACATAATTCCCACCAGAGAAAGTACCGTCAAAACGCCAAGCACAAGACTGACCATACGAATACTTTTTACTTTTCCGATGCTGCCGGATATTCCAAGCTGTATTAAAATACCCACCACAGAGGCCGCCGTATAAATGGCAGATAATTTCTGGGCTCCTCCATACAAATCAGCCAGGATATTCAGCGGATAGTTACCGATTACTGTATATGCCAAAAATGCCGTAGCCAGCCAAAGGACAAGCATCCATCCTCGAAATCCAATATTTATGCTTTTTTTCTGTTCCATAAATCTTTCTCCTTCTCTTCCTTCAAAAAACATGTTCGTTTGTTAGACCCCTCAAGATTTCCGGTAATTTCTCGCCGTGTCAAACAGTGCGTGAAGGTTCTCCGGCTTCGCCACATCCAGACTTACGTCGCAGTTTAAGAAATAGCCGCCTCCCGGCGCCAAAACATCAATGGCGTGCTTTACGTTTTTCACCACTTCCTCTTTGGTGCCGTACTGGAGCAGCGTACCGTCTACGCCGCCGCTGATACAGATCTTTCCGGCAAATTTCTCTTTCGCTTTTTCCATATCGCAGTTAATTAAGGTAAAAATACATTTCCCGGGAGGAAGCTCTCCTGCAAAAATATCTAATTTGTCGTCATACTTATCCTCCAGATATACATGGGCAATGCCGCCCATCTCGATGACCGCCTCGATGCATGCTTTTAGCCCAGGCCAGTAAAATGTCTTATACTGTTCCACGCTCATAAACATATCCATGCCGTTATGAACAAAAAAGCAAACCGTTTTCAGGAAAGGATTCATGGCAAACTGAGCTTTTATCGTCTTAATCTGCTGTTTGGTACTGGTATTTAATGCAGCCAAAAGCTCGTCTGGATATTCGATCATATCCATCGTAGTATTCAAAAATCCCCGCAGCGTGTCATTGAATACGTCAAAAGGCGCACAGGCTGCATAATCTATGGCTCCCGGCCACCCCAGCTCCATCATTTTCTGTCCGATGGCCGCATTCGCCTGATTGACTCCCAGCATCCTTTCTCCAGCTTCCATCAGGGCCTTCAACGCTCCCTGCACCGGAGGCAGGCCAAAGGGAATCATGGAATACAGGCCGCCCTGCCATACGGCATTCCCCAGATCTACCATTTCTAAAGGCTTTAACGCCCCATAATGGCGGGGCAGAACCTTTCGGATCATAAATCCCGTGGGATCTTCCGCATATTCCAAATACTCATCCGGGCTCATATAGCCTTCTTCCCTGTCCACCACCTGAAAGCTGGAGTCACTGGGCAGATGCTTTCCCGGCCATCGAATAAACTGGCAATCCAATCCTTCCAGAGGCGCCCCTGGAAAAATCGCCTGGGGCCCCCAGTATAAATCCGGTTGGTACTCATTTTGATACTGGATCAGCGACGGCAGGATCTTCATATAATCCATCATAACCTCCTCACTGGTGGTCAGGCCGTACAAATTGATGGGAAGATAGATGGGGAAAGGCGCGCAGAATACACCGTCCGTCGGCCTTATGGCCACCGTATCCTCATAAAACTTCATTCTCCGCAAAAATTCCGGATTGGGCATGGGAGTGCCTCCCTGGGGCTCATTTTGATGTCCCTCCATAATAAAACCTCCTCTCAGCTTCGGCATATAAGCCGCATATCTGTTGTTTTTCTTATTTTCTATTACATCATATCCTGTTTTGGAAGTATACGTACTTTTCGCACAATTTATCTTAAAAAAATATTGATACTTTGTGATAAATGCACTATACTATAGGGCATAAAGAAGCACTTACATTTTCCAAAATTATGCATATGCATAATCATTTCAAGGAGGAGACGTATGAAGATCAGCATGTGGATGTTAGCCGATTGTCTAAAGGAGTACCATCCTGTTGCAACGATTACAGAAAATTCGTTCGCAATTGAATCTGCCAGACTTTTTTCCAGTGAATTGCCCTCCAACAATCATACTGTCTACATCGGGCGTCTCTGCGATTTATTCCACACAAGCAGCGGCCAGGTCATCTGCACCCATAAGAATGATATGCTCCTTTTGCAGACAACAGATCTGGAAGAGATATTGAATTGTGTGCTGAATGCATTGGAATTTTACAGCGCATGGTCTGTCCGGATGCTGGAGCTTTTGGCCTCGGACGCCATGCTTCAAGATCTCTTCGATACAACTCAGTCCGTCCTGCCGCAGCCTGTTTTTCTATTGGATGCTTCCCAACGCTTTTTGGCCCATATGCAAATATTTCACCGGGGAGAAGTAGATTCTGTCTGGGATGATATGGTGGCCTTCGGCAGCCCGGACATCGATTTTTTGATCAACGTCAATCAGGCATATCCGGAACGTTTTTCCAAAAAAGATATATACGTACTGGAACCTGACCTATTCCCCAACCGGTGCTACAACAAAAACTTTTTCTTTCAAGACAAATGGCTGGGTACTGCCGTACAAATCGAACACTGCCCAAATACCAGCCAGGGGCAGTTGGACGTTTTTTCTTTGTTCTGTGATTTCCTGCAGCGTTGGTTTGAAATCCATATTCAGGAAGAACAATCCGTCATTCTGGATTCTCTGCTGCTTTCCGCTATCACAGACCAGAACGCCGCAAACGACGAGCTGCTCCGACGCCTGCAGCTTATGGGCTGGAAAGCGGACGATACTCTGCTATTTTTTAAATTGGACACCAGATTTCAGCCCTTTCCTCTCAATCTCCGTCTATGCAAGACTTTGAATTTAAAATTTGACTTTTTGTTTGCATGCAATGCGGATCCATCCATCTGCGTACTGGCAAACCTGCGTCTTGCCCCCTTGGAGGAAGTGATCTCTCAACTGAAGCCCTGGCTGAAAAACGGCCGCTATTACGGAATGCAGGGACGGCCTTTTACTATGACGGATTCCTTTTACCGTCAATATCGCTATGCTGCCATTACCTCGGAATATTGTGAAAAAAATCCGGGGCAAATCTATGAGGGAGGGGCTTATGTCCTGCCTTATATTCTCTGGGAATTAAAGGGCACGATTTTGCCCGAAGCATCTCACCCCGCGCTAGGGGCGCTGCTAGATTATGACAAAAAGCATCATACGCAACTCTATCAAACACTGTATATTTATCTGAAAAATGAACGCAGCCTAATACTTACTGCAAAAGAAATGCAGCTGCACCGGAACTCCCTGCTGTATCGCATCCGGCGGCTGCAAGAGCTGCTGGATGCGGATCTGGAGAATTCTATGGTGCGGCTGCATCTGTTGTTATCCTACGAAATTGCAGGCGATATGTAATCATAAGCAGGACGATAAGCCGGGTTATGTCGTGAATAATCATCTATCTAGGATAACTGTTGCCAGTTACCTCCAGCAACCTACCTGAAGCTGGCGGGCCACGTACGCTTCTGTTCGGTCTTGCTTCGGATGGGGTTTACATATGCCCCGCCTGTTACCAGGCAGGCGGTAGTCTCTTACACTGCCCTTCCACCCTTACTGCACACTGCAGCGGTACATTTCTGTTGCACTGTCCTTGGAGTCGCCTCCACCGGCCGTTAGCCGGCATCCTGCCCTGTGAAGCCCGGACTTTCCTCATATGCGGTCTTTCGACCTCTGCATCTGCGATTATTTATCCTACTTATTTTTCTTATTCTATACTATCATTGGAAAAATGTAAAGCATTATTCTTCCATATTGTATAAATTTTACATTCTTATTGGAAAACATGTCATAAAGATTCCTGTCATAACCTTTTACCAAAACTTGCACTACAAGTCTTGATAGGCTATAATGTGAAAAACAATATCACAAAGGAGGTATACTGCACATGAATGCCATCCATACAGAAGCCTTGACGAAATCCTACGGAAAAGCCAGAGGAATTACGGAAATGAACCTTACCGTGGAAGAAGGTGATTTTTTTGGTTTTATCGGCCCCAACGGCGCTGGGAAAAGCACCACTATCCGCACTTTGCTGGGATTAATTTCGCCCACCAGCGGAACAGCAGAAATATTTGGTAAAAGCATCTCATCCCAAAAAACCGAAATTCTCAGTTGTACCGGCTATATGCCCTCTGAGGCTTTCTTTTATCCAAATATGAAAGTGGGGGAAGTGATTCGCTTTTCCGCCAGCCTGCGCCGTATGGACTGCCAAACAGAAGCTTCCGCATTGTGTGAACGATTAAAACTGGATCCCCAAAAGAAGATCCGCCAACTTTCCTTGGGAAACCGAAAGAAAGTATCCATTGTTTGTGCTTTACAGCACAAGCCAAGGTTATGTATATTGGACGAACCCACCAGCGGTCTGGATCCTTTGATGCAGCGGGAATTCTATTCCATTCTAAAAGAATATAATCAAAACGGCACCACCATATTCCTGTCCTCCCATATCTTATCTGAAGTTCAGGAATACTGCGAACACGCCGCCATCATCCGGGACGGCAGAATCCTGATCTCTGACAGCACAAAAAAGCTGGGACATACCGAGACAAAACGCGTAACCCTAAAGGGCCTTACCTCCTTGCCTCCCTTAGACCATGTAAAAGACATTCAATACCAAAAGGATACGATTCGCTTTCTATACGGAGGCTCCCCAAAAGAACTGCTCTGCCGTCTCGCCACCCTGCCTATTACCGACGTCACCATTACCGAGCCGGATTTGGAAGAAATATTCATGCACTATTATCAGGAGGACTTATAATATGACACTTATGAAGCAAGAATTACGAAAAGGAAGAATCTCCCTCATTCTATGGACAGCTATCATTTCCTTTCTTTTGGGAGTCTGCATCCTGATCTATCCCGAGATGGAACATCAGATGAATGACTTAAGCGGAATGTTTGCTGATATGGGCGGCTTCTCCGCCGCTTTCGGTATGGACAAAATTAATTTTGGAGAATTTATGGGCTTCTTCGGCGTAGAATGCGCCAACGTCCTGGGCCTGGGAGGAGCCTTTTTTGCAGCCCTTCTTGGCATCTCCTCCCTTGCATCCGAAGAAAAAGAAAAAACCGCAGAATTTCTGCTCACCCACCCCATCTCCCGCACTCAGGTGGTCCTGGAAAAATACTGCGCCATACTGATACAAATTGCAATTTTAAATAGCGTTGTGATTATTGTAACTCTATTGTCTGCCTTTGCCATCGGGGAATTTCCAAAGGACAATACCCTGGCTCTTTTATTTGTCGCCTATTTCATACTGCAGGTAGAAATCGCCTCCATTTGCTTTGGTATTTCATCCTTCCTGGACAGAGGCGGAAGCGGAAGCGGGCTGGGCTTGGCCGCATTATTCTACTTCCTAAACATTATAGCCAACCTAACGGATCAGGCCCAATTCCTGAAATATATTACCCCCTTCGGTTACACCGAAGGAGCCGATATCGTCGCCACTGGCCACATAGAACTGAAATACTTATCCCTTGGTATTCTTTTTACTGCCATTGGCGCTGTAACAGCATTCCTCAAATATAGAAAAAAAGATATCTCTTAAATTATTTCAGGAATCATCCATCCCGTGACTCCACCAACACCAAAATCCCGTCTTTCAGAGAAATTCTGGCCGTATCATCCACAATCTCATTGCTGACGCCGCTGACAGGAGCCGCATCCGCCAAGTAAAAGCATCCCATCACATGGTCTTTCAGGGGATAGAGAAACCCCTCCAGGGTTAGACCTGTGACCTGGGGCGTATAAGGAATTAATGAAACGTACGTCCCGAATTGCTCTTGCTTATGCAAAACTGTCTCTCCCCGGATCAAACGAATCTTATTATAAGCATCCAGGATCGCACAGTCCACACCCTCCCGCAGCCCATATCCCAAAAGCTGCAGGTTTCCCAGCACATGGTCCAGACGGCTCCCAGTGGCTCCAAAAATATGTACCTGATCACACCCCATAGAAATCGCGGTCATAAGAGCATGCCCCGTATCCGTATCATCTTTCATAGGGTTCAAGGAAATCATTTGGGGCTGTGTTCCTTCGCCCCCTTCCTTTTGAAAAAACTCCAAGGCCATGGGCTTCACCGAATCAAAATCCCCTACGATGATATCCGGTGTCAAATGATTCTCATAAAAAAATTCCAGGCCCCGGTCTGCTGCCAAGGTAACCTGGTAATTTTCTTTTTTCATGTAGTCCAGAACAAAGCTGCTATCAATGGTCCCTCCCGCTACAATCGCCGCTTTCATCTATCTTCTTTCATCCTCCCTGCAACAATGCTCTCCATAAAGAACCGCCTCAGACTGCAATCCGCATTCAGAAAGCTTCTTCTGCGCTAACCCATTTTTCCCAGAAACTCTTTCACATTCTCCTGGATATTTCCTCGAAATACAGCGGAGCCTGCTACAATGACATTGGCTCCTGCCCTTAACACATCTGACACATTCTCTAAGGAAACGCCTCCGTCCACCTCTATGTCCACATGCAAATCTTTTCTTGTAATCATATCCTTCAAATCCCTGATCTTGTCCAACGAATAGGGAATAAACTTTTGACCTCCAAAACCGGGATTTACTGTCATAAGCAGTACCATATCAAGGCTTGGCAAAATATATTCCAGGCATCTGATATCGGTCGCCGGGTTTAAGGCCACTCCTACACGGACTCCCAGTTCCCGAAGAGTATACACGGTACGGTCCAGATGCCGGCAGGCTTCCGCATGCACCGTTACCAGATCTGCCCCGGCCTGGACAAACTCCTTGGCATAGCGCACCGGTTCTTCAATCATCAAATGTACGTCAAACACCCTTTTGGTGCAGGGACGAAGAGAAGATATCACCGGCAGCCCAAAGCTGATGCTTGGAACAAAGCAGCCGTCCATCACATCAATGTGCACATACTGGGCGCCTGCCTGGTCGATGGCTTTTACCTGCTCTCCCAGCTTGGAAGCATCTGCCGCCAACAGGGATGGGGATAAATAATTCATGTCAATACCTCTTTTTTTCTTTGATTTCATTGTAGATGGAAACATACGTCTCATAGCGTTCTTTATGGATAGCCCCCTGTTTCAGGGCTTCCTTTACCCCGCAGTCCGGTTCATGAATATGACTGCAGCCCAAGAAACGGCACCGGGTCTCATATTGGGCAAATTCCGGGAAATAATCTTTCAATTCCTCCATGGGAATCCCGTCGACATACAGGGAGCTAAACCCGGGAGTATCCATAATATACGTATCACGATCGATGCAGATTAATTGCGAATGCCGGGTCGTATGTTTCCCCCGCTCCAATTTGCTGCTGATCTCTCCTGTCTCCATTTCCACATCAGACTGAATGAGATTCACCAGGGAGGATTTTCCTACGCCGGAAGGCCCTGCCACTGCCGTAGTCTTATGTGCAAGAAGCGCCAGCAATTCTTCCCGGCCTTTGGAAAACAATGCGCTGGTAAAAATCACATGGCATCCGCACTTTTCATAGCGACGCTTTAATTGTTCTGCCTGGTCCTGTTGGATCAGATCCTGCTTATTAAAACAGATCACCGTATCCACCCGCTGATATTCCATTGCTATCAGAAACGTATCCAACAGGTGAAAATTAGGCGCGGGGCTGGCCGCGGCAAAGATCACCAGAGCCTGGTCAATATTTGCTACGGCAGGACGAATCAACTCATTTCTCCTAGGCAGGATTTTTACAATGTTACCTGTCTTTTCTTCCAGGCTGATCACATCCATTAACACTTCATCCCCTACCAGAGGCTTTTGCTTTTCTTTGCGAAAAATTCCTTTTGCCTTGCACTCAAAAGTGCCTGCTTCCCCTGTATGGACATAGTAAAACCCCGCGATTCCTTTGATTATTTTTCCCTGCATGATTCTAACCGCCGTCCGCTTTTACTGCTGCTGGAAGCTGACATTCAACGGCCCGGTAGTATCCGTCTCATTCCTTTCCGCTTCAATAATATCCCCGGTTTCTTCATCTATGATTTCCGGCTCCGTCCATTCCCAATATATGTTCAGAAGGCCGCTGCTGATATTTTGGATATTGCTGGCTGAAATTACAATGCTGCCCCCCTGATCGTCGATCTCCACAGGAATGGAAACCGTGCCGTCCCCATTCGTCAGCTCCGCAGACACTACAACTTCTTCCACTGTGCTTCCCTGGGAATCTTTTGGTTTCGCAAAGGTTCCGCTGTAAGAATAGTAAACCGCCTGTTTGCCCATGCTAAGCACCAAGGAGACTGCCGCTCCTTTGTTTCTGTACTCTCCGCCGTTGGGACTTTGGCGGATGACGCAGCCCTCCGCTATGGTATCGTGGTATTCCGTCGTCACATCCGTAACGGTAAAGCCTTCCTGCTCTAATCTGGCTCTAGCGTCTGCCTCCGAAAGGTTGGTTACATCCGGCACCATACGGCTTTCCTGTCCCCGGCTGACGATCAGTCTCACCGTATCTCCTTTTTTCACCTTGTTTCCCGATTCCGGGCTTTGGGATATCACTTTTCCCTCCGGAACGGAATCGTCATAGACAAAATCATCGGTAACCGCCGACAGCCCCATATTCTCCAAAGTCCGCTTTGCCGTATCCTCATCTTCTCCAACTACGGAGACCAGGTCAAATTCCCCGGCTCCGCTGGAAACGGTCACTTCAATGGTCTCATGAAGCGGAACCGCCTCCCCCTCTTTCCGGTTCTGGTCAATAATTTTTCCCGCCTCATATTGATCGGAAGGTGCGTTTGCCACCTCTTTACATCCCAGGCCCATCTTATTCAGCGCCTCATTCGCTTCCGCCGGCGTCTTGCCGATCAGAGAGATCATGATCACAGTCTCCTCTTCCTCCTGCGGCTCCTCCTGCTTGTCATCCTCCTCCTCTGTTGGCGGCTGCTCGCTTTCTGAAATAGGTGTATCCTTATCCTTATCTTTCCCGCTTCCGCCGCCGAACTTAAACAACCCGGTGACGCTTCCTAAAATACAGAGGATGATTACTACAATGATAACAGCCGCCACAATCCCTGCAATGGTAACGGCTTTCTCCATCTTGGGATTTAAGAATCCCCCGTCATCCTCTTCTTCCTCATCCTCGTCCTCCTCTTCCGGCTCCTCCGTATAATAAATCTTGCTTGTTTCCTTTTTGATGGTATCGACTTCTTCCTGCTGGATCACCCTGGTTTTATTCTCTTGGCCAATGGGGATTAAGGTAACAAAGTCCTCATTGGGGCTGATCAACACTTTTTTCAGATCCACCAACAGGTCGCTGATGCTCTCATAGCGCCGATCCGGGCTTTTCTGGGTACATTTCGCAATGATTTTCTCCATGCTGATGGGAAGATTCGGCGCAAAGGCGCTGGGAGGGGTCATTTCCTCCTGAAGGTGCTGAATGGCAATCGCCACCGTAGTGTCCCCGTCAAAGGGAACTCTTCCGGTTACCATCTCATACATCACAATCCCCAGGGAATAGATGTCGCTTTTGCCGTCCACAAAGCCGTTTCTGGCCTGTTCCGGCGAAGTATAATGTACGGATCCCATCACATCGGAATGGATCGTATTGGTATTAGCCGCTCTGGCAATCCCGAAATCCGTCACCTTTACCTTACCTTCCGTGGAAATGATCACGTTCTGAGGCTTAATGTCCCGGTGCACAATGTGTTTGTTATGGGCCGCTTCAATGCCGCGGCCTACCTGTATGGCAATGCTGACAGCCTCCTTATAGGATAACTGCCCCTTTTTCTCAATGTAGGTCTTTAAGGTGATGCCTTCCACATATTCCATCACGATATAATACATCCCGTCTTCGCTTCCCACATCGTATATATTCACAATATTTGGATGCTCCAATCCCCCTGCAGACTGAGCCTCTGTACGGAACTTCGTCACAAAGTTCACATCTTCCGAAAACTCCTGCTTCAACACCTTAATCGCCACATAACGTCCTAAAATGTGGTCCTTCGCTTTATATACATCAGACATTCCGCCTGTACCAATTTTTCCTACGATCTCATATCTTTCAGCGATATACATTCCTTCTGTCAACATGTCTTCCTCCTTTTGACACACCTTGCTGCGTCATTCAGGCAAATTTGGAACGGTTGCTTCCAAACTCACACTTCACCCGAAAATGGATCTATCATAATCACTGTAATATTGTCTTTTCCACCGTTTTCATTGGCCTTTTCCACCAATTTTTCCACTTGTTCCGCAATATCCCTCTGGCTCTTTACGATTGCCAGGATCTGCTCGTCGTCTATCATACTGTTTAACCCGTCGGAACACATCAAAACCTGTGTCCCCGGTTCCAAATCCACTTCAAAAATATCCACAGCCACCTCATTGGTAGCCCCCACAGCCCTGGTGATAATATTCTTATCCGGGTGTACCCGAGCCGCTTCCCTCTCCAATTCTCCCCGCTGTACCATCTCTTCCACAAGAGAATGGTCTCTGGTCACCTGATGTATCTTGTCGTGGATTAGATACAATCGGCTGTCTCCCACATTTGCCACCCACAAATGTGTATCCTGTAATGCGGCAATTACCGTCGTAGTCCCCATGCCAAGGAGGCGTGACTCTTCTGCGGCCTTGCGTACCAGCTCCCGGTTCGCCTGCCCGATGGCTTTTGCAAATATCGCTGCAGGCTCCTTTGCCTTGCATTCCATAATTTCTTTCACAATAACTTCGATCGCATATCTGGAGGCGTAATCCCCTGCGTTGTGTCCGCCCATTCCGTCCGCAACGATAAACAGGTTTGGCAGATTTCCAATCGGCCGCTCAGAAGTGAATACGAAATCCTGGTTCATTTCCCGCATCCTCCCTTTATCCGTCATGGAAAAAGTCTTCATTTGTCTCGCCTACCTTTCTGCATAACGTTTCCTTAATTGTCCACAGGCTCCGTCAATATCCCGGCCCATTTCCCTTCTTATAGTAACATTTATTCCATATTTTTCAAGCAAATTTTGAAAATTCCGAATCACATCCCGGTGCGACTGAACATATTCCCGCTCTTTGATGGGATTTACTGGAATTAGATTCACATGGCAATTCTGCCCCTTCAGCAGCATCCCAAGCTCCTTTGCGTCATCCTTAGAATCATTTATGCCTCCAATTAAGGCATATTCATAAGTCATCCTGCGTTTCGTCCGTAAAAAATAGTATTTGCAAGCCTCAAGCACCTCTGAGAGCTCATATTTCTTTGCAATCGGCATCAACGATTCCCGCTTCTTCTGATTGGAGGCATGAAGGGAAAGAGCCAATGTAATCTGCAGCTTTTCTTCTGCCAGCCGCCGGATTCCAGGTACGATTCCGCAGGTGGAAACGGTAACATTCCTTTGGCTGATATGTAAACCGTTCTCATCGGTAAGCATTCTGAGAAATGTTACAAGATTCTCATAATTGTCCAAAGGCTCCCCAGTGCCCATCACCACCACATGGGAGATACGCTCCCCGGTATCTGCCTGGATCCGGTAGATCTGATCCAACATCTCTGCCGGCGTCAGATTCCGCATTAGTCCTCCCAGTGTAGAGGCGCAGAAAGCGCATCCCATCCGGCATCCCGCCTGGGAAGAAATGCAGACGCTGATCCCGTGCTGATAACGCATTCGGACGCTTTCCACCATATTGCCGTCTTCTAAGGCAAATAAATATTTCCTGGTGCCGTCTTCTTTGGATTCCTGCACAGTCTCTGTGCGAAGCAGTGTAAGGCTGCAGCAATTCTCTAATGTGTCCTTTAATCCTCTGGAAATGTCTGTCATCTCATCAAAGGAAGATGCCAAACGGCGATGCAGCCATGCATACACCTGCCTGCCCCGGAAAGGCTTCTCCCCCAAAGATATGATAAATTCCTCCAGCTCCTCTCTATTCAATGACTTCAAATCCGTTTTATTCATAGTTCTCCTTGATCAGTTTTGCCAGAAAAAAGCCGTCCTGTTCTCCCTCTAGGGGCAGATATTGATGTTGTTCCAACAGACAGCTGTCCGGATGCTCTCTCAAAAACCAACTGACATTTTCTTGATTTTCCTGCCTGCTAATAGTGCAGGTACTATATACAAAGGTTCCGCCGGGCTTCACATAACGCCAAACCATATGGAGGATCTCCCGTTGCAGGGCCACAAGCTGCCCAATCTTTTCCTGGGTCATATGATACTTGATATCCGGCTTTTTCCCTATCACTCCCAGTCCGGAGCAGGGAAGATCCGCCAACACGACGTCCGCGCTTGCTTCATCCTCCGGATAAAACACCCTGGCGTCCTTGACCACCGCTTTGATATTCGTAAGCCTGCTTCTCTTTATATTTTCCCGTATCATCCCGACTTTAAATCCGGTCAGATCCCGGGCTTCCACCATGCCGGTTCCAGAAAGCAGTTCTGCCAGATGAATGCTTTTTCCGCCGGGAGCTGCACAGACATCAAGCACCGTATCCCCTTGCTGTACCTGGCAGCAATGGGCGGCCCGCATGGAGCTGACATCCTGAACGTAAAACAATCCTTCCTGAAATGTTTCCAAGGCTTCTAAATAATCATATCCGGAAATAAAAAGACCGTCGGGAAGCTCTCCGTGGGGCTTTGCAGCAATGCCTTCTTCTGCCAAACGCCTGATTAACTCATCCCGGCTGATACGTGATGTATTGACCCGTATACTGGTGGGCGCTTCTTGCAGAAATGACGCTAACATTTCTTCCACTTGTCCCACCGGGTACTGCCCAAGCCATTCTTTTACTATCCACATGGGCATAGAATAACGCAGCGACAAATACTCTGCCTCCCCTTCTTCTCTCCCTGGAAGGCTGATGTGAGAAAGTTCCCGGCTGATGTTTCTTAACACACCGTTGACAAATCCCTTCAAATTCCCAAATCCTTTTTTCTGGGCCAGCTTTACCGCTTCATTGCAGGTGGCCCTGGGGGGAATTGCATCCATGAATTGCAGCTCATAGACGCTAAAACGAAGGATTGTTCGAATCACCGGTTTCATTTTCCCGGTCTTGACACTTGAAAACTGATTGAGCACATGATCAATCCATATCATATGCTCCAAGGTTCCCTGAAACACCCTGGTCAAATAGCTCCGCTCCTGTTTGCTTAAATATTGGTAATTATCCAGAACATCCTTTAAGACCACATGGCTGTAAGCCTGATCCCGGGTGACGGAAAGCAGCATGGAAAGCACCAGTTCCCTGAGATTCACCTGCGTCATTCTCTTCTCCCCCGGTCCCCAAACAGAAGGACAAGACGCAGAAGCTGTAAAAGGGCCGCCGCTGCGGAGGCCACATACGTCAAAGCCGCAGCCGACAATACCTTTCTTGTGCCTTTTAGCTCATCGCCGGCCAAAATCCCAGTTTCTCCAAGAATTCTTATGGCACGGGCAGAGGCGTTAAATTCCACCGGAAGGGTTACTAACTGAAACAATACTGCCATGGAAAAGCAGATAATCCCCAAGGTAATGAGAAAGCTTCCGCTGTTTCTGGAAAAAAACAGGCCAATCACGATCAGAGGCCAAGCCAGCATGGAGCCTAAGTTTGCCACAGGGACAATGGCGCTTCTCATGGCCAGAGGGGCATAGGAATTCTGATGCTGAATGGCATGGCCGCATTCATGGGCCGCAACCCCTACCGCCGCCACGGAAGCCGCCCCATATACACTGTCCGATAAGCGCAGCACCTTGTTTTTGGGATCGTAATGGTCCGTCAAATTCCCCTGTACATGCTGGATGGACACGTCGTAAATGCCCGCCCTGTGCAAAATCCGCTGAGCCGCCTCAGCCCCTGTCATCCCGGATCTGCTGGCTACCCGGGAATATTTTGAAAACGTGGTGCGTACCCGGGCAGAAGCAAGCAAGCAGATCACTGCCCCAATAATCACCAGAATATAAGTAGGGTCCCAAAATCTGTAAAAACCGTATGGCATACGTATCTCTCCTTTCTCACCTTATGGCGTCAGGCACGTCCCAGACGCGTCCCTTCTTCCAGGGAATTGCCCCGCAAAAATGCGGCGGTATCCATTCGCTTCTTACCTTCCAGCTGCACTTCCTCCAAAGACAGGAAGCCCCTCCCAGTCTGCACATACAGCTTATCTTTGGATACCTGCACTACGGTTCCCGCCTCACCCGGCCGAATTCCTTTCGCCGTTACATCTGAATCCTCTATGATAGAAGCTTTCCAAATTTTTAAAGTTTTATCCTCCCAGGCAGTATATGCGCTGGGCCAGGGATTCAGTCCCCGGATCAGACGTTCAATCTCCAGGGCAGATTTTGTAAAATCAATCTCACCCATCTGCTTTTTGATCATCTTTGTACTGGTAGCCTGGTCAGGATCCTGGGGCGTATATATGGCGGTTCCATTTTCTATCTGCTGCAATGTCTCCACGCACAGAGAGGCCCCGGCAGCAGAAAGGCGTTCAAACAAGCTGCCTCCTGTCTCATCCGGCGCCAAAGCTACTTCTTTTTTTAATATCATATCTCCGGTATCTATGCCGTCGTCCATGCGCATGGTGGTAACTCCCGATACGGCTTCTCCATTGATCACCGCCCACTGGATCGGAGCCGCTCCCCGGTACTTGGGCAGCAGGGAAGCATGGACGTTGACACAGCAATACTTTGGGATCTCAAGCAGCTCTTTGGGCAAAATCTGGCCAAAAGCAACCACCACGATCAGGTCTGGGGCAAAGGATCTCAAATAGTCGATGCATTCCGGCTCCCGCACCCGTCTTGGCTGATAAACCTCCAGCCCATGAGCGAGGGCAGCTTCCTTTACCGGCGTCATCTGCAAGGATTTCCCCCGCCCTTTGGGTTTATCCGGCTGGGTCACCGTCAGGACGATCTCGTGTCCGGCTTCCAGCAACGCCTCCAATGTCCCCACGGAAAAATCCGGGGTTCCCATAAAAATAATTCTCATTATTTCCTCCTCCTGACCATATGATGTGCTGACTTTTTATGCTTCTTACTCTTCACATTCTACTTCATAGAGATCCCCAATTACTTTTTCCACATACATATGGCCGTCCAAATGCTCCACTTCATGGCAGAATGCCCGGGCCAGAAGCTCTGTTCCTTCCACTTCAAACTCTTCCATCTCCCGATTCAATGCGCGTACCTTCACGTAATTTGGCCTGGTTACATCCCCGGCCTTTCCCGGCAGGCTCAAGCAGCCTTCGCTTCCGGTCTGCTCCCCAGAGCTTTCAATGATCACAGGATTGATCAAAATAATGGGGCCGTCTCCTATATCAATGGTGGTGATCCGCTTTAGCACCCCCACCTGGGGCGCTGCCAGTCCTACGCCGTTGCCCTGGTACATGGTCTCCAACATATCGTCGATCAATTCCTGTATCCGGGGAGTCATTTCTTTCACCTCCCGGCATTTTTTACTCAACACCTCATCACCCATCACGCGAATTGTCCTTAACGCCATTGTTTTGTCTCCTCCTAATCAAAATCCATTCATTGGGTTAAAATCAAATTGAATCGTCACATCCAAAAACTCCCGGTGGCTCCTTACAAACTCTTCCAAAGCATCTTTGACGCGCACCAGTACGGAATAGTCTTCATGTTTAAAATAAATTACTTTTTTATAGATGTCATTTACCTTGGCCACCGCCGCGTCTGCCGGGCCCAGCATAGACAGGCCGGAAATCTTTCCTTTTTCCATGGCCTGCTCCACCTTTTTTCCCAAAAGGTCCGCACAGAGGCTTCCGTACATGGAATCCCGAGAAGCCACCAGCATCACCAGCATGTGCCACACTGGGGGATATTTCATCAATCTGCGGTAAGCAATTTCCTGTTGGAAAAATTCTTTGTAGTCCTGCTTTGCCGCAAGCTGTATGCTGTAGTGCCCGGGGCTGTAAGTCTGTATCACCACATGGCCCTTCTCACTTCCCCGCCCAGCCCGGCCGGCCGCCTGGGTCAGAAGCTGGAATGTACGTTCTCCGCCCCGGTAGTCTCCGGTATGTAAAGATAAATCCGCCGCCAAGATCCCCACCAGGGTCACGTTGGGAAAATCATGGCCTTTTACGATCATCTGTGTACCAATGAGGATATCTGCTTCCTGATTGGCAAACGCGGAGAGAATCTGTTCATATCCTTCTTTTTTCCTGGTTGTATCATAATCCATCCGCAAAATGCGGGCTTTGGGAAACCGTTTCTTCACCAGTTCCTCTACCTTCTGGGTGCCCGCTTTAAAGCCGCTGACAAATTTGGAGCCGCAGACAGGGCATTCCCGCACCGCCGCCTCTTCATATCCGCAGTAATGGCAAACAAGCCTTCCATTATTATGATGGCTTAAGGACACATCGCAATGAGGACATCGGAATACATGGCCGCAGGAACGGCAGGACACAAACCCGGACATACCCCGGCGGTTGATAAACAGCATGATCTGCTGGCCCCGGCTCAACCGGTCCTCCATCAGCTCCTGAAGGCGCTGGCTCAAAATAGAACGATTGCCCTGTTTTAATTCTTCCCGTAAATCTATGATTTCGCACTCCGGCAGCGGCCTCTCCATCACCCGGCTGTCCATCTCATACAGGCGGTAAGTTCCTTCCCTTGCTCTCTCATAGCTTTCTACCGAGGGCGTGGCAGAACCTAGTACCACCCCCGCACCTGCCAGCTTTGCCCGGGCAATGGCCGTCTCTCTGGCATGGTAACGGGGAATCGTCTCGCTTTTGTAGGAAGCTTCATGTTCTTCGTCAATGATAATCAGCCCCAAATCAGGAAAAGGTGTAAACAATGATGACCTGGGGCCGATCATCACGTCCAGCTCTCCGTTTTTTGCCCGGAGAAACTGGTCGTAGCGTTCTCCGGGAGACATACGGGAATTCAAAATGGATACCCGTTCCCCAAATCTTTGGTGAAAACGTACGACCGTCTGATATGTCAAGGCAATCTCAGGAATCAGCACAATGGACTGTTTCCCCATAGCCGTCATCTTTTCGATCAGTTCCAGATAGACCGCCGTCTTTCCGCTGCCTGTCACCCCATGGATCAGACTGACTTTTGATTTTTCCTGTCCCAAATCTTTCAAAATCCCATCCACGGCCTCCTGCTGCTGCCGGTTCAAACGGACGGGCTCTTCCTTTAAAATCTCCCCGGAAACAGGATTGCGGTAGGACAGCATTCGTTCCACCGTAAGGAGCCCCATTTCTTCCAGGGCACGGATCACTTCTGTCTTGATGTTTAATTTTCCGGTAACGATTTCATAGGGAATGCGCTTTTCTTTGATCAAAGCTTCCAGCAGGCGCAAACGGGCCGTATGGCGTTTCTTCTGAAATTGTTCCAGCCATTTTTTTGCTTCCCTGACCGAAACCTTAAGAACCAGCGTCCGTTTTTCTCTCTGCTGCGTTTTTTGCTTTACTGGAAGCACGGTTTTCAGCGCTTGGTTCATGGTGCCGCCATACTGCCTGCGGAGCCAGGCTGCCAACGCGATCAGCTCCGCTTCCACAGAAACCCCTTCCTGGTCAATGGCGGAAATCTCCTTCATACGGCTTTCTTCAAATTCCGCTTGATCCGTCAATTCCAGAACATATCCCCTGGTCATGCGGTTGCCATTCCCAAAGGGGATGATCACCTGCATTCCGGGGGAAAGGGTCTCTTCCAGTTCCTTCGGTACTTTATATTGAAATGTTTTATCTACTTTTTCATGGGATATGTCTATTATAATATTGGCGTATGCCATCTTCTCACCGCCTGTATCCTGTCTGTGGAGCCATCCTGATGATGGTCGCATCTTCGTTGCACAGTATCTGTTCCATTATATGATATTCTTTTCAATTTTACAAGTAGCACTGTAAACCCCTGTATATTTTTCTTTTCCCCGGAAATAATACCCTCATGGGACGAAAATTTATCATCTGCGGACTTACCGGCTGGTGCATGGAGATCTTATTTACCGCCTTCGGCTCCTTCCGCCGCCGGGAATTAAAATTAATGGGAAAAACTTCTATCTGGATGTTTCCCATCTATGGCCTTGCCGTACTCATCGAACCGGCTTATCATATGGTAAAAAAGCTGCCGGCCCTGCTGCGGGGACTCTTTTATTCTGTCGGCATTTTCGGCATGGAATTTTTAAGCGGATCTTTTTTAAAAAAACATGATCTGTGCCCCTGGGACTACAGTCACGCCAAAAGCAATGTAAACGGGGTGATCCGCCTGGATTACACACCTGTGTGGATGACGGCGGGATTGATTTTTGAAAAGATTCTGACAAGAAAATGAGAAAAAACACAGCCGGCTTTGCGCGTGTTTGACAATTACGTTTTGCCCAACGGCGGAATAGATTTTCAAACACGCACAAAGATGCGGCATCACTCCGCGTCCTCGGCGTCTGCTCCGATATCCAGCGTATTTAAAGTGCGTCTCTTCCTGCGGGCCTCTTCCGACGCTTCCAGCAGATAATCCTTGATCTCCTTGGCGCGTTTTACATGTACAATCAAAAGCTGTGCGTCCGTAACGTCTCCGGTATAGCAGGTAATAGTCCCCAGCCCGAAGATCCGTTCCATCAATGTAGCGGTCAACTTAACATCCTGCACCTTGTACATATAACAATCGTCTTCTTCAATTTTAAACAGACCCTTATTCACGGTAATTCTATCATCCGTGATCGTATATCTGGTAAATGTCCAGGGCAGTCCAAAAAACAAGATCCTCTTTCTTTCCCGGAAACGTACATCTTTTTCTTCTGTTGCCATAATTCTTCTCCTTTTTGCTTGCTGCAGCTGCCTGAGCTGACAGAAATCCAACCGACAGAACCATTATAGCGGATTTTCACAAGAGTGTAAAGCATTAGTTACGTCCACTCCCAATGTCAAGATTTCCTAACACTTTTATCTTGAAATTTAAAACCATCTAGTATATGATAGTAAAAATGCCTGCATCCCAGGCTGCCATTATGTGAGGAGGTAATTATGCGTCATTTAATGAGTCCATTGGATTTTTCCGTGGAGGAACTGGACAAGCTGCTGACACTGGCTTGTGACATTGAAAAGAATCCAAAAAAATATGCCAATGCCTGCCAAGGCAAGAAGCTGGCCACTTGTTTCTACGAACCAAGCACCAGGACAAGGCTTTCCTTTGAAGCGGCTATGCTGAATTTAGGCGGCAGCGTCCTTGGTTTTTCCAGCGCCGACAGCAGCTCTGCTGCGAAAGGCGAAAGTGTTTCCGATACCATCCGTGTCATTTCCTGTTACGCAGATATCTGCGCCATGCGTCATCCCAAAGAAGGCGCTCCCCTGGTAGCATCCCAACGTTCTACAATTCCCGTAATCAACGCCGGAGACGGCGGCCATCAGCATCCCACCCAGACACTTACAGATTTAATGACGATTCATTCCTTGAAAGGACATTTGGGAGATCTAACCATCGGTTTGTGCGGCGATTTAAAATTCGGGCGCACGGTCCATTCTCTGATTCATGCCCTAATCCGATATCCCAACATCCGGTTTGTGCTGATTTCACCGGAAGAGCTTCGCGTTCCTGGATACATACGGGAAGATGTGCTGGACAAACACAACATTCCATACGAAGAAGTGGAGCGGTTAGAGGACGCAATGGCAAAATTAGATATCCTCTATATGACCCGGGTACAGCGGGAACGGTTTTTTAATGAAGAAGATTATGTACGCATGAAGGATTTCTATATTTTGGACAAAAGTAAAATGGCGCTGGCCAAGGAAGACATGCTGGTACTTCATCCCCTTCCCCGGGTAAATGAAATATCCGTTGAGGTGGACGACGACCCAAGAGCCGCTTATTTCCGCCAGGCCCAATACGGCGTCTATGTGCGTATGGCATTGATCCTTACATTGTTGGAGGTGGAAGTATGTTGAATGTAGGTGCAATCTCCGAAGGTTTTGTGCTGGACCATATCCAGGCCGGCATGAGCCTGTCCTTGTATTATGACTTAAAGCTGGACGAGCTGGACTGCTGCGTTGCCATTATCAAAAACGCCCGCAGCAATAAGATGGGGAAAAAGGATATTCTGAAGGTAGAATGCGACCCCAACACTTTGAATCTGGATGTATTGGGTTTCATTGACCACAATATTACCGTAAACATTATCAAAGGCGGAGAAATTGTGGAGAAAAAGGCGCTTCATCTCCCCAAGGAAATCCGGAACATCATCCGGTGCAAAAATCCCCGGTGCATTACTTCCATTGAGCAGGAGTTGGAACAGATCTTCGTTCTGACAGACCCGGAAAAAGAAATCTACCGCTGCAAATATTGTGAAGGAAAATTTAAAGGATACAAAAAGGTTCGGTAGATTTCGCAAATATCAAATCTTACCAAACCCTAAAATCTTTCTAAAAAAAGAATAGCTCCATTGACTTTACGCCGCTTTTCTTCTACTATAATAGGCAGAAAAAAGGCGGCGCTTTGCATATCCATAACCTATGCCCGCCTGACAGTTTATCCTTTTTTGCCAAGAATCTTTTGGCAGAAGAAATGGAAAAGGAGAGGTTTTCTATGAAGCAGAAACTACAGCGCTTTATGGCGGGGCGTTACGGCGCCGACCAATTATCCAGAATACTTTTGGGCGCTTCTATCGTCTGTTGCGTGATTTCTTTGTTCAGCCGGCTAAATCTTTTTTATCTTTTAGCAATAGGTCTGTTGGCCTATACATACTTCCGCATGTTTTCCCGGAATATTTCCAAGCGGTACAACGAGAACCAACGTTTTTTAAACTGGAAATACCGGCTGGTAGTCAAAAAGGACCGAAAGAAAAAAGAATTTTCCCAGCGTAAGGAATACCGTTTTTTCCGCTGCCCCAAATGCCGCCAGAAGGTACGGGTTCCCAGAGGAAAAGGGAAAATCTGTATTAGCTGCCCCAAGTGCAAGGAGGAGTTTATCAAGAGGAGCTAATACGGAATCACAACTTCATTCGTCGGCTCCTCCCCGCACCCTTTTTGAAAAATAGAAATGCATAGCTGGCCTGTTTCCTCCGCGGGAAGGGAAACAGGCTTAAGAGAATCTTTCTCTTGTATTAACACATATTCCTCTTCGCCTTCTATCTTCTTGTAAATAGAAGCTTTATAATCAACTTCCCCGTTTTGAATCACCTCAAAGGTAAAAGTTTTTTCCTCCTCTGCTACTTTCAACTGATACACCAGTCCATATAGCCAATCCCCGGCCGCATTCAGCTTATCCTGATAAGAAGGATAAAATAAATCATCCGCATTTATTTTTCCGGTAAAAAATTTTGAAAATACTTCGCTGAATTGTGCCGCTCCGTACATATTTAAATGCTCCATATCCTTAAACAGACTGCTGTCATAGGAAAAATAATCCGCTTTGCAAAGGTTAAAATCATAATAGGGCACATCATACCCCTTAAAAAAATCAGTAACATACGTTACATAAGAATCATATTCACCTGCATCTACCAGGACAATGTCCGGCATGGGAGCCGAAAAAAAGCAAAGCTCAATTTCATGTTTCCTGCAATATTCTATGATGTTCCTTAAGGAGGTTATATCATCCTCTGAAAATGTTTTTGCCACAGAATCGGAATGTGTATTTTTTACATATCCTTCTTTTTCTATAAACTTGCGGCTTGCAACAAACCCTTTGCCTGCATAATATTCTTCATCCGTATTGGGATTTCCTACATATCCATAATTTTTATAGCTGTCGCTGCTTTTTTTCTTGATCAGACCGGATACATAAAGCCTTTCAAATAGTTTATGCCAATTCCTTCTTTCCGGAAAAAATCCGTGAATCCAATACTCGGGGCTGCTGGCATTGATCAAGTAGCGAACACGGGTAAAAGACGGCTTCATATAGTCGCTGATCAGATACGTACTGGTCAGATCGGAACGTTCCTTATAATTTCTCCCGGCCATATGGCAATACATTTCCACATATACCTTTTTTAATTGATATTGCTTTCCGGCTTCCTGAAGAAGGGCAAAACTCCCGTCCCAATTTTGCGAGGAAGAGCCTCCGTTGAATGTATTTGCCTCAAACAGCCTGTCTGTTACAGAGGTGTCAAGGGACCTGTAACAATGGGAAGAGCCTAAAAATAGAACATCTATATTTTCTTGTTGATGATACATTTCATGCAGGGTGATCCTGGTATAAGAATTTGTATCATCCACCAATAAATACCACAAAGCCTTGTGGCTAATGGAAAAAACCACTGCAAATGCCAAAAATGCTATAACAGCCCCAATCCCTCTTTTGTATTTTCTAAAACTGGAAATAAATAAATTGACTCGCATCGTACTCTACTCCATATATGCCAAACATGAAAATTCCCCAAAAAGCCGCCAGGTAAATGATCCAGCGGAACCATAAGCTTTGCTGATAGAGCCATCCTCGTATCGCCACATTTTTTTCATGAAGAATATCTACGCCAAGGATAATCATCACAGAAACGGCAAGGATCAGCCAATCATACCAGAAAAGCCCAAGCTCCAGCAAAGACGTGTTCTGAACGGAAACCCGCATTTGTCCAAAATACAGCAATGCCGCCCTACAGCTTGGCGCCCTGAAAAACACCCAGGCAACCACAGTAAGCAGAAACACTAGAAACGTTTTTGCAGCCCTGGTACTGAATTTCATTTTTTCATTTTGTATGTTATGTTTGCCAGGGCGTGTCTGAAAATTGCTTTCTACCGGATGTATTTCACAATTTGTGGGAGATTTGTGCCAAATGAGGGAGGCGTAGCGGGCTACGTTGACCGAAGTTGGTGCAAATATACCGCAAAGTGGGGAATGCAGACGGTGGGAATGAATTTTCAGACACGCTCTAATCCGTCTTATGCCGGTTTCGATATTCAAATACATCCCGTGCAGCATTCCCCAGGCAACATAATGCCAACTGGCGCCATGCCATAAGCCGCTGACAAAAAATACAATGACCGTATGTAGCATCTGACGCAAAGCTCCCTTTTTGTTTCCTCCCAAGGGGATATATAAATAGTCCGTAAACCAGCTTGTTAGGGAAATGTGCCATCTCCTCCAAAACTCCCGAATCGACACTGCAAGATATGGCTGGCGGAAATTATCCATCAAAGAAATCCCGAACAGCCGGGCGCTTCCCTTGGCTATAATGGAATATCCGTTAAAATCACATAAGATCTGCAGGGAAAACAGGGCCGCCCCTGTTATTAACTCCACAAATCCATATTGTGTATAATTGTCAAACACTTGATCTACTAAAATAGCCGCCCGGTCTGCCACTACAATTTTCAGAAAAAATCCGTATAATATGCAGCACAACCCTTCCCGGATCTGGGACAGTTTCAATTTTATGCCATCTATCTGTTTTAACTGGGACAGCAAATGTTTGGAGCGTTCAATTGGCCCCGCCACTAATTGTGGAAAGAAAGAAACAAACAAGGCATAGCGAAAGATATTTTTCTCTGCCTCCATCTCCCCTCGATATACATCCACGGTATAGCTCAAGGCCTGAAATGTATAAAAGGAAATCCCCACCGGCAAAATAAACTGGAAGGGAGATACAAGCCGCACTTGAAATACATTGCTGATATTTTGCAGTAGCCAGTCAAAATATTTGAAAAAAAGCAGAATTCCTAAATTGCTGGCAAAACTGGCTGCCACAATAAATTTCGCCGTTTTCTTCTGTTTCGGCGCCTTTTTTTGGCAGTATTGGATTCCCATACCGCTCAAAAAAGTAATTGCAGTAGATGCAGCCATTAAAAGAGCATATTTGGGATTCCAGCACATATAAAAATAGTAGCTGACTGCCAACAGCCATATATATCGTATTTTCTTTGGTATCACATAATATATGATCGTGACCAACGGTAAAAACAACAGAAACTGAATGGAATTAAATAGCATAGCGTCATCCTTAAAAAGTGTACTTTTACAAATTCATCCGTTTTGTATGAAACGTTTTGTATTTTAGCATAAAATCCGTGGATTTACAATGATTTTTGTGCCAGAGGATAAAAAGTAATATACAAAAAGCTGTTTTGTAAAAGTACACTTTTTCAAATTTTTCTTTCTTCAATCGACATTCTCAAATTTTCTGGCTTTCCCGTAAAATGTCCCCACCGGCATCCCACAAGCTTTTGCCGCTTGCTGCAATGTAATTCTTTTTTCTCTCTAATCCAGATAGATTTCCCGAAAATTTTCAGGATAAGGAAATTCCGGCCGACCAAATTTAACTCCCCGGGCTTTTGCCGCCGCAATTCCTTCCGCCTGTCTCTGCCGGATATTCTCTCGTTCATTTTCTGCCACAAAAGATAATACCTGTAACACAATATCGCTTAGAAACGTCCCCATCAAGTCTTTTCCTCGCCGGGTATCTAAAAGCGGCATATCCAGCACCACAATGTCCACTTCTTTTTCTCTTGTCAAAACCCTCCACTGCTCTAAAATCTCTCCATAATTACGCCCCAGATGGTCTATGCTTTTTATATAAAGCAAATCATTCTGTTTCATACGCCGCACCATACGCTGATACTCCGGACGCTCAAAATCCTTGCCAGACTGCTTGTCCAAAAAAATATTTTTTTCCGGTATGAGCAATTCCTGAAATGCTTTCCTCTGCCTGTCTTCCTTCTGGTCACGGCTGCTGACACGAATATAGCCATATGTGATACCCATAACTCCTCCTTTATTCGGACAGAAAGACGCTCCTCTCTATCCCTGCTTTGCTGTGCTTCCCTTGATCCATACTTTATATCGTACGCTGGGAGTAGCACATTAGCATTTTCTTTACAGCAAACAGTATATAACACTTGACAACAGTTCTAAACTGTTATATACTGTTTACCATAAAGGAGGCCACATATGCAGATCATCATAAACCACGCTCTGATGATTCCCATATACGAACAGATTACCGGCCAAATCAAGACCTTGATTCGGAAAGAAGAATTGAAGGAACACGACCCCCTGCCTTCGGTACGTTCCCTGTCCAAAGAACTGAAGATCAGCGCCCTGACGGTAAAGAAAGCTTATGACAGTCTGGAGGCGGAGGGCTTTACCGTAACGGTCCATGGGAAAGGAACCTATGTAGCGGCTGCAAACCCAGAACTTTTATTGGAAGAACAGAAGAAGGAACTGGAAGCAGATTTGGAACTGGCTGTCCAAAAGGGCAGACGTTATGGAATCAGCAGCGAAGAGATGCGAGACTTATTTGAAATGATTTTGGAGGATTGACTATGTTACATATGGAGCACGTAAGAAAAAATTATGGTACATTTTCCCTGAATTGTTCCCTGGATGTAGCCCCAGGCTGTATTACCGGGCTCATCGGTCAAAATGGAGCTGGGAAAAGCACCGCCTTTAAAGCCATCCTGGGTCTGATTTCCACAGAAGGCGGCTCTATCCGTATCTTTGGGAAAGATCTTTCGGAGGTTTCCCCAAAGGACAAACAACTGCTGGGCGTGGTATTATCCGACTCCGGCTTCAGCGGCTATTTAACCATTGACGACCTCCTTCCTGTCCTGTCGAACCTTTATGAGAATTTCGATCAGGCATTTTTTCTATCACAAGCACAGCGCTTTGCACTGCCGTTCAAGAAAAAAATCAAGGATTTTTCCACCGGTATGAAAGCAAAGTTAAAAGTGCTGGCCGCTATCTCCCATCACGCCAAATTTTTGATCCTGGATGAGCCTACCGCAGGACTTGACGTCATCGCCCGGGATGAATTGCTGGAACTGCTAAGAGAATTTATGGAACAGGGAGAAGACCGATCGATCTTAATCAGTTCTCACATTTCCAGCGATCTGGAAACATTATGCGACGACCTTTATATGATTCACGAAGGGCAAATCATTCTCCACGAAGATACCGATGTGATATTAAGCAGCTATGCTTTGCTTAAAGTAAACAGCCAGCAATACGAAACCCTTGACAAACAACATCTTCTGAGGGTAAAAAAAGAAGGCTTCGGTTACCGATGCCTGACGAAACAAAAGCAATATTATTTAGAAAATTACCCCTCCCTTGCCATAGAACAAGGAACCATTGACGAAATAATAGTTATGATGATTCGAGGTGCTGCATTATGAAAGGTTTATTCATCAAAGATTTTCAGCTCATGAAATCCCAAAAAAATTTCTTCTTTTTGATTCTCGCAATCGCCGTAGGAATGGCTATGTATATGGAGAACATTGGATTGATCAGCAGTTATCTGGGTTTTATCGGAACTATGTTTTCCTTAAGCTCCATCAACTACGATGAATTTGACAACGGCAACCCATTCTTATTTTCCCTTCCCATCTCCAGACGGGAATACGTCCTGGAAAAATACGGATTCGGCCTGATTCTGGGAGGAAGCTTCTGGCTTATGGGAACCGTGATTTCCATGGCGGTTCAAACATTCCGGCAGGCGCGGCCACCGGTGGATATCCTTCCAGCATGTTTGGCCATTCTTCCCTTCCTGCCGCTGTTCTTATCCATTATGCTCCCACTCCAACTGAAATTCGAAGGTGAAAAAGGCCGCATCGCCCGGGCTGGCGTCATTGGTGTTATATTCCTCATATGCATTCTTTCCGGAAAGCTGTTCCAAACGCTTAATCTGAATCCCTTTCCTATTCTGCAGCATTTCAGAGGAGAGACACTACTTGCAGCGTTGGTAATACTATGCGCAGCCATGCTTCTCTTGTCCTGCCGTATCAGTATTTCTATTATGGAAAGGAAAGAATTTTAATATGATATTATAAATTATGGGAGCTTGCCCTGCAAGTTCCCATAATAGATTTAATTTCTTAACTATGAGTTTTGACAAAATGATTTTGTTTCTTTCGCCTCATTAAAAATATTCTCATTTTTAATAATACTTATTACCTCTTACATATCTGTATTAATGCTATTTATAAAATCTTGAAGTTGCACCGCATATATTGTTCCTAATGACGAAATAATAGCCCGAAGCTGCAATACAACATTCTCTGATATTTCTCTGCTTTTTAATCCTCCAATCAGCGCCGATTCCAGTGTTCCATGAAACGGTAATAAAATGCTAACTCTACCAAGGGAATATACAAAAATAATATGCTCTGCCGAAAGTTGATCGGAGAATATATTCGTATATTCTTTGTCTTCATCCCAAATTACTTTTTTTGGAATTATATGCCGTTACACAATCTCCGTGAAACGCTAAAAGTGTCTGTGCCACTAAATATGGGACTGTGCACCGTTTATAATTGTAATTCCTTAGCTTTGCTCCAAAACATATTTTCCGTCTTTCAAATAATAAATATCCAGAAAACCTTTGGGGGAAACCAGCCAGTATTCTTCTACCCCAGCCTGTTCATAGGCGTCCTTCTTCGCTGTCCTGTCTCTTTTTGACGTGGATAGACTTAAGGTTTCCACAATAAATTTCGGAACGCCTCTGTAAGAGGCGCCTTTTAGATTCGTCCGGTCGCAGACTACCATGATATCCGGACGTACATAATCGTCATTCAGATCCGGATGATACTTAAAATCCAGGTTTTCTATAAATACAAGGCAAAGGCTGTTCTTTAACCCTGCCCTTACAATTTGATAGATATTGCCATTGAGAATTCCATGATTGTAATCTGCAGCAGGGGACATATCATACACAATGCCGTTCATTTTTTCCTGTTTCTGGTATTCCTGATCCCGCAATGCCATATTAACGTCCCTCTTTTTACTTCCTACCACTTACAATACTTTTCATAAGTTTCAAAAAAGCTCTTCGTCTGAATCTTTTCATCCGCAGTTACCTGGATGCTGTCCCACAACTCTTCGTTCAGCTCTGAGTTCAATGTCTCTACAAATGCATCGTATACATCGTCAAAAGCTTCTTTCCTGCGCCGTTCCAAAATCGACTGCTTGTTCTGATCTGTCAATTCCTGATTATAATTATTGATACATTGGATAAAATAATAGCCATCTTCTGTCTTTACGGCGTTGCTGACCGCATCCTTCTCCAATCCGAAGGCCACTTCCTCCACCTCTGCCGGAAGAGTTCCCCGTCCAAAGGTAATCTCTGTCTGGCCCGCTTCATTATAAGAGCCTGCCAATGTAAGAAAATCCGTTCCGTTTTTCAATCCCTCTTTTACTGCCTTTGCTTTTTTCTTACTGGAGACATAGATTTGATTGGCCTCCATTACCCGGGCCTCATCATCGCTGACTTCTTCATCAATCTCCTTCGTCAACTGGGCATACAGTTTGTTGGCCAGCCCATACTGCCGATACAACTCCCGGACTGCTGCTTCATCCACATCCATATACTGGATTTCTTCTTTACTTAAGGATTTGAAATATTCCTTCGCGGCTTTCTCCGCCAGAGCCGCCTCCTCCTTGCTCAAGCTGATCTCCTGCTGCTCCGCCAAAAAATCCATACTCATAATCTGGGCCAGCTGTGAAATGGTCAAGTCCTTTACATACTGTTCCAGACTATTATCCCCAAAATCATGCTCCCATAAGTTCACGCCGTATACCGTTCCGTACAAGTTCTGGTAATTTGTCAAAAACACCTTGGCCTTAGCCAAAGAACAAGTCTTTCCGTTGATACTGAACACATCATTTTCCGATAAGGCGTCCGTAAAAACTACCTCTGTCTCTCCCAACTGACAGCCTGCTGCGGAAAGCAAACCTATGCATAACACCACCAGAGCCGCCGTTTTTTTCCAGTTGTTCCTCTTCATCTCTCTATCCCTTTATCTCATTTGTTCCATTTTTCTCAGCATCCGGTTCGCCCAAGCTTCACTAAAATGCTGCGGGCTACGCTAAGTCCATTGGCCGACGCCTGCTGCAGTCCTCGGGTTACGGAAGCCCCGTCCCCAATCGCCCGCAGTCCCCGGATACTCGTCTCAAAATCACGGTTTACGACCACTTTGTTGGAATAAAATTTTACCTCCACGCCATACAACAGCGTCTCGTCGCTGGCAATCCCCGGGGTAACCTTATCTAAAGCTTCCAGCATCTCTTCAATATCAACCATGATCCGATGGGGAAATACCAAAGAAAGGTCGCCCGGAACCGCATCTTTTAGCGTGGGAATCAAATTATTCCGGCACAGCCTCTCCTCCGTGGTCCGTCTGCCCCGTTTAAAATCTCCAAAAGTCTGCACCAAAATACGGCCGTCGCAAAGCATATTGGAAAGCTGGGCAATCTGTTTGCCATAAGCAATGGGGGTCTTAAAAGGTTTGGTAAAATTCTTGGAAACCAGAAGTGCAAAATTCGTATTGTTTGTCTTTAAATCTTTCGATTTATAGGCATGACCGTTCACGACCGCCAGGCCCCCTTCATAGTACTCCGTGGCCACCTCCCCGGAAGGATTGGTACAGAATGTCCGCACTTTATCGTCAAAGGTAGGCGTATGGTATACCAGTTTGGCTTCGTAGAGATTCTGGTTCAGAAAATCCATGACTTCATCCCTAACTTCCACCCGAACACCGATATCCACCGTGCCTACTTCCGTCTCCACGCCCTTCTGCTCGCAGATATGGGCGAACCAGTCGGCGCCCTCCCGGCCCACCGCGCTGACAATCTCCGTCGCATAATATGTCTCATTCTCATGGGTCACGATTCCAACAGCCGCCTGATCCTCCACCAGGATATCCGCTACCATGGTGTTAAATTTCATCTCCACGCCTTTCGACAGCAGATGCTCCTGGAGACGGCAGTAGATTTTATAACCTTCCTCCGTTCCCAGATGGCGGATGGGACACTCGATCAGCTTTAAATTGGCATTGATGGCTTTTTTACGGATCTCCCGAATCTGAGGTTCCTTATCCACACCGTATACTTTGGTGTCCGCCCCAAATTTCAAATAGATATCATCCGATTCTCCGATCAATTTCTCCGCTTCTTCATATCCCAGAATCTCCGGCAGTTTTCCCCCCACATCGGGAGACAGAGACAGCTTTCCATCGGAAAACGCTCCGGCTCCTGCAAATCCTGTGGTAATGGAACAGGGGGAGCATCCGACGCACACCTTGGTTTTGCGCTTGGGGCAATTACGATCTTCAATCCGTCTGCCCTTTTCCACCATCAAAACTTTCATCTCTGGTTTTTCTTTTATCAATTCATAGGCACAGAAAATCCCGGAAGGCCCTGCGCCAATAATAATTACGTCATATTTGTTCATCTATTAAGCCTCCACAACGAGATACCGGCCGTTCGGCAGCGCAAATACTTCGGATTCCTCCAACAATTCTCCGTCGCCCATTCCGCTGATGTCCGCCCCGGCTTCTTCAAAGTAACTGCGAACCTCTTTTGCATTTTTGCATACCACGGCCATACAGTCTTCCAGAAAGGCCTCCGCCTCTTCGAAGCTTTCGGCCACCTTCTCCTCAAAAAGCTGGGTCTGCTTTTTTAAAAATGTACTGACCACAATTTCATCATATTCTTCCATGGCTGCTTCCTCCTTCTTTTCTATCATATAATGAATCCTCACGGATTTCAAGAAAAACCCTTTTTCATCCTCTGGTAAATTCCTGCAATGGGCAATCCAACTACATTATTATAATCTCCCTGGATTTTTTCAATATGAATGGCACATTTTCCCTGAATTCCATAAGCTCCGGCTTTGTCCATTGGTTCCCCGGTGTCCACATAGGCCTCAATTTCTTCCCGGCTCATGGGATACATCGTTACTTTTGTTTCTTCAAAAAAATTTGTGATCCGTCCATCTTTTTTTTGCACCATCGCTACTCCGGTAAACACACTGTGGGTATTTCCGGCCAGGGATGTGAGCATTGCCACCGCATCCGCCCGGTCTTTGGGCTTTCCTAATATCCGGCCGTCCATCGCCACCACTGTATCCGCTCCCAGAACTACCGCCTCCGGGTCTTCGATGGCCTCCGCCACTTCCCGGGCTTTTAAAAGAGCCAGTTCCATTACTATATCCTGGGGATGTTCTTTTGTCGTGCGCTCTTCTCCCCGGGCAGGAATTACTTCAAATACAGCCCCTGCCTGCTTTAACAGCTCCCGGCGCCGGGGAGAGGCAGAAGCTAAAATCAATCGTTTCATTGTTATCCACTCCTTTGAATGAGCCAGTCAAAACAGCGGCGGTATCCACCATCGGGAGTTCTCTCACATAATGCTGAATATCACCGCTGTTTCATCAGGCGAATGCCCGATAGTTCTCGGCCGAACAGCCGTTGGCGTAGTCGGATGGCGTAAAACTTTCCAAATGCCCCTATTTTCCAAACAAATCGGCATGGCTACCAGTTGCAGTAGCTGAAAGGATAAGGGTATCCTCATAAATCTGGTACATGAGCAGCCAATCAGGCTCTATGTGACATTCCCTAAAATCATGTAGATTACCTGCCAAAGAATGATCTTTGTACTGGGCCGGTAAAGGTTTGCCATCGGCCAGCAAGGAAAGTACAGCAACCAGCTTTTTCATATCCTTCCCCCGCTTTTGCATTAGCTTAGCATCTTTTTTCATGCGGTTCGTGTAGACGATCTTATACATAGATCAATCCTCCAACATAGAGGCAACTGCATCTTCCGCATGATCAAAAGGACCATTCAGTTCCCTTCGAAAACGGCTATCATATACGGCTTCCTGAAGCTGAGAGGGGAGCGCCCTATGCTGCACAGAAAAAGGGATGCCCGCATTCTCAATAGAAGCATTCAAAAAAATACGGATCGCTGTCGATGTGTCCAATCCCAGGCTGGAAAATAAGGCATCCGCCTGCTTTTTAACTGTATCATCAATACGTATTTGTAATGTAGCCATATTGCACCTCCAATGAATTTGTAATTTGATTGTATCACATGAGCAATATAGAAGCAATGACAATTCAGGCATCAGCTTTAGCAGCAAAGAATCTCTCAGGGGCGAAAGTCGCTAACTATACCAAAATCGTCTTTCTCAGCTTAAAGGAATACAACAACTTTTCCTTCACCTGTTTTCCAGTAACCCGGCCCAAAGCCTCCTGGTACAGATCCATCTGGGCCTGATATCGCCGGATAAGTTCTTCCTCTGTTTTTACGGCGTCCGTCTTATAGTCCACCAGCACCAGTGCATCTCCTTCTTCAAAAAAAGCGTCGATAATTCCCTGAACCAGAACCATTCCCTGGCTGTCTGGCGCCTCCGGGAACATTTCACCACCGGGCTTTCCCATCACAAAGGGTTTCTCCCGGTATAATTTTCCGGCCCTGGCCGCCTGCTGCATCCTTCTGGCGAGGGAGGAATCAAAAAACTGCAAAAGCCCCGGCAATGATACAAGCTCTGCCAATTCTTCCCGAAGCAGGCCCTCTTCCTTCATCTGAAAAACCTGTTCTTTTAAGGTGTCAAATTCTTTCGTAAAATCAAAGCATTCCAGTACCCGGTGCATGGCGCTTCCCCGAAGGGCCGCCGTATGCCCAGAAGGTTCTTCCCCTAATTGACGCATAAATTCCGGCACATAGGGAATCACCTCCGGTTCCTGGAATAAATATTCCATACCCGGCTCTTCCCGCCGCAGCTTTTCAATGGCCCGGTGTTTTAACTCCGATACCGACAGCTTAGACTTTAAGCCCTGTTCCTGGGCAAAAGGATAGCAATAAGAAAAACGGCTCTCAATCTCCTGGGCCAGCCCGGGCTGGGGCTGTTCGGAAAGCTTTACAAGCATATCCCGGCTCCAGGACTGTCCGATACGCTCTTTTGCCTGATGATAGGACAGTTCAAGGGGGGAAGCCATCCGTATCTGATACTTTGGTTTTTGCAGCAAAACCGGAAGGATCCAGTCAAAATAGCAGGATGCCTTGAGACGGAATAAAAAGCCCATGTGGCCCCGCTCATCCAGCCGCTGACTCTGGTAGGCCAAAAGCTTTTCCCCGGCTTTTTTCATGGCTCCAGTGAGGATTAATTTTTCCCTGGCCCGGGTTAAGGCCACATACAATACCCGAAGCTCTTCCCCGGCATTCTCCATCTGAATCTGCCGGGCCAAAATCTGCCGGGTGAGAGAAGGGATCCGCACCCGGCGTTTTACATCCGTCACATCCAGCCCAATCCCAAATTGGGGGTGAAGCACCATACGGCTGCGGACGTCCTGCTGGTTCAACTGACGCCCCATCCCGGCTACAAAGACCACCGGGAATTCCAGCCCCTTACTTTTGTGGATGGTCATAACGCGCACATGGCCTTCCAATCCTTCCCCTTCTGCTTCTCCGTAATCCACCTGGTATTTTTCCAGCTGTCCCATATAGCGAATGAAGGAAAACAGGCCCTGGTAGCTGGTTTTTTCAAATGCCACGGCCCTCTCCATCAGCATCTCCAGATTTGCCCGGCGCACAGGCCCTCCCGGCAGGGCATACACATAATCCAGATATCCCGTCTCGTCCAATACCTGGTATAAAAGCTCATGGATCACCGTATCCTCCGCCCGCCGGCGAAAGCTATTAAGCTGCTGCAAAAAGCTGTTCAGCCGCGCCCGCAGCGCTTCTTTTTCCCCTTCTTTTGCATAAGCGCACACACTTTGATAAAAGGGGATTTGGGGATACTGAATGCGGATGTCGGCCAAATCTCCTTCCGTCAGACCTGCCATGGGAGAGGCCAACACTGCGGCAAGAGGGATATCCTGTCTGGGATTGTCAATGAGCCGTAGAAAGTTTAATACCGTCTTTACTTCCACTGCAGAGAAATATCCGGTCCCGGAAGAGGCCACCGCACTGATCCCATGATCCCGAAGCACCTGGATCAGACGCTGCCCATACCCGCCGATGCTCCGCAGCAAAATGACAATATCCTGATACTGCAGCGGCCGCAGCCCTCCGGTGTCAGCGTCTGTCACCATCTGTTCCTTCATCAGCCTTTGTATTTCCTGGGCGATCATCACGAATTCCCCGTCCTGAGGCTCCTCTGCTTCCTGAAAATCATCCCGGTCCGCCAAAAGGACTTGTGTCTGAAACAAATGCTCCTGGGGCGGCGTTAAAAACTCCATACCTTGATACAACGCCGCCTGGCCGTCATATTCCACATTCCCCAGATCTCTGGCCATAATCCCAAAAAACATATCGTTGACAAAGGAAAGCACTTCCCCCCGGCTGCGGAAATTTTTATGCAGGTCGATTTTACAGTCCCGCTTCCCTTCCTCCTGATAGGCGTTGTATTTTTCCATAAAAAGCTCCGGGCGGGCCATGCGGAAGCGATAGATGCTCTGCTTTACATCCCCCACCATAAACCGATTGTTCTCTCTGGCCACAGCCTTTAATATGGTCTCCTGAACGTAATTGCTGTCCTGGTATTCGTCGATCATAATCTCCGCAAACTGCTCCGACAACTCGCTTGCCACCGAAGAAGGCGCTCTTGTCTCCTCCTCCACCAGGATATCCAGGGCAAAATGCTCCAGATCATTGAAATCCATGAGATTCTGTTCCTGCTTTTTCTTCTCATAAGCCGCCTTAAAATCCAGCGTCACCTGTACCAGCATATCGATGACCGGCTTGTTCTCCTGCTGCATACGAATCATCTTCTGGGGCGGAAGAAAGAAGAACTGTTCCATCAGTTTTTTTCTGGAATCTTTGATTTCCTTGCGCAGATTCTGCACCTGCTGCTTCTTGTCCGGGTCTCCCTGGAACTTCCGGGCCGCCGGAAGACGGCCGAATACAAGCCCCGAGACGGCTTTTTCATATTCCTCATAGCTGTCAAGGCAAGAAAGCCCCCGGAGCATCTCCCATTCCCGACTCAGCATCTCTTCATATAAAAAGGGTCCGTCCGGCTCCCGGCAGATCTCAAGACACCACTCCATCATCTGGGCCCACTGGCCTGTCACTGCTTTCAGATACGCCATAAATGCATGGTACATGGGCAGTTTGCAAAATGCTTCCGGAGAACAGCCATAAGGCTTTCTGCAGTTGTCAAGCCACTCCCCTGGCCATGGGTCGCTCATGGCAAATTCATACAGCTCCAACACAGCCTCTTTTAATTTCTCATCACTTTTCCCGGTGGCAAGAGTCTCCGACAGCCGCAAAAATTCCGGGTCTTCCTTTTGATAATATTCCTCCAGCAAGGCCCGAAGCACCTCCTGGCGCATCAGCTTCAATTCCCCTTCATCCCCCACCCGGACGTCCGGCTCTAAGCCAATACGGTGAAAATAATTGCGGATGACATACAAACAAAAGCTGTGGATCGTAGTAATCTGGGCGTTATGCAAAAGCGTCTGCTGCCGCATAAGGTGCACGTTCCCCGGCTGGGCAGACAATTCCCTTTCTATGGCTGCCCCAATACGTTCCCGCATCTCGGCCGCCGCCGCATTGGTAAAGGTCACGACCAGCAGATGGTCAATGTCCAAAGGAGCTTTTGGATCCGTGATCAAGCGTATGATGCGCTCTACTAAAACGGCTGTCTTCCCGGAGCCTGCCGCCGCAGATACCAGAAGATTTTTCCCCCGGCTGTCAATCACCTGCTGCTGTTCCCTCGTGAATCTCACTCCCATCTGCTACCTCCTTTGCCATATCCTTTAAAATCTCGTCCTTATCCTTCGATTCTGCCAGCCTGCGGTAGGAAAATCCCGGCACTTTCAAGTCAAATCCACAGATCCCGTGATAGGGGCAGTAATCGCAGCCGCTGTCTTTTTTCATCTGATACGGGCTGGCCGTTACTTCTCCCCGGTAAATTGCTTTCCCTAGGCTGCGGATCTTTGTATTTACAAAATCAGACAGCAGCTTCATCTCCTGGGGGCTGGCCTGTTGGGACTTTTTGCTGACGCTGGCGTCTCCCGTTTCCAGCCCGATGCCGTTTTGTTTCAGCTTCTCAAATACTTGTTCCTTAATCTCATCCTCCGTCATAGGTCCTTTGGCCTCGATCACCGGGTCGTCAATGTGATAATAAAACATTCCTGCCGGAACCACTTCCTGATTAGGGTATTTTTGTTTTAACAGTTCCACCGCCGCATTGAGATATACCACAAGCTGAAGCTGCAGCCCATGATACAAGGACACCAGGGAAAACTGGGTGCTGCCGGATTTGTAGTCCACCACTTTTACATAGATCTGGTCTTTATCTTTTCTGGTGTCCATCCGGTCAATCCGCCCGGTGAGCCGCATCCGTTCTTCTTCGCTCAATACAAAGTTCACAGACTCCAGATCCTCCGCAAAAGAGAAGGATACTTCATATCCTTCCGGCGCGAAGCTGCTTTGGGAAATCTGGGCGCTGATGACCTCCACCGTCTTTTTCAAAATCCGCAGCAGGCGCTTTACAGTATAAGCCCCGGCCGCATCCTGGTACAGCAGGTATCCTTCCTCCTCCACGGTATCGCGTACCGCCTCTTCCATCAACTGTTCCTGCACATCCCCTGGCACGTCAAACCAGTGATATCCCTGCGCTTCCATTTTCTGGGAGTAGCATTCCAGCGCATGATGGAATAAGCTTCCCATATCCACCGGGGCAAACTCCCCCATCTGACGTTCTTTCAGCCCCATGCCGTAAGCCATAAAATGGGCATAGGCACAGGCGGAAAACCGCTCCAGGCGCGTCACGCTGTTCACCAGCACTTCCCCGTAGAGCTTATGAGCCGCGTCCCGCCCCAACAGGCGTTTCTCATAGGTATAAAAGGCCGCTTCCAAAAATGCTTCCGCTTCCCGGCTGTAATCCTCCCGGCCCCGATACCAGGACAGCAGCGCCAAAAATTCTGGGGACGCCTGCCCCTCCCTTGCCCGGCGGATTCCTTCTATCAAGGTCCGGCGGCTGCTTTTGGGGGTAACAATTGTCAAAAGCAGCTCCGGTTCTTTTTGATTTACTACTTCTATCCCGGGAAACAATGTTTGGATCATGCCCACCAAATAAGACCTTCTGGCTTCCTTCCCCTCGCCGGAGGTACGATGCCATGTCACATACAGCCGTCGGGAAGGCTTGGTCAGATTCAGGTACAGATAAAATTTCTGGATAAAGGCCCGCTCCCTGGCTCCCGGCGCCAATTCCATATCATGATTCCTAAAAAACTCCCGTTCCCGCTGGGAGAGCAATCCCCCCTGCTGCTCCGCCCTGGGGATCAGGCCGTCATTGGCTCCCGCCAAAAACAGCACTTTCACATCCCCCAGACGCGTCCTTTTGATATCCCCCACCAATACCTGGTCGTATCCAGGAGGAATCACCCCCACGGAGGACGCCGCAAACCCGGCTTCCAGCATTTTTCCAAACTCCCGAAGCCCCATAGCCTCCTGCCCCAAAAGCTGCGCCAGCTTATTCAAAAGATCCATGACGATCCGGTACATCTGGGCATACTCTTTTGCCAAGGCCTGCCTGCTTTCTGCTTCCAGCCTCATCCGCCATGCTTCCAGCTTCTCCTGGGCCTTGAGGGAAGTAAGGAATTCATAAAGGGCCACCGTTTTATCCAGTACCGTCCCTTCCTCTTTGCGCCAGACACTCAAAGGGTGCGCAAACTGTTCTGTTATCTGTACCCGGAGCCGGTTCACCTCTTCCAGTTCTTCCATACCTGAAACCCCAGAAAGCCGCACCCATTTCTCCTGCCACATGCGCCAGCCCCGAATTCGATTGGCCAACAGATAATTTTCCAGCAGATCCACTTCATCTCTGGCGTTTCCGCTTAATCCGCACCGCAAATAAGCCATGACAGCTTCATAGGAAAAATCCGTCTCCACCGCCTTAAGCGCCGTTTTAATAAGCTCTGTCAAGGGATGGAACGAAATGTTATTTTTTTTATCCAGAAAATAGGGAATCTCATATTGTCCAAAAATCTCCGCCACATAATTTCCGTAAGCTTCCACATCCCCGCAAACCAGGGCAATCTCCTTATAGCGGCAGCCCTCTTCCCGCACCAGACGCTGAATCTCTCCCGCCAAAAATAACAGCTCCTGTCTGGGATTGGAAAGGCAAAGGAGGCGGACGTCGCAATCCTCTCCCTGATATGCCCCTTTTCCATTTCGAAACAAATTCTGTTCCAGCCATTCCAAGGACTTGGACTGCCCGAAGCGGGTGCACTTCCCAGGAGTTAGCACCACCGGTTCTTCTATGGGAACATTCTGCTCCTTCGCAATATTTGATAAGGAGCGGATCGTCTTTTTGCTGAGATAAAATAATTCCTGCATTCCCTGGCAGCGGTAAAAATCCTCTCTGCCGTCCAGGGTAAGGGTGACGAACATATCGCTGCAATGACGCAAAAGCTCCTTTAGCAGCTCATATTGTATGGGGGTAAAGCCCGTAAAACCATCAAGAACAAGAACGCTTCCTTTTAATATCCCGGATCTTGCAGCCTCCTGGGCCAGCACCTCCAGAATCTCTTCCGCAGTAATATAATTTCCTCTGAGGTAATCTAAAAATCCCTCATACATCTTCCACAAATCATGCATACGGCAGCGAAAGGGCGCCGTCATCTGTTCCTTCCGGCTTAATTCCTCTAATTGCCCGGGAGAAATCCGGTACTGCATCAGCTCCGAGATCATAGATTTGATCTCATTGATATAACCCGGCTTTTTGACATGCCCCTTTAGAATCTGAAGCTCTTCCTGCTGAGTTAGCGCTACCTTCTGCAGTACGAAATTTTTTCCCGTCTCTTCCAACACCGGCAAGCCCGCAAGCCCCAGCTCATCAAAGACGCGGTAAGCCAGCCGCTGAAAGCTTACCACATCCAGATTCATGATGCCATGGCGTTTTTGCCGTTTCACCAGCTCCCGCTGAGCCTGCATGGTATACTGCTCCGGCACCACCACAAAAAACAACTGATCCGGCTCCCTCTTGGCCCATGCTAAAATATGCTCATAAATATAACTGGATTTTCCGCTCCCGGAGCTTCCCAAAATGAACTGCAGCGCCATACGCTTCTCCCTTCCGCTTTCTATGCAACTTTTTTATTCTAAAATTAACGATTCCATCTCATCCAGCAATTCCCCGAACACGTTAAGGGCCGCCTGAATCGGCTCCTTTGCACTCATATCCACACCGGCTATTTTCAACAGCTCCACCGGGGAATCGGAACAGCCTCCGGACAAAAACCGCAGATAATCCTTCACCGCCGGCTCTCCCTCTTGCAGGATGCGGCGGGCGATGGCCACTGCTGCGGAAAATCCGGTGGCATACTGATAGACGTAAAAATTGTAATAAAAATGAGGAATCCTGCACCATTCCCAGGCAATTTCTTCATCGGACACCATATCCAGACCGTAATATTTGCAGTTCAAGTCATAATACGTCTGTTTCAGTACCTCCGCTGTCAGGCTCTTTCCTGCCTCCGCCATCTCATTGGTCACTTTTTCATATTCCGCAAACATGGTCTGGCGGTATACGGTGGTCCGAAAGCTCTCCAGAAAATGATTGATGAGATAGGCCCGTTCTTTTTTATCCTGAGTCTTTGCCAGTAAATATTCCATCAGTAGCACTTCATTGCAGGTGGAAGCCACTTCCGCCACAAAAATCTTATACTGGCTGTACAAAAACGGCTGGTTTTCATTGGAAAAATAAAAATGCAGGGCATGGCCCATTTCATGGGCCAATGTAAACATATCATCCAGTTTTTCATCGTAATTCAGCAGCACAAAGGGATGCGCTCCATAGGCTCCTGCAGCATACGCGCCGCTTCTCTTTCCCTGGTTTTCATATACGTCGATCCAGCGGTGGGTAAAGCCTTCTCTGATCAGATTCACATACCCCTCCCCCAGGGGGCGCAATGCTTCCAATACGGTTTCTTTGGCTTCTTCAAAGGAAATCCTCCGATCCACCTCTTTGATCATAGGCACATAGACGTCATACATATGAAGCTCTTCCACCCCTAAGCATTTCTTCCGCAGCGTGATGTAGCGGTGCATCTTATCCATATTTTCATTGATGGTTTCCACCAGGTTCTCGTATACTTTTGGGGATACGTTATTTGCATCTACCGCCGCTTCCAATGTGGAATCATAATGCCTGGCCTTGGCCTCAAAAATCAACTGCTTTACCTGCCCGCTGTAAGCAGCCGCCAAGGTGTTTTCAAATTTCCGGTAAGTATGATAAAGCCCCTGGAAAGATTCTTTCCGCACCCTGCGGTCACTGCTGCACTGCATGGAGATATAACGGCCGCTGGTAATGCGCACCTGTTCTCCGGCTTCATCGGTAATCTCCGGGAACTCCACATCTGCATTATTGAACATGGAAAAAATCTGCCCCGGCGTCTGCTGCATCTCCCCGGCAGAAGCCAAAAGCTCTTCCATCTCCGGAGACAGGGTATGTGCCTCTCTCCGGCGCAGCTCCTGAAACCAGATGCGGTACTCCGAAAGCCCCGGCTCCTCTTTCATCCACTGTTCCAAAGTCTCCTTGGGAATCTCTAAAATCTTCGGCTCCAAAAACGCCAAGCTGCTGGCCACTTCCACCAAAACTCCTGTGACTCTCTGCTGATTGGCCTGATTTTCCATGTTTCTGGTGTCCACGTCTGCGGCGCGGTTGGCATAATTGGCTGCTAAATACAACAGTTTATAGCATTCCTGATACAGCTCCAAAACCTCATACAGTTCCTTGGCGCAATCCGTCATGGTATGTTCCTTTGACCTTGCCTGTTCCGCCAGATCCTGGGCCCGCCGGATGTCTCCCTCCCAGGCAGACAGGGAGCCGTACATATCCTCAATCGCCCAAGTATCCTCTTTTCTTACTTCACTTCTGTTCGGTAATTCTTTTGCCATGTTATAAATTCTCCTTTTTTATTTTTAATTGATTTCCATTCCACTCTGATACAAAAAACGCTCCGATCACCAATGCCCCGCCGACTGCAAACTGCAGGCTGATGGTCTCATGTAAAAATATAATAGACATCATGGTGGCAAACACACTCTCAAAGGACAAAATAATGCCGCTGGTGGTGGTGCTCACATATTTCTGTCCGAACAAACACAATAAGTAAGGCAAAATCGTGCCTCCCAAAGCCAGATACACAATAGAACCTGCCTGGCCCATAGTCACTGTCTCCGGCGGCGTCCCGAATAAAAGGGCCGTTATCGTAGACAGGACTGCCGTGGTGCCGATCTGCATAAGATTCAGCAGAATTCCGTCATGCTCCTTGGCATATTTCCCGCCCAGCACAATATGGAACGCATAAGATATGGCGCAGAAAATGGAAAATAAGTCTCCTTTATTCATGCTGCCCTCTCCTCCTGCCAGGATACAGGCAATCCCTGCCATACACACTGCGGCAGCCAAAATTTCCTGTTTCTTGGGCGCTTTCCTCCGTATCAGCAGATAAACAAGGGGAAGGATGATGATGTAGCCCGCCACAATGAAGGAAACCCTGGAAACCGTGGTATACTGCAGTCCAATTGTGTAGGTAAGAAATTCCAAAAACAACGCCGCCCCCATAAAGATACCGCTCTTTAGCAGTTCTTTCGACATATGCTTTAACCTTGTCAAGGCGATAAGCAGCATCAAAAGGGCTGCCAGTACATAACGGAATGACAGAAGATAATAGGGGGACAATTCTTCTATCGCCTGTTTCACAAACAGATACCCCGACGCCCAGAAGAAAGCGGATATCAAAAGCGCCGCCACCGCCAATGCATGCATATTTTTTCCTTGTTTCATCTATGTATATGCTCCTTTCAAAAGCAGATATGTGCAGGAACTTCCAGTTCCTTTTCCGAAAATAAACCGTCCACAATCCGGATGTAGTCAGACACCCTCTGAACCTTCCGGATCTTTTTTGCTTCTTTTTCACTGTCCGGAAACAGGCGGATGAGATAAAACCACAGCTCCTTCATTTTAAACAGCAGGTTCTTATCTCCGGACAACTCTTTTCCATAGTCGAAAAGCAGTCTGTCGTGAAACGCCCGAATTTTTTCTTGATCCGGATTCCTTCCGCCGCCTCCCCGTTCAGGCAGAAGATTTAAAAATCCAGGGTTTACCACCATCCCCCGGCCAAGCATCACCCGATTCACCTGGGGATGGGCTTCCACAAACAAGTTCAAATTCTCCGGAGTAAATATATCGCCGTTATAACAAACGGGAGCACGGCTCCTTTTTACTGCTTCCCCAAACACCTCCCAGTTAGGTTTATTTTTATAAAAATCCTTCTGTACTCTGGGATGAATGATCAATTCCTCTAAGGGATACCGGTTGAATATCTCTAATATGGTAAAAAACTCTTCCGGCTCTTGAATTCCCAGCCGTGTCTTAATGGAAATCTTCTGATGGGTTCCTGCAAATACCTGCTCTAAAAATGCGTCCAGCTTTTCTGGAAAAGCCAGAAAACCTGCTCCCCGCCCTTTTGCCGTCACCGTCCCGGAAGGACACCCCAAATTCAGATTCACTTCCTGGTAGCCCATGTTTTCTAATTCCCGGCATGCGGCCAGGAATACTTCTGCCTGATTGGTCAAAATCTGAGGCACCGTCCTTCCCCCTGTATTATGCTCCGGCAGCACATCCTTCCGCTCTCTGGTATTCATACAACGGTTCTGGTTTGGGGCCAGAAACGGCGTTATATATTTATCCAGAGGTTCAAACAACTCCTGCTGGGCCCCTCGGAATACATATCCGGTAATGCCCTCCATGGGAGCCAGATAATACTGCATGATGTTCCTCCTCCTTACATTTGTCCCCAAAGGACATATTTTATCACTGCAAAAGCTTCCCGCACATAGAGATTGGGAACCGTATACCATTGTGTGGAAGACCCCAGCCCTTCCACATAGGCAAATCCCTGTTTTTTTGCAATCCCCATGCTTCGGAAAATATGAAACCGATTGGTCACTACCACAAACCGCAGTTCTTCCCAGTCTTTTTCTTCCCCTCCGTCCGTATGACCAAAGGATTGCAGCTTCTCTTTGGTAAAACGGAAATTTTCCTCCGTATTGGTGGACTGATCTTCCAAAATCATCCGTTCTTCCCCCACTCCCCTGGCTTTTAGATACTCCATCATAGCCTGGGCTTCGGAGATATCTTCTCCGCTGCCCTGTCCGCCGGAGAGGATCACCCTGGCGGTTGGATTCTCTTTCAAATAGTCATAAGCCTTATCCAGCCGCATCTTGAGATTATAGGAGGGCTGGCTGCCCCGTACCTGTCCCCCCAGCACGATCACATAATCCGCCCCCGGCTTCGGCTCTTTTTGGCCATAGCCGATTACCATTCCCTCTGCTACGCAAAAAGCCAAAACACCGCACAATAAAACTCCCGCCAGAGGCCATGTTACCCCTTTGGGCAGCCGCAGCAGCCATTTTTTTAACCCAGGATACCACCAGGCAACCGCCAGTAAAAAAATCCCAAGCAGCAGCCAGAAAAATGTAAATGCATTGGTTAATCCTGCCAGTATCCCATACGTAATAAAATAAAACAGGCTCAATGCCCCTGCAATATATCCTATCTTTTGCATCATTTCCTCTTTTCTAAAGCGTGTTTGAAAATTGCTTTCTGCCAAGTGCACGTTACAGTATATGGGAATGAATGTTCAAATACGCTCTAACATGCTTTCTGCCCACGCTTTTTGTTTTTTACAAACAGCAAAGCCGCGCCGGCTACTATAAATATGGAAATAAGCTGAGACGTAGAGAAAACGCCTACCGCTCCTCTGTCATCCCAACGGAAACATTCTATGATAAACCGCCCAACGCCGTACAGCAGCATATACAATGCTCCCACGTCTCCCCGGCGCTTTGCTTTCTTTGCATAGATCAGAAGCGCCGCCATGATCAGGAAGTCCCCGGCCGAGGAAAATAACTGGGTGGGAATCAGCTTTATCCCGGCAGGAGCAAAAGGATTCTCGGGGAATACCACGCCATACCAAGCGTCTGTCTCCTTCCCATAACAGCATCCGGCAAAGAAGCATCCGATTCTTCCAAACCCCTGTGCCAGGGCGATGGAAGGAGCCGCCAGGTCAAAGTAATCCAAAAACACCAGTTTCTTTCTGGCACAATAGACAATCGCAGAGCATACCCCGGCAATAATGCCTCCGTACACTACAAATCCTTCGGAACCCAGCACTTGTCCCGGCGCTTTCAGCAAAGCAGGGAACTCCACCACAAGATATAAAAGCTTTGCCCCGGCAAACCCGAAGACAATGCCTAACAGGGCGATATCTAAAATTGCTTCCGGATCCAGTCCCCGTTTTTTTGCCCGGTACATCCCCATAATTACACACAATACAAATCCCAGGGCTATCATCAAACCATAGGAGTGAATCGTAATAGGCCCCAGGGTACATAAGTCATTTTTCATAATCTAGCCTCTCATTTCTTCATAATGTTACCATCATACCATACTTGGAATGGTTTTTCCACTGTATTAAACTGCTTACAAAAAACTCGTTATGATTCACTGCCAATGTCAGTTAGATAAGCGCTTCTGAAAGGGACACCAGGGAAAAGTAACAAAAACTCACATAATGTTATGATTTTTTCATCGCATTATGTGAGTTCCTATTTATGATACTATTTGCAGTGCAAGCAGCTCTACGGCTTCGCCGCCGACACTCCCGAAAGCCACTGCTGCACAATCTCCACGCCTTCCTTCACCGCTTTGGCTATTGTCTCTATGGGCATACCCATTTCAAATAGGGACAGGGCTGTTTCTCTTTTTCCTTCGATCTTTCCTTCGATTTTTCCTTCTTCTTTCTTTTCATAGCCAAACTGCTCTACTGCCCTCTGCTGGTCAAACAATGCCATCATCATATGGATTACCTCCTTTTCCCGCTCCGCCAGATACTCTTTCAATACATCCTGGTCCTTGCATATCCGTATAGTCTCCAATACGGCCTCCCGCGTCCTTCCGTGTTCCTTTATTTGTTCCTGGCATACCTTGGTAAAATCTACATATTGGCTGATGATATCCTTTTTCCCTCTGTCCCCATAAAGCACCTTTACTCTGGCCTCCAGGAAATCTTTGTTCCCTCCAAAGAACTCTTCCGACAGGCTGATCCATTCCGGCCTGCTCTTACGGTTTCCGGTATAGATCACGTATAATTCCGTCTGAGGAAGGCTTAGCTTCCCGCTCCCATAACGGTTCTGATGTGTCGTTTCAATATGCTCATGCCATGTATGCGCCAAATACAGCAGGAGACGTACTATGATATTCACGGACCAGCTTGACTGGCACTCTAACATTTTGCCGTCCATCTTACCTCTTTCCTTTCCGTATTTAACAATTCCTCCCCTAGCAGTTGCTCCATACATTTCCCCCTTAACGGATATTCCATACGTGAATTTACTTATAATTTCTACTATTATTATAGCGAATTTGCGATACCGTGTAAAGCGCCTTCCTTTGGTAAATCAGTATCCCTACTCCCCTCCAGCCTTGAAATTATAAATAGGCTTGATCACTTTTTCAATCTCAACGGTATCTCCAATATTACTCACAATATCTTCCATCCCCTTATATGCCATGGGGCACTCATCCAGCGTTTCCTTATTTACTGAGGTAGTATAAATACCCTCCATCTGTTTTTTAAACTCCGACACTGTAAAGGATTGCTTGGCCTTAGAACGGCTCATCAGCCGACCCGCCCCATGAGGCGCAGACTGGTTCCAGTCTTCATTTCCTTTGCCGACACATACAAGGGAGCCGTCCCGCATATTCACAGGGATCAGCAGCCGTTCCCCCATCCGGGCCGATACGGCGCCTTTCCGCAGAATCATATGCTCTGTATCGATATAATTATGGATGGTCGTAAATTGATCCAGCACATGAAGCTTCATTCCTTTTACAATCTCATCCATCATGGCCTGCCGGTTTAGCCTGGCATACTCCTGCACAATTTTCATATCATGGATATAACGGTCAAAAAGAGCGCCTGACACATACGCCAGCTCCCGGGGAATATTTGTTCTCTTCGTATTTTTTAAAGCCGCAATACTCTTTTGGATGTCCTTGGCCCTGCCCTGCGCCTTCAAATCCGCGATCAGGATCTGGATATCCATTTTGGAGCTGCCGTTCAACGCTTCATATCCTTCCTGTTGATAAAAGTTAGCCACTTCCAATCCAAGATGGCGGCTGCCGGAATGAATTACCACATAAATCTGCCCGTCTTCATCTTGGTTCACTTCGATAAAATGATTGCCCCCGCCCAAAGTTCCCAAGCTTTTTTCCGCTCTGCTTGCATTGATCTGACGGCAGCAGTATAACTCCTCCAGATTCAATTTTTCAAAAAACCGGTGGGTCTTCGTCCGAATCTGAAAACCAGAAGGAATTTTTTCATATATCAATTTATCCAACTTCTGGAGCTCCAAACGCTTCTCCTTAATTAAAATGGTCTCCATTCCGCAGCCAATATCTACCCCTACCAGATTTGGTACGATCTTATCTTGAATCGTCATAGTAGTACCCACGGTACATCCTGCTCCTGCATGGATATCCGGCATCATACGAATCTTGCTGCCTGCCACAAATTCCTGATTCAACAGTAAAAGCACCTGAGAAATAGATGCTTCATCTACTACATCTGTAAATATCCTTGCTTCATTATATTTTCCTTTTAATTCTATCATATTCTCTCCTTATGTCTTGTCAAGGCCCCACGCAAATGATACACTTGTCTATAGTATAGCTTATCGGAACTTGCAACGCAAGTTTCGATAAAAGGCGCTGCTTCTGCGCCGTATATCTGATGATAGGGTTCCCGTAGGGGTTCATCAATATAGCCTAATAATATTGGAATGTCTACTCTCTACAGAATGAAAGGATTTTCAGTATGAAACAAACAATACAAGGAATCACCCTCCATGTATGGTCCAGAGTGAAGCTGCTCATGCGCTGGATTCTCTTTTCCATCTTATCCGGCCTTTCGATTGGTCTGATTGGAACGTTCTTTTTTTATTGCATGAAATACGCCACAGATGCAAGGGCTTCCTATCCCTGGCTGCTGTTCTTTCTGCCTGTGGGAGGCGTCTTGATCGTGGCCTCCTACCGCTTTATGCATGATGAAAAAGACAGCGGCACCAATCTGGTGCTTTCCGCTATCCACTCCGGGGAAAGCATTCCCTTGAAAATGGCTCCCCTGATTTTCCTGTCTACCGTCCTGACCCATCTGTTCGGCGGTTCGGCAGGCCGGGAGGGCGCCGCCCTTCAATTGGGCGGCAGCATCGGCAATTCTCTGGGGCGGCAATTGGGATTTGACCAAAAGGATCAGCACATTATGATTATGTGCGGCATGAGCGCGGCTTTTTCCGCGTTATTCGGTACGCCCATGGCTGCGGCTATTTTTTCCATGGAAGTGGTAAGCGTAGGCATCATGCATTATTCTGCCCTGGTTCCCTGCGTGATCTCTTCTCTGATCGCCAAAGGGATTGCCGGCTATTTCAGCATTGTGCCAGAACAGTTTGTGATTGGATCTATTCCGGATTTTCATTTCATGACCGGGGCCAAAACCGTACTATTGGCCATCTGCTGCGCCGGGGTCAGCGTATTGTTCTGTATCGCATTGCACACTTCGGAGCATTTATACCAGAAATATTTAAAAAATCCTTATCTGCGGATCCTGGCGGGAGGGGCTATCCTCATTCTTCTCACGTTACTGGTTGGCTCCCAGGACTACAACGGCGCAGGCATGCCAATCATCGAGGCTTGTTTTGAAAACGAATATGTTCCTTACGGCTTCCTTTTAAAAATCCTTTTTACCGCAGCTACACTGGGAGCGGGATATAAAGGGGGTGAAATCGTTCCCTCCTTTTTCATCGGAGCCACCTTCGGATGCCTATTCGGCAATTTGCTTGGTTTCGCCCCCTCCCTCTGTACCGCCGTAGGCATGGGAGCCGTATTCTGCGGCGTTACCAACTGTCCCATTACTTCTCTACTGATTTGCTTTGAATTGTTTGGGTTCGAAGGGATGCCTTATTTTTTGCTGTCCATTGCCATCAGCTATATGCTGTCCGGCTATTATGGGTTGTATCACAGCCAGAAAATTGTGTATTCAAAGTATAAGACAGAGTTTATTAATCGGAAGACACATTGAAAAACTCACATGGCGTTATGATTTTTCCATAACATCATGTGAGTTTTTCCAAGATAAGCTTCAAAAACAGGCTCTGTACCGCAATCACATGAGAGAAACGTAAGCAACCACATAGGATACAGGTAGATAGGGCGATACCTTTATGTGCTATAAACTAAACCGTTATTAAATTCAAAACTATATGCAGCCCAATGAAAAACCCTTAATTTTAACCGGCGTCTTCGTGTCCTGCCCGATTGTCCCTGCATAACCAAGCCCGGAAATCAGATAATATTTCTCTTTTGTAGCTATAAAAGTAAACAGTATTACCGCGGCATTCGTTATGATTCCATATAATGCAGTACTTGTAAACGACTCATTTGCCTGGAGATATGCCTGATACAAATAAGAGAGAATGATAGGTATCTAAGAAAATGCCACAATACGGAGCATCCAGACAGCATAACTCACAGTTTCTTCCGGCAGGCCCGCGGCAAAAATTTTCAGGACAATAGCTTAGGCGTCAATCTCACAGATATTGACAAGATAAAAGAATAACAAACACCCGCATAACTTATAAATCAGAACAATTGTATGTAATAATAATTCCAAAAAATTCCCCGAACCTAGCCAAGATTTCATCTTGGCCGGGTCCGGGGAATTTTTATTTATACTTACATCATTCCGCCCATTCCTGCTCCTGCAGGCATTGCCGGCGTATCTTCTTTGATGTTGGCAACTACAGACTCTGTGGTCAGTAAGGTTGCCGCTACGCTGGTGGCGTTCTGCAGAGCGCTTCTGGTAACCTTTACGGGATCCAGAATACCTGCTTCTACCATATCCACATATTCTTCTTTGTATGCGTCAAATCCCACTCCGGAATTGGACTCTCTTACCTTATTGATGATCACTGCGCCTTCCAGTCCGGCGTTAGCTACAATGTAGTACAGAGGAGCTTCCAGGGCTTTTAAGATCACCTTAGCGCCTGTCTTCTCATCGCCTTCCAGTTCTTCTGCCAGTTTCGCAACTTCTTTAGCTGCATGAATATATGCGGAACCGCCGCCTGCAATAATGCCTTCCTCTACGGCAGCCCTGGTAGCTGCCAATGCATCCTCCATGCGCAGCTTGCTTTCTTTCATCTCTGTCTCGGTAGCCGCGCCCACGCGGATCACTGCTACGCCGCCAGCCAGCTTCGCAAGACGCTCCTGGAGCTTTTCTTTATCGAAATCAGAAGTCGTCTCTTCAATCTGACCTTTGATCTGATTAATTCTAGCGTTGATGGCGGCCTTGTCGCCCTCGCCGTCCACGATGACCGTATTCTCTTTCTGAACTTTTACAGATTTTGCACGGCCCAGCATATCCATCGTAGCTTCTTTTAAATCTAACCCAAGCTCTTCGGAAATCACCTGTCCGCCGGTAAGAATTGCAATATCCTCCAGCATAGCTTTTCTTCTGTCGCCGTAGCCAGGAGCTTTTACTGCTACAACGCTGAATGTTCCACGCAGCTTATTAACGATCAAAGTAGTCAAAGCTTCCCCTTCAATATCCTCTGCAATGATCAGAAGCTTCTTGCCGGATTGTACAATCTGCTCCAGAATCGGAAGAAGATCTTGAATGTTGCTTACCTTCTTATCGGTAATCAAGATATAAGGATCATCCAGTACGGCTTCCATCTTATCCATATCCGTAGCCATATATGCGGAGATATACCCTCTGTCAAACTGCATACCTTCTACCAGATCCAGCTCTGTCAGCATGGTCTTAGATTCTTCAATGGTGATTACGCCGTCATTGGATACTTTCTCCATAGCGTCTGCAACCAGGTTGCCTACCGTCTCGTCTCCTGCAGAAATAGCAGCTACTTTTGCAATATGGTTTTTGCCGTCTACCTTCTGGCTCATTGCTGCCAATGCTTCTACAGCTTTGTCGGTAGCCTTCTTCATACCTTTTCTTAAAATAATAGGATTCGCGCCTGCTTCCAGGTTCTTCATACCTTCCTTAATCATTGCCTGTGCCAGAACCGTCGCTGTGGTAGTTCCGTCTCCGGCTACGTCATTGGTCTTGGTAGCTACTTCCTTTACCAACTGTGCGCCCATATTCTCAAAGGCGTCTTCCAGTTCAATCTCTTTTGCAATAGTAACGCCGTCGTTGGTAATCAAAGGTGCGCCAAAGGACTTATCCAGCACTACATTTCTTCCTTTGGGGCCTAAGGTTACCCGTACGGTATCCGCCAACTTATCTACGCCTGCTTCTAAAGCTTTTCTCGCATCAGATCCATATTTCAATTCTTTTGCCATGATTCTCTATCTCCTTTTCTTTTCTTGCAACCATTCATAAGGGCAAAACTGTATGACGTCCAAAAACGAAGCCTTTACAGAACTGCCGTCACTTCTTCCTATTCTACAACTGCCAGGATATCGTTCTGCTTTACAATGATATATTCAGTTCCTTCCAGCTTCACTTCTGTTCCTGCATATTTGGAATAAATAACCTTATCTCCTTCTTTCACATGCATGGTAACTTCCTTGCCGTCTACGTTTCCGCCGGGTCCTACGGCGATTACTTCTGCTTCCTGAGGCTTCTCCTGGGCGGAACTTGCAAGGATAATGCCGGACTTGGTGGTTTCTTCTGCTTCAAACTGCTTCAGCACAACTCTGTCTGCTAACGGGACTAATTTCATAATTAATTGCCTCCTTATAAAAATATACTGCTTTTTTCTTTACTGTTAGCACTCGATTGTTTTGAGTGCTAATATCTTATGTACTTTAATGTAACACTCTCTCTTTTCTTTGTCAATATCCATTTTTATATTTTAGACAATTTTTATAATTTTTAACGGAAAAACACAGAAAAATTTAGAATTGCTCCACGCTTGCAGGCTGTGATACAATATGGAGACAGCTCTAAATACGCCGCTGCCACAGAAAGAGAGGTTTCTTATGATTATAAGCGCCAGCCGCAGAACCGATATTCCCAATTACTATTCCCAATGGTTTTTGAACCGAATCAAAGAAGGCTTCGCATATGTGCGAAACCCAATGAACGCCCGTCAGGTCAGCAAAATCATTTTAACTCCTGAGGTGGTGGACTGCATTGTATTTTGGACGAAAAACCCAAAGCCAATGATATCCGGACTAGATAGGCTTAAGGATTTTCCTTATTATTTTCAATTCACCCTCACCGGATACGGCTCCGATATCGAACCTCACATTCCTCATAAAAAGAACCATATGATTCCGGTGTTCCAAACCTTATCTGAAAAAATAGGCGGCGAAAAAGTAATTTGGCGGTACGACCCTATTTTATTTACGAACCGCTATTCCCCTGATTACCACCGAAAAGCTTTTTCTGAAATTGCCGGACATCTGCGGGGATATACAAAAAAATGCGTCGTCAGCTTTGTGGATCTCTATCGGAAAAACCAAAAAAACTTAAACGCCTTACAGCTCCTTTCTCTGTCCCAGAAGGAACTCATGGAATTTGTATCAGAGATTGCCTCCATTGCCGCTGCAAACAACATGGACATTGCTTCCTGCGCAGAAACCATGGATTTGTCACCCCTAGGAATCCGCCCCAACCACTGCATTGACCCAGATTTGATCGAGCAAATCATCGGATGCGGTATTCGAAGAAAAAAGGATACGAACCAGAGAAGCGCCTGTGGATGTCTGGAAAGCATTGATATCGGCACATACCATACATGCCAAAACGGCTGCCTTTATTGTTATGCAAACGACAACCCCAGGCGCGTCTTACAAAAGTGCGGGATGTATGACCCCGATTCCCCCATTCTATGCGATACCATCACAGAATATGACAAGATTACGGAACGAAAGGTGGGTTCACTCAAAACGGAGCGCGTCAATGGGCTTTAACTTAGCCGCTTTGTTGGCCGGATAAATGCCAAACAATACGCCCACGCCTACCGAAAAGAATACGGCTACCATAGCCACTCCAAAGGTAATGGCAAAATGATAATCTTCCACAAACACATTCACAATTCCGAGAATCCCCGCGCTAAGCAGCAGTCCGATAAATCCTCCCATCAGAGACAGCACCACCGATTCAATCAAAAACTGGACGATGATATCGGATTTCTGGGCGCCGATGGCTTTCCGGATGCCAATCTCCCTGGTACGCTCCGTCACGGATACCAGCATAATATTCATGATGCCCACACCGCCTACCAACAGGGAAATTCCTCCGATTCCTCCCAGCAGGTAGCCCAGCACATTATAAATAGAAGTAATCATATCCATGAGGCTTCCCATATTGAATACTTCGTAATTGTCTTTCCCTACACGGCTTCGCAAAAACTCATTTAAGGTCTGTTCCGCCCGTTCCACAGAATGTTCATCCGCCGCCGATGCATCAAAGTTCTGCACCCCGTTTAACCCCAGCAGCCGCTGTCCCGTTTCAAAAGGTAGAAAAACGCTTTTGTCCTTGGTATTCATGGCAGCGCTTCCTTCTTCCTTCAGCACTCCTACCACCCTAAAATCTTTCCCATTCAGGCGGATACGCTCTCCCGCCGCTTTCTGGGTTCCAAAAAGATTCTGGGCCACAGCCGCTCCAATCAGGCAGTTGGACAGACGGTACTCACTCTCGGTATCCAACAAACAGCGGCCCTGGGCAATTTCCATTTGGTTTAAAATCTGATAATTCTGGCTGATGGCATAGACCGTCACATCCTCCTGCTTCCCGGCTGCTTTTGCTACGCCGGCGCCGCTGCTGTAAGCGCTTACCAGCCCAATTTCCGGCTCCTGTTCCAGGGCCTTTATTTCTTCCAGGGTAATTCTCGGCGTCGTCTTGGTTACCATACAAGTCAAGTTGCTGCCTCCCAGGCTGGAAAGCTCTTTTGTAATGGAGTTGGTCGCTCCCTGCACCAGGGATACCAGAAGGGTCACCGCCATGACCCCGATGATAATTCCCAGCATCGTGAGAAAAGAACGCATTTTATTGGCCTTCACCGAAGATAAAGCCATCTTTAATTCCTGTGTCACCTTCATTGTACCGCCTCCTCTTTCTCTTCTTTGGATTTGGTATCCATAATAATTTTCCCGTCCCAAAGCTTTACCTGCCTGGAAGCTTCCGCTGCAATTTCATTATCGTGGGTAATCAGGACAATGGTATTCCCCTGCCCGTGAAGCTGATGGAGAAGCTCCATAATATCCCGGCTGGACTTGGAATCCAAGTTCCCGGTAGGCTCATCTGCCAGTATCAAGGTGGGATTTGTCACCAGTGCCCGGGCAACGGCCACACGCTGCTGCTGGCCGCCGCTGAGCTGGCTGGGGCGGTGGTGTATCCGGCCAGAAAGCCCCACCTGCTCCAACGCCTGCAGCACCCTCTCCCGACGCTGCTTTGCACTTACCCCTTGATAAATCAGAGGAAGCTCCACGTTTTCATATGCATCCAGCTTGGCGATCAGATTAAATTGCTGGAAAATAAAACCGATTTTTTTGCTGCGCATTTTTCCAAGCTGCTTTTCGCTTAATTCATTGACGTTTTGCCCTTCAATCAAATATTCTCCCTCATCGGCCGTATCCAGGCAGCCAATAATATTCATCAAGGTGGATTTCCCGCTTCCGGAAGAACCGATGACCGCCACAAATTCATGCTCTTCAATGGCAAGGGAAACGCCGTCTAAGGCATGGACTTCTTCATTGCCTACCAGATACGTTTTCCGGATATTTTTCAGCATTATCATTCTGTCACCTTCCCTATTCTTCCATATTGCTCATAGTAATCCCCATCTGGGAATAAAGATCCGTAAGCTTTACGATCACCTGCAGCTTTTCTCCTTCCTGTACGCCCTCAAGAATCTCCGCATATTCATTGTTCACAAGCCCTAAGGTGACTTCTCTGGTCTCCCGGGTTCCGTCAGGCTTTACTACGGTAACGCTCTTTTTCCCGTCAATGGTCTGGAGGGTATCTACAGGCACTAAAAGCACGTCTTTTTTCTGTTCCTTCGTTACTTTCCCATTGGCGCTCATGCCGGGAAGCAGCCCTTCTTCCTCTTCCAGAAGCACACGAACCTGATATGTCCCCACGTTTCCCGTATTCTCTCCGGCCAAAGACACTCCGGTAACGGTTCCCGGATATACCACATCTTCCACAGCGTCCACCGTAACCTCCACCGGCTGGCCCTTTTCAATCCCCCGGATATCCAATTCATCAATGGCAAGAACCGCCTGATAAGATTTCGTATCCAGCAGCCGGCACAGCGGGCTTCCTGCAGGGAGCGTCTCGCCCTCCTTTGCCGTCAGGCCGCTTATAATGCAGTCCTCCGGCGCCGTCACTACAAATCCTTTTTTATATTCCTCTGCTTTTTCCAGCTTCTCCTGCAATTCTTCCCTTCGTTCCAGAGCTTTCAGATACTCCTGGGAGCAAAAAACATCTTCCAGCCGAAATAAAGTATTCCCGGCGGACACCCATGCGTTCTGCTTTATCTGAATACTTTGAATCACGCCGTCTTCTGCTGTCACATAAACGCCGTGGCCGCAGGAAATGGTTCCGGTACCCAAAATATCCCCGTCCTCTGTGCCAACGGTGACCTCCCTGCCAAGCTCATATTTTTCTGAATCTTCAAATACTGCCGCCGCTTTGCCATCTTCCAGAATATGTATCCTGCCTTCTACGCTATCCTCATCGTAGCTAATCCATACCTTCTGTCCCTCTGTTACGTCTCCCTCCGGGGAAAACTCCACCTTAAGCGTCCCATCTGCAGAAATCAGCGCAAGCCCCGGCTGCTCCTGCTGCAACGCCAACACAGAATCCCCCTCCGCGACATAGATCTCTTTCACACGTCCTGTTACAGGAGCCTTTACCTTCTTGGACGCCGTTCTTGTCATCCCGGCCAAACTCATATCCAACTGTTTCAATTCCTCTTCCATAGCCGAAATCGTATCGTCCAGCAACAGGCTTTCATACTCTGCAATCGCTTCTCCTCCGGACGCCTGCTGGCCGTCTTGCTTGTAGATCTTGCGAATGGTTACGTTATAATCGGTAAAAATGGTATGCTCCTCAGCTGTTTCCAGAACGCCGATGCCCTCGGCCGTAATGTCGATTTCCCCTTTCTGGGCCACCACCGTATTGTCTATGGCTTCTGTCAGTTCCGTGGCCATGTTTTGGATTCCACGAACCGCCATAATAACAAGAACCACTACAATTACGAGTACAATCCCAAGAATGATCCAAAGCTTCTTATGGGACTTTTTTCCCGGATTCCTCCGATCTGCCTGCTTTTTCATAATGCGCTCCTTTCTGCCCGGCCGATACTCCCGTGGCTCCAATAGAACATAAGAATCCTATTGGAAAAACAAAAATGTATTACTGTACTAAGTTATTAATACAGTAATACATTTATGAAAATTTGTCAACGGATTTTTTCAATTATTTCTATGCAACTATATCAGCTTTATCATACGGACTTTGCAGTAAATGCAAAGTCCTGGGCTGAACTGTTCATGCCACTTCAAACTGAGAACGGTACAGCTTTGCATAAAAGCCGTCTTTTTCCAGGAGCGTCTGATGATCTCCCTGCTCGATAATATCTCCGTCCTTCATGACCAGAATTACATCTGCATCCTTGATCGTAGAAAGCCGGTGGGCAATAACAAAGCTGGTTCTTCCCTTCATCAGGTTGTTCATGGCTTTCTGAATCCGCTCCTCCGTTCTGGTGTCCACGGAGCTGGTGGCTTCATCCAGAATTAGAATGGGATTATCCGCCAAAATTGCCCGGGCGATGGTCAAAAGCTGTTTCTGGCCCTGGCTCACATTGCTGGCGTCTTCATTCAGCTCCATCTGATAGCCTCCGGGCAGCGTTTGGATAAAATGGTGGGCATGAGCCGCCTTGGCCGCCGCGATCACTTCTTCGTCGGAAGCCTCCAGCCTGCCGTAGCGGATATTTTCCATGATCGTTCCCTGAAACAGCCAGGTATCCTGCAGCACCATTCCAAAATTTTCCCGAAGCTGGCTACGGTTAAATTCCCGCACGTCGTGGCCGTCCACCTTGATACTGCCCCGGTTCACATCGTAAAACCGCATCAAAAGCTTTACCATGGTAGTTTTCCCGGCCCCGGTAGGCCCTACGATGGCTACCATCTGCCCGGGTTTTACGTTACAGTTAAAATCATGGACAATGATTTTTTCCGGGTCGTACCCAAACTGCACATGAGAAAATTCTACGCTACCTTCCATCTTCGTAAGCTTTACCGGATTCGGTACTTCAAAATCCTCCTCTTCCTCCTCTAGGAATTCAAATACCCGCTCCGCCGCAGCCGCCGTGGATTGAAGCATATTAGATACCTGAGCCACCTGCATAATCGGCTGAGTGAAATTCCGCACGTATTGGATAAAGGACTGGATATCTCCCACCTGAATGCTTCCCCGTATGGTCAGGATTCCTCCCACCACCGCCACGGAAACATATCCCAAATTGCTGACAAAATTCATAATGGGCTGCATCAAGCCGGAAAGGAACTGGGAACGCCAGGCGGAAGAAAATAATTTGTCATTGGTACGGTTAAATTCTTCCAGCATATCCGCCTCTTTATTAAATGCCTTAACAATATTCTGGCCGCTATATACTTCTTCTACCTGCCCGTTTACTTTTCCCAAATACCGCTGCTGGTCAACGAAATGCTTCTGGGAAAATTTTACTACCAGGCCAATAAGCGCCGCCGAAACCGGAAGGATCACAAGGGCGATCAACGTCATCAAGGGGCTGATCCCTAGCATCATAATCAAAACGCCGATAATCGTCGCTACGGAAGTGATTAGCTGCGTCACGCTCTGACTCAGTCCCTGGCCCAAGGTGTCCACATCATTGGTAATTCTGGACAACACCTCTCCCACATTCCTGGCTTCAAAATATTTTAACGGCATCCGATGGATTTTGGCAGAAATATCCTCCCGAAACCGATAACTGATTTTTTGAATGATCCCGGTCATAATAAAACCCTGAATCCCGGTAAATACCGCACTCAGCACATACATCCCCAACAGCAGCAATAAGATTTGGCCTATTTTTCCAAAATCAATGCCTCCCTGACCGGAGAGCTTTCCCACCAATCCATTGAAAATCTCCGTGGTAGCTTTCCCCAGAATCTTGGGACCCAAAATATGGAATACGGTTCCGCCAATGGCAAACAGCGCCACAAATATCAGGCCAATTTTATATCTGCCCATATAGCCCGTCAGCTTGCCAAAGGTTCCTTTAAAATCCCTGGCCTTCTCTCCTGGCATCATGCCGCCTCCCGGGCCGTGAGGACCTCTGTGGCGAAACGTTCTTGCTTTTTCTTCACTCATCTCACATGCCTCCTTTCCCTGCGTACTCCCTGCTGCCTGCTAATTCGGCTTCCGACAGCTGAGATCTGGCAATTTCCTGATACGTCCCGCAGTTTTTCAGCAATTCTTCATGAGTTCCCATGCCGGCAATTTTACCGTCCTCCAATACCATAATCTGATCTGCATGAAGGATCGTACTGATCCGCTGGGCTACAATGATTACGGCTGCATCAGAAATCTCTTCGTGCAATGCCCGCCGCAGCATAGCGTCCGTCTTATAGTCTAATGCAGAAAAACTGTCGTCAAACAGGAAAACCTTCGGCTGTTTCGCAATGGCCCTGGCAATCGAAAGGCGCTGCTTCTGGCCGCCGGACACATTGGTGCCGCCCTGGGAAATGGCGCTTTCAAACTGCTCCTCCTTCTGCTGGATAAATTCCATCGCCTGGGCAATTTGGGCGGCCTCTCTCATCTGCTCTTCTGTAATAAATGCTCCGCCGAATTTGATATTGGACGCAATATCCCCGGAAAACAAAACGCCTTTTTGGGGCACAAAGCCAATCAGGCTCCGAAGCTTTTGCTGAGACAAATCCCGAATATCAATCCCGTCCATAGTAATCCGTCCCTGCGTGACATCATAGAACCGGGGAATCAAATGCAGAAGCGTTGATTTTCCACAGCCGGTGCTTCCAATGACCGCCGTGGTTTTTCCCGGCTCTGCCGTAAAAGAAATATGTTCAATGGCATTTTCATCGGCCCCGGGATATTGAAAGGACACATCTTCAAAACGTACAACGCCGTCCCAATGATCCCGCTCTTTGTCTTTTACTTGTTCCTTGTCCCGTATGGCAGGCTCCACTTCCAATACCTCTTCGATACGCTTTGCGGCCACTCCCGCTCTGGGAAGCATAATAGAAATCATCGTAATCATCAAAAAGGCCATGACAATCTGCATCGTATACGTCATAAAAGCCATCATATCCCCTACCTGGAGATTTCCAAGATCAATGCCTTTGGCTCCGTTCCAGACGATCAGAACCGTGATGCCGTTCATAATCAGCATCATGGCCGGCATCATAAAATTCATGGCCCGCCCGGTAAACAACTGGGTGGACATCAGATCACGATTCGCCCCGGCAAAACGTTTTTCCTCATAACGCTCCCTGGAAAAAGCCCGGATTACCGGAATCCCCGTTAAGATCTCCCGGGACACCAAATTCAGACGGTCCACCAAGGTCTGCATAATCTGAAACTTTGGCATGGCAACACCAACCAGCACCGCCACCAGTACCAGGATCAGTCCCACCGCCAGAGCAATGATCCATCCCATTCCCGTCCTTGTATTCAAAACCTTTACAACACCGCCGATTCCGATGATCGGGGCATACAGTACCATACGCAGCAGCATCACACAAACCATCTGAATCTGCTGCACGTCATTGGTGCTTCTGGTAATCAAAGACGCTGTGGAAAACTGATCCATTTCTCCATGGGAAAAGGACACCACTTTCCGGAAAATCCGGTTCCTGAGGTTTCGGCCCACCTTAGCCGAAGTATACGAAGCCAGAAAGCCTGTGCAAACGGCAGCCGCTACCATAACAAGCGTAATGCCCAGCATTTTTCCTCCGGTTTTTAGTAAGTATGCCATTTGATAATCTCCCAGATCCCAGCCCAGCGCTTCATATTCCGCCTGTACCGTCATCACAGCCTGCTGCTTTAGGATGGATTCACTCATATCCCCCATTTGCGCTTTCGCCTCCTGGGACAATGCCAAAAGCTGCTCCCTGGTAATCTGTCCGGCGCCCTCCATCTCCACCAGGGAGGCTGCGTCCATCTGCCCGGAGCTTTCCATGCCTCCCAAAACCGTCAGGGGCAGCGCCAGAAACCCATCCAGCTCTTCCAATGCATCCCGCTCCATTTTTTTCCGGCGGTACGTCCCATCCTCCTGCTGCACATAGCTGTCCTTAAGCTTCTGCTCCTGGTCTTGGGACAACAGAAGACAGACCGCTTCAAAGGTCTCCCGGCGCATCTTTTCCATAGCGATATGGTCGACGCCTTCCTGCTGAATTCCGATATCCACAATATCGGAGGTGTATTGGGGCAGGGAGAGGTCACAATATGCCTGCACGATCAAGAGCAGGATAATCCCTATGACCATCCCCCTGGATTCCCAAAGGTATTTGAATATGTTACCCAACTTCATCCCGCCTTTCCCTGTCTGTTATTACCATCATTCCCTTCCCGGAAGAATCTTATATCAAAAAACTTTTTGAAACTAAAAAAGAAGCCTGCAGCATGAAAGGTTCCAGCGACAAGCTTTTTCATCCTCCGGGAAAGTTTATGCTATGCCTTTTTCCAAAAGATGTCAATAAAATCTTTCTAAAGTTTTTATAAAACTGTTCTGGCGGCGTGTGTCCCCTTCTACACTGAGGGTATGCTATCTCCATAAATAATTTTTTCTTAAATAATCCGCGTGTTCCGGCATAATAAAATATCGTCACGCAAAAGATAAAAAAGCGCAGTACTGCTTTTCCCTCCCATAATTCCGCAGGCGGCAAGCAACATGATAGGGTGCGTTGTCCACGCCCAAATATGGCTATAATGTTGGAAGCCCTCCAGAAAGCCTATCCATGCTCCAAATTTTAACGTATAAAGAATCCGCATGCAAAACAACGATATGCCAATTGCCTCCATCGCCATTTAGTTCTGCACCATGAACAGGCATAAGCTTCTGAAGCTTATAATCCTTTGTCTCCATGATACTCCCCTTCTGTGTCTTCTCAAATCAGCCCAAAATGCTTACAGGCATTATATATCCCATCTGCCAGGATATCATCCGTTACATAATCCGCAACAGCCTTCGTCTCCGGCATCCCATTTCCCATAGCGACCCCATGGGCCACATACTTCAACATATCCAGATCATTGACGCTGTCTCCAAAGGCGTATGTATCCTCATGAAGAAGCCCAAGCTTCTCACAGATCACCTGGACCCCGGTAGCCTTGCTGAAACCTTTGGGCACACCTTCCACCACCTTTTTTCCATGTACCAGGAAATCATACCAGGGGGAAAGTTTCTCCAGGGCCTTAGTAAAGTCATCATTCTTGATCACTGCACTAAACTTACTGATTTCCCAGTTCATATGGTTCTCCGTGATCCCCAGGAGCTTATCTCCCACATCCCTGCGTAGGATATCAATGAATGGATCTCCTGGAAAATCCTCAGCATCCACATACTGATAAGTTCGTCCCTCCAGCACCACCGGCATATCGTACCGCTTTAGCACCTTCAAGGCAGCATTCACCAATTCACAGGGAAGCGTCTCGTACAAAATATCCTCTCCATGGAAATTTACGCTGGTGCCACAGCCAGATATAATCCCATCAAATCCTAAGGACAAAAGCTCCGGATCCTGGATAAATGCCTGGGTCCGGCCACTGTTGATGAATACATAACATCCGTTTTCCTTCAGCTTTCTGATTGCTTCTTTTGTACTTTCTGGTATAATCATACTGGTCGGCCAGATCGTGCCGTCAATGTCAAAAAATATCCCTTTCATAACAAATCTCCTTTATCTTGTGAAGGCATATCAGCTTTTACACTGGTATGTCTTTGTATCTATATCCATTTCAGCCAATCAGAACCCGCTTCCCTTCAAAGGCAAAGCCCAAGTGGCGGATCCGCTCCTCAGGAATCCCCCTGGCGGTGAGCTCACTATCATAATTCTTGTCCTTGATCTGTTTTAAAGCTTCCTGTACCGTATCATCCAGCGTGTCCTCATCTTCCGGATCATGCACTTTAAACTCCAGCACAAAGGCAGGATCCTCCTCTTTATAGGGTTCCAGCATCACATCATATCTCCCGAACCCGCTCTCCCGGTTGGAGGTGACACGATACCTTCCTGCCAGCTCCACCATCAGGCCAAGGACAAAGCCATGGTAGAAACGCTCCGGCTCCGCCTCTTCCGATGGCTTTCTTCCAGTGTCAAAATAACTAAATGTAGCAAGAGCCACCTTGTTCATATAGCGATTCATGGCCTTCACATCCCCCAAAAGCAGCGCCTGAATAAAACCATTGTAGGGCACGTCCTCCCCGCTGAACCAGTCGCGTATCATATTCCGGAACATCATATAGACTTCCCGGTTCGTCAATTCCAGATGGTAGGTAAAAACTCCTGTCTCCTGTGAAAACCTTCGATCTACCACTTTCAGATACCCGCTGGTCAAAAGCATGCTCCAGACAGCCCCGTATTTCCTCTGGAGCTGGTCAAAAATAATTTCCTCATCAAGTTCCGTCTCCAGGACACCGCCCTTCATCAAATCCTCCATGATCGTCTTCGTCTGGGCATTCCCCTGCCGGATCAACACATTCACCAGGCTGTTGGAACTGCTATTCGCCCAATAAGCCCCTACTTTTCTTTTATCCAGAAAATTAATGATCGACCATGGATTATAAATATCTCTTTTACTTCCAAAGGTAAACCCATCATACCATTGCTTTACCTGTTCTTCCTCTTCTGACATGGAAAACTCATCCAAAGCCTCAAGCACTTCTTTTTCCGTAAACCCAAAGCAATCTGCATATTTCTCGGAAGTAGTAGTTACCACTTCAAGATTGTTCAGATCCGAAAAAATGGATTCCTTGCTCACCCGGGTGATTCCCGTCATAATTGCCCGCTCCATACTTGGATTGGTCTTAAAGGTAGAGTTAAACATACGCCGGATAAAGCCAGTCAATTCTTTCCAATACCCATATACATACGCCTCCTGAAGCGGCGTATCGTACTCATCCAGAAAGATCAGAACCTTCCGGCCATAATAGGCCTCCAAATAATCCGACAGGTATTTCAGGGCAAGCACGGCCACTGTATCTTCCATATCCGGGGATACGGAATCAAAAAATTCCAGTTCCCTTTTTCCTATGTTTTTTCTATCCCTCAAATATTCATGGGTCTCATATAACTTCGCCAGCGTATGCTTAAGCCCCTGCTTCGTCTCCTCCATGGTCTCCCCCTTAATATCCGCAAAGCTTAAAAATATCACCGGATAGCTCCCCTGAAGTTCCCGGTACTTTTCCTCCTTCCAGATAGACAGCCCTTCAAACAATTCCCCCCGCCCCTCATACGCCTTCGAGAAGAAGCAGTTCATCATATCCAGGTTCAGGGTCTTACCAAAACGGCGTGGCCGGGTGATTAAAGTAACCACGTCCCCATTTTCCCACCACTCTTTTATCAAACCTGTTTTATCAATAAAAAAATAGTTATTCTTCCGTAGAAATTCAAAGCTCTGTGCCCCAATGGAAACCGTCTTGCCCATAGTCCCGCCTCCTTTTACAACCTAGTTCTTTTTCTTTCCTTTCATTTATGAAGTTTCCTACACTCAAAATTTGTTTTCTCTCATTACCCGACAAGGATTGCCATAATCAACAAAAAATGGAGCTGTTATCCAAAGGTTTTTTCCTGCCCCTCCCAGTAACTCATTCAATATTTTTTCTTTGCTGTCAGCAGAATTCAAGTTGTTGTAGTCTCTCACCAGGTCCTTTGCCTTATGCCATTGCCGTAATAATTCCGGATCCCCGCAATCGTAAAGCTCTCCCGCCAACATTTTTTCTCTTTCTGTCATATGTTCTCCTACAAATTTCAATGTCCTAATCCATAGCAGCGCAAGAAATCGAAAACACCCGATTCTATTTCACTGCCCTGGCAGCAATAAAACATGGAACATTCATTTGATGCAGCCATCCATCCCCATTTGTATCCTCATACAGATCCGTAATTCGTCTTGATTCTTTAACGGATTAAATGGAAGTGAATTTACCACTTCTTTTTCTGTATCATCCGCAAATAAATAATTGATGCCATTATCCATTCCCGCGATTAACAGCCCGGAATGTTTCAGCACACGATAGCACTCTTTCTCACCCAACGATCTATTGTCTTTGCGTTGATTTCCTGATATCCCATCTCATCCCTCCAAGCCCAATTTATCATCTTGCTCCACTATATCACAATGGCGTTTCCGATGGAATATCTTTTAAAAAATTTTCATTCCGTATAAAGCGCCTCTCTCAAACTATCAAATAGATTTCTATCTTCACATAGGCACCCGGATTTTTACCACGGCCCCCTCCTGATTGCAGCATTCCACCCTTGCCTTATTCTCATAAAACAGACGCAAACGGGCGATCACATTACAGATTCCCACACACTCCCGCTGGTTTTGGAGAATATTCCGGTTCTTTGCAAGATCGTCCAGCACCTTCTTGGGAAACCCTGCCCCATTGTCCGAAATCAAAAGGATCTAAATGCTTTTTCCGCATGTATCTGCGGCTCTGTTTGTACACAAAAATACGGTTAATTACCGCATCCGGCAGTGCAGTGAAATGCTTCACTCTGATTTTAAAGAAGGGTTTCAAAATTTTATTTATATATTTTCACTCCGTATTTTGACTTATTTAAATACGGACTTTTAAGACGTGATTTTCTGCAGCAGACATTTCATAAAAGTCCCTTCGCATAAAACACAAGATTCCCCATATACTAAAACACTAAGACAAGAAAACGATCCATTGAGAGGAGGGATTTGGCCATGGACCATATCGAAGAATTCCGTGAGGATTTGAGAACATTCAAAGAAATGACCGGTAAATTCTATCAAAAAGAAATTTCCGTCAACGATTACAAAGCCTTCTCCGGAGGGTTCGGCAGCTACGCACAAAGAGGGGGCAAAGAAAGTATGCTGCGTCTGCGCCTAACCGGAGGCGAGGTCTCCAAAGAGATTTTGACTTTTATTGCAAAAAGCATTGAAACACACCGGATCAGCCTGACACACCTTACCACCTGCCAGAGCATACAATTTCACAATTTAAGCGAAGGACAGGTGGTAAGTCTGATGGAGGATTCCTTCCGCCACGGCATCATTACCCGGGGCGGAGGAGGAGATTATCCCCGCAACGTGATGGCATCCCCTCTTTCCGGCGTCCAAAAGGAGGAGCCCTTTGACGTACTTCCCTATGCCAGGGAGGCGGCAGATTATCTTCTTGGATTCATCCACAAAGTCACGCTTCCCCGAAAACTGAAGGTCTGCTTTTCCAACTCCGGTGAAAACGAAGTCCACGCCACATTCCGGGATCTGGGATTTGTGGCAAACCAGGATCAAACCTTTGACGTATACAGTGCCGGAGGATTGGGACGCAGCCCGCGGATGGGCATAAAAGTGGCTTCCCATATCCCGCCGGAAAAAACGCTCTACTACATCAAAGCCATGATCGATACCTTTGTGTCCTACGGCAATTATCAAAACCGAGGCCGGGCCAGAACCCGTTTTATGCCGGAAGATATGGGGGAAGAAGCGTACCGGAAGGCTTATGAGGAAAAACTGAACACCGCCTTGGCTGAGGAGGACTTAGAGCTGAAAATCTCTCCTTCCCCTGTGAAAAAGACAGGCCCTGTCACAGATTTCACCCATCCAAGGGTGATCCCCCAAAAGCAAACGGGACTGTACGCCGTCTGCTACAAACCGCCTGGCGGCAATCCACCCCCTTCGCTGTTTCAAGCCCTCTCCCACGCCCTGGCTTCTATGGAAGAAGTATCCATCCGCATAACGCCTGACCAGGGAATGTATGTGATCAACTGTACAATGGAAGAAGCAAAGACGCTTCTTGATCTGACAAAAGACAGCGCTAAGACATCCTTTGAGCAATCCGTCGCCTGCATCGGGGCCTCCATCTGCCAGGTAGGCATACGAAATTCCCAAGCTTTGCTCCAGGCTTGCCTAGAAGCTGTGAAAAAAGAAAACTTTCCCGACAAAGTATTGCCCAAAATCCGCATCTCCGGGTGCCCTTCTTCCTGCAGCGCCCACCAGGCGGGAGCTTTAAGCTTCAGCGGCAGAGTCCGGCAAACCAGCGAAGGCCCCAAAAATGCTTTTGCAATTTATGAGGCCGGCTGCGGCGCCCTGGGAAAAGAGGCTTTCGCCCAGGAACTGGGAGTCATGCTGGAAGAGGAAATTCCTTTCTTTCTCATAGAGCTTGGACGTGCCGTCTCCAGAGATCATTCTGTATATGATGTATGGATTCAAAAACATCATGAGCAGTTTTTGGATCTTGTGAAAAAATATATCTAACCGGTTTGTTAGAAATATTCCTTCCCAAACCGTTCCACTTCATCGTAAATAATATCGTCCACACCTGGGAAAATAGCTCCCGGTCCGCCGTAAGTCATACAGGGGATAAACTTTCCGCCGGGCATATAGCTCTCGCATGCCCGCCGGACCTCCCTGCGGATCACTGCCTCGTCGCATTCTTTCCGATCTACAATCCCGGCATCAATCCCGCCCATAAACAGCATATGGCCCGGCAGCTCTTTCTGCAGCTTTGCAATATCATTCTGAGGCAGCGCCCCCTGCCAGATATCTACGCCGATTTCCTCCATATCTTTCACAATAGGCTCCAGATAACTGTCTCCATGATGGATCACAATAATTCCGTTTTCTTTCATATACTGATACATCCTGGCATATCCCGGCTTTAAAAATTCTCGGAATACCTGGGGACTGATAAGCATACTGTTTTTGGAGCCCCAGTCGTCATGCACCAGCACTGCATCCGGCTTCATGGTATTCACCAAATGGGACATATAGGCCATTCGGAAGTCCACAATATAATCAATCAATTCCTGCATAGCCTCCGGCTCGTCCAAAAATCCCACCAATGCATTTTCAAACCCCATCAGATTGTGAAGCAATTCAAAATTCCCGATGGGCATAAAAGCCACTGCAAATTTGCCTTCTGCCCGGGCAGCCGCCATCTGTCCAAAAGACGGTTCCCAATCAAAGTCCATATGGGCAATGTCTAAGGCTTTTACACATTCCCTCCATTTCGTCACATCCGGGCACACCAGATGTTCCTCCGAGGGCATTGGCCCCGGCTGCCCTTCCTCCCAAGAGAGGGTTACGCCCCAGGGGTCTACCACGGTTGCTCCCGGATGCGCCGGAGCCACCGTCATCAGAAGCTGGTCGAATACCAGGCTAAAACACTGCCATCCATTCACGATTCCATCTGGCTTTTCTCCTTTTAACATGGCCAGTACATTTTCTCTCTGCGTCATAATGTTCCTCCTCTTTTCTTTTTTTCCTCAAACATCTTCCTGAGAGACGTTTCATAAGGCGGCTTTGCAATGCCATACTCAGTTACAATTCCACTGATTAATTCTCTGCTTGTCACATCAAAGGCCGGATTATACACTTTTACACCCTCCGGCGCCATAGGCGTCTGATACCACATATCCGTAACCTCCTCCGCTGCCCGCTGTTCAATCACAATCTCTTCTCCGGTGGGAGTTGCTAAATCAATCGTCGCTGTAGGCGCAGCCACATAAAAGGGTACGCCATACTGTTTTGCCACCGCCGCCACAACGGAGGTTCCGATTTTGTTGGCCGTATCGCCATTGGCGGCTACCCGGTCGCACCCCACAAATACGGCGTTCACCCAGCCGTTTTTCATTACGGCGGCAGACATATTATCACAGATCAGCGTCACATCCACCCCGGATGCTGCCAGTTCAAAAGCCGTCAGCCGCGCCCCCTGAAGCAGGGGCCTGGTCTCATCCGCAAAGACTCGGAACCCATACCCACGCTCTTGTCCCAGATAAATAGGCGCGGTAGCCGTCCCATACCTGCTGGCCGCCAGTTTTCCCGCGTTGCAATGGGTCAAAATACCGTCCCCAGGCTTTAAAAGCGTCAAGCCAAATTCCCCAATGGATCTGCAGACTTGGATATCTTCCTCCTGAATCCGAATCGCCTCTGCTTTCAGCAGATCCTTAATTTCCGCCACAGATTTATCTTTGTTTTCCTGAACGACTTGTTCCATACGCCTCAGCGCCCAGGACAGATTTACTGCCGTAGGGCGGGCGGAATCCAGATACTCTTTTTGTTTTTGAAATTCCTTCCGGAAATCCCGATACTCCTCTGCCGAAATCTTTTTCGCCAGCACATAGATGCCAAACGCCGCCGCTACGCCAATAGCCGGGGCTCCCCTTACCTTCAATTTATAAATCGCTTCCCAAATCTCTTGGGCCGTCTTCAGTAAAATTACCTGGATCTCCTTCGGCAGCTTCGTCTGGTCGATGATTGCCACCGCATCTTCTTCATCCCTCAAAGCTACCGTATCGTATTCCATAATATTTTTTCTCGGTTCCATAAATTCCTTCCTCTCACAAGACATCGTATTTCCTGTATTATCATAAAACAGAAAAGAAGTACCCTCCTGCAAACTCTTCCGCATTCGGATACTTCTCTTTCATTCTCATGTTACGCTTTCAGCTTAAACTGGGAAACCAGATCCTCGAGGTTAGCCGATTGGGCAGACAGCTCTTCACTGGTCGCAGACGTCTCCTGGGCAGCCGCAGAATTACTCTGGATGACCTCGGAAATCTGTTCCACCCCTGTCTCCAGCTGTTTCATAGACTCTGCCTGGGCAGCCGATAATTCACTGATCTCATTGGTGGATTCCGCCAATATCTTAATGCCGTTAATGACCGCCTCAATCGCCGCCGTAGTCTTGGCCGTAATCTCATTTCCTCGTTCAATCTCTTCGATAGAATTCTCAATCAATTTTTTGGTATTGATGGCAGAAGTTGCACTGTCTGCCGCAAGCTTTCCAATCTGATCAGCCACAACGGCGAAGCCTTTGCCTGCTTCTCCGGCCCGGGCTGCTTCAATGGAAGCATTCAACGACAGAAGATTTGTCTGGGAAGCAATATCCTCAATGGCTTCGATAATCTTGGCAATCTCTGTGGACGTATCATTGATCCGCTCCATTGCCTCTTTCAGTTGCATGATATCCTCGTTGCTTTCCTCCGCCTGTTTTCTAAATTCTTCTGCCTGGACATAAGAATGATTTGCTTTCTCCGAACTGTCTACCACCGCTTCCGTAATATTCTGCATGGTAGCCGTCAATTCTTCCACGGCTCCTGCCTGGTCAGTAGCTCCCTCCGCCAAGGACTGGGCGCTCTCTGCCATCTGGGTAGCTCCTAAGGATACCTGTTCGGAAGCCACGGAAATATTTCCCATGGTAACGCTTAACGTACCGGTAAACATGGCAACCGCTTCTTCCAGTTCCTTGAAATCCCCCCGGAAATCCGCTTCCGTATGTACATTGAAATTCCCTTCTGCAACTTCATGGAGAATCCGGTTCAAATCCTGAACCATAAGCTTCAATGCGCCTGTCGCATCCTGGAAGGATTCTGTCATTTCCCCCACTTCATCCGGGTACATTTTTTCAATCTGGATATTCAGATTGCCCTTGGCCAGCTCGGCGGACGCATCTTTTACATGGGTGATTGGTTCTGCAAATAATTTTGCCACAAACCTGGCCAGCCGCATGGATATCACGATTGCGACAACAATCACGAGAAATACAACACCCAAAATAATATATGTCTGAATGGACAAATTCCGGGAAACTTCATTTCCCATCTCTACATTTAAATCAATTAACCCTTCCACTGCATCCGTCAGCTTCTTCAAGGTAGGCTTTCCCTGATTCTGTAGCATTTCAAGAGCCTCTTCATCCTTATTAGCCAACGCAAGTTCCTTTACTTCTTCAAAAATCTCCCGGTATGCAGGGAGCGTCTCTGTAATCGTCTGAATATATTCCTTTTCCTCCGCCGTATTGCAGTTCTTAACCATCTGTTCACACGCCGCATTGGTCAAAGCCTTGATTTCATCCAATTCTTTGTTGGACTCTTCCATTGACGCCTGATCATGCACAAGGATCATTTCCCTTACAATGGAAGGTTCCTTATTTAAATATGTACTGAAAATACCAATCTCACCCTGGGAAAATCCATTGGTTACCAGTGCATTACTGTAACTGATATCACTGCGTAGCAGCATAAGGAGCCCCAAAACCCCCGATACACTGGCAATGATCACTACCAGTGTAAAGCAGAACGTTAATTTTTTCTGCACTTTCATTTTTTTAATTTTTTCAAACATAACTTATCTTCTCCCTGTAAAATATTTTTCTGTCACTCTGATCATAATTTTTTCAAGACAACTTACACCACATTCAGCTATATTCTTATGTCAAGGTCCCGTTAGACTGCCCAAGACGTTTACTGACAGCTCCGACAAAAATCTGTTCTTATTATAACACTATCCCCATAGAAAGGCAATTATAATTTCATTTGGTCCGCAATTTGCAAGAATATGACTTTTTTATGCATAAAATTTGCAGCAGTATTTCCTAGTCCAGCCTGCCTCTCAAAGCCTTCCCATAGTTCAACTTGACTAATTCTTGATTATAAAGTAAGATAATAGCATACAATTCTACAAAAAGGTGGGGAAGAAATGCAAAAGAACAGTCAAGCATACCAATTAAAAAAAATTATTACCCAATCCATCATATCCGTCATAGTCGGAGCGGCTTTACTGCTTCTCTCCATTGGTACAAACCTCTGGATGGGATTTGTGACCGATGAAGAATTGGAGACAACTACTTACTTGAACCAGTACCGTTTGGGCTCCAAGCTTTTGACCGCTTCGGTACAAGCCTATGCCGCAACCGGAGATAAGGCGTATTACGACAGCTATATGAAAGAACTGAACACGGACAAGAACCGGGATATTGCCTGGGCCGGACTGGAGAAAAATAATATCAAGCAAAAAGAGTGGGATAAGTTAAAGCAAATTGCAGACCTTTCCAACGGCCTGGTTCCCTTGGAGGAAAATGCCATGGCCTTGGTGGAGCAAGGGGATCTGGACGCTGCCAAAGCCGCCGTATTCGGCGAAGCTTACCGCGCTACCACCCAGCAGATCAATTCCCTTACGGATGAAACAATTTCCCAGATTCAGGTTCGGATCAACACTATGAAAATTTCTCTCCGCATCTTTCAGATCATAGTGGAAATTGTTTTTGCTACTTCCTTCTTATATCTGACACTGCAGATTTTTAAAATTGTAAGATTTTCCAGAAAAGAACTGCTCCAGCCCATCGTTCGGGTATCGGATCAGATGATCTCCCTATCGGAAGGCAACTTCCATACGGAGCTTGATATGGAAGCAGACGACAGCGAAGTAGGAAAAATGGCCGCCGCTATTTTCCAGATGAAAGAAAATATGACCAATATGATCGAGGAGATATCAGACACCCTGGAAAAAATGGGTGATGGGAATTACAATCTGGAGATCCGGCAGAATTACGTGGGAGAATTTGGGGAAATCAAAGAATCCTTCTACAAGATCATTGCAAAAATGAAAGAGACCTTAAACACCATCCGGGAAATCTCTTTACAGATTGACACAGGAGCAGACCAGTTGGCATGTGCGGCTACCGACCTGGCAGAAGGAAGCACGGAACAGTCCCATAAAGTATCCGACTTGGTAAAATTAATGGAAGAATTATACCAGAGTATGGAACACAGCGCTGCGGAGGCTTCTGAGACGGTGGAGCTTTCCACCCATGCAGGCCAGATCCTGGCCGTAGGAAACGCCAAAATGGCGGATTTAAAAGAAGCCATCAGCGATATCAGCAAGTGCTCCGAATCCATCCAAGAGATTATCACCACCATTGAAGAAATCGCTTCTCAGACAAACCTGCTGTCTCTGAATGCCGCCATCGAAGCCGCGCGGGCAGGAGAAGCGGGAAAAGGCTTTGCCATTGTGGCAGACCAGGTAAAAGCCTTGGCAGAAGAATCATCCAGAGCTGCCGGAGAGACCAACAAGCTCATTGAGCGTACCGTACTGGCTGTGGAAAAAGGAATCGGAATTGCAGATGAGACGGCAGAAAATATCAACGACGTTATGCAGAACGCCAAACTGGCAACGGAGAAAATGGCCGCTACTTCCCAGAGCCTGTCCCACGACGTAGGGAATATGCAGCAGATCAACGAAAATATTATTCGGGTAGCGGAGATTGTGGACAATAATTCGGCTGCTTCCCAAGAAACGGCCGCGGTCAGTGAAGAACAAAAGGCCCAGGTAGAATCCATGGTAAGTTTAATGGACAAATTCCATATTTAATCTTCTAAAAAAGCCCCTTTGCGTCGTTCTCCCGTAAGGAGATATACCAACGCAAGGGGGTTTTTCATCTTGTCCACTCCTGTCAATAAATATCTGACCGCATATCTTAATGGGGTATTCTTCATAGGGGCGGCAGCTCATTCGGCTGTCGCCCCTTGCAAAGCCAGCATAACAGCCTGTCCCTCATCAACGGAAAAGCAATTTTGGCCGACCTGATGCAGCTATTGGTGGAAAATACCATCATGCACAGCATCGATCATATTGAAACGGGCCAAATTGGGGTTCTTGGTATTATCTGCCATATTGATGAAGCACAGATTTATTTTCATGTGAAGGATAACGGGCCGGGGATTCCTAAAGAGCAGCTGGATACGCTTTTAACGTCCGCCTCCGGAGGATATGGTATTCAAAACGTACACCACCGTGTACAGCTGTTTTATGGAAATTCGTATGGATTGTCCTATCGCAGTACGATTGGCGAGGGGACAAAAGTGATACTTATAATTCCTCAGGAGATAGGGTGGAAAAAAGAATGCATGTTTTAAAGTTTTCGACTTCAAAGTACGAAACTATTTACTTTTGATAATTTTCGGATATAATGGAAAAAAACTTGGAGTCGCTGCGCTATCGAATTCATTCTGACTACATTCTACATCACAGGCTCTAATGCATATTTGCTTTCCACGGAGTTTTCCACACTTCTGACTGGCAGATACATCGAAATTATCCTTTTATTACAGCCACCGTTTCATGATTCCCTGGATATCCATCGGCTTGTTATTACTATAACCAAACTATAAAAAAGGGTAAACAAAAAATATTACCGTTTTATGACGTTTTTTCTTGAAAAAAAATCAAAATATTTGATTCAATAAGTTTATATGAGTTTGCATAATTTGTAAGGTAGCGCCAAAAATTTCCTTGATCGTATCATTCACATGGACTACTTTCATGCTTCCTTTCCGATTCATGATTTCAATTGCACTAAAAAAAACGCCCGCTCCCGCCAGAGACAGGTATTCCAATTTTTCCAAATCAATAATAAGTTCTGTGATTCCTTCCAAATCTCGATCCAATACCTCCTCCAGTTCCGAAGCGGCAGACGCATCCAGCCTCCCTTCCAGAAAAAGATATAGTTGTTCTCCGTGCACTAATTTGATAATCTTCATGATCCCACCTCACTTCTTTTCTTCTGAAGCAGCCGTCATGAAGGAAGGTTCAACAAAATTCTGGTAAGAAACATTCCATCCTCCACGACAAAATCCGTTTCGCCGCCATATCTGGAAGCCGCCTTTCGGATACTGAATACCCCTAAGCCCCCTCCTTTATCCGATTGGGGCAGTCCTCCGTAAAAAATCACGTCATCGGCGCTAGTATTGCGGCATTGAATTACCACCTTATTCCCCTTTTGCGCTATATAAATATGAATCTCCTGTTGGGAAACCCCGGAGCAGGTACATCCATGAATGGCGTTTTCAAACACATTGGCCAGCATAGCCACCCAATCGGTCTCCCGGATCTGCAATCCTTCCGCCACTTTTACATCCATGGTAACTCGTATGCCCTGGCTTTTTGCTTTTCTTGCATAGGCAGATAAAATGCTGTTGACCGTCTGGTTTTGGCAGATATCTTTCACACTCCTGTGTTCCACATCATCCCCATATTGTTCCAGATAACTAAGAAGCTGATCCATCTCTCCCTTCCTGACGTATTCCCGAATCAGCATAATATGATGACGTACATCATGGCGGATCCTGGCCGCCTCCTTTTCCGATTCCCGCATCAGTTCCATCTGGCGCTGCAAAAGCTGTTCATTGACTTCCAAAAGCTCCTTTTGGGCCTGGATATAATGTTCCTGGCCTAAATGGATATATAGATGAAGAATGGCATACTGCAGAACCCCCGCCATAAATAAAATCAAAAACGCCCGGACCATATTAAATACGGAAAAGCCCTGGAGATTAGGCCAGTAAGCCATAATTGCCCCCAACATAATGGATACAAAAAGAGTGACGGCGCTGAACAAATCCATTTCCTCAATCAGATAATCCACCCCTCCAAGAAATTGCTTCCGAAACTTTTTCCATGTAAATATGAGAATTATTACAAGGCAAATCAGCCGTACCAGAATGTCAACCCATATATTTCCTCCAAATGCCCACCGGGCCGCATCTACTCCGCAAAAAGAGCAAACGGAAAACAAATAAAATGCCAAGGCCATTTTATACAGGGACAAATACAGAACCTCGCTGCTCATAAGGCTGCAAAAAATTCCCACCACCGGAAGAGCTGAAAAAGCCGCATATTGGACAAAGCTGGCATTCGAGAAGAAATACCATGCGCTGTAAGAGACAAGCAAAAAAACGCCAAAAGCCACATAGCACCAAATTGTCTTTTTCATGGAAAATCTGGGGCGGTCCAACATCAAAAAAAATGACAGCATCAGACCTATACTGATCATATTGCGCAAAAGCGCCACCCAAAAGGAGCCTCCTAACATCACACTCACCCTCCTTAAATTTTATTTACTATACCATTTCCGACAAAAAATTGCTACCGAATGGGATATTTCCTATTTTTTCAGGGACAAAAAAAGACCCTCCCGAAAGGGAACAGGTCTTTTTTCCATATAGCTGAACGATATATACCAATCCTTTTATATATTGATTCCTTCCTCATCACTGTGATCAAAATAATAAGCAAAATATCTTTTTTTAAATTCCGCAGCTTTATTCCGGGGGATATAAACGGTACTTCCATTATCCAGGACAATCTCTTCCCGTTCTACGGACACCACATGATCCATATTCAGGATATAGGAACGTCCGCACCTCCCAAATTGAGGGTATTTTTCCAGCGTTTCCCACAACTTTTCCCCGGTCATACGGGCCTTATATTCTACCTGGGCCAAATGAAACGCCTGATAATTTTTCTGGGACTCGCAGTATACGATATGGTCCAACTGTATTTGGCGTACTCCTCCTACCGTCTTGATTACAATCTTGCTGTCTTTTTTTCTGCAGATCTGTCCCATTGCAGCATCCATGGCATGAAAAAAGCGCTCCTGCTCCAAGGGCTTTACCAAATATTGAATCGCATCCACGCCATAAGCCCGCAATGCATATTCCGTAGACGTAGTCAAAAATACAATGGGCATATCCCCGCCCAATGCCCGGATTTCTTCTGCTGTCTCTATGCCGGACTTCCCGGACATAAAAATGTCCAAAAGAAGGAGATCCGGCATATATACTTCTTCCCGAATATGCTTCAGCAATCCCTCCCCATTGGAGAACCGCAAAATCTCATATTCCGCCGTTTGGGATCTTGTTTGATAGTTTACCAGAAGAGCTTCTATCCGATCCCTCTCTTTTTCCTCATCCTCACATAACGCTATTACGTACAATTCATTCACACCTTTTAGGATCCCAGTTTTCCTGCAAAATCAGACATTGCTTCCGATATCTTTATCTGCTGGGGACAAACTGCCTCACAGCTTCTGCAGCCAATGCAGGCGTTGGGATGCTTCTCTTTTGGAACCGCCATCAGAGCCATAGGCGCGATAAACCCGCCGCCGGTGAAGGAATGTTCGTTGTATAATTCCAACAGCCCCGGAATATCAAGCCCCTGGGGACAATGGCTGACACAATAATGGCAAGCCGTACAAGGCAGGATATTTTTTTCAAGCATAGCAGAAGCTGCGGATAACAGCCCTTCCATCTCCTGCTGATTCAAAGGTTTTTCTGATGCAAAGGTCTTGATATTCTCCTGAAGCTGTTCATAATTGGACATACCGGACAAGGTTACCACCACCTCCGGGATGGATTGCAGAAAACTAAACGCCCAAGCCGGAACCGTCTCATCCGGCCGCAGAGCGCGTAAAGCTTCCTCCTGATCTTTGGGCAGAGCCGCCAGCTTCCCGCCCCGCAGAGGCTCCATCACCCAAACCGGAATTTGATGCTCTTTTAAAAGCTCCAATTTTCCTTTCGCATCCTGGAACGTATAATCCAGCCAGTTTAACTGAATCTGGCAAAACTCCATGGATTCTCCATATGCATCCAAAAAGCGTTTCATTACTTCACAGCTTCCGTGGGCGGAAAATCCCAAATGACGGATCCGGCCGTTTTCTTTCTGCTTCTTCAGGTACTCGTAAATGCCGTGGGCGGGATCCAGATATGCGTCAATATTCATCTCGCAGACATTGTGGAACAAATAAAAATCAAAATAGTCCACCTGGCATTTTTCCAACTGTTTTTCAAAAATCTCTTCCACCTTGTCCATATTGGAAAGGTCGTATCCCGGGAACTTGGTGGCAAGGTAATAGCTCTCTCTGGGATGCTTTTTAAGGGACTTTCCCATGACCAGCTCGGAATTGCCGTTATGATAGCCCCAGGCGGTATCATAATAGTTAATTCCATGGGCCATAGCATAATCCACCATCTTTGCCGCCTTTTCTTCATCAATCCTGGCGTCATCCCCGTCCACAACCGGAAGGCGCATGGCGCCCATACCTAAGGCAGACAATTTTAAATCCTGAAACTCCTTATAAACCATATCTATTCCTCCTCTTTTTCATGAAAACCATGCCTCACATAAATTTGGGAAGTAGTTTTTATTCCTGCTCTTTCTGTTCTTTGGCCCAAAGCTTCCCTTGCAGGAATCCGATGATCCCCAGGCTTACAGCCGCCATTCCCATGGTGCAGCCCCAAAAGACGACCGGGCTTCTTTCCATCCAATCCAAACAGCCCGTCTCCACCCGCAGCACGGTCAATAGGTTCGCCCCTATATGCCCCAGAACGGCTCCATACAAATTATGGGTTTTCTCCAGAAAAAATATCAAAAGCAGTCCCATCAGACCCGCATACAAAAGCTGCACCACGTTCATATGCAGCCCGCCGAAAATCAAGGTGGATATCACGGCAGCCTTAGGAATCCCAACCCAATCTGAAAGCCTTCCATATACAATGCCCCGATACAAAAGCTCTTCCACAACCGGAACCAGAATACCAACTCCTAGTACTTCAAAAAAGATGTCTCCGGCAAAAAAATGAGCCGTCACATTCTGATAACCGGGCGACATTCCTTCCAGCCCTATGGCGCCAATCAAATGATTCAGCACCAGCCCGGACAGGGCGCCGCACAGAAACACCAAAAGCCCAAAAACAAGCTTTTGACGGCGCGAGGTCGCTTTGAAAGCATTGCCTGTCCTTTGATGGAACACGGTAAAAAGCAACTGATCCTTTCGATAAAAACGATACAGAACCGGAAGAGAAACAGCCGCCGCCATCGTTTGGAGCATGGTATAGTTGGCTGCATAATTTATTTCCGTAATCCCAAGGGCCAAAACGGCCAGAGACATTATAATATTAGACACTACATAATATAGAAGCACCGGATATGCGATATCCCAGATTTTCAAAAATGAATTATGCTTCAAAATATGCTTCCACCTCCTGTAAGGAAGCAAAAATCTCCCCGGCTCCTGCCTCCTTCAATTCTTCTCTGGAACCGAATCCATAGGTAACGCCGATGCAATCCATTCCCACAGCCTTGGCTCCTAACACGTCAAACCTGGTGTCGCCAATGAGAATATAGTCTTCTAGGTCAGGATATCCCATGCGTTCCATCACCAGCTTCAACACATCTGCTTTCTCGCTGATCTTTCCATCGTCCGTGGCCCCTCCGATCAAGTCGAAGTATGTATCAATCCCAAAATGCTCTAAAATCCCAATACAAGCCGATTCATTTTTGGAGGAAGCCAGGGCCAGCAAATATCCCTTCTGCCGAAGATGCTCCAAAATTTCTTTGACATATGGATACAGCCTGCATTCATACATTCCTTTTTTGACATAACGTTCCCGGTATACCTTCACAGCCTCTTCCGCCTGCTCCGGCGTAAATCCATACAGCTTTCGGAATTGTCCCCGCAGAGGCGGCCCGATAAACACCCTGAGCTTTTCCAAATCCTCCTCCCAGATTCCAAAGTGGGCCAGGGCATATTGGACACATTTCGTAACTCCCTCCTGAGAATCAATGATGGTTCCGTCAAGATCAAATAAGATTACTTTTTTCATAGGTATCCTCCAAATTATGGCAGCTATTTCAGTCAATCAAAACTGCCGCCGTACATACGCTCTTAAGTGTATCATATTTCCATGGAGTTGACAATATCCGCCTTTTATGCAATGGAAAAGAGATGCCAAAGCAACAGCCCCGGCCTTTCCCAACTGTCACTTCAGCATCTCAAGTATTTTCCTCTTATATTCCAAAAATTCCCCGGTCAGCACATATTCCCGCCCCCTGGGCCTGGGTCTTTTTATGGCAAGCTCCGCCGTAATATGACCCGGCTTTCCTGACATCATATAAATCCGGTCGGAAAGCAGGATCGCCTCGTCAATATCATGGGTAATAAATATGGTGGACAGCCGGATATTCTCCATCACGTTCAAATACCACTGGTGGATCTCTCCTTTGGTAATGGCGTCCAATGCGCTGAAAGGCTCATCCAAGAGCGCTACCCGCCCGGAAAAAAGATACGTCCGCATAAGCGCCGCCCGCTGGCGCATACCCCCGGAAAGCTGAGAAGGATATTTTCCCCCGCAGCCCGCTAAGCCAAACTCCTCCAGAAGAGCCTCTGCTTCCTTTCTGGCCTCCTTTTTGGAAATTCCCTTCAACCGCCTTGGCATACTGATATTATCCAGGATGGTAGCGTAGGGAAGCAGCAGATCCTTTTGCAGCATATAGCTGATATGACCAGACGTTCCGGTGATATCCTGCCCTTCCAATAGAATCTGCCCCTGGATGGGGGTAAGGAGCCCGGACAGGACATGGAATAAGGTTGTCTTACCCACGCCGCTGACCCCCAGAAGTCCCACAATCTCCCCCTGGTTCAAATACAGGCTGATGTCTTCTATGATATTGTTCTTTTCATAGCGATGGGTGATATGCTCCGCCTTTAAAACAACTGATGATTCCATGCCCTGTCTTCTCCTCCCGCCTTCGGAAAAATCCACGTTCCTTTTTACTCTAAGTATTCATTGGAGTATCCCGTTCCCTGGGGAATCTCCTCATCCATCACACCGTTGTCGAACAGCCACCGGTAAAAACCGTCCCAACGGGCGCCGTCGATCACACCCCAGCTTGAAGCGTCCGCCTGATACTGATCTGCCAGCCACTTCTGGCTTTCCAATACCATCTCCTGATCCAGTTCAGGCACAGCCTCGCAGAGAATCTGGGCCGCTTCCTGGGGACTGGCTATGGCAAATTCATATCCTTTTTTTACTGCGGCAAGAAACGCTTTGGCCTGATCGGGATTTTGCTTTAGAAAGTCATTATTGGCAATGATCACCGGGCTGTAGTAATCCAGCGCCTCGTCTAAATCCGCAAAACTGATGTAATTTGTCTCCATCCCTTTTACCTGGGTGGCAACCCCGTCCCAGGCATAATAGATCCATACCAAATCCACATCCGTCCCAAGGGCGGTAACCACATCCGACACGGTACTTGGAATCATATCCAGTTTGGAAAAATCCCCGCCGTCCTGTTCCATCACATACTTCAAAATGGCCTGCTCCGTATCCAGGTTCCAGGTCGCATACGTATGGCCCTCCATCTTTTTTGGGCTGTCAATCCCCTGTTCTTTGAGGGACACCAACCCTGACGTATTATGCTGGATAATTCCGGCTACCGCCGTCACCGGAAGCGGATTGCCGCCGGCAAAGGCCGGAGCCAGGCTATCCTGAAAGTCTACGCCGAACTGGGCTCCGCCGCCGGCTACCAATAACGTAGCGCCGTCCTCCGGAGGCTGGATAATCTCCACCTCCAGCCCGGCTTCTTCAAAATATCCCTTCGCCTGGGCCACATAAACTCCCGTATGATTCGTATTGGGGGTCCAGTCCAAAACAAAGGTAATCTTTGTGTTCTCACTGCTTCCTGGTTCCTCTGAAGCTGCCTCATTGTCCTTTTCTGAATTTTCCTGAGCGGCAGACTTATCACCGTTCGGCTCCTGAGGAGCCTCCTGCCCTGAATTCTGCTCCTGGCCTGGCCCGCCAGAATCCCCACAGGCTGTAAGGCACAAGGCCGCAGCAGCTCCTAACAGTAGTATACTTATTCTCTTTTTCATTTCTCCTCCTTCACCCGCTCCCAGGGCATGACAAGCTTCTGAAACAAGTCCACCAGCCACATGAGAAGCAGACTAATCGCTGATATCAAGAAAATCACGGCAAACATTTTGTCAAAGGAATAGGATTTTTTCACACGCACCATATAAACTCCCAGGCCGTAATAACCTCCCAGCCACTCTGATATAACCGCCCCCACAATAGAGTAAGCCGCCGACACCCGCAGCCCTGCAAAAAAATGCCCTAAGCTTCCCGGCAGCTTCATGTAGCGAAAGATCTGCCATTTGGAAGCTCCCATGGCTTTGAACAAATCCGCCGCATCTGGATCTCCGCTGCGAAATCCGTCCAAAAGGCCAATGGTAATGGGAAAAAATGTGGTAATGACAATCAACGTAATCTTAGGCGCCATCTCATATCCCATCCACAGCACCAAAAGAGGCGCTATGGCAATGGTGGGAATCGTCTGGGTCAGCACAATGATCGGATACATTCCTTTATATACATAAGGAAACCAATCCATCAGCAAAGCCGCCAGAAACGCCAGAATCACTCCGCCAAGAAGGCCCAAAAACGCTTCCGCCAAAGTCGCTTTGGCATGTTCCATCAGCAAAGGGAACTCCCCAAAGAAGGCTTGCCCCACCTCAAGGGGAGAAGGCAGCATGAATTTGGGAATCACCCCCGCCCCGCTGAAAAGCTGCCAAATCGCAAGCAACGCCAAAATGACAGCCGCCGGGATTCCTTTACTGGTGATGTTTTGTAATCTTTTTCTCAATGGTCAGCACATCTCCTTCGGGCCGGTATACGACTTTGATATAAGATGCCACATAAGGCGCACCCGCTTTTACGGCAATGTGCTGGCATTCCTTGACAATATCCATCAGCTGGTCGTAATCCCCCTCAATCGTGGTCTCAAATGGGCCTACCGAACAGTTAAGGCCCGTGCTTTTGATATAGGCGATCACCTCGTCCACAATACGGATCAATTCTTCCTCATTGGCTGCCTCCGGCAGTACCTGGATTGCTACGCTTGCATTCATAATCGTTCTCCTTTCGTGTAGATGCATGTTTCATAACTGTTTCCGGGAGCGGACAGGCAGCGACCGATTCTGCTTCTGCCTGCGCATAAAAAAACCTGCGCATATTCACGCAGGGTATCATTATGTTTACCTTATATAACTTCATAGAAAACACAATCTCCCTACGCCGGCATTACCCGGATCAGGTAATAAGGGACTAAACTCGAAGTTTTTCTCAGGCTTTCGCCGCCCCTGATTCATTTTTTACTTTATCTTACTTTTCAGACAATGTCAAGTGTGTTTTGGAATTTACAACTAAAATCACAGAAAAAGGCTGCAACGGCGCCCCGGATTGGATCATTGAAGTAACATCCCCCTCAAATCCCCAAAAAGATTATGGCATAAAGCTTTTTAAATACCGCAGCGCAGGAGTCCGGGAATATTGGATTGTAAACCCAAAGCGAAACTCCGTCATCGTATATGATTTAGAAAAAAATGAAAAATCAAATCAATATGGGTTTGAGGACGATATCCCAGTATGTATTCACGAAGACTTCACAATCAATCTGTCAAAGCTACTCCATATTCCCTGAAAAAATAAAAAGGAAACGCTGCCGAACGGCCGTTGTACGTCCTATATAAATTTTAACGACAACACTCTCATGATGTTGGGGCAAAAGGGGCTTTTCAAAACTGACATTGGCAAATTGCACAAAATATATTCTGCGCAGTCGCAAAGCAGAACATATTTTGTGCAATTTGCCCATTACAATTTAAAAAACCCTTTTTGGCCTCAAAAACTTACATTTGTTCCAACAATTCCGTCAATTTTTTCAGCAGCATTCCATCTGATTCCTGGCGGCGGATAAAGGAACTGTCCATGCCGTTTCTCCGTACCCGGTCAATCCAAAGCAAAGCGGCTTCCCGGCTGACGTTTTTATCCAGCATCCCATAATATATATAAGCCAGCTCATTTGACACATTGGTATTAAACACCGCCGGGTCGTCGGAATTAATGCAGATGATCACATTTTCTTCTTCATTTACTTTGTTTATCTGATAAAATTGGTTTTCCCCCAAACGGTCAATTTCCCCGATGGCCAGATTGGAGGATGGATTGACTTCCAGCACGATCCCCTTTCTCCCCAGCTTCTTTTTCAATAATTTCTGCATTTCCTGTATAATGGATAAATCCTGCTGGGTAACTTCGTAGTGAATCGGCTGATCCATCTTCCTGGCAAATACATTGCAATGCCTGGCCGCTGTGAGCAATTTGGCATTCCAGGGAATCTGCTCCTTCTCTTTCAGGTTCTTGCACAAGCGGCACACCGTCTCTTCCTCAAGCATTTCCCCGGCCACATCCTCTGAAAATATGCTGTTATAGCTGCGAATCATCATTTCCAGGGTGATTGCCGCCGTATCCCCGTAAATATCTTTTGACAATGCAAAAATGCGCTGCTCCATATAGGCCAAAATGGAGGATTGGAACTCGCCGTAATTTTTGCGCAGAGTATCATACGCCCAAAGGTAATTTTCCAGAGCTTCCAATCTGGGAATAATGATCACCGGGTTCTGATTTCTCCACAGATTTGGAGACAGCCCCAGGGCAATCCCGTGGCCAATCCGGTCCCCGGCATGGAATTTCAAATGCTCCACGGCTTCGTCAATCCTGCGAAGCCCTGACAAAATATGGCGGAAATCTTCCCCCGCATGAAACGTAAATCCCAGGCTTTGGGTATAGCACTCCCCTTCTGGGTTTTTTCCGATTTGTTCCACCTGGCTGTCCCTGGCCTGATTGTAGACAGGCACAAATACCCATACCGGAGTGGAATTTTCCAGGCTTGCGGCATCAATTCCTACCAGGTATCTGCTAAGCTCACTAAATTCCGAACGGAGTTTTACAAACAGCTTCGCCTGCTCCATGTAAGAGGCCTGCAGGGCGCCGAACCGATAGCTGGCGCAGTCTGCGGTTCCATTGACAAAGCATTTCTTTGGAACCGGGGGATCCGGCCGTTTTAAAAAATGCAGCACCAGCCCCACCCGGGGAAATTTTTGTTTTGGAATGTAATGATCTCCGTCAAAAAAGCAATAGTCCTTCTCCAATACGTTTTTATATGCCTCCAAAAAGCTTCTCACTTCTTTTTTCAGGCTTTGATAAGAGGAATGCATGCTGAAGCGGAATTCTATTTTTTGCAGATCCTGGTTCTGTAATTGTTCCCGGATGGCATTTTCCCAAAAATGATTGGTATTCATACGGTTTAACACGGAATTTACCGTATAATGCTCCTGCTGGAAATAATCCAGTCCCTTAATGGTTTTCTGTTGTACGCTCTCATGGAAAAAATAATTTCTTACCCTAAGATACTGCAGCAGGCAGAGGCCAAAATCTTCACTCATTTTTTTGTAATACACCCCGTCCAGGGCACGATACAAAAATACATTTTCATCAAAGGTATATACACCAGAATCTTCCTTCAGCGCTATTCTGCACAGATTTCCATCCAGGGCGCCTTCCGGCAGAAAATCCTCCAATTCCTTCCAAAGCCCGGCATAGTAGGAGATAATTTCATCCGCTTCTTGTGTTTGAAACTCTCTTTTGTAATGTTCTTCGAAGGGCTTGCCATATCGGAATTCTTTCGCCAGGATTCTTACTTCCTTGGGGCCCTTCTCCCAGTTTTCCATCGGAAGGGACATTTGATACGCCAGCCATCCTCTCACCATCCCGCAGCCCAGAACGTAAAAAAGGATCCTCTTTTTATGGTCTTTTGTGCCGGTTACCAGGCTTTTGTTCCGAAAGGTTTTTTTCTTTTTTGCCGTAAGGGGCTCCATCAAAGAATCCCAGATGCTTGGAAATGTCCGGGACACTCCTTTATGCAGATGGTTCTCCGCCACGCCTTTTTTCAGGATCATTGACAGCTGCTGATCTGCCGCTTCTATGGTGCCATAAAAGTAATTCAGGCATCGGATATCCGGCTCCCTCTGATTGGCGACCATATAGACAATGGCGATCACATCCATAGGAATGTGACAATTCAGGCTGTGAAACAGCGTCACTTTATTGCTCCCTGCAAAGCCTCCAAATAAATCTTTATCCTCTTTATTTTCCCAGTATTTAAATACGATCCTGCCATCCCTGTGGGAAATCAGCGCGTCCGCCATCCGTTTCATGACTTTTAAGTACATAGAAAGGGGGCTGTCGTAATCCAACGCATCGTAGAGATAGCATTTTTCCAGGTAGAGATAGATTTCATCATAGGAATATATGGTAAAATTATCCCGGATATAGTCAATGAGCTGGCTTTTTAAACGCTTTCGGATACGTTCCGTCTCCTCCGCCGTGCCCTCACTGCCCTTTTGGTGGCTGTGGGCGGCTTTTAAAAACGCCCCGATCAAGTCCTCTTCAAATGTTTCCAGGGAAAGGAAGGGGTAGCAGAGTACGCCCAGGAAGCGGTTAATGGAATCATTTATCATATGTATCACGCCCTAACCGAATAAATTTTCGAATTCTTCCTGATCTAATTTCTCGTCGTCTTCCAGAGACTCGTTTAGTTGGTCGATGAAGGAGTTCAGTACCGCCTGGTCGGCTTTTAAATGTGCTTTGGACAGCTGTTCTGTGATTTCTTTCATTAGTTCTGCCTGTTGGTGTATTTCCTCATCATTTCCAATGAATGTTTTGTATAGGAAATAGTGACATAAAAGAAATTGGAATCCTGTACTTTCCTCGCCTTCCTTAGGGCTTGCAAAGCATTTCAAAAGCCCGTTCAGCAGCTCCTGAGCTTCTCTTCTTCCGTACCAGACACGATAATTTTGAGAAAGTTCTGAAACTTCCTTTACTATCTGGCAGAATGTATCAAAAGAAATTCCATTTTTTAAGATTTTCTCTATTCCATCAGAAAGCACTGGCTTATCTTCTTCTCCAAAAGCTTCTTTTTTTAACAATCTCTGAACTTCTCGTTTTACTTTTACCGACTTTGTTTCTGAAACTCCATGGTAAGAACGGACAAAACCCTGCCACTCCGAAAGAGCGCTGCTGGTTTCGATATTCCAATCTGATTGAACAATATCCAAGATGATCTGCTCCATTCCCTTACTGACTTTTTCGGATAAATAATCTACTACTTTCCCTGCCGCTTCTTCTCTCCAAAGTCTCCGCTTGCTAATGATCTCTATAATCTTATATATTTTTTGATCCTCTTTGTTCTCCTGGTAATCTTCTCCACCGACAATAGAAGCAGCCAGCATTTCCTCATTTCCTTCCCAAACAGGTTCTGCATATTCTGCAATCGTGTTAATCAAAATACGCTTCAGTGGAAATCTTTTTAATTTTTTGGAAGGTTTCTCTGCAGATGATATTGCCGTTTCACATTCTTCATCAAATAATTTGATCACCGCATTCTGTATTGGAATACTTGACATCTGTCTCTGCATATACTCAAATTCCTTCCAGAAAACAGGATAATACTTCTCCAGCAGCAATTCTGCTTTATTCCTAACTTTTCCTACCGATGATACGGCTTTCCAAAACGCAAGAAATACCTCTTGTTCCAACTGCGCTATATCAAAATCCATTTTGGATAGATCCTCGTCTGGAATTTGATGCAATATCGCCAATGTGTCTGCATGTAGATTGCGGTATACAGCCAAATTAAAAACCAGATTTCCTTTTGTCAAAAAACTGGTGCTAATAGTATATATGGTAATTTCTTTCACTTTGACCTCTTCTATTTCAATCCATTCAAAAAAATCGCCCTTGACAGGCATAGACTTTCCCGCAATCTCCGGATACCGGATTAAATCTTCCATCACCCGTTTTTTTAATTCATGATACTCTTTGCTGCTCTCAACGTTTACTTCATACTCATCCTCATAAAAAAGCCTGGCTGCAAAATCCACCAACAAAAACAAGGAAAATCTTTCCACAGGATTTCTGGCCCAGTCGCCGTCCGGATAAATAATCGCCAGCGCATTATCAAAAAATACTTGTCCGCCCTTGGAGCCCACATAAAACATATTCCCCAGAATCTCGCTCCGATGCTGGTTATACAAATGCTTGGAAGAAATAATCGTATCTAAAAGCTGTTTCTTTTTCCCCAGCACATCTTCCTCATTGGCTTTTTCATGTTCTCCTTCCTTCCAGCTCTTCCTCAGAAACGCAATTTCCTTCAGCACATTGTACACATTATTCAGTCCCCGGGAGGTATTGTCAAACAGATGGTATGTATAAGGCAGCGCGCCCATTCCTGCCCCTTCCTCATAATATTGGAAAAACGCCGGATCCACCCAGCCCTCCAACGCTTCGGAAAGATAGCCTGCAAAATCCTTCCCGCGCTCCTCCTCTTCTTCCTGAATACAATAGGTCCCTTTTTCCTCCAGGGCCCATTCCTTAATATTATGGCGGTACACCGGCGGAAGGATTTTTTTCAGGTATTCATAAGCCAGCTTCTTCTTGCTGTCCAAAAAAGTGCCCGCCCTGGGGTTCTCCAGCATAGATTCTCCTAAGACGTCCTTCCCTAAAACTTTCTCCTGGCGAAGAAAGTCCACCGTCAAGGCTTCTTCAAACGTTTCCAGATCCCCGGAAATAAAGGTCACAATATTTTCATTGGACAAATAAGAAAGCAATGTCTTTACCACGTCGGTGCAGCGATGGGTGCTCAGATCAATATCGTCGATAAACAGAAAAAGCATTCCATTCTCACGGCCGGACAGAAGCTCCGAAATCAGTTCATGGAATTTCGTGATAAACTCATTGTCAGAGTTAAATATTTTTGCGGAGCTTTTAGCATAATCGTTTTCCGTGGTAAATTCATGAATCAGGATATCGCGGTATTCCCTTTGAATAAAGGTATATTGTTTCACTACTTCTTCATAGCGTTTTACGATTCCGCTCCCCCGCTCACAATCTGCATAAGCTCTGTCCTGCTTTTCTTTTTTGTCCTTTTCATCCACATATTTTTTCATCATGCCTAGGATCGTGGCCATCAGCGTACTGGATTCTGACATATTCTCCGGCACAATGATGGGAAAAATCAAGTCCTGCCCCTGGGAATTCTCTTCCATCAGTTCTTCCCGGATCGTTTTCAACAGGGAGGTTTTTCCTGCGCCCCGGACTCCGATAATTCCGATATTATTTGTTTTTTGATTGATATTTTCTTTTTTATGCTCCCCTTCCCGCTCGCTGCGGAACTGGTCAATCTGTATTTTAATTTGGGGATAGGTGGGCAGGATCATTTTCGCTTCTCCCACACTCAAACATCTCGCCCCTATTTTATTTTTGTTTCTTCCATGTTTCTTTTCTTCTGCTATTTCCGGCATCCTGTCACTTCCTCCAACATTTCTTTTACCGTTTTACCCGTTACGGGATGGCGCAAATACGGGCATAACTCTTCCAAAGGGCGCAGCACAAATTCCCGGTTGTGCAGATCGGGATGGGGCAGCAGCAGCTTCGGTTCTTCTGTGATCAGGCGATCATAAAAAATCAAATCCAAATCCAAGGTTCTGGGCCCCCAATGGATCACCCGCTCCCGTCCGGCCTCCGACTCAATCCGGTTCATCTCCTGTAATAGTTCCAGGGGGGACAGAATTGTATCCGCTTCCAGGCATCCGTTTAAAAATACGTCCTGTTCTACCCCTCCGTAAGGCTCGGTCTCCATAAAGTCTGAAACCTTACAGACACGGATGCCCTTGTGCTGCTTCAGCTTTAACACCGCTTCATCCAAATACCCCTGTTTGTCTCCTAAATTAGAACCCAGGGCAATATAAGCCTTGTGCCAGCTTCGGCTGATTTTTACAGAAACGGACTTAAGGGGCAGGCCAATCGGAGCCCAGGGCTTTAATATCTCCAGCTCCACGCCCCAAAGGCGGGGCGTTTCCAATAACAGATGCTCTGCCAAATGTTCCGCGGCCGCTTCAATCAGGTGATAGGTATGCTCCCGCAGAAAGCTTGTGATGGTATGGCAGATTTCTCCATAATGGATGGATTTCGTCAAATCATCGGTAAATCCTGCTTCCCTGGTCCTGGTAAACAGCCGGGCATTCACCAGAAACTTCTGGCCCAGCTTTGTTTCCTCCGGAAAAACCCCATGGTTTCCAAATACCTCCAAATGATGAATACCGATCACATCCATCTGGGGCCACTGAGCCGCAGCGCTTCCGCCCGAGATCTGTTCCGGCCATTGGGCTGCAACGCTTCCGCCCGGGATCTGCCCCGGCCATTGGGCTGTATCGCTTCCGCCCGGGATCTGCCCCGGCCGTTCCGTGTATGTATCTTCCATTTTCGTTTTCTTCCCCTCTTTCTTTTCTTATCTCCAACCGTCACAAATGGCCCGTGCCATCCGAACCGCCCGCACATTTTCCTTCACATCATGCACCCGGATAAAAGCGCATCCCTTTAGGACGCCGAAAACGGTAGTTACCAGCGTCCCTTCCAGCCGTTCTTCTACTGGGAGGTCCAACGTCAAACCGACGACTGATTTTCTGGAAGCGCCTAATAAAAGCGGATATCCCAGTTCTTTCAGCTGTTCCAGAAAATAAAGCGCCTCCAGATTCTGCTGATACGTTTTTCCAAAGCCAATCCCCGGATCCAGCAAAATGCGGTCTTTGTGGATTCCCGCCTTTTGGGCCAGAGAAAGGGTTTCTTTCAAATCCGCTTTTACTTCCTCTATCAGATTTTCTTTTGCAGGCTCCCTGCGATTGTGCATCAGGCAGCAGGCGGCGCCGCTTTTTGCAATCAATTCTCCCATCCCCGGCTCATATTTCAACCCCCAGATATCATTGACAAGATCCGCCCCGGCATCCAGCGCCTCCCTGGCTACCGCCGTTTTGTAGGTATCAATGGACAAAGGAATTTCAAATGTTTCTCTCAGCCGCCTTAACAGCGGCGCCGTACGTTCAATTTCCTCTTCTTCGCTAATTTGGATGTGCCCCGGACGGGTAGATTCCCCTCCAATATCCAGAATATCGGCCCCTTCCTTTATCATTTCCTGAGCCCGAAACAAAGCTTTATCCCAAGTATTATACTTCCCTCCATCGGAAAAAGAGTCCGGCGTTACATTCAAAATCCCCATAATATAAGTATGATCGTCTACGTCAAACTCCCGGTTCCTAATTCTCATATAAGTCCTCCTGCATTCGTCTTTTATCGTAATAGTTCAGCCTTCCATGTCAGTTTGTTACCCCCCCCCCCAGCGTACAAGGAGACATACGCCCCAAGTGTCCTCTTGTACACTGAAGGTAGGGAAACAAGATGCACAGCCAGGGAAAAGGGGAGAGAACAGCCTCCTTATTCCGCCGTCCCCCTCCCCAACATCTGAAAAAATCGCCTCTGCCATATCTCCTGCTCAAACTCCCCCCGCACCGCAAGGGTTACGGTCTTGCTCCCAGGCTTTTTGATTCCTCGCATGGTCATACACATATGCTCTGCTTCCAGCATCACCATAGCTCCCGCCGGAGCCAGATGCTCCATCAAAGCGTCGGCAATTTGAGCAGTAAGGCGTTCCTGGATCTGTGGCCGTCTGGCAAATACTTCAAGGGTTCTTGCCAGCTTACTGATCCCCACCACTTTGCCCTTGGGCAGGTATGCCACATGGGCTTTCCCATAAAAAGGCAGAAGATGATGTTCACAAACGGAATAAAACGAAATGTCTTTTTCTAATACGATCTGGCTCTCTGCCGATGAAAATGTCTTTGCCAGGTGAGCCTGGGGAGACTCCTCCAACCCGGCAAAAATTTCCTCATACATTCTGGCAATCCGTTCTGGCGTCTCCATCAATCCTTCCCGGTTCACATCCTCGCCAATCCCCTCCAGCAACAGCCTGACTGCTTCCTCTACCTTCTTCTTGTCTATCATAATCCATCTCTTTCCTATTTTACTGTATACCCGGCTTCCGGCACACGTTCTTACCGGGCCGCTTCCACTCTCACGCCTTATTTTCCCGTTCTATGGCTTCTTTTGCACAACCCAGCCAGGACAGAGAACCAAAGCCAAGCACCATGGATTCTTTTTCCTGGCGGGCGTCTTTCGCAGCGGCCCGCACCGCCAAAGAAATGCTGCCTGCGGCCTGAACATTTCTGTGATACTTTTTCGCTTCCTGGCACAGCTCTTCGGCAGATAATGCCCTGGGATTTTCCGGCGTTATCGTATAGACCTTTTGGGCCAAAGGCAGCAGATACCGCAGCATGGCTTCATGGTCCTTATCAGCAAGCACTCCTATTATATATATTATTTTTCGATTTGTAAAACCCATTTCCAGGGTTTCCCGCAATTTTTTCGCCGCATCTTCGTTATGGGCCCCGTCGATCACCATCAGCGGCTCCTTTGACACAATCTCAAACCGCCCCGGCCAGCGAGCCTGGGCCAGCCCCTCTCGGATATCCTCTTTCTTGATCTCAAACCCAAGATCGTTCAGGCAGCGGGCGGCCAAAATGGCGCAGACTGCATTCTGGGGCTGATATGCTCCCAGCAGGGACAAGGAAATCTCTGGAAAATCCTCCCAATCAAACATCAGGCGTCCTGCTTCATAATGGATCTCTTTTGGAGGGGTATCCTGACAATGCCAAAGTTTTGCCTGCATATCCTGGCATCTTTTCTGGAACACTTCAAAGGCCTCCGGCGTCTGGCGGGCAAGAACCGCAGGGCATCCTTTTTTAATGATCCCCGCTTTTTCCCAGGCAATTTGTTCTAAGGTATTCCCTAAAAATGCCATGTGATCCATACTCACGGGGGTTATGACGCTGCATAATGGCTTTTTTATAATATTCGTAGCATCCAACCTTCCCCCCAGCCCGGTTTCCAAAATCACAATGTCACATTTCATCCGGTAAAACCAAAGAAAACCAACGGCCGTCTCCATCTCAAACAAGGTGGGCGTTGCCTTTCCCTGGGCTTTTAGACGGCTGCAGGCAGACGCAATCTCCTCCATCAGTTCCTGGTAAGTTTCTTTTAAAATAGGAACTTGATTGATCTGATAGACCTCCTCCGGGAAAAAGACGGCCGGAGAGGTGAACCGTCCCACCTGAAATCCGGCTCTGCATAAAATCTCCTCCAGCATCGCACCTGTGGAACCTTTTCCATTGGTTCCGGCCACATGAACCACGGAAAGTCCCTCTTGCACATTTCCCATCTCTTCCATCAGGCAGCTTATGGCTTCCAGACCCGGCACACACCCCAGGGATTTTGCTTTTTCCAGGATCTGCTCTGTTTTACTTCTTTTTTCCATTCTTTTCCCCCTACGCATTTTCACTAATTTTTTTAGATTTTCTTAAAAATTCCTATTGAAAACATAAATTTTAATTCCAGGCAGTTGACTTTTTTTAAAAGTTCGACTACTCTATCCTAAGTAACCATATCCATTCATATTTTATTCACAATTTATTCACAATTTGTGCTCCCCACCCTTTTTGTCAGTGATTCACAACAGAGCAGAAGGATCAGACTGTTAGGATCATGGGCATACACTTGCAGGTTTCCATAGCACTCATAATAAAGGATGATGAAATTATGTACAATAGTATTTTAGAAAAAATGAAACATTTCTACCGACAGCGGAAAGAACAAAAGCTGCATCGTGAAAAGAAGCATTGGATAAAACCGGAAAAAAAGGAGAAAATCATTGGCTTTTTAAACCGTTATTCTCTGATTTTCCATATGCTGTTGGCATGCTTTGTCTGTTTTGTAATTGAATGTATCTCCCGCCATTCTTTTACAGCAGCTTTTTCCTTTGTCTTCGACCGGGGGCTGGTATATCTGTATAATTCCCTGCTGGTATTTGCCTCTCTGACGCTGGTTTATCTGTTCCGGCGCCGAATGCTCATGCGTACCGTAATCTGTGTGTTATGGCTATTCCTTGGCATTATCAACGGCTGTATCCTTTTAAAGCGTGTTACGCCGTTCAGCTATACCGATTTGAAGATGATCAACGATCTTTTGACCATGCAGAGCAACTACTTTAATAAAACCGAGGAGCTTCTTGTCATCATAGGTGTTTCTCTGGTCGTCTTCCTTCTGGTTCTTCTGTGGTTCAAAGGCCCGAAGTTCCAAGGAAAACCCAGACGTTTTGTCAGTCTTCTCTCTATGGGAGCCCTGGTATTTTTCATCCCTATGGTCACGGACGCAGCGGTGAATACCAATGTACTGGCAAGCTATTTTGAAAATATTGCCCAGGGCTACTCCGATTACGGCTTTATTTATAGTTTTTCCGCCAGTGTGGTAGACCGGGGAATGCATCGGCCAGAAGGCTACAATCCCCAGCTGGTATCAGAGACTTTGGATTCTATAGAAAAAAAGGAAACTCCGGTATCTGAGGATATGCCTAACATTGTTTGCGTTTTATTGGAATCCTTTATTGACCCTTATGATTTGAACTTCTTGGAATACAACCAGGATCCGGCTCCCAATTTTCATGCGTTATATGACAAATATACTTCCGGCCATCTGCAGGTGCCGGTGGTTGGGGCCGGCACTGCAAATACAGAATTTGAGATTCTCACCGGTATGGGTATGCAGTTTTTCGGACTTGGAGAATATCCTTACAAGACGATTTTAAAATCCAAAACCTGCGAAAGCATCGCCGGAAATCTAGGTAAGCTGGGATACGGCACACATGTAGTACATAACAACGGCGGCAATTTCTACAGCCGGGCCAATGCTTTTAAGCAAATGGGCTTTGACAGCTTTACCAGTAAGGAAATGATCAATATCCAGGAGTACACGCCGCTTGGTACATGGCCCACAGACGACTGCCTGATCGACGAGGTGGCAAAAGCCATGGACGCCACTCCCAACGCCCCGGATTTTACTTATGCGATCACGGTACAGGGACACGGCAGCTATCCTACGGAACCCGTACTGGAAAATCCTGAAATTACCGTCACAGGCGCAAAGACCCAGGAAGAAAATTATGCTTGGGAGTATTATATGAACCAGCTTCACGAGGTGGATAAATTCATTGGAAATTTAATTGACATGCTTTCCAGGCGGGATGAAAAAACCATGGTTGTCTTTTTCGGCGACCACCTCCCCACTATGGGCCTTACCGAAGCAGATATGGCTACCGGAAGCTTATTCCAGACAAAGTATATCACCTGGAATAATTTCGGATTGGAAGAACAATCCAAGGATTTGACTTCTTACCAACTCCTGTCCTATATATTAGAGCAGGTAGACATCCATGAAGGAACCATGGTAAGCCTTCATCAATCTGAAGATTATCAGGTATCAGAATCTTATGAACAGCAAATGGAGCTTCTTCAGTACGATATTCTTTATGGCGACCGTTATGCTTATGGCGGCCAGGATTTGTATCCGGCCTCCGATCTTGTCATGGGTGTGGATGATATTACCATTGCTTCCTTGACCCCTCAGGGAGAATACCTGCATGTATCCGGCAGCAATTTCACTCCCTGGAGCCGCGTATTTGTCAATGGAGAAAAAATATCTACCACCTTTATCAGTCCTACACAACTGCAGGTAAAAATGGAACATATTCCGGAAGGGAACAATTCCATTGTCGTAAATCAAATGGGCTCCAGCAATACGGTGTTCCGTAGTTCCAACGAAGAAACCTACCATCGGATTGTACAGGAGAATACATCGGAATAATACCTTTTTGTATTTATATTCCAAATCGAGCAGGGAATGTTTTTCCCTGCTCGCCGTGCCGGGGCGGTCCGCAATAGCGGCAGATTCCCTTTTGCCTCGTGTGCACATACAAAAATCCTCCGCCGGATATAGATATAAATCCGGCAGAGGATTTTTGTAATATTTGGGACTCCCTAGAGCGTGTTTGAAAATTGCTTTCTGGCAGATGTGCGCCCCAGTTTATGGGAGATTTGTGCCAAATGAAGGCGGCGTAGTGGGCTACGTCAACTGAATTCTTACTTCTTGAACTACTAATGTTCAAGAAAGTGGCGCAAATATCGCGCAAAGCGGGGCGTACAGCTGGCGGGAATGAATTTTCAAACACGCTCTAGTACTCCAGCCGGCCAGGAATCAGATGACAACATGACGGATATAGCAAAGATATCAGAGGTGCGTTTTCATCTGTTGTTCAAATGCTTCCTCTGTGAGCCTGGCCTGACGGGCCGCTTCTGAAAGTGACAGCAAGCCTGCATCCACCAGTTCTATCAGCATTTCCAACCGGCCTTCATGGATTCCTTCTCTTCTCCCTTCTCTTCGGCCTTCATGGATTCCTTCTCTCCGGCCTTTATAGATTCCTTCCTTTATTCCTTCATTCCGAATCGTCTTCGCTTCATATTCCAATATTTTCCCGCCCATCACCGACTTCACTCCTTCCTTCACGGCCTCATATCTGCTTGCCAAATGCTCCACTACCTTATTTGCCATATCGATAATCGTACATTTCGTATATTCGTCTATTTCCCCTTTTCTCAGCAGCTCTTCCAATTGGCCCCTAATCTGTTCATACTCCTGTTTCAACCGTTCCAACTGTTCTTCCTGCTTTTCATACTCTTCCAACCTTTTTTCATGGGTAAAAATATGAAATGGCAGCAAAAACCACAGCTTCTTCTCAAATATCTCTTCTACCGTATACTCCTGGGCCTTCATCACTGGTATCTCATAGGTCAAACTGCCTCCCGGCGTCACCATCCTTGTCTTTAATCTCTCCGGTGTCGCCGCATTATGCCTCAGGAACAGCACGGCGGAGTGGGGAAAGGTCACTGTCAGAATCCCCTCCTCGATCTCCCCTTCATCCAGGGCAATCTGGGTATCGTATTCAAAGAACCGGATCAGCATACTGTGATCCGGACTGCTTTGGCACTCCAGATGATATTTCTTGGGCTCTTATCCATTCGAAAACAATGGCACACTCATTCAATTCATATAAAGGATGGTCGATTAAGATATTCTTTTCACTACCATTTAAAATAGCGCAATCGTGAGGGTTTTCCCTATGTGTAAAAGAGTTTCTTTTCTCAGCAATATATTTGTAATGCAAATCTTTCTTGAAATATTCCTCTATTTGTTTCACTTCATTTATTAGAAATTGCTGCAATTCATGATCTGTATCATACACCATGATACTTGATGTTATTTCTTTTCGAGAAAAGAAATAGCTGTGATTTATTTTGTTAATCTTGCGCTCTATCCCCCACAATTCATTATACATTTGCGCCAAAACATCACATAACGAAAATAATCTATATTCCATATTCTCCAGCAAATAAAATTTTTCTTTATCCTTTTCAGAAATTCTAAATCCAACAAATACGTCTTGATCATTTTCGATCAATTTTAAACACTGATCAAAATCTTTTTTTATATACTGCATAATATAATTGCACTTTAAAGACCATGCATTCACATTTTGCTTTTTTGCCATAGCTTACAAACTGGGTAATTCACAATCCTTTGAAACGTAAATTTGCATAAACTCATCATATATTTCAAACATTTTAATTTTGTCTAAAACAGTCTTAATATCCGTTATATCAATATGATTCACTTGGTTCGTTATATCATGTTCTATTTTCAACTTACAGTTCTCCCTTATATTCTCTTTCCTCCATTATAAGTGAATTTCCCTTATTTCTCAATGTTTTTGAAACTAAACATAGAAATCATATGAAACTAATTTAAAATAGAGCCTAGGGGACTGCCCCCGTTCAAGCTCATTCCACCGTGCGGACATCCGCTCATGGTAGGCGATCTGCCTGTCTGGAAATACAGTTTTTGTTCTTCGGGCGGTAAGCTGTTTATAAATTCGAGAGAAGCGGTGATAAGGGTTTCCACCATCATCACACTGTCACACCGCATCTTGCAGCCTGCCTCTGCCACCATGCGGTTAATCTCTTTCTTGTAGGTGTAGCGGGGCGGCGGTATAAGGTGGTAATTTTTTAAAGGCGGTCTTTCCTAAAACACAGCTGCTTTTACATGATGGCAGTACTTCTATATATTTTCTATTTGTTTTGTGGTGTTTCCTTTCCCATGACTGTATTTCGCTTGTACTGAAATATAAAAGAAGAATCCACGAACTGTGGTGCAACACGGTTCGGGGATTTTTTTGTTGGTTACGGAATATTTAAGAAATTTGATCGAAGCTTTAAAATGAAATCAATGAACTGTGAAGGAGTATTTTAGTTTTTATATTATCTAAATTATCACAATTAAAACGGAATAAATATCGCAACGTCAGAGCGTATAGAAATCGAGCCGGGGTACAGATCAAATTACCCGGCAACTGGTGATAACTTTCAAACACGCTCTAGTACAGTGTCGCGTAAACAGCAAGTACTATTTACTCTATTATAAATACCGCTCTGTACCAGAATACTCAAAATCCCCCCAAAGGCTCAAATGGAATATCATTCTCTTTTGCATAACGTTCCGCATAAGAACCTGTTTCCCCATAGATGGCCAGGCTGCTGCAGTAAACAAACGCGCACTCCCCTATACTGGTTACCGTGCTGGGCAGCTCGATCCTGTTCAACTCAATACATGATTCAAATGCATAATCCCCAATGCTGACCACCCCGCTTGGCAGCTCAATACTGCTCAAACCGCTGCATAATTCAAAGGCCCAATTTCCAATGTTTTTCAAACCGCTGGGCAGCTGGATCCTTTTCAACCTCCGGCAATTAGAAAACGCACCATCCCCGATGCTGGTTACACCCTCTAACAGCGTTATCTCCTTTTTTCCGGCTGGGCAGCAGATCAGCTCCTCTCCGTAAGCGCTATAAAGGCACCCATGAAAAGACTGATATGCTACATTTCCTTCTGCTACGGCCAGATTCGTCAGGCTATCGCAATCGTAAAACGCCAATCCCCCTATTTCGGTCAAACCGCTGGGCAGTTCAAGGCTGGTCAAACTACTACAGTAAGAAAACGCTCGATTCCCGATACTGGCCAGACCGCTGGGCAGCTGGATTCTGGTTAAACTGCTGCATTGTTCAAACGCATAATTGCCGATCCGGCTTACCCCGTTTGGCAGTGTAATGCTGGTTAAGCTGCTGCAATTAGAAAACGCATAATCCCCGATACTGGTCACTTCCTCAGGCACGATTACTTCCGAGTCCGTTCCCGTATACATGATGAGCACCCCATCTTCAATCACAAACTCATTTCCATCCCCTTGCTCCATGGGTCTGCCAGCTTCCTTATTTCCGGAAGAAACTGCCATTAACAAAAGCGCCAGGCCAACTGCTAGACACTGAAGCAATTTCCAAAACTTTATGTTCCTCAATATGCAGTTCTTCCTTTCTATTCCCCTTCCATAATTGCTTTGAGCGGCATCTTCCGAATCCTTCCGGAATATCCCGCCATGATCAGCTCATACAGAATACCAAAGGACACCAGCGCAATCACAAACGCCCCAACGTCAAACCCATACTCCGGCACACCTGCCACATCCTCGAACACCACCGTGACCACCGTCTTTAACAATCCATACTGATACCCCGTTCCCAGGAAAAAACCAATCCAGGCCACCGGGCGGTATCCCCCTAGAACTGCTCCTTTCATCTCCCGGAAAGAATAACCGAACACCCGCATCATGGCAATGGTCTTCTGATTCCCATGGATCACCGTAGTAATGGCCAAAAAAAGCGTAACACAGGCTAAAATAAGGCCGATGGTCAAAACCATCACCGACATCAGCCGGCTGGCTAATTCATCCATGGAAAAAGACATTTGCATCATAGAAGCATAACAAAAGGCTGCAAACCCAATAAAAAATATCAAGGAGCTGCGGCTGCGCACCGTACTGCGCCTTACTTCCTGCAAAAAGGAACGTTCCTTCTCAGGCTTGGAATGCTTCCTGCTTTCTTCGTCTTTTTGCGTTTTCCCAGATTCTCCAGCCCTTCCTTTCAGCAGATCCAATACCGGACGTCCCAAGCGCAGGTATCCGTATCCCATTGCCAACAAGGAAAAAAACAGGGCTGGCAGAAGCACCAAAAGAGCGGCCAGAATTGGATGAAAATGAACCGTGTACTCCGGTAAGACCTTCTCCTGATTCTGCACCTGATAAAAATAAGGCATAATGGCAAAGGACAAAAGAAAACCAGCTCCGGCCCCCAGAAGCACACCAAGCCCCATCACCCAGAAGCCTCCGGCAATCCGCATTCTGGAATATCCCAGGGCCTTTAAAATTCCCAGCTCTCTACCATGAACCTCAATATAATGGCGGATATAAAAGCCAAGCATCACCATAGTAGTGACAAGAAGGCAGCCCCCGCTGACGATACAGACAACTTTCCCAGACAACACCTGGGCTTGATAAAAAATTCTGGCATATTCCGAGGTAATCTGACTGTCCAATCCGGCAATATCCAGATGATAATTCAAAAAAAGCGTACACACAAATACGGCGCAGCAGGAAATCACCGTCATTCCCACCATTTTACAGCAATCCTTTACTCCTACAATCATCCTTTTTCACCTACCATCCAATCTCGTACGCTGATTTACGTTCCTGGTTCTCATAAGTTTCCAAAATTTTTCCACTGTTCATGCGTACCACCGTATCCGCCATATCTGCAATATTCTGATTGTGGGTCACCATAATAACTGTAAAATGACGTTCTTGCTGGAGCTTGACAACGTAATCAAGCACCATCCGTCCGGTTTCTTCATCCAGGGCTCCGGTAGGTTCATCCAGAAAAAGCACCTTGGGCTTTTTGGCAAGTGCCCGGGCCACCGCCACCCTCTGCTGCTCTCCGCCGCTGAGCTGACTGGGATATTTCTTTCTCTTTTCCCATAAGCCTACTGCTTTTAGGATCTCATCGTAATCCTGGCTGCCGGACAGATCCGCCCCCATTTTTACATTTTTTTCCACATTCAGGTGAGGCAGCAAATAATATTGCTGGAAAATAAATCCCACCTGCCTGCGCCGGAATTTTGTAAGCTCGTCTTCGGACAAATGGGAGAGATCTTCTCCATCGTAGCATACGCTTCCCGCATCTGCCCGTTCCAGACCAGAGGCAATATTCAAAAGTGTGGATTTTCCAGAACCGGAAGCCCCCAGCAGAACCAAAAAAGATCCCTCCGAAATGGAAAGGGTCACCCCTTTTAAGGCATGGCATCGGCTTTCTCCTTTGCCGTAATACTTTTGCACATTCTGTAATGTAATCATTGGCTCATTTCCCCCTTATTTTCCGCCGGCTTATCCCCGGAAGAGGCTTTGATCCGGGATAACAGGCTGACAAATACCTCCGTCATCATTTCCTCTGCTTCCTGCTCGGTAAACGCTGCCGCCTTTGCCGCGCACAGGACCGCAATCCCATGAGTATATACCCATAAATGACGATACAGCCGTTTTGCATCTTCCGGGGACAGGCCGTAAGGCTCCTGGACAGAACACAAAATTTCTCCATAGCTTTCCTCAATTATCGGCAGGGTATGGTCTACATTTTCCGGCTTTTCCTGTTCTGTCATAAACAATAGCTGAAAGAGCCTGGGTTCCCTGTTGGCAAACCGGACGTAAGCCATTCCCACTCCCCGAAAAGCCAAAGGCTTGGACAATCCCTCTTTCACATACTGACGATACAAATCCTTTGCGGCGCGTCTGACTTCCCTGTGGACTTCTTCCATACTTTCAAAAACCGTAAAAATGGGCCTGGCGGAGCTGTGAAGCCTCACTCCCAGCTCTCTGGCCGTCACGCCCTCTGGCCCCTTCTCCCGTAAAAGGGAAAGGGCCGCTTCCAGAATCTCTTCTCTGGTAAACTTTGCTCTCGGCGGCATGGAGCTACCTCCTTCATTTTAAAATGCTCATCCTAAAACATATGTTTTAAATCGTTTGTTTTATTATATAGCTCTCTGTAGAATATGTCAATCCTTTTTAGGGATTCTCGCCTTCTTGATCTAGAGCGTGTTTGAAAATTCATTCCCGCCATCTGTACGCCCTTGAACCCCAAAAATGAAAAAGGGGCTGTCCCATTAAGAGTTGATGATACAAGATAAGGCACAAAACGCAGTAATATCTAACAATATCTTGTATATGCTTCTCTTAATGGGACAGCCCCTTCTTTTTATTCATATGCAATCCGCAACAGTTCTTCCGGCGAGGTAACGCCCTGTTTTACCAGTTCTATCCCGCATTCCTTTAACGTGCGCATTCCCTGATGTTTTCGTCCATAAGCGACAAGCTCTTCCGGCGTTGCATGGCTGCCGATCATACGGCGCAGCCCGGCGTCCACCTTAAGAATTTCATGAATGGCGGCCCGGCCCCGATATCCGGTATTGTTGCATTGGGCGCAGCCCCTTCCCCGTTTCACGACTTTCACATCTTCTCCTAAAAATTCCCGTTCCTGGGCTGTTGTTTCCATTTCCTGGGCACAGTTCGTACATACCTTACGCAAAAGCCTCTGAGCCACGATGCCCACCAGGGAGTTGGCGGCCAAATAAGTTTCCACCCCCATATCCTCCAGACGTACAATGCTGGAAGCCGCATCGTTGGTGTGAAGGGTACTTAACACCATGTGCCCGGTAATGGCCGCACGCACGGAAATCCCGGCGGTTTCTCCGTCCCTGGTTTCTCCCACCATGATAACGTCCGGATCCTGGCGCAGCAACGCCCGAAGCCCCGTCTCAAAGGTCAGCCCGGCCGTGGGGTTTACCTGGGTCTGAATGATGCCGGGCACATTTTTTTCCACAGGATCCTCAATGGTGGAAATATTCAGCATCCTTCCAGAGAGATATTCCAAAATCATGTACAATGTGGTGGACTTTCCGCTACCGGTAGGGCCCGTAATATAAATGATCCCATGGGAACTCTCCAGCATAGGGAGGAAGCGGCGGTAGCTTTCCTCCGTCATCCCAAACTGTCCGGCGTAGTCCATCTCCCCGGAAGAGGTGAGCAGACGCAGTACGGCCTTTTCTCCGAATACCGTAGGCATCAAGGATACACGGATATTCACATATCCCCCCTCTGTCCGCACCCGGAAATGTCCGTCCTGGGGAATCCGCTTCTCTGCAATATCCAGTCCCGCCATAATTTTAATCCGAGCGATCAAAGGCTGATGCACGTTCCGCTGCATGGAAATGTACTCTAAGATTACCCCGTCGATCCGCATACGCACTTTGGTTTCCCGCTCAAAGGGCTCGATGTGGATGTCGCTGGCGCTGCTCTTGATGGCCCGCTCCACCAGGCTGTTGAGCAGATGGATAATAGGAGCCTCCTCCTGAACATTTTCCAACTCCCCCAAATCCAGGTCATCAAAGTCATCATTGCCAAAGCCTTCATTTGCTTCCATGGCCGCCTGTTTTGCCCCTACTTCTGCAAAATAGTAGGAGATGGCCTGGCGCAAGGGCTTCTCTTCACTTAGCAGGGTTTGGAGATAACATCCCGTCTGCTGCCGTACCTCCTCCAGGGCAAAATAATTTAAGGGATCGTTGGTCACCAGGACCATGCTGCGGTTTTTCACATAAAGAGGAAGAAATAAATTTTTCTCCGCCAACTCCTTATCGATCATAGCAACGGCTTCCAGATCCACATGCTGGGAAGCCACGTCCACAATCTCTAATTCCAGCCTGCTGGCAAGAGCCTCCAACACCTGCTGCTCTGTTACGAACTGCAATTCTATCAAAATCTGGCCAATCCGTTTATCCCGGTGTTCCTTCTGATAAGCCAGGGCCTCTTTCATTTGCTCCGGCGTCACGGCCCCCCTTTCCTCTAGTATTTCCCCGATTCTCAGATTTGTTCTCAAAGCTATCCTCCTACTCTGCCTCGCTCCAATCGCACATATAAATCTCCAGTTCAAAGCTTGCTTCCAATTCCAGACCCATATCCCATTCAGAATCCAGATAGACCCGGCGGCCGATTTTCATGGAACGAATCCGGATCGCCGGATGATTCTCTTCTATCTCATCCAAAAATGAAAAAATTTGTGCCTGGGTTCCCCGAAGGGTAAAGTTTCCCACGCCAGTAAGAAGATACCTCCCCTGGTACGGCTCCAACGAGCCGTTTTCCGGTAAAATTTCTGAAAGATAAGGCCCTGGTATCCCAGGCTCGGCCTCCTGAATGGCTAAAGAAACCGGAAACAATCCTAGCTTTAAGGCAAGCCCTGTCAATAGCTCGTCCACCTGACGGTTTTCCATCCGTTCGTAATAAGAGGCGGACGCCTCCTTCAGCTTTGCTTTGTATCCTTCTGCCGTCTGCTGCAGAGCCGGTACTCCTGCTAAAGCATCCTGGATCTCTTCCTTCTTTTCCTCCAATTCCCGGCCGGTATCCAGCTTTTCTCTGAAATCTCCTATGCCAGGAACTACTACAAAGCGAAGCACCACAAATACGATCAAAATGCAAACCGTTAATTTCAGCAGCAAAATATCCCGTTGGCTTAATTCCAGCTTCATTAGGCGCCTCCTTCCTCTTGCTCTTTGGCCGTTCCCCTAAGCGTCCCGGACAGATACAGGATATACCAGTCATTTTCAAAGGTATACCCTGTATAATCCACAGTCGAAAACAACCCTGTTTCCTGGAGCCTCCGAATATAATCCGGAATATCTATGACCTTATTGCTTCCTGCATCGAAGGTGAGAACGCCTGTCTCTGCGTCATATCCCGTAATATAAATCTCCATATCTACTCCCCCAATGCTTTCCATCCGTGAAAGCATGGCGCTGGATAAACGGGGATACCCTGCCAGATTTTCTTTCATCTGTATCAAATCTGTTTCGGTGTCCTTTAATTCCTCCACCTGCCCCTTCAGCTCTAAATATCGGTTGTATTGCTCCTGAATCTTGGGCTGGTCCAGCCATGCCTGCTGCTTGTTTATATTCCTCTGGGCCTGGATATTTAAAACTACCGTAACGGCTGCGGCCGCCAGACAAGCTGCCAGGGTAAGCCCCGGGACCATCAGATGCTTCCAAAGGCTTTTGCCCTTATTCTCCTGTTCCTTCAGGGCCTTTAATGCCAAAAGCAGATTCATCCGTTTTTCTTTCCTGCCCAGGCAAGTAAACGCGCCGATACAGGGCAGCCAATTTAAGGCGTCCAGTCCCGGCGGAAGGGAAACCACTTTTTCCATTTCTATGGGAAATACGTTCAGATGCAGGTTTTGGATCCCCTGGATCCCAACTTCAAAATCATCTGCCCCACACCCTGCGTAATAGACTTCCGTAATGTTCAGATTTTGTTTGTTTCCGGAAAACTGAAGAATCCCGGAAACGCTGCGGACAATCTCCGTACCAAAGTCCAGCGTACCCGGTTCACTGAAAATTCTGCTGCGGCTGGAATAGACGTAACGGCCTTCCTGGCACAGTACGCTCACCATGCTTTCTTCCTCGAACAACAAATAGATAACCGTACTGGTCCAATAGCTTTCCAACTGCATCAGTATGTGCAGATAGCCCTCCATGGGAACTGTCATACTGCCCACAGAAACTCCCGCTTCTTCGCAGATCCCAAGCAAGCGCTCCAGATTTCCCGCTTCCACGCCCCCGGCGCAAATATCGACGCTGCTTCTTTTTTCCTGAAACAGCACGGAATAATCTGCCGCCTCATTGCGGAAGCTATCCTCCAATTCTTTTGCAGCCATGGCGGCAAAGGCAGTTTTTTTCCCGTAGGGAAGTGTCAGCACCCTGGTAGAGCACAGGCTGGCGGGAAGGACAAGAGTCACAGGCCCCTGACGCCACTCCTGTCCCAATTCCTCCAGGCCCATTTGCCATCGTTCAAACACATCTCCCTTGCCCCGGAGCCTTTGTTCCTTCGTCCTTAAAATAGACGGGTGTTTTCCTTCCTTTCCCCATGACGCCAGGATGCAATCCTCTTCTAATACAATGACTGTCTGACTCATTTTTTCCTCCTTCTCCCCATGCTTCCATGATTCTTATACAGAAGTTTCAATGGTTCCATAAGACTCATAGATGGGAAGCATTACTGCTACAATGATAAATCCTACCAAAAGGGCCATGATACAGATCATGACAGGCTCCAACAACGTTACCAGCCGCTTGGTGGCCGCCTCCGCCTCTTCTTCCATAGCCATGGCAATGGAATCTAACATCCGATCCAACCGTCCGCTTTCCTCACCCACTAAAATGGTGGAAGAAAGCTTCCGCAAAAATCCGTCTATTTCCAATAGAGCCTGAGAAAGGGGAACGCCGCTGCGCACTTTAGCCGTCGCTTTGGGAATCTGTTCTTTGATGTATTCATTCCCAATGGTCTCCCCGGCTGTCTGCAGCGCCGAAACCACCGGCATACCGCTGGAATAAAGACTGCTTAGGGTACGGGAAAACCGTGCCGTATAGATGACCTGGTTCAGCTTTCCCACCACCGGCAAATGCACCTTCCCATAGTCCAAAATCCGGCGCACCTTACGGACACGCCCCAGAATACGCAAAATGACAACCAGCAAAAACACGGCAAGGATGGCCAGATACCATTCATGAATCAAGAAATCCGAACAGGCCATCAGAATTTCCGTGGGCACAGGCAGCCGTTCCATTTCCGAAAAAAGCTCCTCAAACTGAGGCAGAATAAAGGTAACGATCAATATTACCACCGCCACGCTCATGCTCAGCAATACCAGAGGATAAGCCATGGCGGAGGTGACTTGCTGTTGCAAACGGTTTTCCTTATTATAATGAAGGGAAAGCCGCTCCATCACCATATCCATATTTCCGCTTCCTTCTCCGGAGCGGACCATTCCTACCATCAATCCTGGAAAGCATCCTTTTTCTTCCATAGATTCCGACAGGCTGACGCCTCGTTTCAAATCTGCCAAAAGCTCCTGATAAATGTTCCTCACAGCCTTAGGCGTACCCTCTTCCTCCGCCACAATCTCCAACGCCCGCACAATACTGACGCCCGAAGACAGCAATGCGGACAGTTCCTTGCAGAATTCAGAAAGCTGTCTGGGCCCGATTTTTTTATGCTTTTTTGCTTCCCTCTCCTTGGCTTCCATCAAAAACAGTCCCTGGGCTTTTAACTGCTGCTGAAGATTGGGGAGGCCGGAAGCCTCCATCGTGCCCCGAAGCGTCTTTCCCTCCATATTTTTTGCAGAATAGCGGAAATTTGCCATCCAACTCCTCCTTCCTTTTCCCTTTTTTATAGAAGGGACAAATACCAGTCTGCCAGAGCATCCCCCCAGAAACAGGCAATCCCCAGGCCAACAGCCAAAAAAGGCCCGAAGGCAAAGGCATCCTTACGCTTTAGCTTTCCTTTTTTCAGCATAATCCCGCAATAGATGCCTCCGGCCATAAGACCTATAAACATAGCGACGGCCACGCTTTTTGCGCCCAGCAGAAATCCGCTGGAAGCCATCAGTTTCATATCTCCGCCCCCAAAAGCCCCCTCAATCACCAAAGACAGAAGCAGCATGGGAACCGCCACAAGGACGCAGCCCAAGAAACGCTGGGAAAGCGTGTGTTCCGGGAACAGCCCCAGGGAGAAAAGCCCTAGAAGCGCGATTCCTACGGAAAAGCGGTCATGGATGATCCTGGTGTCCCAATCAATCCAGGCCGCCATTACTAAAATTCCAAGATACAAAAACGATAACAGGCCCAAGGGAGAAATCAGCCCCAGAGAGCCTGGGCCAAATCGTAGGATACAAGCCAAAAATAAGATGCCCCCCATAGCTTCCATCCAGAAATATCTTGCTTTTATCTTCTCTTTACACCCTCTGCACCTTCCCCGCAATGCAAGATAGCTCATGCAGGGGATCATCTCCCAGGCCGCCAGGGGCCGGCCGCAGCCGGGACAATGGCTGCGGCCTCTTATAACGCTCTCTCCCTGGGGCAGACGGCAGATTACCACATTGAAAAAACTAAACACACTGGCCCCAATCATAAACCGCAGAATCCAGAGTATCCCTTCCAGCAGCCAAAGCATTTCTTCTTCTCCCTTCTTATCGCCGTAGCCTGTATCGTCTAAAAACCGTCTCTTTACGGAGCATCGGTTATTGTATAAGTGCCTGCTTCATCGGTAGCCGTCTTTTTATAAGTGCATTTCTTTCCATCCCTGATGTAAACCACATCGCTTATCACACCGTTCGTCCCTACCTTAACGTTGTCGATATTAGCCGCCTTCACTTCCGCTAAACCTGCAATATCCGTCAATTTTACTGTACCAAGATTGGTTCCGCTGTCAATAGTTCCTCCTGCAAAGCTCCCCGAAACCTGTTCTGCAAAATATTCATCTACCAGGGTCTGGGACGCCATTACTACCTGGCGTGTCTCTGCTGTGATCTGTTTTTCCTTTGCCTTGTTAATGTAGCCCGTCAAAGCAGGAATCAGCAAAGCAGCCAGTATGGCCAAAATCACCAATACGACAATCAGTTCCACCAGTGTAAATCCTTTTTTTCCATTTCTGTTCCATTTCTTCATCTTGTGTCTCTCCTTTTTTCTTTTATTCTGATGAGGTCTGTCAAAGATACCTCTACCATTCTTTTTGGGCTGTAGGATCCGTCTTTTTTACTGCATGATAGCGCAGATCCAAGATCACCTGATCCCTGACCCACAATTTTGTTTTTTCCTCATCCCGGTAAATCGCCACCTGAGCGTTCAAATATTCCACCTGATCCCCGGGGGCAAGGCCCGGCGGATAGGAAAAAATAATTTCTAAATAGTTTCCCATATATGCCCCGTCTGCAAACACCTTTTGCAGGGCGCGCGCTACGGCCTGTCCGTTCTTGTCTTCATATACATAACGTTCTCCAGTTCCCTGGGCATAATAACGGATCAACAGCCGCCCCGGCTTCTGGTCTTCTGCTTTTATGGCGTCAATTTTCTGGGTTCCCAGATAAATATCCGTATCAGGACAGCCCTGGGTGGAAATCAGCGTCACATACCCCTGGGTGTCCAAAAATTCCAGAGCCAATCCCTCCTCCTCCCCCGTCTTATCTCCCATAGGAGTATCCGGCTCACAAGTATCGTACACCTTGACATAACCTGCGGCGTCTTGTGTCATACTTCTTAGCTCCTGAATCACATTGTCTAATATTACCTGGGCAAACTGCAGCCTCTGCATGCGGACAAAGAGCTTGGCTGCGGGGCTTAAAATTCCCACCACCGCCGCCATCAAAATACTCATCAAACACATGGACACGATCAGCTCTACCAATGTGGTCCCGGCATTTTGTCTCTTTTTCTTATCTTTTCTCCCCGAGCCTTCTCTTACCCTCAAGGGCCGCCACCCCCTCCAAACAGATAAAATGTAGCTTTGCGGGCCCCACCGTCCTCTGTGGTATAGGCCACTTCTTTTTTCAAAAGCTGCACCTCTACCTGAAACAAGGTAGCAGTCCCGGTCTGAAGACCGTCCGGGGACGCAGCCTGAAAGGCAAAGGCGGCGGTTCCATTGAAGATCTCCGGGGATGTCAAAAGATCCTGGCAGACCTTTGCGTTTCTCTCCCGGATGTCCCGGCTTTTCTGCTGGGCCTTGCTGCAAAAGGTAATGGCTCCCTGGAGCACGGCTGTCACCATCAGAAAAATGACGGCGGCAACCATAACTTCCACCAAGGACTCCCCGGCTTTATGCTTCTTTCTGTTTTTCACTCTTCTCCCTCCTCCCACACCCCCTCCGGGGAAGATTCCGCCTCATACTGGCCTGCATCTTGAAAGCTGCAGCCTGTCATTTCGTCGGTTTGGTATTCATAATGGATCATCTCTCCAGGCGGAATCCCATGAACCGCACCGGAGGGGCTTAATTCATGCCACTGGCTGTCCGTATCGTTCCAGATGATCCTTGTCCCGTTATGAGTAAACTCCACCTGATAGACGGCCATCTGCCGGTATTCTTTCCGATAACAGTAGGACTGATCTTGCACCCCCACCGTCACTTCCAGGGTAAAGAGATACCTAAGCAGCTTATTGTTCCGAATCGTTTCTGCCTGCTGGGGCAAAATTTCCCCGGCCAGTTCCGTATCTTCTTCCTGAGCCCCTTCCTTGTACAACGCCACCTTGACGTTTCCGTAAGCGTCCTCCATTCCGGCCGGTTTGGCCGCCGTATAGTGAAATACCGTAGCCTCCGGATGGTCCGGGTCATACGTCCCATATTGGCCCTCTAAAAATTTGCAGGCATATTCATAAAAGGTATTGTCTCCGGGAGGCGGCATGGTTTCGTATTTTTTTAATTCCTGATCCAATACCTGGGCAAAGCTTTTTGCAAGCTGGTAGCGCTGTTCCTCATCAAGCCTTCGGTTGGCCCCGGACAACAGCAGGTTGGCTATAGAAACCAGGGCCAGGGCAAAGGCCAGAAAAAGGGCTGCGACGCAGATCACTATGGCCAGGGAAGATCCTTCTTTTTCTTTTATTTTTTTCTTCCAGGGCAGCATTTCTTTTTTTAAGTCCATGATCCCTCCCTTTCTCTTTTGAATCGAAACTTTTCCGCTAATTTCCCAGGGGCACCGCTGTATCTTCTGAGGGACGGTACGCGTCGCTTGGCTGCCCCGGGAACAAATCCGATGCATTTTGGGCTGCATCCGCCCTGACAGATACTGCTAAGGTGGGCCTAAGACCTGCTTCTGTAATGGATACGCCGGCTTCTGTAGTCATGGACTGGGCATCCGGCAGTAAAAGGGTATAGGTATATCCGCCGTTTTCTTTTTGGCGCACTTCCAGACGGGCATTCATCTGCACCTGGTAATAATAGGTGATCCCTGCCTGGGTGTAGGTGCTCTCTAAGCTGGCTCCATACTCCGGCAGTTCAAAGCTGAAAAGCCCATCCTCTGACACTTGCTCCATCTCACGGAGCTCCCACACTGGCTCCTCTCCTGTCTGTCCCTTTTGAACATATACGAAAACTGCTCCATTTTCCCGTTGTTCTATCATACGGATGTTTAAAGCGGCGCCATTCTTTTGTTTTAAGGTTACATAGTAAGCGTCCGCCAGAGGTTCACTATCCCAGCAAAAAGCAATGCGTTCTGCCTGCCACTTTTGCACCTGGGGCAAATCTGGGTTGGTGGTGTCTGTCGCCTCAAGCTCCCGCTGCTGGCTTACAAGGGTTACTTCCGGCGCTTGCAGTTTCACATAAGGCAGACGCCATACATCAGTATTTACTCTCCACTGGGAGCTGATCTGGCCTCCGCCGGAAGAAATCCTGACGCTGCATAAGATCCATTTTCCCCCGTAGGACGAGGATAAGCCTGTCAAAGTATGGCTGTAGGTATTGCCCCCTCCTACGTCCATCTGAACGGGGATCAGTTCTCCCGCCTCATCTTTGGCCGGGTATGTGGCCAAAACTCCCTGGGACGGTTCCCCTCCGGCTTCTATTTCCTCTTTTGCCTTAAGGGCCTCTTCTTCCTGATCAAACACATAAGCTTTCAAAAGATAACCGCTGTCTCCCGGCGGAATACTTGCACGATCCGGTATCACCCGTATATTCAGGCTGTCCCCGCCGGGGCCTCCGGTGTTCTCAAATCCCCAAACGGATACCGGCAGACTGGGATCGTACTCCCAGCTTTTTTCCCAGGTCACCTGAGGCGCCGGAATCCGACTAGGTACGGTAAGTTCGTAGGTAATGCCCTCTAAGCTGTCCACATACCGGAAGCTTCCTGGCTCTGCCTGGGCAACTAGATACAAAATGATCCGCTGCCCCTGATACTCGCTTACATCCAGCTTCTTTTCATATCTGCCCCCTGTATTTTCCAGGACGCTTGCTTCTCCCAGCTTTATGGGCAGCCCAAGGCTTCCGTCTGCTTCATAGGGTCTTACATAGATTCCATATGACCCGCAGCCCGTCTCTGGCCGGATGGGGCTCCATGCAATGGAATACACCAATTCATTGACATCTGGATTTTCTACCGAGGGCTGGGCCGGACGGGGCAGCCGTTGTCCCACCAGGTAAGTCCTGGTTTCGGATAACCCCAGGATTCCTTCTTTCGCGTCTCCGATACTGGTTACTGTAAGCTCCACCTTTTCATAGGTCCATTGCTGGGCGTCTGCTGTAAAACTGTTCCCTGAAACTTCCTGATTTGTTACCAGGGATACCTGGCTGCCGTCGTTTATGCCTGTCAAAGACACCAAATAACGGTCGCCTTTTTGGTACTCTCCTTCTTTCTCATCCCAACGGAAGGTATATTTCAGATGATTGTTCTCATCAAATTCCGGCGCCAGACCTTCTATTACCTCCATCAAATTTGGCTTTTTCCACCAAAACAGATTCTCCAGGCTCCAGCTGCAGTCTTGCTTCAAAGCATTGCTTTCCAGTACGCTGCTGTAAGCATACTCCCAACGAGGCTTTTGTCCCCCTCCTTCCTCCTCCATATACAGCATACGGATATTGGCGTCTTCTTCGCTGGCAGTACAGTACGTATAGACCGGCCCCAAACCAGATTGGGCATACCAGATCCGTACTTTCCAGTCCGTCACATTCCTTGCATAATCCGGTAGGCCGCTGAAATCTGCCGTGGCCGCTCCATTGGAAGCCGCCAGAATATCCCTACTCAAAATCACCGTATCTGGATATTCCTTTCCATTCTCTTCCCTCCAGGTTCCCATCAGCTCCACACGATACACCGGAGGAGTGGTCACCGTTCCAGAGCCTGTGGCATCCAGGGTTACCGTAACCTTCAAATCCGATAAATTTGTTCCGGTAAGCGTTACCTTAGGCTTCGCTTTTCCTCTGCCGTAATTGGCTTCATCCAGGGTAATAGAAGGCTTGTCCTTTGGAAGGTAGACCGGAACGGGAACCTGAGCCGAGGGAAGCAGCGTCTGATCGTTGGAAACTGCTTGAACCAAAAGCTGCTGCAAGGAATCTTTCGTAGGAACAAGCGTTCCGAAATACCCTTCCCCATCTGGCGTTCCTCTAAGTTCCGGCGTACCGTCCATAAATTTTACGGAAATCTGCCATTCTTTTTCCTGGGGATACTCCTCCCAGTTCAGCAGGCGGAAGCGATAGCCCTGCCCATCCCGGTTCAGTTCGATGCAGATCTGGGGGCTTGGCAGCAGGGCCTGTCCCGCCATTTTATCTGAGGAAACTGCCTCCGAGGGAAGTACTTCCTCCTGGAACATACTGTGCGCCTGAACTACTACAAAGGGATCTCCCTCTTTCGTTGCCTCCTGTGGAAGGCGAAAGCTGTATTCCTCTGAATAAAAAGTAATTCCGGACATGATAAGTTCCGATGCTTCTCCTTTTTTCAAATATAAATCCGCCGTATACCGGAAGGGATCCGTCCCGGCTGCTGGAGTCACCGTCACCACCGCCTGGCTTCCGTTTCTTGTAAAAGCTACGCTTTGAGGCGCCTGCATCTTGAGTCCTGCTGGTACACCATCCTGGAGCAAAAGAGATTCGTCTTCTACTTTGTAATAGGCATTTCTCACGTGGTCGTCAAAATGACTGCCTTTTTGAAGGATATCCGAAAGACGGCTGTAGGAAGCCGCTGGTTCTTCGTTTTGGTCAATGGGGAACAATATTTCCCCGATTTCCTTTTCGTTTTCATATACTTTGTCATTGACAACGGTAAGCTGCTTTCCGGATACGATGCTGTCCGAATGGATCCGCGCCACATAAGATTTTCCTAAGCTGTCCACCCGATAGATACAGCTTGCATCTGCTCTCGTCAAATTGTCCGGAGCGGCCCTTACGGTATATTGGTCCTGCTCCAGAATACGGAAACTGTCATAGCCTGAATTGCCTCCGCCGGCATCGCACAAAAAGTAATTGGCCTTTGCATTCAGATATGGAACGTTTACATTATTAGTCGTATAGGAAACCACCGGATAGTTCCGGTTCTCATAAGTTCCGGCCGTAATGGGGTTGACCGAATAGCAGTCCTTAATATAGGTATGCTCCGCTCCGGCTCTGGCATAGCGTTCTCCAAATATTCCGCCTACAAATCGATTGCCTCCGCCGCCTTTTAGTACTTTTGCATAATTCCGGCACCGCTCCATACGCAGGGTAATGTTTTGGGTAGCGGCTCCGATCTGGCTCTGGCCTCTAGGATTGTCACAAGATAAAAATCCTACAATACCGGAAGCCATCGATGCAGAATAAATCTCCACTCCCGACCCGTTGACGCAATCCAATACCTGAACGGTAAAGTTCTGGCCCTGACCCTCGCTTGCTTCATAGGCGGTAATATTTCCCAAAATACCTGCGCTGTCATTGGCACATCCCGTATTGCCAGCCCCGGTACGTCCGTAAATATTTCCGTAATTTCCGCAGCTTATGATATTATATTCGCTGCCCTCGTAGGCATGATAAAGCTGAGCTACGATTCCGCCGGATGCGCCTACCCATCCCGCCTCATATGTAGTCTGAAGATTTCCGAAATTGTTACATTCTTCAATGGCGCCTCCGGTTCCGGTCCATTGGCCTAAAATACCTCCAGAATAATGTGTCCTTAAGCAATATACCGTCCCATAATTGAAGCAGGCTTTCAGTTTCCACCCATCTCTGGTGGTATTGTTCTGATTTCCGATAATCCCTCCGGCGAAACGGTTGGTATCCTGGGAAGAGACCTGCCTTCCTACAAATGCCCGGTTTAATAAAAAGGACTGGTCATGTTCTGATTCATTCATGCCGATGATCCCTCCGGTACCTACGCCGATGGCGTCCGATCGGTTATTGAGATACCAGTTGCCCGTAGCGCAGTAATTCAATTTCCCTTCCGGAGCGTTATAGGCAGTAATGCCCCCCAAGCTGCCGTTGACCTTCATGGTCAAAATCAGGCTCCTGCCCTCTAAAATACTGTTTCCGTTTGCATAGGATAACTGATCCATGGATACGCCTGTCTGGTTATTCCAGCTTACATAGGAACTGTCCGCCCGAATCCCCAGAGCCTCCGCATTGGAACGAAGGGTATCCGCCTTGTCTGAAGGCTGTCCGGTCAAATTTGCCATCAGTGTCCGGGTACTTCCATCTCCGGAGCCGGTTATCGTTCCTTTGTTATATCCGGCGACTCCTCCCGCCATCCCGTTATTTATTTCCATCCGGCAGTCTGATCCTGCGATCAGGCAGCCTGTGATGCTTGCTCCTTCCTCATTTTTTCCAGCCACCCCGCCTACGTGAGTCGCCAGTTTTTCTTTTTGGTCGGAAGTACTGGTGCTGGTAGCGGTATACACGCCTTTTATTTCCATGGTAATATCTGAAATCTCACAGTCCGTCAGACTTCCGTAATTATCCCCCGCAATGCCTCCGTAACAATTTCCCGGAAGACCTCGTTCCTCTTTCAGTACGCCGTCTGTCAGGCTGCATTCTGCAATCTGCCCTTCTTGCAGGTTCACCCCTGCGATGCCTCCCAAAAACCGGTAGTTATCAAACTCTAAAAACTTCAGTTCCGAGGCTGCAATATTCTGCATCCGTCCCCGGTTCTTACCGGCGGCCCCGCCCACCGTCAAATTTCCGGCAAAGAGATTGAGTTTGGGCATATAGGAGGCGGATATATCCTGCATGGTTCCAAGATTTTCCCCGGTGATCCCCCCTATGATATCCCCGTCCCCGGAGAGGAGAACCTCCGAAAGGGGTGCGCTGTGCTTTATCAGGCCGTGGTTGACCGCGCATATCCCACCCATCTGCGCTTTGTTCAGGCTGCGGATCTCTATGGTTTTTGCCCCGCCTCCCACGCTGCAGCCCTGAATGGTTCCATAATTCTCCCCGGCAATGCCTCCGGCAAAACCGTTATCACTGTTTACATCTCCCATACCCTGGCATTCTTTCAGGACGATGCCTGTCTGATTCACTGCCACAATACCTCCGGCAGGGCCTTGATTTGCCGTCACACGGCTGCTTTGATTTTTGGCCCGGGTCACAGCTCCGTAATTTTCTCCGGCAATTCCTCCGGCATACCCTTCCAGCGCTTGTACAAGCGATGCCTTACACACCAGGTATCCCTTCCCAGCATCTAAATTTCCTTCCTGGATTCCCACAATCCCGCCGACTTTTTCCCTGCCGGTAATGGTAACGGCTTCTCCCACTGCCACCAAATCTTTGTCCTGGGATTTCTGGGCAGTCAAGCGGATTTCCCCCTGGTTTCGGCCTGCAATGCCGCCCACTCCCATCCCATTGATTCCCCGGATGGTCCGGGCCGCCGTCCCGGTGTCTTCTCCTACGGTTATGGTTCCTTTATTTACCCCGGCAATGCCTCCGGCATAATCTCCTTCTGCCGTAATATTGGCTTCACTATTGTTTTCGGAAAGGACGCCTCCTGTCATATTGTACCCGGCGATGCCTCCCACATAGCTGGAACCGGTAATGGTCCTGCCCGCCTGTGTGCTGCATTCTGCTATGGTCCCGGAAGTATACTGCCATGTTCGGCCATCTATTCCTGGTTCCTGGTACAGCCGGATGGTCCCATCTTCTTTCAGATTCAGCCCGGCAATCCCTCCGATATAGTCCAATGTGCCGTTTCCAAAATGATCGATTAACCTACAGCGGAATATTCCTCCGGCATTGAATCCCACAATGCCTCCAAGGCCCACAAACCCATTCATGCTTCCGGTATTGGCGCAATGGTCAACCACTTGATTTTTCATGTTTGTGCTGATGATGCCTCCTGCCATACAGACGTCAAGACCCTCAAGCTCCGTCGTTTCTTCCTGTGTCAAAGGAGAGCTTCCCCCTCTGTCCAGATATTGTTTCAGTGATACCCCTTTGTCTGCTCCCAGCTCTCCTTCTTCCAAAAGCCTGGAAATATTTCCGTCATTCCGGCAGTTCCGCAGCACCAGCCTGCTTTCTTCCTCGCAATATCCCACAATGCCTCCGGTATAAATATGGGCGCGGATGGGGATATTATTTCCTGCAAACTGCAATTCTTCTTCTGTATTTCTGCCATCGGTAATCGTAAGAAGATGGGTGTTTTCCGAAGGAACAGCCCCTATGGGGATATTGCCTTCTCCCAGACTAGGGAGCAGGGAGGATTCTTTTGGTTCTCCCCCTTTTGCCGAAGACAATAGACGCTCCAGTAAAATTGCTTCGCCGCTTCCTTCTTTTAGCTGTTCTTCCGTATAAGTCCTATGATAGCCGATCAGGCCCCCGGTAAAAACTTCCCCGGTAATACTGCCTAATCCATTATTGGCCCGAAAGCTGTCCATGACCACATCTTCCTGCAAATCTACCACATTTGCCCCGATGACGCCTCCCACACAGGAGACGCCCCGGACGCTGGAGGGCTTGATCTCCAAATCCCTTGTCAGGATTTCCTGGGAAGCATTTACACCGATACAGCCTCCCGCCCCCATACCATATGCATAAATCCGCCCGCCGATCAATGTATAATGCACATCCAGGGAACCTTTTACATCATTAAATCCAACGACGCCTCCTACAAAGTTTTGGCCTACCACCACCGTTGACACAGACTTTACGGTGATGGCTTCACTGTCCTCATGAAATATGATCGTTCCATTGTTATAACCTGCCAGCCCGCCAGCACAATCTGCAGTGGCTTTCCATCTGGATACGATCATCTCAAATACCAAACCGCCGTAATCAGAAAGGTAACTGGCGCAGTCTTCCAATACGCCCCGTTCTCCGTTATAGCCTACGATCCCCCCTACGTAACGCCCATATCCGGCCACTACCCCATTGTTAATGCAGCTGGATATGGTAATCTCATCTGCCGCGCCGTCATTTTTTCCTAAAATTCCGCCCACATAGCTGTTGCCGATGACATAGCAGGCATTGGTGGTCACTCCGATGCCTTCTGCCGCCGTAATGGCATGCTTCACATCATTGGATAATCCCCCTGCAATTCCTCCTACATAGTCGGAGCCCAAAATGTAACCGCCCATCTTCGTACTGCAGCCGGTAAGCTGACTGCTGCTGCCGTAACCAATGATACCTCCCACATACTGCCCCTGCAAGAGATCCTGATCTTCCTGAGTATAACCAGTGTTGCTATAGCGGCCTGGTGCGCTGGTACAATCCTGTATCTGCAGTTTTTGTCCAAACCCAACAATTCCGCCGAAGTACCGTCCTTCCAGCAGCCCTTCTTCTTCCTTATGCCCTGCCGTGCATTGGACTTTCCCGTCATTTTCACAATCCTGTATTCCCGGCTGTACTTTTTGCCTGGAATCACCCTGATAACCGCCCTGCATAAAGCCGCCGATCCCTCCGGTAAAAAGATTGCCGGATATATCAGCATGGTTCACGCAGCCTGTCACTGTTATCTCGTCTTCTACCCAGGCATATCCAAAAATTCCTCCTATGCCGTATGAATAATCCATAGCCAGGATTTCTACGTCCTCCCCTTCTCCCTGCTTTTGTTTTGGCTCTGGAAGCTTTCCGGTTACTTTCCCTTCCATGGTAAGATTTTGGATCACAGCTTCGCTGCCCTCTGCCAAAGGATGCAGATTTCCCTCCGAATCCTCTCCGGCCAAAACCCCGATCAATCCCCCAATGGCAGCCGGATCCTTTTCTTGTATCCCGGATATCCCCTCCCGCTTTGGAAGCCATACGGAAAGAGCCTCTGTTCCCTTTGCTGCCGCTTGCACGGAAATATCCGACAGCTTTCCCTGGCTTCTGCCGCAGAGGATTCCCACGCCATACAAACGACAAAATTTCCAATCTGTTCCAGCTTGTTCTTCCTCTTCCCCCAAAGTCAGCAGCGGATCTTGAAACACCAGATGTTCCATGGTTCCTTCTACTTCCCCAAACAGCCCCAAATACCTGGCATATGGTTTGTCAACGCTCTCCTGATATATGTTGTCCACGAAGTCGTCCCCCGGCAGGGAATGTTCCCCCAAACGCAAACGGCGGATGCTTGATTGTTCTCCCTGGCCTCTAAGTACATGATGTTCCGAAAGGAGACGTATGGTTGGAAAGTCTACTTGCGTATCGTCGGCAGCGCTTTGCCACCGGAGGGTTCTTTTATTTCCCTTCTCCGAAGAGAGAGCCGCATCATACAGCCCGGTTCCAGAAGCCATCCAGTCCAGATTCCGACCGGCCAAAGTAAAGACAGCTTTCTTCTGTTCCTCATAATAGCGGATATTGGAAAGATGACGAAACCGGGTGATTTCTGCTTCAAGCGTCCCCGTATCATCCAGGCTTCCGGCCCCGTATAGGGTATTGGCTTCATTGGAACGCATGGGACTTCCTGGACGGTATTCCCGAAAATCCCCGGCGCTGTGTTCATACACCGGCCTTGTTTCAATGACTGCATAGACATCACAAGGCAAAGATAATTGGGGAATGAAAGCGCCCAGACGGGTAATGCTGGTACTATACTCTCTGGCCAGCACTTCTCCCTGGCCGGCTTGTTCCGCTGCATAGAGCCGTTCCATCAGCTCTGCCGACATCATAGCGTCTAGCACCAGAGAAAATTTACCGTTTTGCCCCTCCTTGGCCTGATATGTCAGGGGGAAGTACCACACCGCAGCCTCGCCGCCTATGGTATTTCCCTCCGAATCTGTCAATTTCAGCCCGGCAACCTGATTCTCGTTGGCGCCTGCGGCTTTTAAATCATACCAGTTTACCGAAGTGGAAAACAACTTTTCCTGGGATGTGCTTCCGTAAAATGTGATCTCATATTCCACATCCAAATTATCGTGCCGGGAATTGCCGGACCAGTTCAGGGACAAGGTTTCCCCATTTACCAGACTGATGGTGGTAACCTTCATCCTGGCAGGCTTCAAATCCACCACATTGGCCATATCCTCTGTGGAGTAATATCCCAAAAGACGTTGTCTCCGGCTCCCGTAGCTCCGATTCTCCCCTTTGGCGCTGATGCTTTGTATCCCTTCCTCGCCTGTCTCCTCGTAAGAAAGGGACTTACATCTGGTTGCGTAAAAAGCTGAATAGACCTGACCTGTCTCAATATCAATTTCCACTGCAATGGCGGCGTTCAAAAATTCTTTATCGTAAATACTGTCGGACAACAGCCTGCGCACTAATTCCTGAGAGGGGGATTTTTCTTTGGCGTGTTTGCTATTTAAGGTGATCGCATAGATTCGGCCGTTTTTTTCCGATTCCGTCTCTTCAAAGGTATCATTGCGCATCCCGTCCCTTACTACTTCCCGGCAGAAATCTTCCCACTGTCCGCTGCTGCGATACCAGGTCAGTGCAGATTCCGCAGCTAAATAAACGGTCTTGGCATTCGACTCGTTCTTTCGGAACTCTGCAAGCTTTTGATATTTGATTCCCATAGGAATCGCGATTGCCGCCAATACTACAAGAATCACCAATGTCACGCAGACTTCAGTAAGTGTAAATCCTCTTTTTGCCATTTTATCCATGCTTTTCGTAATACTCCCTTTTATCCTCATACATTCTGTCGTCTGCTTCTGCAATCAGCCGGTCCAAATCCGTCCTGCCGTCCGGGTTCCATACGCAACCCACAGCCATACTGGCCTCTTGCTCTTCTCCTTTACGTTTGACTGCTTCCATACGCCGCCGCAGCTCTTCGTTTTCAATTCCCGGGCAAAGGGCAAGAAATTCGTCCCCTCCGATGCGAAAAAGGGCGTATTCACCCAATTCTTCTTTCAAACAACGGCAGGCTCTCAGAAGAAGGCGGTCGCCGGCCTGATGCCCTTTTGTGTCATTGATTTTTTTTAATCCCATCACATCGCAGTACAAAACCCCCACGCTTTCTTCTTTTCCCAGCGAAGCAATATACTCGTGCATGGCGTGACGGTTTCCGATCTCCGTCAGCTGGTCATAGTAACTCATCTGTTCCAGGCTTCTGACCAGATTTCTTCTCCGCAGCAGGGAAACGATAAAATGGCCTACGATCTGAAATACGGATGAAATATGATCCATATATCTTCCTGGAGGATTGTCAATCCCATAAAATCCAATGACTCTTTTTTTATCCATCAAAGGGCTCGCCACCAAGGACTGAATCCCTTGGGGATATAAATAGCCATACAGCCCGGGATCCTTCTGCCAGACATCTTCTAAATCATGAATCAGGACGTTTTCTCCGTTTTGAAATCTTTGATACCACAGCTTGGGTACTTCCTGGGAAATGTTCTGCAAATTTTCTATTTGCCGGCTGACGCCTTGTGCGCACCATTCATATGTATTGGAAAGTTTTCCTTCTCTTGTCTCTTCAAAAATATAAACTCGCTCTCCCCGAAGAAACTGCCCCAGGCATTCCACCAGCCGAAGGATCGACTTCTCAGGCTTATCCGCCTGGAGGGAGATCCTCAATACTTCATTTACCATGGCATTGGCGCTGTCAATCTCCATCCTGGGTTCTTTCTGCCATCCGATATCTCCCTGGTCAATGGCAAGCTCAAACCGATAACGTCTGCCGTTTTCTTCGATCAAGGTGCACTTCCGTTCCAGCAGCTTCCCCAAAACGGGATGGCATTGTCTCCACTCCAAAAACTGGCCGGGGCGCAGGCTGGAGTTTTCACACGCAGCGCAGGGAAGGGCGCAGCCTTGCAGAGCCTGATAACATTTTTTCCCCATATATGCCTCTCCTTCCAGGCCATAGGCTTTGCGTCCCCGGGCATTCACATATACCAAACCATAGTTGTCCAAATCCACCACATAGACAATCTCATTTAAATTTTCATAAAGTTCCCATATCTTGCTCATGTTTTTCTTTTGTTCCGCCTCCTTACGGTGTATTCAAAGATAGCGTGGATTCCAAGAAATTTTTTGTATCATATCACGTCCACCCCTGAACGAAGCAAGATATTTTTTTACATTTTGTCATTAATTTTTTGAATTGTACAGTGGTTCTGCAAAACTGTGAAGGTATTGCGTATTTTTGGTTTTTATTTCAACTATTGAAATATGGGAAAGAGCATTCAGAAGTTACAATACTGGAAGGCATTCTTCCAGCTAAAGAATGCCATAGATTATTTGAAACTGCAGTCAAGGAATACGGCAGCAATATTTATGCATATTATTATGATTTGCCCTTTGAGGAAACCTTGCTTCGGCACAATACAAAACCAAATAAAAATGATTTTGGAGAAGCGGATATGAAACGGTAGTGGAGAGAAAAAGATTTTCTGCCAATGATTTCGGAGAAAATTTTATATAAAGACATAAGTTTTGAAGAAACGGTTCAATTGATATATAACCAAACCGTCAATGATATAAAAGAATAAATCAAAGAGAGCCGGCACACACTTCAATAATCCGGCCCTCTGAAAGAGGCTGTTCTACGGTTTCACCGCCGATACCTTGGTAAAATCTACATATTGGCTGATGATATCCTTTTTTCCTCTGTCCCCATAAAGCACCTTTACTCTGGCCTCCAGGAAATCCTTATTCCCTCCAAAGAATTCCTCGGACAGGCTGATCCATTCCGGCCTGTTTTTTCGGTTTCCGGTATATATCACGTATAATTCCGTCTGCGGCAGGCTTAGCTTCCTGCTTCCATATTCTTTTGCCGTCCGTCTTACCTCTTTCCTTTCCGTATGGAACGATTCTACCCCTGACAGTTTTTCCATATTTTCCCCTTACCGGATGTTCCAGATGTGAATTCAATTCCGTTTTTCTATTACTCTTTTTATAACGAATCCGTAATACCGTGTAAAACGCATCTCTGATACTTCTTTTTCACTTCTTCACCCCCTTCGTATCACGGCCCGCAATCCGCAGCCTGTGAAGAGCGATTTCTTTTTCCTTAAACGTAATTGTCTTCTCCTCTTTCTCCCCTAACAAATAGACAGCCTCTACTTCATCGTCAGAAGACAAGCGAATCCCCCGGACGCCTACGGCTCCCTTTTTCTTCTGGGGCACCTCCGACAACAAAAACCGCAGGAACATGCCTTTATTTGTTTGCAGAATGATCGTTTCTTTTTCCTCTGTCAGAGCCGCCGCAAGCAGCCGGTCCCCATCTCCCAACTTCGTAGCCGCTGTGGTCCGTTTGGATACGTCAAATTCACCGCCGTCTACTTGTTTCAGCATACCGCTGCTGCTGGCAAAAAGCAGTGTTTTCCCGGTCAGATTACTTAAACTGTCCATATAAATGAGCCGCTCTTCGCCGCTGTTGTAGTTACTAATATTATCCAGGGGCGTTCCTTTCTCCCGAAACTTTCCGAAGGGCAGATCTTTTACCTTCACCAAATGCTGCTGTCCGGTATCTGTGAAAATGCACAGCTTATCTGTATTTTTGCAAGGAATCTGATACTTGCTTTCACTGTCCGCCGCTTCCTTGTTCCGTTCATAGGTGGGCACGTCCACCGCCTTAGCGTAGCCGAAACGATCTGTCAGCGCCACCACAGGAATCTCTTCCATCTTCTTTTCTTCGTACACAGCTTCTGCCGCATTCTCTATGGCTGTCCGCCGCTGCCGCCCATATTCTTTCCGGAACTTGTCCAATTCCCGGATGATGACTTTGGCCATGGCTCCCCGGCTCCCTAAAATCTCCTGGTATTGGGCGATATGCTTTAAGGTCTCTTCGTGTTCTTTTCTTAATGCCTCTAATTCCAGCCCAATCAGCTTATACAGGCGCATCTCTAAAATCGCCGCAGCCTGTCGTTCTGTAAAACGAAGCTTCCCCGCCTCTTCTTTAGACTTCTTCGTTTTGAACCGGATGGCACCTGTCTCTCCAGTGACCAGACAAGCTTTTGCTTCCTTGATATTCTTGCTGCCCCGGAGGATTTCTATAATCAGATCGATCACATCGCAGGCTTTGATCAGCCCTTCCTGGATCTCTTTTTTGTCAAGTTCTTTGGCCAGAAGGTTTTTGTACTTTCTGGTAGCCAATTCATACTGAAAGTTGACATGATGGCGGATCACAGGAATCAGCCCCATGGTCTCCGGACGGCCCCCTGCCACAGCCAGCATATTAACGCCGAAGGTATCCTCCAGGCGCGTTTTTTTATAGAGCATATTGCAGAGATTTTCCGTATTACAGCCCTTGCGCAGCTCCAGCACAATGCGGATGCCTTCTTTGGAGGACTGGTTGGAAATATCCACAATATCATTCGTCTTTTTCGACTCCACCAGAGAATATACATCGTTTAAAAATTTACCGATATTGGCCCCCACCATGGTATAGGGAATCTCTGTAATGACAAGGCGTTCCTTCCCCCCTTTGGCTTTTTCAATCTCCACCTTGCCCCGGAGGCGGATCTTTCCTGTGCCAGTCTCATAAATCTCCGCCAGATCATCTTTATTCACCACAATTCCTCCAGTGGGGAAATCCGGTCCTTTGATATAAGAAAGCATTTCCTGGGTTGTTATATCCGGGTTTTTCATATATGCCTTAACCCCTTCAATGACTTCTTCCAGGTTGTGGGGCGGGATGCTGGTGGCCATGCCTACGGCGATTCCCTCGGCTCCGTTAATCAGCAGATTGGGAACTTTTACGGGAAGTACTGCCGGTTCCTTCTCTGTCTCGTCAAAATTGGGAACAAAATCCACCACATCCTTGTCCAGATCTGCAAGATACGCTTCCTGGGTAATCTTTTGAAGCCGTGCCTCCGTATAACGCATGGCGGCAGCCCCGTCTCCTTCAATGGAGCCGAAATTGCCGTGGCCGTCCACCAGGGGCATTCCTTTTTTGAATTCCTGGGCCATCACCACCAGGGCCTCATATATAGAACTGTCCCCATGGGGATGGTATTTACCCATGGTATCCCCTACGATACGGGCACATTTCCGGTAGGGCCTGTCATACCGGATGCCCAGCTCGTACATATCGTACAACGTCCTTCGCTGCACCGGCTTTAATCCATCCCGTACATCCGGAAGAGCCCGGGCTATAATCACGCTCATGGCATAGTCAATGTAGGATTTCTGCATAATCTCCGAATACTCGGTGCGGATGATTCCTTCTTTTTGTTCCATCTCTCTTTCCTCTTCCTAAATAGTCTTATATATCCAGTTCTGCCTCAGAGGCATTTTCATAAATGAATTGCCGTCTGGGCAAAACCTCCGTCCCCATCAGCATCTCCGTCACATCGGAAGCCATTCGGGCATCCTCAATCTCCACTTTTTTCAAAACACGCGTCTTGGGATCTAAGGTCGTCTCCCAAAGCTGCTGGGCGTCCATCTCTCCCAAACCTTTGTACCGCTGGAGCGTAAAGGAACCTTTGTGGGTCTTCCGGTAACGTTCCAGTGCCACGTCGTCATAAAGATATTCTTCTTCTCCTCTGGAAGGAATCGCCTTATACAAAGGCGGCATCGCAATATAAATATGCCCCTCATAAATCAGTTCCGGCATAAAACGGTAAAACAGCGTTAAGAGCAGGGTGGAAATATGCGCCCCATCCACGTCTGCATCCGCCATAATGATAATCTTATCATATCTTAACTTTGTAATGTCAAAATCATTGCCAAATCCCTCGGAGAATCCGCATCCAAAGGCATTAATCATGGTCTTAATCTCTGCGTTTGCAAGCACCTTGTCAATGCTGGCTTTCTCCACATTCAAAATCTTACCACGAATAGGCAGAATCGCCTGAAAATTCCGATCCCGGGCCGTCTTGGCGGATCCTCCTGCAGAATCTCCCTCCACAATAAAAATCTCGCAGATGGAAGCGTCCCTGCTCTCGCAGTTGGCCAGTTTACCGTTGGAATCAAAAGAAAACTTCTGCTTGGTTAGTAGGTTCGTCTTGGCCCGCTCTTCCGTCTTGCGGATTTTGGCGGCTTTTTCCGCGCAAGCGATCACTTTTTTCAGGTTCTCTAAATTTTTGTCAAAATAGAGCTGAATCTCTTCTCCCGTCACTTTCCCTGTCACCCGGGAGGCGTCCTGGTTGTCCAATTTTGTTTTCGTCTGCCCTTCAAAACGGGGGGCCGGATGTTTTATGGAAATCACCGCCGTCATTCCGTTCCGCACGTCCGTCCCGGTAAAATTGGCGTCTTTTTCTTTCAAAATTCCCAGTTCCCGGGCATAATTATTAATAACTGTTGTAAAAACCGTCTTAAATCCGGTGAGATGGGTGCCTCCCTCGGCATTATAAATATTGTTGCAAAAGCCCAGAACATTCTCATGGAATTCACTGGTATACTGAAACGCGGATTCCACGGTAATGCCCTCTGCCTCTCCTTTGAAGTAAATCACATCCGTAACGGCTTCGCTCTTTTTATTCAAATCTTTTACATATCCGATGATGCCGTCCGGTTCATGGAATTCCAGCAGCTCCGTCTGGGGGCCCCGCTTGTCCTCATATACGATCATCAGCTCCGGATTCAAATAGGCCGTCTCATGAAGACGGCTTTTTACTTCGTCCTCCTTGAACCTGGTTTTCTCAAAAATCTCCGGGTCCGGAAGAAAATTGATCCGGGATCCCGTCTTTTTTGTCTTACCCATTTTGGGGAGCAGGCCGTTTTCCAATTCGATCACCGGAATTCCCCGCTCGTAGCGGTCATGGTGGATGTATCCGCCCTGGCTCACCTGAAGATCCAGGTAGGTGGACAGTGCATTTACCACGGAAGAGCCCACGCCGTGCAGGCCGCCGCTGGTCTTATAAGCCCCTTCGTCAAATTTGCCCCCGGCATGAAGGGTGGTAAATACCAGACGGGCCGCCGCCATGCCCTTCTCATGCATTCCCACCGGAATCCCCCGGCCGTTGTCCTCCACAGTACAAGAGCCGTCTGCTTCCAGGGTCACCCAAATCGTATCACAGGCCCCGGCCAGATGCTCGTCCACAGCGTTATCAACAATCTCATAAATTAAATGATTCAAGCCTTTGCGGGAAACGCTTCCGATGTACATCCCCGGCCGTTTCCGTACAGCCTCTAAGCCCTCCAGGACTGAGATGCTGCTGGCATCATATTGTGTCTTTGCCATTTTTCCTCCTCTTGGCGCACTCATCGCGCAGCGCAGTCTTTCTTTACGAAATAAAAAGCTTCGGGTTCCCGCTTCCGCAATCATCTGATGTAAGAAGCAACGAACTCAAAGCCTATTTTTGCCCTATTTCTTGCTTTATAACCTGCCTTATTTCTTTCCCTGTTCCAAAAAACGCATCCGGTTATCATCCTGGGACGCCACCAAGCCGCCCTTGGCGGTATTTTGAAGCTTAAAGCATCTCTGGCAGTAGGAGCCAAATGTAATGGGTTCTCCGCAGGAGAGACAGTGAAGACTTTTTATCTTTTCCACACGTTCTTTATACTCAATGCGCCCTTCTTTGATCCAGCCCTTCACTTTTCTTAAGGGCAGGCCAAACTCATCCGCCACTTGATATTCCGTAACATCACGGCTTCGGATAAATTCCTTCACTCTGTTAAACAGCTCATTCTCTTCGCATTCAGGGCAAAGCTCCGCCTCAAAATCCGATGGCAATGGACGTCGGCAAATTTTACAATACTTAGAGTTTTTAAATAAATGTGAATTATCCATGCTTTGGACCCCTTCCTTTCCTGCTATATTCCTTTCTTCCATATTTTAGAAATTTTATAATACAGTATATTGTACCATCATTCTTTTATTTCGTCCAGATGTAGTTACAAAACATTATTTATATTTTATTTCGGATACGTTCCTCGATATCTTTACACTTTGGGAGCAAATACCTGTTATTGCCTAAATTCTTCTGAATTTGATTCCACTTCTATCCACATTTTATAATAATCCCAGGCTTCCCCCGGCCTGTTTACTCCTGAAGTCAGATACTGAGCAATCACCCGGCCCGCAGTGATCCCTTGGCTTCTCAGTAATTCTTTCTGTTGTTCCAAATCATTTTGACTCTCATCCCGGCTGTTTGCCACCAGCAGCCCTTCTAAAAACGTCTGTCCTTTCCGCTCCCACAAAAGTTCTCCTTCCTCCTGCCATTCTCCTGGCCCATAACCAATCCCATACTGCGGTCCTTCTTCTTTTGTTTTCCCAAGCGCCAAGACAAATGCTCCCGGCTCCAATGAAATTTTCTTCCAATGCTCTTCTTTCCAATGGGAAAACGCTCCTACTTTTACAAAAGGCGGCTCTCCTGGTACAATAGGCTGCTCCTTCAGCTGTCGAATTTGTTCCAGGGCTTTTTGCTGCATCCGAATCCGTTCCGCCTGCTGTTTCAGCTTGCGCTGCTTTTCTTCCAAACGTTCTTTTGCCTCGTCAAGCACTTCCTCTTGGACCCAAATATCGGAGCAAAGCATTTGTTTCAGCTCTTTCATGGGAATTCCGATACTGCGGTAAAAGGAAATATTGCTCAGCTCCATGGCGTCTGCCAGGGAAAATTCCCGATAACTGTTCTTTCCGTTCCTGGGCGGAGAAATCAATCCTTCCTGGTTCCAATACCGTATCGTGGCTTTGGGAATATCCAAAAGACGTGAAATGACTTGTATACTATACTTCTTTTCTTCCATTCCGTTCCTCCAATATTGTTTTTTATATTATACCTAATCTCCCCTTGACATTCAAGTAACTTTAACCTTTATACTGTTAAACAAGAAAGGGGTAATTATCATGAAAAAAGAATTTTGCAGATATATTTTTCCGGCCATGTTCTCTTTCATCTTAACTGGAATTTATTCTATTGTGGACGGGATTTTTGTAGGAAACGCTATGGGAGACGACGGCCTGGCCGCGATTAACATCGTATGGCCTCTGGCCGCTTTGATTATTTCACTGGGAACGGGCATCGGTATGGGGGCTTCTGTGATTGTCTCCTTAAACCGGGGCGCCGGAAATGAAACAAAAGCCGCCCGGGCGGAAGGTAACGCGTTTTTTCTTATGATCGCAGGAACCATCAGCCTGGTTCTTTTGCTTGCCTTAAGCCACGGCTTCCTGCTTTCGTTTCTTGGAGCCAAAGGCGTCCTTTTTACTTATTGCAGGCAATATCTTTGTATCCTATTGGCAGGAGCCATCGCTCAGGTATCTGCATGCGCCATGCTTCCCCTAATCCGCAACCATGGGGCGTCCATCTTTGCCATGGCTGCTATGGCCACTGGGTGTCTGGTAAATATTTTCCTGGACTGGCTCTTTGTGATGAAACTGCATCTGGCTATCCAGGGAGCCGCTTTGGCTACCGTCAGCGGCCAGGTGTTGACGCTGATCCTTTGCCTTTGCTTTTTCCTCCGAAAGCCTACCCGCGGCTTTCTTCGGAATTTAAAGCCGGACGCCAGGGTGATCGCTTCTATTATAAAGGTCGGTATTTCCCCCTTTGGCTTGACGTACCTTCCTTCCATTACGATTATTTTTATGAATCTCCAGACATTAAAATACGGCGATACCGCTGCCGTCAGCGCCTACGCCATTCTAGCTTATATCCTGTCTTTTATGGAGCTGCTGATTCAGGGCATCAGCGACGGGAGCCAGCCGCTTCTCAGCTTAAACCAGGGTGCCGGCAACACCAAAAAGCTTCATACTTACCGCCGCTGGATGTTCTTTTTGGCCTTGATTTCCGGTGCCATCAGCGGCATTCTGGTGGTTGTATGCAGGCATCAGATTCCCATTCTTTTTGGGGGGTCTAAGGAAGCCGCCGCTTATATTCTGGACTGTTCAGCTGCGTTTGGAATCGCATTGTTTTTGTATGGTTTTTCCAAGCCTGCCATTGCTTATTTCTATGCCATAGACCAGACGGTTCCCTCCACCATTATGGTATATGGGGAAGTTTTGCTGACGGTAGCTTTTATTTATATGTTACCTTTGTTCTGGGGGCTTACAGGGGTGTGGTATACCATGCCATTGGCGCAGCTTTGCCTTTCCCTTATTGGGGGTTGGTTTTTGCGGAAGAAAGGGTGAATGTTAAGAGAAAAAATGTCAATCGTATTTGATGGCAGTTGTCTAATATGACAAAGAATATGCTACAATAATTCCACCCTCCCACTTTGTAAATACTTTTATCGGCTCTTGACTTATAAATACTAAATCAATATGATATATAATAAAGAGACAAAAACGAAAAGTATCTTTCACTGTTATCGCTTTGCAGACAGCCAAGAGAATACATCCAAAACTGTCATCCTATCATTCCTCGCCTACCTATTTTCTCCCCGACTTTCCAATCTGCCAGATATTATCACTTACGAATTACCATTCTCATACCACTGCCACAAAATTCATGTGGAATGATTTTAAATCCCTTTCTCTCATAAAAGTGTTCCTTTCCTTTTTCTGCAACTAACTGTATGCTGGATCGACCGCCAATTGGTGTTTTCTCATTAACATACTCAATTATCATATTGACAATTTTAGTGCCAATACCTTTTTTCTGATAATTCGGATGCACCACAACGTCAACCATCATGTAGTACATTCCATCTCCTATCAACCTTCCCATTCCGACAATTTGATTCTCCTGCATTACAGCTATTGTGTATAAGCTACTTTTAACAGATTTCTCCGCATTCGGAAAATTTGCCCATCCAACACTTTCTCTTAGTCTACAATAATCTTCAAAAGTTAAATCATTTTCTATGAATTCCATATCTTCCAACTCCAATATACTCCTTTTCCCGTTCAGCCGGAGTCCTCTCGCAAGCCCATCCGTATCCCGTACCGAGATACGTCAATACCTTTGTACCCTGGCAGTAAATATCGGCACCATGTTCCCCGCTTGTCAGAATCGGACAGGTCAGCGTTCCGCCCCCTGCCGCTTAACGGCATACTTGTTTCGTATTAGCAGAATTTACCATGCCCGATATTGAAATTCCAATGAGTCCACCTCACAATCCCTTTTGCCTTTATTTCCCCGGTTCCCCAATCTGCCGAAAACAACTACTCTGCGCCTTATTGGAGAAAGAACCTATAACTGCTCCAGCTTCTCCAAAAACGCCCTGTAAAATTCTCCTTCTTTGATGCGAGCCCGCTGAACCTCTATGCTCCTGGGCATATATTCCCTTGGATGCTCCAAATCGTACAGCGCCTTTTTCGTTGCCTGGATTGCAGATTCCACCGTGTTTCCAAGGACGTCAAAATTCTCCGTTTCACCCTTAAGCTGTTTATTAAGCCGCTGCACCATCATCTGCGATATATGGCTCATCATTCCATTGCCCCGGATT
>JAAVYA010000048.1 GCA_022790855.1 Lachnospiraceae bacterium | reverse complement strand
ATAGGTCGGAGGTGGAAGTGCAGCAATGCATGGAGCTGACCGTCACTAATCGGTCGAAGGCTTGACCAAAGGAAAGAAAGAGAAAGTGTTTGGGAAGAAAGCGGAGTAGGGAGCGGAGAGAGAAGGAAGGGCGGTAAGCCCCTCGGGTCTGTGTGAAATTTTGAAGGTATATAAAATACTCATATATGAAATAATTATTGCATATGGTAATATATAGAGTATGTAATTGCAAATAGCACTTGTGCAGGAAATGTACAAGTGATTATTGTATATAGGCATAGTATCATGAAGGGGAATCATACAATGGCAGTATCACGGTCTCCAAAACCGTTCATGGGGGTTCGAATCCCTCTTCCCCTGTTTTAGGAAGTCCTGAAAACCTGAATTTATGCGAGTTTTGGGGCTTTTTATTTTAGTTATAGAGCATTTTCTTGCAAATCCATACAATTACAAGAAGAATGAACTTGGGAACCCCATAAATACGTTTGGAACATTCCTTTAATTCTTTCAAGAATATAGTTTCCCTGTGGATGGACGATATTAGGCTAATATACCCTGCCACATTTTTGAGCTGAAATCAGCTGCCAGAAAAATGGGGAAACTCAAGTTTAATAAAGGCTTTACACTTTTGGTATTGATTGCTATAATAAAGTTAGCAACTGCCAACTAAGCAATGGAAAGTGGTGATCATATGACAGGCAAAGAGATTGTGAATCTTATCCGTAAATTAAAAGAAAAGGGTATTAGTAGCGATGAAATACTTGCAATTATTGAATATATCGAAACTCATGATCCGAAAGAGCAAGAATAACAATCATAACTGAATAAATTGACATTTATTTTTAATAAACCAATAAGCCTATACCAGAAATGGAAACGGAATTATTAGAAAATACAAAAAAGTGCCGGACATCTATAAAAAGAGAAAAATGCCTTTCCTTTTGGGACATGATGTGATATGATGAGAGAAGCAAATATAAGATAAGGTGAGATGATAAAATGTTAGTATTTTTGATAGGCGGAGTAGTTTTAATTGCAGTAATTGTGGCAGTGGTTGCTTCCGTAGCCGGAACGGTTGCTGCGGTAGCAGATGAAGATTCTCAAGAATAGAGAGAAGTAGCCGAAGAGTCGGGGCCCCTGCAGAATTCTGTGGGGGTTTTGGTTTTTGTAAATTTTTCGAATCTGTTATGCAGGTTCTTTTTTCTTGCCCGGCAGGAAGTTTTGCGATTGTTGATAAGGAGGAAAAAATGAACGAAAAGAAAGAATTTTACAAAAGAGTCGCAGGACTGGTAATTCCTATGGCTTTACAGAATTTGATGAATGTGGCGGTGCAATCTGCCGATGTAGTTATGCTGGGACGGGTAGGAGAAAAGGCGCTTTCCGCAGCTTCATTGGGAGGACAGGTAAATTTTATCCTTAGCCTGTTTTTGTTTGGTCTGACCTCTGGGGCTTCTGTTTTATGTGCTCAATATTGGGGAAAAAAGGATCAAAGATCCATAGAAGTGATAACAGGCATCTGCCTGCGATTTTCTTTGCTGATAGGACTGGGGATTACAGCTTTTACTATGGCATTTCCGGGGTTAATTATGCATATTTTGACGTCGGATACACAGGTGCGGAGTTTGGGGATTGATTATTTACGGGCGGTATGCCTCTCTTATCTGCTTATGGCTTTTACCTCTGTTTATTTGAATATTATGCGGAGTATGGAGCGGGTAGTAGTATCTACCGTTATATATGGGGCATCGCTGGTGATTAATATTATTGTAAATGCATTTTTAATTTTCGGGATCGGGCCATTTCCGGAATTGGGAGTAGTGGGAGCCGCTGCAGGTACCGTGATTGCCAGGCTGGCAGAATGCGGTATGGTATTGGGACATAATAAATGGAAAAATGGTTTGATAAATTTTGGATGGAAGCTTCTTTTTGTAAAAAATAAGGTGCTGTTTCAAGATTTTATGAAAATATCCGGCCCGGTTATTATCAATGAAGTTCTGTGGGGGATTGGTATGTCGGCTACGGCGGCGATTTTGGGGCAGTTGGGCAGCGAGGCTGCGTCTGCAAACGCCATTGTTCAGGTGGTGCGTCAGCTTTCTACGGTGGTTTCCTTTGGCATTGCCAGCGCTACTGCAATTACGGTGGGAAAAGCCATTGGGGAAGGAAAAAAGGATTTGGCCAAAGAATATGGAAAACGCTTTGTAAAGCTGGTGATTATCAGCGGGCTGATCGGAAGTTTGATCGTTTTGGCCGTTCGCCCGGTGGTGATGGCGGTTATGGAATTAACCCTTGTGGCGAAAGGATATTTGTCATTTATGATGTTTTTGATGGCGGCTTACGTGTGTCTTCAGGCCTTCAATACCTTAATTGTAGTGGGAATTTTCCGGGGAGGCGGAGATACCAGATATGGCATGGTTCTGGAGATTATCGGACTGTGGGGCGGTTCGGTGATCATGGGCAGTATTGCGGCATTTGTGTTGAAGCTCAGCGTTCCCTGGGTGTTTGCGGTGATTTTGCTGGATGAATATATAAAGTTTCCGTTGATTATTTATCGGTATCGGACGTATAAATGGCTGCAGGATGTAACAAGGTGACAAAGAACATAACAGTTCCAGCCAAGGTTACTATTCAGGGGCAACATCATGTCATTTAGTTAAGATCTTTCATGTAATGCAAAGCTACTAATTCTTGCATTGTAGCGGCATATTGTATATAATGGAATAGAGATTACGTTTAGGAGGAAAGAAACATGAATCAAAATCAATCAGATGGAAAAGCAATCGCGTCGCTGGTTCTTGGCATTATATCTTGTGCCTGCGTGTTTTTGGGGCAAGGGGCGCTTTTGGGCATAGTTCTTGGTATTGTGGGACTGGTTTTGGGAATTAATGCCAGGAAAGAGAATCCCAGCGGAATGGCCACGGCCGGCATTGTATTGTCTGCTATCGCCGTTACAATCTGCGCCTTGGGCTTTTTGGCATGTGTGGCGTGCGTAGGCTGCCTTGGATCCCTGGCATGGATGGCAGATTAAACGATGCTGCCTTATATTGACGTGTTTGGCCGCCAGATTTCCATGTATGCCCTTTGCATTTTGATTGGGCTTGCGCTGGGGATTCTGGCGGCATTTTTCCGGGCAAAAATATATCATTGTCCTTGGGAGGATGTGCTCTATGCCTCTTTCTATGGCATTTTAGGGTTGATTGCCGGGGGAAAAATCTTATTTTTTCTTACAAATTTGTCCTGGATTTTGGAACATATAAAAGAAATCCTGGGGGATATGGAAACTCTTTCCGGTTTGTTTACTGGAGGATTTGTATTTTACGGAGGAGTTCTGGGGGCGGTGGCCGGGATCTGTCTTTATGCAAAACAGTATCATTTGAGAACGGGAATGATGTTGGAAATTCTTGTGCCTTCCGTGCCGTTGGTGCATGCCTTGGGGCGGGTAGGGTGTTTTTGCGCAGGATGCTGCTATGGTTTGCCTATGGCTCCTCCTCTAGGCGTATATTTCATCCATTCCCTGTCAGCACCCCGGGATATTTCATTTTTTCCGGTGCAATTACTGGAAGCGGGCTGTAACCTGGTGATATTTTTTATCTTGTTGGCGAAATACGGCGGCAAAAAAACAAAAGGCGAAGCGTCTTGCTTCTACCTTTTGTCTTATGGGATTCTGCGATTTGGCCTGGAATTTCTCCGGGCAGATGCAGAGCGGGGATTCTTTTTCGGATTGTCTACCTCTCAATGGATCAGCATATTACTTGTAATCTGCGTTCTTTTTATAAGGAAGAGGATATCTCCTGGGAGACTTGAAGAAAGCTGATATCCTGCTCTCTGGCGATTTTGGCCATATCTTCGTATTCCGGTTTCCTGCGGCAGACATCATATCCGTCATTTTGTTTGATCGTCACCGGGCCATAAGGAGATTCCTGCTGCTGATAGCTGGCGGACAATTTTCGGCGGTTTATTTTCTGAATGCGGATGCCCCGGGTGGTGGTGTGGCAAAAGATTAATTTTGACATAGGAATTTCTTGCTCCGGGGTGCAAAGGCAAGTCAAAAGGTGGCCGGGACGTCCTTTTTTCATAAGAATGGGAACAACGTATACGTCCAGAGCTCCATGGCGCATAAGTTCTTCTGCGGCGAAGCCAAGGGCTTCCCCGGTCATATCGTCCAGATTGCAGGAGAGAGAGAGAATTACGTCGTCTGAGGAAGACGTCCCAGAGCTTCCCCAAAATGCCCGAAGACAGTTAGCCTGGGGGAAATCTCTCGTTCCCATGCCATAACCCGTTTTGGAAACCGTCATGGGTGGCATGGCCAGGAAGTCGGATGCAAAATGACGAAGCAGCGCGGCTCCGGTGGGGGTGCACAGCTCTCCTTGGATCTGCCCGCCATAGATGGGAACGCCTGTGAGGATTTCTGCTGTGGCCGGGGCGGGAACCGGAAGGACTCCGTGGGCGCAGCGGATCGTGCCGCTTCCCACATGAACAGGAGAAGCCAGGATCTGATCCGGATGAAGAAGCTCTATTAACAGACAGCAGCCCACCACATCCATCAAAGCATCTAATGTCCCTACCTCATGAAAATGAATATGCTCCAGTGCGGATTCATGGGCCTTTGCTTCCGCATTGCCGATGAGTTGATATACCGCCTGGGCGTGAGACTTTACCGTATCTGAAAGGGGAAGGTGTGTGATCAGATGCAGCATGTCCTGGTAGCTGCTATGATGGTGCGAGTGGTGATGTGATTCCGTATTATGCATGTGGTCATGGGCCAAAACCTCATGGGAGTGGGAATGAGGATGGCTGTGTATATCGTCTCCGTGGGGGTGGGAATGAGGATGGCTGTGGGTATCATCTTCATGGGAATGTGTATGCATATATTCATCTTCTTCTTTGCCGTGGATCAATACGTTCATATGAGTGCCAAAAATACCGCATTTCTCACGCCGGGAAACGGACAGGGTTACGTCGTGAAATCCCAGGTGATTCATCTGATGCAGGAAGTTTTCCTGTTCCTTGGGGGTTAAAAGTTCAAATAAGGCGCCCATCAACATATCACCTGCAGCGCCCATGCTGCATTCTAAGTATAGTAAATTCATACGAAACACTCCTTCTTTTTTTTTCATTTTTGTGAAATCTTTTCCTTTATTATAAGAGCTTTGGGGACGCCAGTCAAGATTTCCTGGAAATGATACAAAATTCTGGAAGCCCGGTTGACAGGAGGAAAAAAAAGTGGCATAATCACAAGCACAGTAGCAAATAGGAATTAATTGGTAGAGCGAAAGGATTGAAAGATATGAAAGAGAAGAAAATAAGACTGATGGCTACCGAGGACGTTCAAGAGTTTGTAAATGCAGCTGAAAGATGTGAATTTGATATTGACGTCCTCCATGAGAGAGTCATGATTGACGCGAAATCTTTATTAGGTGTTTTAGGCATTGGATTATCCAAGGAACTCACTGTGAAATACTGGGGTGAGAATTCAACTTTTGAGAATGTTATGAAAAAATATGCGGTTATGTAAACGCAATGAACGTATAAGGAATAAATTCTGCAAATCAAAGAAAATCAAAAGAAAATCTCAATAAAGTGGCGCTGCCGTTTGGCGGTGCTTTTTTCTTTAAAAAATTATGCTGCATCTGTTTTGTGGTTTACAAACGAACATTTATTCGGTATAATGGGTAAAAATGGTGGAAAAGGAGACGGGCATGGAGCAGGTGAGGATTTCCGTACGCAATCTGGTGGAATTTGTGCTGCGGTCAGGAGATATTGACAACCGAAGAGGGCGTACGGCCCAGAAAGAAGCCATGCAGGAGGGGAGCCGGATCCATCGGAAGATTCAGCGGCGGATGGGAGCTTCTTATCATGCGGAAGTACCTTTGAAGCTGGAGTTGGAGTTGGAATCCTACGTACTGGTGATTGAAGGACGGGCAGATGGGATTCTCATAGAAGGGGAACAGGTGACAGTGGATGAGATCAAGGGGATCTATCAGGATGTGCATAGTCTGACGGAGGCGGTGCCTGTCCACCTGGCTCAGGCAAAATGTTATGGCTATATGTATGGAGTTCAGGCGGGACTCACGGAGCTTACCCTGCGGATGACGTACTGTAACCTGGATACGGAAGAGATCCGCTATTTTCATGAGGCTTATTCTTTAAAGGAGCTTGCGGCCTGGTTTGAGTCCCTGGTGGAAAGTTACCGAAAATGGTCCGACTTCCAGTATAGGGCAAAACAAAAACGGCAGGTGTCCATTCAGAATCTTCCATTTCCGTTTCCTTACCGGGAGGGGCAGAAGGAGCTGGTTGCCGGGGTGTACCGCACCATCCGGCGCGGCAAGATTTTATTTATCCAGGCGCCTACAGGGACCGGTAAAACGATCTCCACCGTATTTCCCGCCGTGCGGGGCGTTGGGGAAGGATATGGGGAAAAGATCTTTTACTTGACCGCAAAGACGATCACAAGAACCGTGGCCTGGGAGGCTTTTGAGCTTTTGCGCAGAAAAGAATATCAGGGGAGCGTCATTACGATCACGGCAAAGGAAAAGCTGTGTCTTTGCCAGGAGATGGAATGTAATCCCGTGAGCTGTCCCTATGCAAAGGGGCATTATGACCGGGTAAATGACGCGGTGTTTGATCTGGTGAACCGAGAAAAGGAAATTTCCGGAGAATGTCTTATGGCCCAGGCGAGGGCTTTTCGGGTCTGTCCTTTTGAGATGTGCCTGGATACGGCTCTTTGGATGGATGTGATTATTTGTGATTATAATTATGTGTTTGATCCAAATGTGTATCTAAAGCGCTTTTTTGCAGAAGGGGTTAAGGGGGATTATATTTTTCTGATTGACGAAGCCCATAATTTGGTAGAGCGTGGCCGGGAGATGTACAGCGCCTCTCTTTATAAGGAAGCGTTTCTGGAGATCAAAAAACTGGTAAAGGAATATTCAGGAAGTGTTGCTCGAAGCCTGGAGAAGTGCAATAAGCTTTTGCTGGAAATGAAGCGTCAATGTCAGGGGTATCAATTACTGGATACCATCGGCGGTTTGATTTTTCAATTATTGAATCTGGCGGCGGCTATGGACGAATTTCTTCAGAAAAATATGGAGTTTCCGGAAAAAAAGAAAGCGCTGGAATTTTATTTGGAACTGCGCCACTTTTTAAATATGTATGAACGTCTGGACGAAAATTATGTGATTTATACAAGGCACCAGGAGGACGGCAGATTTTTATTGAAATTATTTTGTGTGAATCCTGCCGTGAATCTTCAGTCTTGTCTGAACAAAGGAAGGAGCGCTGTTTTCTTTTCGGCTACGCTGCTGCCGATTCAATATTATAAGAAGCTGTTGAGCACTAGGGAGGACAATTATGCGGTGTATGCCCAAACTGTTTTTTCCCGGGAGCAGAGCTTGATTTTGGTGGCATCAGATGTGAGCAGTAAGTATACCAGAAGGAACCAGCAGGAATTCCAAAGGATTGCGGCCTATATCCGGGAAGTGGTATGGGCCAGGAAGGGGAATTATATGGTGTTCTTTCCTTCTTATAAGATGCTGGAGCAGGTGCTGGAGGCTTGTATGGAGCAGGAAGAGGGAATCGAGTTTCAGGTTCAGCGGCCGGGAATGCGGGAAGAGGAACGGGAGGAATTTTTGCAGGCATTTTCCCAGGAGCGGGAAGGCTCTTTTGTAGGACTTTGTGTGATGGGAGGAATTTTTTCGGAGGGGATTGACCTTAAGGGGGAGCGCCTGGTAGGAGCGGTGATCGTAGGCACTGGGATTCCCCAGATTAGTGAGGAACGGGAAATTTTGAAGCAGTTTTACGAGGAACGGGAAGGCAATGGATTTGATTATGCATTTCGCTATCCGGGAATGAATAAGGTCATGCAGTCGGCGGGGCGGGTGATCCGCACTGCGGCGGACCATGGTGTTATTTTATTGCTGGACGAGCGGTTTTTGCAGCAGGAGTATCAGCGGCTGTTTCCCAGGGAATGGGATGGATTTCAGGTTTGCAGAAGGGAGACGGTGAGGGGATTGCTGCGTGGGTTTTGGGATAAATCATAATTCTGGGAGCAGAGGTATATAAAATCCTAATAAATAAGCCGAAAGGGAGTACGGCATTAGGCTTTACGGCAGGCTCTACCGGGGAACAGATTGAAAAAGAGATAGAAGCCATGGGTCTGCATACGGATTTTATACGGGTAAAAGAAGGATTTTCCAGGATTAACGTAAAGCTTAAGGATTATGACGGCACGGAAATCAATGGGATGGGGCCCGTGATCGATTCAGACAGCGTAGATAAACTTTATCAGAAGCTGGACGGATTGAAGGAAGGGGATATCCTGGTCTTGGCCGGCAGTATTCCTAAATGTCTGTCTGATTCCATCTACAGTAATATGATGGAGCGTCTACAGTCAAAGGGCGTATGGTTTGTGGTGGATGCCACCAAAGATTTGCTGGTAAACGTACTGCAATATCATCCGTTTTTGATCAAGCCGAATAACCATGAGCTGGGGGAAATATTTAATGTGACCCTTGAGACAAGAGAATCGGTAGTTCCTTATGCAAAGAAGCTCCAGGAACAGGGCGCCAGGAATGTGCTGGTATCCATGGCAGGAGCAGGGGCCGTCCTGGTGGATGAGACGGGAGGCGTCCATTCCCTTCCCGCACCCGCAGGAAAACTGGTGAATGCGGTGGGAGCAGGAGATTCCATGGTGGCAGGATTTCTGGCCGGATGGAGCCAGAAGCAGGATTACGATCATGCGTTTCGCATGGGCGTCGCGACAGGGAGCGCCAGCGCATTTTCCGAATTTTTGGCAACCAAAAGCGAAGTAGAGCAAGTGTTTGCAGCGTTAGAAGCGTAACATAAATCCACAGAAGGGAAGGAGTAGGGAATCATGAAAGAATTTACATATGTAATTACAGATACAGAGGGCATCCATGCACGTCCCGCAGGGGAACTGGTAAAAAAGGCAAAGGAATTCACATCCTCCATATCCATTTTCAAGGAAGGCAAGAAGGCGGACGCCAAAAAGCTTTTTGGCCTGATGGGGCTTGGCGTAAAGCAGGGAATGGAAATTACGGTACAGGTGGAGGGAGACGATGAAGAGGCTGCAGCGGCGGCTATGGAAACGTTTTTAAAAGAGAATTTGTAAAAACCTAAAACCAGTTCGAATAGTTCAGCTTCGGGGCCTGCGGGAGGGCCCTGGACTGACGGTGAGAGACCCAAGGGGGTGTATGTGAATATGGAGCAGTATAACGGAAAGCGCGTATTTGGAGGCATTGCAATTGGCAGACTGTATGTCTATAGCAGAGAGGATCAGCAGGTAAAGCGGGAACGAGTGGAAGATTCCCAGCGGGAGGTTTTACGGTTTCGCAAGGCACAGGAGGAGGCCATTGATCAGTTGGCAGGACTTCATGAGAAATCCTTACAGACCGTGGGAGCTGCCAATGCAGCCATTTTTGAAATTCATCGGATGATGCTTGAGGATGACGATTACATCGAATCTATTGAAAACATGATAAATACGCAAAAGGTGAATGCAGAGTACGCGGTGGCTATGACCGGAGATAACTTTGCAGAAATGTTTGCCGCTATGGACGACGCATATATGAAGGAGCGGGCGGCGGACGTCCGGGATATTTCAGAGCGAGTGCTTCGGATTTTGTCCGGCGAGGAGTCCGGCGGGATTGAGGCCGAAGAACCGGTGATTGTGATAGCGGACGACCTGGCTCCCAGCGAGACGGTGCAGATGGACAGGTCCAAAGTGCTGGCTTTTGTGACAGTACATGGCTCCGCCAATTCTCATACGGCGATTCTGGCGAGAACCATGGGGATTCCGGCATTGGTTGGGGCGTCTGTCTCCCTGGAGGGCTCCCTGCATGGAAAAATGGCGGTAGTGGATGGAGATAAGGGGCTTTTGTATGTGGATCCGGATCCCGAGACATTGCATATCATGCAGGAGAGACGCAATGCTCTTCTGGCTCAAAAAGAGCTGCTGCAGACTTTGAAGGGAAAGGAAACGATCACCCGGGACGGAAAAAAAGTAATGTTGTACGCCAACATCGGCAATTATAAGGATTTGGCCAAGGTTCTGGAAAATGACGCGGAAGGAATCGGCCTGTTCCGCAGCGAATTCCTATACCTGGAGCGTGATACTTATCCTACCGAAGAGGAACAGTTAAAGGTATACAAGGCCGTAGCGGAGACGATGGCAGGAAAACGGGTGATCATACGGACGTTGGATATCGGAGCTGACAAGCAGGCGGATTATTTTAAATTGCCCAAAGAAGAGAATCCGGCCATGGGCTTTCGGGCAATCCGCATCTGCCTGAGACGGCCTGATGTATTTAAAACCCAGCTTCGAGCGCTGTTTCGGGCCAGCGCTTTTGGGAAGATTGCCATTATGTATCCTATGATCACTTCCTTACAAGAGATTGTAAGAATCAAGGAAATTGTAGAGGAAGTGAAACGAGAACTGACAAAAGACGGCGTTCCCTTCGGTGAACCAGAGCAGGGCGTTATGATTGAGACCCCCGCCGCTGTTATGATCAGCAGCCGGCTCGCCAAGGAAGTGGATTTTTTCAGCATTGGGACCAATGATCTGACCCAGTATACTTTGGCCATTGACCGACAGAATGAACAGTTGGACGATTTTTACGATCCCCATCATCCGGCAGTGCTTCAGATGATTGCCCAAACTGTGGAAAGCGCCCACAGAGAGAACGTCTGGTGCGGTATTTGCGGCGAATTGGGAGGAGATCCGGCGTTGACTCGATTATTCCTGGCTTTGGGCGTGGATGAGCTGAGTATGTCGCCCGGAAATCTTTTGGCTATCCGCAAAATTATCCGGGAAACGGATGTGGAGGAAGAGGGAGAAGCTGTTCGGAAAGAGTTCCTGTAAAGAAAAAACACTTGACACCGTAAAAAACATATAGTATGATACCAAAGGTGACAGACATGGAAAAGAAAGTGATGCAGACATATCTGTATGATTTTTATGGAGAATTGCTGACAGAGCATCAGAAAAATGTCTATGAGGATTTTGTATTAAATGATTTATCCTTAGGTGAGATTGCTCTGGAGCGTGGCATCAGCCGTCAGGGCGTCCACGACCTGGTAAAGCGTTGTGACCGGCTGCTTATGGGATATGAAGAGAAGCTGCATTTGCTGGATCGCTTCCGGAAGATTAAGAGTAAGATTGGGCAGATCAATCAGTTGACGCTGGCGGAAGGAAGCGCAGAACAAGAGGCGGCCAGCAGGCGGATCCGGCAGCTTTCTCAGGAGATATTAGAGGAGTTATAACATATGGCATTTGACAGTTTATCGGAGAAACTCCAGAATATATTCAAAGCTCTTCGGAGCAAAGGGCTTCTCACAGAAGCAGATGTAAAAGCAGCCCTGAAGGAAGTCAAGCTGGCGCTTTTGGAAGCCGACGTGAATTTCAAAGTGGTGAAGCAGTTTGTGAAGTCTGTGCAGGAGCGGGCCGTAGGGCAGGATGTGATGAACGGGCTGAATCCCGGACAGATGGTGATCAAGATTGTAAATGAAGAGATGGTTCGCCTGATGGGGGATGAGACGACAGAACTTGCCCTAAAGCCTGGGAACGAAATAACCGTTATCATGATGGCGGGTCTTCAGGGAGCCGGTAAGACGACTACCACCGCTAAGATTGCGGGGAAGCTGAAGCAGAAAGGCAGAAAGCCCCTTTTGGCAGCCTGCGACATTTACCGTCCGGCAGCCATTCAGCAGCTGCAGATCAACGGAGAGAAGCAGGGTGTGGAAGTATTTTCTATGGGCAGCGGCCATTCTCCTGTGAATATTGCAAAAGCCGCCATAGAACATGCCGCAAAACATGGGATGAATGTGGTGATCCTGGATACGGCGGGACGTCTTCATGTGGACGAGGATATGATGAACGAGCTGACGGAGATAAAAGCCCATGTAGATGTGACTCAGACGATTTTGGTGGTAGACGCCATGACCGGACAGGATGCGGTGAATGTGGCCTCCACCTTCCAGGAGCGGATTGGAATAGACGGCGTCATACTGACCAAGTTAGACGGCGATACCAGAGGCGGGGCGGCCCTTTCCATTCGTGCCGTAACAGGTAAGCCTATTCTATATGTAGGTATGGGGGAGAAATTATCCGATTTGGAGCAGTTTTACCCGGACCGTATGGCCTCCAGGATTCTGGGAATGGGCGACGTGCTTACGCTGATAGAGAAAGCCCAGGAAGAGATAGATGAGGACAAGGCCAAAGCCTTAGAGCAGAAGCTTAAGAAAGCGGAATTCGGATTTGACGATTATTTGGAATCCATGAATCAGATGAAGAAGATGGGGGGACTTTCCAGTATTTTGAGTATGCTTCCCGGAATCGGAGGCGGCCAGTTGGCGGAGCTGGAGAATGCCATAGACGAGAAGAAAATGGCAAGGATTGAAGGAATTATTTATTCCATGACTCCCCAGGAGCGGGCCAATCCATCTGTGTTAAACCCAAGCCGCAAGCGCAGGATTGCAGCCGGCGCCGGAGTGGACATCAGCGAGGTGAACCGTCTGGTGAAGCAATTTGAACAGTCCAAAAAGATGATGAAGCAGATGCCCGGACTGATGGGCGGCAAGGGAAAGCGAGGACGCTTTAAGCTTCCGTTTTAATATAAGTTATGGGTAACAGGGCAGCTGAACTGTTATAGAGGTAGAGAAAAATGTGCCATAGTACATTTTTTATAAATAGTATCTTTAAGGAGGTGAATGAAAAGTGGTAAAGATCAGATTGAAAAGAATGGGACAGAAAAAAGCTCCTTTTTATAGAATCGTTGTAGCAGATTCCAGATCTCCCAGAGATGGCAGATTCATCGAAGAGATCGGAACCTACGATCCTACGAAAGATCCCAGCGAATTCCATGTGAACGAAGAACTGGCAAAGAAGTGGCTGTCAAATGGGGCCCAGCCTACGGAGATGGTAGGTAAGATCTTCAAAGCGGCCGGCATCGAGAAATAGGATCCGTGAGGTGACGTGATGAAAGAATTGGTAGAAGTAATTGCAAAAGCTCTTGTGGAATTTCCTCAGGAGGTAGTAGTTACAGAGACCCAGAATGAGAAAGCCATTGTCTTGGAGCTTCATGTAGCCCAGTCCGATATGGGAAAAGTCATCGGCAAGCAGGGACGCATCGCCAAGGCAATCCGCTCTGTTGTGAAAGCAGCAGCGGCAAAGGAAGAAAAGAAAGTAATTGTAGAGATTGTTCAGTAACGAACGGGAGGGGGCTGCATGCAGTTCCCCTTTTTCATTTCATATGGAAGGACGGATATGGAAGAATTATTGCAGGTGGGCGCGATTGCCAACACCCATGGGGTCCGGGGGGAAGTAAAGGTATTTCCCATGACAGACGATGCGGGCCGCTTTCGGAAATTGAAGCATGTGATTTTGGATACCGGAACCCAGCAGAAGGAGCTGGAAATTACCCAGGTGAAGTTTTTTAAAAACCTGGTGATTTTGAAGTTTCGGGGATATGATACAATGAATGACGTAGAGCCCTTAAAGGGGATGCCCCTTTATGTCACCAGGGAGAACGCCGTGGAATGCGGGGAAGACGAATATTTTATCGCAGACTTAATCGGTATTTCCGTTGTGGATGAACAGGAAATGCCGCTGGGTGAGATAACAGATGTGCTTTCCACCGGGGCCAATGACGTATATGTAATTGCAAGACCGGAGGGAGGAGAACTTTTACTGCCGGCAATTAAGGAATGCATTCTTCATGTGGATATCAGGGGGCGTATTATGCAGGTGCATGTGCTGGAGGGATTATGAGATTTTATGTATTGACCTTGTTTCCGGATATGGTGCTTGATGGATTGCATACTAGCATCATTGGCCGGGCCTTGCAGGCGGGACATTTGTCCATAGAGGCTGTCAATATCCGGGACTATTCCGCCAATAAACATCAGAAGGTAGACGACTATCCCTATGGCGGCGGAGCCGGGATGCTGATGCAGGCCCAGCCGGTGTACGATGCTTTCCGGTCGGTGACAGAACGGATCGGAAGAAAGCCCAGATGTATTTATCTGACGCCCCAGGGCAAGACGTTTCATCAGGGGATGGCTAAGGAGCTGGCCTTGGAGGAGGAGCTGATCTTTCTCTGCGGACATTACGAGGGGATTGACGAGCGGGTGCTGGAGGAGATTGTGACGGATTACGTTTCCATCGGCGATTATGTGCTGACCGGCGGGGAATTGCCGGCGATGGTGATGATCGATGCTATTTCCAGGATGGTGCCGGGGGTATTGAGCAATGAAGCTTCCGGCAGCAGCGAGTCTTTTGAAGACTGTCTTTTGGAATACCCCCAGTACAGCAGACCCGAGGAATGGATGGGGAAAAAGGTGCCTGAGATACTTTTGTCCGGTCACCATAAAAATATCGAAGCATGGCGCAGGGAACAGTCCAAGCTGCGTACGAAAGAACGCAGGCCGGATTTGTGGGAGCAGTATCTCCGGGAGCATCCTGAATTATAATTCTTGAGAAAATACTTGCTTTTCCAAAGAAATCATGATAAAATAATTCACTGTGAGAAAATAGTCAGGATGGTCCTCTGTTACGCAAGGTATTAAGAACATCTAAATCATCAGGAGGTCACAAAATGAATTCAGCAGAAATTATCAGAAACATTGAAGCAGAACAATTGAAGGCGGAGGTGCCCCAGTTCCATGTAGGCGATACCGTAAAAGTCTATGGCAAGATCAAAGAAGGAAACCGGGAGAGGGTTCAGGTATTTGAAGGTATTGTATTAAAGAAACAGGGCGGAAGCAGCCGCGAGACATTTACCGTCCGTAAGTTTTCCAACGGCGTAGGCGTAGAGAAGACCTGGCCGCTGCATTCTCCTAATGTAGAGAAGGTAGAAGTTGTAAGACGCGGTAAAGTAAGACGTGCGAAACTGAACTATTTGAGAGGCCGTGTAGGCAAACGCGCGAAAGTCAAAGAACTGGTAAAATAATGGTTACTGTGGTAGAAGTAAACAGTAACAAATAATGTGTAATGGGAAGGGGCTGTTTGCGGACAGCCCCCTTTATCTTATAGGGAGGTCGATTCCTGTCAGATAAAGACCCTCCAGGCAGGAGGCGCATCATGAGATATAAGCGGAATCGTTTTCGCAGAAAAAAATCAGGAAGCCCCAGAACTATGTCCAGCGGCCTGAATTTTCAGCCGGGGAAGCGGGGAATGAATTTAGAACGGATCAAAGGGGCGACAGCCTGGGTATGTGAAATCATCCTGGCTGTGGCCATAGCAGCAGTGATTGTTTATTTTATGGGGGTTCGGATTTCCGTGGTGGGGCAGTCTATGTCCAGCACTCTGGAAAATGGGGACACTGTGCTGGTGAACCGTTTTGAATACAAGCTGTTTCAGCCCAAGCCCAATGATATTATTGTATTTTTGCCTAATGGGAACGAGAAATCCCACTACTATATCAAACGGGTGATCGCCGTGCCGGGAGATACGGTGCAGATTATCGACGGCAAGGTTTATGTGAACGGCGAACCTTTTGCAGAAGAGATTGAAGACCCATATATTGAGAACGGTCTTCTGGCACAGGAGCCGATCGTGGTGGGAGAGGACGAATATTTTGTCCTGGGAGATAACCGCAATAATAGTGAAGACAGCAGATATGCCAATATTGGAAATGTAAAAAAAGAACACATAGAAGGAAAAGCCTGGCTTTTGGTGTCGCCTTTGGACAAGCTGGGTTTTATCAAATAAAGAGGTGCGTGTATGGTTGTTCAATGGTATCCGGGACATATGACAAAAGCCAAACGGCAGATGCAGGAAGATATTAAATTAATTGATCTGGTGATTGAACTGGTGGACGCCAGGATTCCCCTTAGCAGCCGGAATCCGGATATTGACGAGATTGGAAAACATAAGGCCAGATTGATCTTATTAAATAAAGCAGACCTGGCGGATGATCATAAAACGGCTGCCTGGGCGGATTATTTTAAGGAAAAAGGCTTTTTTGTAGCCAGGGCAGATTCCAGAAATAAGGGAAATATGAAAGCAATCTCCCAGGTGATTCAGGAGGCCTGTAAAGAAAAAACAGAGCGGGACAGGAAGAGAGGTATTAAAAACCGCCCGGTGCGGGCGATGATCGTGGGCATTCCCAATGTGGGAAAATCCACGTTTATCAATACCTATGCAGGCAGGGCCTGCGCTAAGACAGGGAATAAGCCTGGGGTGACCAAGGGAAAACAGTGGATTCGGCTGAATAAAAGCGTGGAATTATTAGACACGCCCGGGATTTTGTGGCCCAAATTTGAAGATCAGCAAGTGGGCCTGCATTTGGCCTGCATTGGCTCCGTCAAAGATGAGATCCTGAATACGGAGGAGCTGTCTATGGAATTGATTCGTCTTTTGCTCAGCCAATATCCAGGAGTATTGCAGCAAAGGTATGAGGTTGCGGAGACAGAAGAAGCTTCCGCGATCTTAATGGAAATTGCCAAAAACCGCAACTGTATCAAGCGGGGGGAAGAACTGGATTACGGCAAGGCCGCCGGCTTGGTTTTAGAGGAATTCCGCAGCGGGAAGTTGGGGAAAATTACTCTTGAATTTCCGGCAAAAGAGGCATAGAATAGAGGGGTATCAGATGATGAGAAAAGTCTGTCGTAAATCAGGGAAGGAATAGATGGATGAGTGAGAATTTATCGGAAGGAAAGAACAAGAAGACGGAAGCAGTGAAAGAAGTCGTGAGTTTTCTGTTATACATAGGAATTGTGCTTTTGCTGACCTATCTGGTGATCCACTATGTGGGCCAGCGCACGGAGGTCAGTGGTTCCTCTATGGAAAGTACTTTAAGCGACGGAGACAATCTGGTGGTGGATAAGATTTCTTACCGCTTTCGGGAACCGGAGCGGTTTGATATTATTGTGTTCCCTTTCAAATACGAAGAAAAGACTTATTATATCAAGCGAATCATCGGTATGCCGGGCGAGACGGTCTGGATTAATGAGGAGGGCGACATTTACATCAATGGGGAACAGCTGGAGGAATCCTACGGACTGGAAGTGATAGATGAAGACCATATCGGCTTGGCGGCGCAGGAGATTACCCTTGGCGAGGACGAATACTTTGTGATGGGGGATAACCGTAATGCCAGCAGCGACAGCCGGGATCCCAGCGTGGGCAATATTTTGCGGGAAGATATCATCGGCAGGGCCTGGCTTCGGATCTATCCCTTCGACAAAATCGGATTTATACGTCACAGGTAGGAGAAAGTATGGAAGAAGTAAAAAGTATCGGAGTAATCCGGGAAGAATTACAGGCAGCGGCCAGCGAGCAGCTGCCTGATTTTATCACAGCCTATGAAAAGGACGGGCGCACCAGCGTACAAAAGCTGGTTGCACAGGCCGAAAACCGAGTAAAGAAGCTAAAGGCGGAGCGTCAAAGGATTTGGGAACTGGGAAGCTTTGAACGGGAATATGGAGCGTTTGGATATGTCTGCGGCGTGGACGAGGCGGGGAGAGGACCCCTGGCAGGCCCGGTGGTAGCCGGAGCCGTGATTTTGCCAGGGGGCTGCGATATTTTGTATATCAATGATTCCAAAAAACTCAGCGAAAAAAAGAGAGAAGAGCTCTATGACGTGATCTTGAAGCAGGCGGTGGCCGTGGGGGTTGGCATGGCAAGCCCCCGGCGCATTGATGAAGTCAATATTTTAAATGCCACTTATGAAGCAATGCAAGAAGCGATTCAGAAATTATCCCAAGCGCCCGATATATTATTAAATGATGCAGTGACGATTCCGGGAATTTCCATTCTCCAGGTTCCAATTATCAAAGGAGATGCGAAAAGCATTTCCATCGGGGCTGCTAGTATTATTGCCAAAGTAACCAGGGACCGGATCATGGAACAATACCATAAGGAGATGCCGGAATACGGGTTTGCATCCAATAAGGGATATGGAACCAAAGACCATATCCAGGCGTTGAAGACCTATGGGGCCTGCCCGATTCACCGGGCCAGCTTCATCCAAAAATTTTTGAATTCATAGGAGATGCAGCCATGCCAAAAATCGATGGATTCTCCATATATCAAAATCAATATCAACAGACGGGGCAAAATGTTCACAGCGCTGAAGCGGAGGGGGCCAGGGGCGTCCGCCAGGATATGCAGCAGCTTCCCAGGGGCACGGTATTTGAAGGAACGATCACAGACAGTAAGGACGGTTTTGTGCAGATGAGCCTTTCCAACGGCCAGAGCATTCGCGCCCAGTTGGAACCCGGGGTACAGGTCCGTATGGGAGAACCGGTGCTGTTTGAGGTAAAATCCAACCAGGAAGGAAAAATCATGCTTCGCCAGGTTCCGGTAAAAAGCGTTTACAATCCAACGCTGCAGCGGGCCCTGTCTGCGGCAGGGATGCCTGTGAACCAGCGTAATCTGGATATGGTAGATATGATGATGCAGAATCAAATGCCCATCAACCGGGAGAGCCTAAACGCTATGCTCCGTCAGCTTCTCCGGTATCCACAGGCGTCCCCCCAGACGCTGATCCAGATGCAGAAGCTGGGGTTTGCCATAAACAAAGAATCTGTGATGCAGTTTGAGGCTTATAAAGCCGGAGAGCACGCTTTGGTAGATAAGTTTTCCCAGATCATGGAGCAGCTTCCCGATCTGGCGGGAGAAGGTGCGGACGCCGAGAGGATTCTGAATCTGCAAAACCAGCTTTTGGATATCCTGGAGATAGAAAGCGGATTGCCGAAAGAAGCCGGGAAATCAGAAGGCATATGGACGGAAGGCGGAAACGTTCCTCCCGGGGCGGGGACGGACCAGAGTACGTCAGGGTTAGGCGGCGGGAGCCTTCCTGGGGCAGACGGTATGCTGTCAGAGGAGTCTGTGATACAAAAGGGAGACGCCCTTCTGGGAACGGAAGGAACCATGAAGCAGGAATCCGCCGTTTTGGAAGGAGGAGGACCAAAACCTGAGTCAGGAATTCCTGGAATGGAAGGGGAACTTCCGGAATCGGCCCAGGCCGCAGCGGGAAAAGATCCTTTGGAGAGCGGGGGCCTGCCCAAAGAAGGAACATTCCTAAAGCCCCAGACATTGCCTGGAGGCGATGCAGCTCCACAGCAGCCGGTAGCGCCGGGAACTTTAGGGGAACTTTTTTCCCGGACGGAACTTCAGGGATTAGAACGGCAATTAAAACAAATTCCTGGAATGGAGACGGAGGGCAGGATTTTTACGGATGGAGAGCTGAATCCTAATGTAAGCGCCAAAGAGCTGCTGTCTTTGATACGTGAGAATTTATCCCAGGCTGGGTCCAAGGACGCTTCTCTGTGGAAAGAGCTGTTTCAGGGGAAGGAATATAAGAGCCTGCTAAAGCAGGTGATGTCAGAGCAATGGCTTTTAGAACCGGAGCAGGTGGCCCAGAAAGAAAATGTGGAGCAGTTATATCAGCGGGTGAATCGCCAAATGGCAAAGCTGGAACAGTTTTTGCAGGACGCAGGAAAGGATGCTCCAACAGTGAACCGCCAGGTAAACCAAGTGCGGGGAAATTTAGAGATGATGAACCAGATCAATCAACTGTACAACTATGTGCAGATCCCTCTAAAGCTCCATGGCCAGAATGCCCACAGCGACCTGTATGTGTATACAAATAAAAAAAAGCTGCAGGATAGGGACGGGGAGCTTTCTGCCCTTCTTCACCTGGAGCTGGATCATTTGGGGACTACGGACGTACAGGTAAAGATGTTGGGAAGACAGGTAACGGCGAATTTTTACTTGTCCGACGATACCGCTTATAAGTTGGTGGAGCAGCATATCGAAGATTTGAGAGAACGGCTGGAACAGAAGGGATATCACTGCGGCATACAGTTAGAGCTGCAGGTACGGGAAATGGATTTTGTGGAGGACTTTTTGGAGCGGGAGGCTCCGGTGGGGCAGCTTTCCCGGTACTCCTTTGATGTATTGACGTGAAAGAGGCATCATCATGGAAAAAAAGGAAGAACAAGTAAGAAATAAGACGGCGGTTGCCCTGGGATATAATCCCGGGGATGAGGCCCCCCGGATCATTGCGGCGGGGAAAGGCGAGCTGGCCCAAAAGATTATTGACAAAGCCAAGGAATCGGACATTCCGCTGCACAAGGATGAGAAGCTGGCGGCTACCTTATCGAAGCTGGAGATTGGGGATACCATCCCGCCGGAGTTATATGAGGTTGTGGCGGAGATTCTGGTATTTGTAGACCGTATGGATAAATTGCGGGAGAAATTAGGGCGTTGAAAAGAATATTGGAGCAAAGCAGAAAAAAGGGCGCTGCCTATGAACGTCTGGCGGCCGCGTTTTTGCAGAAAAAAGGATATGAGATTCTAAAAAGGAATTATTATTCCCCCCAAGGGGAGATCGATCTGATTGCCAGGGATGGGGAGTATCTGGTGTTTGTGGAAGTAAAATACCGGGCGGACAGCAGGTACGGGCACCCTCTGGAGACAGTGGATACAAGAAAGCAGCGGAGAATAAAAGGCGCGGCCCGCTGGTATTTACGGGAGAACGGGCCAAAAGAAGAGACGGCCTGCCGCTTTGATGTGGTGGGAATGTTGAAAGATGAAATCATACATGTGGAAAATGCATTTTAAAAGAGGGATTTTATGGAATTTATAAGAAACCAAGGCAAGGGGACGGTAGAAGAAAGAGAGGTCCGCTTAAGGGAAGGAACGCTTCCTCTGCTATATTTTCCTTTGTTGGAGGAAACGGGACTGATAACGCATTGTTTTACCACCCGACAGGGAGGCGTAAGCCAGGGGGTGTGCGCTTCCCTGAATCTGAGTTTTACCCGGGGAGACGATCCAAAGGCTGTGGAACAGAATTTTCAGCGGGTGGCAGAGGCTCTGGGCGTTACGACGGACCGATTTGTGCTCTCCCATCAGACCCATACCACCAATGTGAGAAAAGTGGGCAAAGAGGACGCGGGGTGTGGAATTACCAGAGAGGATTGCTTGAAAGATGTAGACGGGCTGATCACCAACGAGCCGGGACTTGTGCTGTCAACCTTTTATGCGGACTGTGTGCCGCTTTATTTTTTGGATCCGGTTCATAAGGCTATTGGACTGTCCCATTCCGGCTGGCGGGGGACCGTGGGCAGAATGGGAAGAGAGACCCTGAAAGCCATGGAGAGGGAGTATCAGACAAGGCCAAAGGATACTCTTTGTGTGATCGGCCCATCCATCTGTCAGGACTGCTATGAAGTCAGCCAGGACGTCATTCAGGCGTTTTCGCAGGAATTTGGGCCTGGAGCCAGGGAGTTTTATGTGGAAAATGCCCGGGGAAGATACCAGTTGGATTTATGGAAGGCCAATGAGGCGGTACTGGAAGAAGCCGGGGTAAAGCGGGAACATATAGCTACGGCGGGGCTGTGTACCTGCTGCAACCATAAACTATTATTTTCTCATCGGGCTTCCGGGGGAAAACGAGGGAATCTGGGAGCATTTTTCATGCTGAAGCAGGCGGAGGAAAGCAATATTTTTTAATATCATAGTCCCCTTGTACAATGAGGGTAAGATGCGGCAGATGCACTGACGGGAGGAATTAGAACATGAAAAAGTACGTATCCTATTGTGTGGAAGAGACAAAGAATATACTGAATGTGGACAGCCCTGTGGGGTATACAAGGAATGCGGCTGATTTTGTAATGGAAGAATATAAAAAACTGGGATATTGCCCTGTGAAAACAAAAAAAGGCGGCATCCTGGTGGATTTGGGAGGAAAGGACAGGGAGAACGCCGTTTTGCTGGAAGCCCATCTGGATACGTTGGGCGCTATGGTGGCTCAGGTGAAGGAAAACGGGCGCCTTCGGTTATCTCCCTTAGGAGGGATGAATCCCAATAACGGAGAAGCAGAAAACTGCCGTATTATTACCCGGGCAGGGAATATTTATGAAGGGACGCTTCAAATGAATAACGCTTCCATCCATGTGAATGAAGAGTTGAATAAGATCAAACGCAGCTTTGAACAAATGGAAGTGGTGATTGACGAAAAAACCTCCTCCCGAAAAGAGACGGAAGACTTAGGGATCATGACCGGGGACATTGTGGCCTTTGAACCAAGGACCAGGGTAACCGGATCCGGTTATATCAAGAGCCGCTTTTTGGATGATAAGCTAAGTGTGGGGATTTTTCTGGGATTTGCGAAGTTTTTAAAGGAAGAGGGACGTATCCCTGCAAGGCACATCTACCAGCATATTTCTGTCTATGAAGAAGTAGGACACGGCGCCTGCGGAACCGTGCCGGAGGGAACCACCGAGATTTTGGCTGTGGATATGGGATGTGTGGGAGAAGGCTTAAGATGTACGGAACATCAGGTGTCCATTTGCGCCAAAGACAGCGGCGGCCCTTATACATATGATGTGGTGTCGGATTTGATACGGGCAGCGAAAAAAGGCGGAGCGGATTTTGCAGTGGATATTTATCCCAGGTATGGGTCGGATGCGGATGCAGCCCTTACGGCGGGATATGATGTGCGCCATGGGCTGATCGGCCCGGGAGTCTATGCTTCCCATGGGTATGAACGCAGCCATCTGGACGGGGTGGAAAATACCTTGAAGCTGTTACGGGCGTATCTGCTGTGAATCCAGGCAACCGCAACTTTTAAAATATAGATATTGATTTCTTCTGCCACATATAGTATATTTTGATATAGGCATTGCCGTATGGCAAAAAAAGGAGGATTTTTCATGGAAGATACGGTCAGAGTGGCAGTGGACGCCATGGGCGGAGACAATGCGCCGAGGGAGGTTGTGAAGGGCGTTGTGGATGCTGCCGCGATGAACAAAGGGCTTTCCGTGTTTCTCATAGGCCGGGAGACGGAAGTTTGGGAGGAATTGAAGAAATATCAATATCCCCATGGGCAGATTTCCGTTGTGGACGCTCCGGAGGTGATTGAGACGGCGGAACCGCCGGTGATGGCGATCCGTAAGAAGAAGAAGTCATCCATTGTGATGGGCATGAATATGATAAAGCAAGGAGAAGCCGACGCTTTTGTATCTGCCGGAAGTTCCGGAGCCATATTGGCGGGGGGACAGCTTATTGTAGGCAGGATCAAAGGAGTGGAACGACCGCCCCTGGCGCCGTTGATACCTACGGAGAAAGGGGTATCCCTCTTGGTGGACTGCGGAGCCAATGTGGACGCCAGGCCCTCTCACTTGATACAGTTTGCCCGGATGGGTTCCATTTATATGGAGCATGTTCTGGGAGTAAAGAAGCCCCGGGTAGCAATTGTCAATATCGGAGCGGAAGAAGAGAAAGGAAATGCATTGGTGAAGGAGACCTTCCCGCTGTTAAAGAATTGCCCGGACATTCATTTTGTGGGCAGCATTGAAGCACGGGAGATTCCCCATGGAGCGGCGGACGTCATTGTCTGCGAAGCGTTTGTGGGAAATGTCATCCTTAAATTATATGAAGGTGTAGGCGCTACCATGATAGGAATGGTGAAGCAGGGCATGATGGGGTCTTTGCGGAGTAAAATTGGCGCGTTATTGGTGAAACCGGCGTTAAAGCATACGCTAAGTGCGTTTGACGCCTCCCAGTACGGCGGAGCGCCGCTTTTGGGGCTGAACGGCCTTGTGGTAAAGACTCACGGCAACGCCAAGGCGCAGGAGATAACCAATTCCATGATCCAGTGCGTCACGTTTAAAGAACAGCAGATCAACGAAAGAATCAAAAAAATGATTGGAACCTCTTCTCAGGAAGAAGAGTAGAAAGGGAGACAGATGGAATTTGAAAAGTTAAAAAAAATCATTGCTGAAGTATTGAATGTGGATGAAGAGGAGATTACGATGGATACCACCTTCGTGGATGATCTGGGAGCGGATTCCCTTGATATTTTCCAGATCATCATGGGACTGGAAGAAGAGTTTGACGTGGAGATCGCAAACGAAGAAGCAGAGAAGATCGTAACCGTTGGAGACGCCGTAGAGCAGATCAAGAATGCGCTGAATTAAAACAGGCCGTAAGGACACAGGAACATGAACCAGAGGAAGGGTGCCGGGAGGAAGGCGGACGCAATTCTCCCGGTATCCTTTTTATTCATGACAATAGAAAGTACGCACCGCGGACTTTCTATTGTTTCATAAGGAGAATTTATGAATCGACAGGAAGAATTTCAGGAACGTATTGGCTACAGGTTCCGAAATCGGAACTTATTGAGACAAGCTTTGACCCATAGCTCTTATTCCAACGAGCGTCGGATGAGCAAATTCGCCAACAATGAACGGTTGGAGTTTTTGGGGGATGCGGTGCTGGAGCTTGTGACCAGCGAATTTTTATTTGAAACATACCCGGATTATCCGGAAGGGGAGCTGACCAGAATGCGGGCCAGCATGGTATGTGAACAGACGTTGGCCTTTTGCACCAGGCAGTTGGAGCTGGGGAGATATCTGATGCTTGGAAAAGGCGAGGATATGACCGGCGGCAGAGAAAGAAAGTCCGTGTTGTCCGACGCTCTGGAAGCGGTGATCGGAGCGGTTTATTTAGATGGTGGTTTTGCTAGTGCAAAAGAGTTTATCCATAAATATGTGCTGAATGATATTGAGCATAAGCAGCTCTTTTTTGATAGCAAGACTATCCTGCAGGAAATGGTGCAGGGAAGTCACAAGGGGGAGCTTTCCTACCGCCTTTTGGAGGAGTCGGGGCCGGATCATGATAAAAAATATCTGGTGGAAGTGCTGGTGGGAGAATCCTCCATCGGCCAGGGAGAGGGCAGGACCAAAAAAGGGGCGGAACAGGAGGCGGCCTACCAAGCTCTGATCCGTTTGGGACAGGACCGGGAGGCATAATATGTATTTAAAAAGTATTGAGGTGCACGGGTTTAAATCCTTTGCCAATAAGATCCTGTTTGAATTTCACAATGGGATTACCGGCATTGTAGGGCCCAACGGCAGCGGCAAAAGCAATGTGGCGGACGCCGTCCGCTGGGTGCTGGGGGAACAGCGGGCCAAACAGCTTCGGGGAGCCAGTATGCAGGACGTGATTTTTGCAGGAACCGAGAACCGGAAGCCCCTAAGCTATGCCTATGTGGCTATTACTTTAGACAACGGGGACCATGCCCTTGGCCTGGATTATGAAGAAGTCACCATTGCCAGGCGTGTATACCGCTCCGGGGAAAGCGAATATTTGATGAACGGTACGCCCTGCCGCCTGAAGGATGTGAACGAGCTGTTCTACGATACGGGAATTGGAAAAGAGGGTTACTCGATCATCGGCCAGGGCCAGATTGAAAAGATCTTAAGTGGTAAGCCAGAGGAGCGGCGGGAACTTTTTGACGAGGCGGCAGGTATTGTAAAATACAAACGGCGAAAGGCCACCGCCCAGAAAAAGCTGGAGAATGAACGGCAGAACTTGGTGCGGGTCAATGATATCCTTGCAGAATTGGAAAAACAATTAGGACCGCTGGAGCGCCAGTCGGAGAAGGCCAGGATTTATCTGAAAAAAAAGGAAGAATTAAAGACTTATGAAGTCAATCTTTTTTTAACGGAGATTCAGGAGGTACAACAGCAATTACAGGCCTTGGAAGAGAAAACGGCCATTGCTGGGGAGGATTACCGGAAAGCGAAAGAATCCTTCGAAGGGATCAAGGAGCAATATGAAAAGACAGAACAGGATATGGGCCGGATGGAAGAGGCCATGGAGCAGACCCGGGCGGAGTTGGGAAATGCCGGGATGCAAAAGGGCCAGTTAGAAGGCCAGATCAATGTGCTGAAAGAACAGATCCGAGGGGCGAAGCAAAGCGGGGAGCATTTCAAGAGCCGTAAGGAAGCGATGATCTTAGGCCAAAAGGAACGGGAAGAGGCTCTGGCTTCCTATGAGAAGCAGGAACAGGAATTGGCAGCACAGCTGCAGGATATCGGACGCCGTCAGGATGAGGTGACGAAGCGGTTTAACCAGATCCAGTCTGCCATCGCCCAGTGCCAGGCAGGCATGGAGCAGGGAAAGAATGAAGTCATTGAACTGCTGAACCAAAAGGCTTCCACCAAGGCCAGGATGCAGCGGTACGATACGATGCTGGAACAGGCTAATATCCGAAAGGCCCAGCTGAACAAGCGGCTGGTGGAGCGAAAAAGCGAGGAAGAAGCTTTGGAAACAGCTCTGAAAGAAGCCAGGGACAGTCTCCAAAAGATTCGGACACGATCTCAGGCTCTGGAGGAGGAAGCCGGGGAGCTGGAAGCAAAGAACCAGGGCTGGCAGCAAAAGCAGCAGGAAGCCAGGGAGCAGTTAGAGGAAGATACGAAAAGCTTTCACAGGGACCAGTCCCGTCTGGAATCTATGATGAATATTGCAGAGCGGTATGACGGTTACGGAGGCAGCATCCGCCGGGTGATGGAGACAAAAGACAAGAATCCGGGCATCCTGGGGGTAGTGGCGGACTTGATCCAAGTGGACAAGCAGTATGAAACTGCGATTGAGACAGCTTTGGGGGGAAGTATCCAAAACATTGTCACGTCAGATGAAGAGACCGCCAAAGAGATGATCCGGTATTTGAAACAGAACCGCTATGGGCGGGCAACCTTTTTGCCCCTTACCAGCGTGGGAAAACGTCCCGTTTCGATAAACCGGCAGGCATTGAAGGAACCCGGCGTCATCGGGCTGGGCAATGAACTGGTGCATGCCAAGGAGCAGTATCAGGGATTAACCGCATATCTTTTGGGGCGCACCTATGTGGTAGACCACATTGACCATGGAATCGCCCTGGCAAGAAAGTACCAGTATTCTCTGCGTATCGTTACCCTGGAAGGGGAATCCTTAAATCCCGGAGGTTCCATGACGGGAGGGGCGTTTAAGAATTCCGGCAATCTTCTGGGACGAAAACGGGAAATAGAAGATTTGAAAAAACAGGTGGATCGGCGCAGCAGGGCGATTGAGGAGCATAAGCAGCGGCTGGGGGAGATTCAGACGGCCAGAGAACTTTTACAGGAGGATTTTGAGCGCGTACAAAAGGAACTCCAGGAGATGAAGCTGTTGGAGAATACGGCCAGGATTAATGCAGAGCAGGCCATCCGGCAGAGAGAAGAGCACGAGAAGGGCTTTAAGGGACTGAAAGAAGAAGTGGCGGCCCTGGATAGCCAGATGGCGGAGATCCGCAGGAATAAAGAAGGGATCCAGGAGGAGATTGACCAGGCCGAGCTGCGGGAAAAAGAAATTGAATGGGAAAATAACCATTACCAGGAGGTGCTGGAGAAGCAGACCGCCATTCAGGAGCAGGTGCAGACGGAGGTATCTACGGTACGCTTAGAGGAAGCCAATATCAGCCAGCAGGCAGGGTTTGTCCGGGAAAATGCAGACCGTATCCGGGGAGAGATCCAAAAGTTAAAAGAAGAGCTAGATCAGGTTCGGCGGGAGGAATCCCAGTCCCAGGAGGATATCGTAAAGAAGCAGCAGGAAATGGAAGAGCTTCACCGTACCATACATAACTGCGAGACGACCCGCCAGGAATTGGAAGAACGGCTTAAGGAGCGGCAGGAGGAAAAAGAAGAGCTGTCCGCCAGATACAAAGGATTTTTCAAGGAGCGGGAAGACATTTCCCAGCAGATCAATCAGTTGGATAAAGAATTGTTCCGCCTAAACAGCCAGAAGGAAAAGCTGACGGAAGGGATGGAGCATCAAAACAACTATATGTGGGAGGAATATGAACTGACCTACCATAACGCCTTAAAGCTCCGGAATGAAGAGTATCAGGATATTTCTCATATGAAGCAGCAGATAGGGGCTGTTAAGGAGGAGATCCGGGGGCTTGGCGATGTGAACGTCAACGCCATTGAGGACTTTAAGAGCCTTTCGGAGCGTTATGAATTTATGAAAACCCAGCATGACGACCTGGTGACTGCCGAGAAGACGCTTTTGGAGATTATCGATGAGCTGGATACCGGAATGCGTAACCAGTTTATGGAAAAGTTTGCTCAGATTCGCAGGGAATTCGACAAGGCATTTAAGGAATTATTCGGCGGGGGAAAAGGGACGCTGGAGCTGGTGGAGGAGGAAGACATCTTAGAATGCGGGATCCGTATCATTGCCCAGCCTCCAGGGAAGAAGCTTCAGAATATGATGCAGCTTTCCGGCGGGGAGAAATCTTTAACCGCCATATCCCTGTTGTTTGCCATCCAGAACTTAAAGCCTTCCCCTTTTTGCCTTCTGGATGAGATTGAAGCGGCGCTGGATGACTCCAATGTGGGGCGGTTTGCCCAGTATCTCCATCGCCTGACAAAAAATACCCAGTTTATTGTTATTACCCACAGGCGGGGCACGATGGCGGCGGCCGACCGGCTGTATGGCATAACCATGCAGGAGAAAGGGGTTTCAACCCTGGTATCCGTGAACTTAATCGAAGAGACGCTGGAAGAATAAAAGAAAGGAAGTGAGGCAATGGGCGAAGAAAAAAAAGGATTTTTTAAACGTCTGGTGCAGGGGCTTGCCAAGACCAGGGACAACATTGTGTCCGGGATTGACAGCATATTCAGCGGGTTTTCCAGTATTGACGAGGATTTTTATGAAGAGATTGAAGAGATTCTCATTATGGGGGACCTGGGGGTAAAAGCGACGGAGGCCATCATCGAGAACTTAAAGGAACAGGTGAAGGAGAAAAAGATCAAGGAGCCTGCCGCCTGTAAGGAGCTGTTGATTCAGAGTATCAAGGAGCAGATGGACGTGGGAGAGACGGCCTACCGTTTTGAAGAAGAGACCTCCGTGGTGCTGGTCATCGGCGTCAACGGCGTGGGCAAGACCACTTCCGTGGGCAAGCTGGCGGGAAAGCTGAAATCCCAGGGGAAAAAGGTAGTCCTTGCGGCGGCGGATACCTTCCGGGCGGCAGCCGGGGAGCAGCTTTCAGAGTGGGCCCGCCGGGCCGGAGTGGATATGATCGGCGGCCAGGAAGGGGCGGATCCCGCCGCAGTGGTCTATGACGCTGTGGCGGCGGCGAAAGCCAGAAAAGCCGATGTGCTGCTCTGCGATACGGCAGGACGCCTCCACAATAAGAAAAACTTGATGGAGGAGTTAAAAAAGATCAACCGGATTCTGGAAAAAGAATATCCCCAGGCATTCCGGGAGACCTTGGTAGTATTGGACGGCACCACGGGGCAGAACGCCCTGGCTCAGGCCAAGGAGTTTTCCCAGGTGGCCCAAATCACCGGAATAATATTGACGAAGCTGGACGGCACGGCAAAGGGGGGCATCGCCGTAGCCATACAGTCAGAGCTGGGAATCCCGGTGAAATATATTGGAGTTGGGGAGACCATAGACGACCTGCAGAAATTTGATTCCCAGGAATTTGTAAACGCCCTCTTTGACGTAGCACAGGAAGGAGAATGATCAAAGTGACGTTGGATAAGTTTGAAGAAGCCAGTGAAGTGGTAAAAAATGTAACCTCGGAGACAAAGCTTGTCTATAGTGAGTACTGGAGCCGCCAGACCGGAAACAAGATTTATTTGAAGCCGGAGAATATGCAGTATACCGGAGCGTATAAGGTGCGGGGCTCTTATTACAAGATCAGTACCTTGTCCGAGGAGGAACGGAAGAAGGGATTAATCACCGCGTCCGCAGGAAATCATGCCCAGGGCGTCGCATATGCGGCCCAGCAGTTTGGGGCGAAGGCAACGATTGTTATGCCCACCTCTACGCCCTTGATCAAGGTTAACCGCACTAAGAGTTATGGGGCCAAAGTGGTGCTTCACGGAGAAGTGTATGACGAAGCCTGCCAGAAAGCATACGAGCTGGCAGAAAAGAACGGCTACACCTTTATCCATCCCTTTGACGACCTGGATGTGGCAACCGGCCAGGGGACGGTGGCCATGGAGATTTTTAAAGATCTGCCCTTGGTAGAATACATCCTGGTGCCCATCGGGGGCGGCGGGCTTGCGGCGGGAGTTGCAACATTGGCCAAGCAGTTGAATCCCAAGATCAAAGTCATCGGCGTGGAGCCTGCCGGGGCAAGCTGCATGAAAGCTTCCCTGGAAGCCGGAAAAGTGGTGACGCTTCCCAACGTGAATACCATTGCAGACGGCACGGCGGTGAAAACGCCGGGAGAAAAGATTTTCCCCTATGTCCAAAAAAATCTGGACGATATCATCGCAGTCAAGGACGACGACCTTATCGTGACGTTTCTTGATATGGTGGAGAATCATAAAATGGTGGTGGAGAATTCCGGGCTTTTGACCGTGGCGGCGCTGCGTCAGCTTAAGGTAAAAGGCAAACGGATTGCCGCCATTTTAAGCGGCGGCAATATGGACGTGATCACCATGTCTTCTGTGGTGCAGCAGGGTTTGATCTTTCGGAACCGTATTTTTACGGTATCCGTTCTTTTGCCGGATAAACCGGGAGAGCTTTGCAAGATAACCGGAATTATTGCCAAAGAGCAGGGCAATGTGATCAAACTGGACCATAACCAGTTTATCAACACCAACCGAAGCTCGGCGGTAGAGCTTCGCATTACCCTGGAAGCCTTTGGACAAGAACATAAGGAACAGATCATCCGTGTGCTGGATCAGACCGGATACCGTCCGAAGCTGGTACAGACCAACCTGTAAAAAGAGGCGTTTGCATAGAGGGCAGCCAAGAGGGCGCCTGATCATTACAGATGGTATCGTTCCATCCAATAGTCGATCTGCAGCAGATAGGCGATCATCTGGGGGCCTGCCATCAACTGGCCGTACCAGGGTCTGCCGTAGTCTTTGGGACTGTCCAGAAAGGCTGTTACTTTCTGTTTGTCTACGATTTCCAAAATGGGAGAATGCTTTTGTTCCAACACCATGCGTAGGCGTTCTCCCAGCAGCTTTTCATATCCCGTATCGTAAGTCTTAGGATACGGGCTTTTTTTGCGGAACAGGACTTCTTTGGGAAGATACTCCCTGCCCGCTTCCACCAGGAGGTTTTTTGCAATGCCATCTTTGCATTTCATATCCCAGGGGACGTTATAGACATATTCTAGAATCCGGTAATCCGCATAAGGCACCCGGGCCTCCAGCCCGCAGTACATGCTGGTGCGGTCCATGCGGTTTAGGAGGGTGGCCATAAACCAGCGGATATTCAGCCAGGAGATTTCCCGGCGCCGGGCTTCCTGTGGGGATTCTCCCATGAGGCGGGGCGTCTGGGCCAGGGAAGTGTCATAGGCGTCCTTGGCGTATTCTTCAATATGATTTTCCCGGAGGAAATCCTCCCGCAGCAGGCAGGTGCGGGCATTCATATCCCAGCTCCAGGGAAAATGATTTTTCTGCCATAATTCTTCTTTGTGGAACCAGGGATAGCCGCCAAAAATCTCATCGGCGCATTCTCCCGTAAGGGCGACCCGGGTGGTTTTTGCCACCTGGGAACAGAAATACAACATGGAGGATTCCACGTCCGCCATACAGGGAAGGTCCCGGGCGATCACCGCGTCCAGCAGGCAGTCCGCCTGACGGCGGCTTTCACATTCCAGGTAAGTATGGCTGCTGCCGATATGGGAAACCATCCGGTCCACAAAAGGGCGGTCCTGGGTGGGCTGAAAATCATTGGGCTGGAAGTTTTCAGAATTCCCGGTGAAATCAAAGGAAAACGTCCGAAGGCTCTCTCCTTGTTCTTTCAGCCTGCGGCTGGCGATGGCGGACACTAGGCTGCTGTCCAGCCCGCCTGATAAAAAGGTGCAGATAGGGACGTCGGATACCATTTGGCGGCTGACGCTGTCGGTGACCAGATAAGATACGGTTTCTATGGTCTTCTGGTAAGTGTCCTCATGAGGGGCGGCGTGTAATTCCCAATAGCAGCAGTCCTTTACTCCTTCCCGGGAAAACAGAAGGAAGTGTCCGGGAAGCACTTCCTTCATATCCGTAAATACCCCGTGCCCCGGGGTTCTGGCGGGGCCAAGGCCCAGTACCTCTCCCCAGCTTTCTTCATTCAGCCGGGGGCGGACGCCATAGGCAAACAAGGCTTTCGGTTCAGAACCAAATACAAAGGCGTCTTCCGTTTTCTGGTAGAAGAGAGGCTTGACGCCCAGATGGTCCCGAGCCAGCAGCAGCGTATCCTTGCGGGAGTCATACAGTGCGATGGCGAAAATGCCGTTGAGCTGCCGGATAAAGTCCCAGCCATAGGCCAAATAGCCGTTCAAGATAATTTCCGTGTCGCAGCTGGTCTCAAAGGGCAGAGAAGCGTCCTTTAACAGACTGCGAAGCTCCTGGCCGTTATAGATCTCACCGTTATAAGCAATGGCGCATCCGTCCCGGCACATGGGCTGGGCGCCCCGCATGGGGTCGATGATGGCCAGTCTGGTATGGGCCAGGCCGCAGTGGGGAAACAGCTTTAGGCCATTGTCATTGGGGCCCCGGCGCAGCAGGCTGTCTTTCATTTTCGTGAGCTTGATGCTGTAAGCGGGGTCTGTGGTGTAATCGAATTGTGATTGATAAAATCCGGCGATACCGCACATAATAAATCCTCCCTGGTGGTTTCATAATTTTTTACTGTTTTGCGTCCGAAGATCCTGGTTCCGGCGGGCAGTGGCTGACGATCACCGGCTGAATCTGGGTGTAGGAAAGGGCCCGGGCAATGGTGTCCGGCAGCAGATTCACATGGGCTACCATGGAATTGGGCTTTGCCTTATAATTGTCCTGTCCAAAGGGCACGAAATAAATGTTCTTCGTATTCAAAAGAATACCGATGTTTTTCAGGTTCATGCCCAATGCGTCGTTGGTGGATAAAGAGATGACCAGCGGCTTATTATTTCTCAAATGGGATTTGGCGGCCATCAGCACCGGAGTGTCCGAGATGCCGTTGGCCAGCTTGGATAAGGTGTTCCCGGTACAGGGGGCGATGACTAAAATATCCAGCATAGATTTGGGGCCGATGGGCTCCGCCCCGGGAATCGTAAGGATGGGCTCATGCCCGGTGATGTCTTTCGCCCGCGTCAAGAACTCCTTGCTGTCGCCGAACCGGGTATCAATTTCAGCGGCATGGTTGGAAAAAATGGGATATAAGTCGGCTCCCGTTTTTGCAAGAGCGTGAAGGGCTTCAAAAATTTTGGCATAGGTGCAGAAGGAACCGGTAAAAGCGATTCCGATTTTTATTCCGTTAAAATCATAATCCATATGACAACATCCTTTCTGAAAGAGCGGCTCCCATGGCCTCTCCCGCCGTTTGAGGCATCGTATGCCCCGGGATACCAGGGCAGCGAAGGAGCCGAAGATTTTTCTGGTCGGCGGTTTCTTTGCGGAATCCGTAGGGAGCGGATGCGATATCAAAAAGGATGCAGTCCGGGGGAAGAAGGTCGAGCTGGGCGTCTGCCAGGACAGAGTCGTTTACGGTGTTGATGATTAGGTCAAGATTTGGAAGGCACCTGGATAGCTCCTTGGGCCATACGGCCCTGTGGCCTTGGGAGCTCGCCAGGGCAAGGGCCTCTTTTTTGCAGTCACAAACATAGATTTTCATGGAAAAGCACCGAAGCAGCTTTTCAATTTCCCGGGCGCATCGTCCGTATCCTATCAATAAAAGGCTGCGGCCACGAAGGGAGAAGGGGGTATTTGAGATCAAAAGAGATAAAAATCCTTCTCCGGTCAAAGCAGCGTTTCTACAGATAAAGGCCTCATCCTTCATCAAATCCCAGACAGGGATTTGAGCGGCGGCGCAGGAAGAGGAAAAGTCTTCCCCGAAGCCACCTCCAGCCAGAATCTGCCCTGGCCGCAGCGCGCCCAGAAGGTCATGGAGAGAAAGGGATTCTTTTGGATCGGCGTTGAGATGGACGCCGTCTTTGGAAAACGGCACAGGTCCCAATACCAGCCTGGCCTGGGCCAGGGCATAGGTCAGATTGTGTGATACGGGAATACCCTCTCCATGGGAAAAAGGAAAAGGCACGGTGCCGAAACAAATCACATCATGCCCCAGGGTATGCATATATTCAGCCAGATAACACTGGCGGAGATCTCCTCCTAATATCGTCATAGATGTTAGAAACATTGCTGTCTGCTCCAAAAGGATTTTGCATTCCTGATATTATATGAGGCTGTTTCTGAAAATGTGCATAAAACAACCAATTCCTGGAAAAAACGGTTGACATGACGACGGCTCTAGGAGAGAATAAGGTAGGAAAAAGAAAAACCAGAGGAATCGAACATGGGAAAACGAGAAAGTGAAATCAAATGGGATAAGCTGGATAATACCGCCCACCTGTTTCCGGTGATCGCCGGGGAGAGTATGAGCAATGTATACCGCATTTCCGTGACTTTAAATGAAAAGATCCTGCCCGGATACCTTCAGGAAGCATTGGATAAAGTGCTGCCCTGGTTTGAGGTATTTAAAGTGCGGCTTCGGAAGGGCGTCTTTTGGTATTATTTTGAAGATAATAAGAAGCCTGCCCCCAGAGTGGAGGAAGAGCGCACATATCCCAACCAGTTTATCGCCCCGAATAAAAACAATAATTACCTGTTTCGGGTCAGTTACTATCAGTGCCGGATTAATTTGGAGGTATTTCATGTGCTCACCGACGGCATGGGGGGTATTAATTTTTTGCGGGAGCTGACGTATCAATATCTGAGGATCGCCCATCCGGATCTTCTCACGGAGGTGGAGGACGCCTTGTGCAGCGATACTTCCCTGAATAAGGAAGACAGTTTTGTTAAGAATTATAAAAAGAGCCATGCGAAAAGCTACAAGACCAGGCGGGCTTACCTGATTAAGGGAGAGAAGCTAAAGCCCTTGGAGCTTGGCGTTATGCACGGTTATCTTCCAGTAGGGCAGCTGAAGACAGCGGCGAAAAAATACGGTCTGTCCATCAATGAATACCTGGTGTCAGTCTTTATGTTCAGCGTATATCAGGAGTGCCTCCACGGGATGGCCCAGGGCCGCCCCATCAGCGTGGCGGTGCCGGTGAACCTGCGGCCTTATTACAAATCCATTACCACCAAGAACTTTTTTGTCATGGTGTCCGCGGTGTTCGAGCCTGTGAAGGAACACTACACCTTTGAAGAGATTGCGGCTATTACGGCGGAAAGTTTAAGAAGCCAGATCAACCCCGAGAGCCTGGAACATATTTTTGCTTACAATGTATCAAACGAGAAGAATTTGATGCTGCGGGCGGTGCCCCTGTTTTTGAAAAATATTGCCATCAAATCCGTATATCGTACCTCGGCCCTGGCCAATACGTCTACGATCACCAATATCGGTTCCATCGGGATCCGGGAAGAATATCAGCCTTATATCAGAGGATTTCATGCATTTTTGTCTATGTCCAAGGGACAGAGCATCAAAGGATGTATCTGCTCTTACAAAGACACCCTGGTATTCACCTTCAGCTCCACCTTGACGGATGTTTCCGTGCAGCGGGGGTTTTTCCGGAAGCTTTCCCAGGAGGGCGTTGAGGTAGAGATTGAAACGAATGGAGTATATGATGAAACGATGTAAAACATGTCAAGTGACCATTTTAGATTTCACCACAGTGTGCCCACTGTGCCACAGTGTGCTGGAGATAAGGGAGACAGGGGAGGAACGGCCGGGGATGTACCCGGATGTGAAAGATGCGGCCAGGCGGTTGAATTTTGTGGTGAAGCTGTATACGTTTCTGGCCATTATAATAGAAGGCGGGCTGATTGCCATCAACTATGCCTTTTATTCAGGATTATGGTGGTCGGCTATCAGCGGCGTGGCCATCCTCTATTTCTATATGACGCTGCGCTATTCTATTCAGAAGAACAGCGGCTACCTGCGGATCATTTTAACCCAGGTCTTTGCAGCGGTGGTGCTTGCAATAGCGGTGGATATCATCGTGGGATACCGGGGATGGTCTGTAAATTACGTGGCGCCGGCAGCCATTCTTTTGATGGACTTGGCGGTGCTGATCTTGATGCTGGTAAATGTGGCCAACTGGCAAAGCTATATCCTGCTGCAAATTATGACGGTGCTTCTTAGCGGCGTAATGCTGATTTTATGGAGAGCCGGTGTGGTAGACCGGCCGGTGGTGACGGTGGCGGCCTCTGCCGTATCGGCGGTCATGTTTGTGGGAACGATTATTTTTGGGGACCGCAGGGCCAAGAACGAATTGAAACGGAGATTCCATGTATGACGGGGGAATACAGATGAAAAAGAAAGTGACCGGAAAACACAAAAAAGAACTGGAAGGCAGCATCCGGGGCTATGTGCTGCGCCAGATGATCGCCCATGTAACGAACGACCATTTGATTGGAAAGAAAATAAAATCAGGGGAGATGCGCAAGAACCTGGTGGAGCCAAAATGGAAGTGCCCCAAGCTCTTCACCATGGAGGAAGTTGTTATGCCCCATTTTACCATGGAGCTGTTATCGCCTAAAGAGGGGGCCAGAGAGGACTTTATTCTGCTGCAGCTTCACGGAGGCGGCTATATTGGCGCGATGCGCAATGCTTACCGCACCTTTGCCGGCCTTTACAGCGAGGTGGGAAAAGGGCTTAAGGTTCTTACGATCGATTATCGGGTGGCTCCGGAGAATCCTTACCCGGCGGCCCTTCTGGATGCGCTGACGGCTTACGACTGGCTGCTGGAACAGGGCTGGGAGGAGCAGCAGATTATTGTGGCGGGAGATTCTGCGGGAGGCGGGCTGGCCCTGGCCCTGTGTATGTTCTTAAAGGACAATGGAAGAAAGCTCCCAGGCGGAATTATCGCTATGTCTCCCTGGACGGATTTAACGGCCAGCGGCCCTTCCTACCAGGAAAATTATGAGAAGGATCCCTTGTTTGGCAATACCAGGGACAGTTTGATCTACAATAAGGATTACGTGGGAGACCATGACCCGAAGAATCCTTACATCTCCCCGCTGTTTGGAGATTTTACGGGGTTTCCTCCCATGCTTTTGCAGGTGGGGTCCGTAGAGATGCTGTTGAGCGATTCCGTGCTGGCGGCCGAGAAGGCCAAGGCGGCAGGGGTGAAGGTCAAGCTGACCGTTTATGAAGGGATGTTCCATATTTTCCAGATGGCCTTAAAGCTTTTGCCGGAATCCCGGGCGGCCTGGGTGGAAATTGAACGTTTTTTAAAAATTATATGCAGAAAGGAAACAAAACCAATGAAATTTTCAGAAATGCCTTATAAGAGACTTGACATTGAGGATGCAAAAAAGCGGTATGAGGAGCTGATGAAGCGCTTAAAGGAGGCGAAAAGCGGTTCCGAACAATGGGCTATCCACCAGGATTATTACAAGCTGCTGGATGAAATTGAGACGTATCAGACCATTGCCTCCATACGCCATGATATCGATACCACAGATGAATTTTATGAGAAGGAGCAAGAATATTACGATGAAGTCCTTCCAATTTTAGATCAATATCAGGTAGAATATCAAAAGGAGCTGTTTGCATCTCCTTACCGGGAGTATCTGGAACAACAGATTGGACCCGTAGCTTTTAAGAATATGGAGCTGTCCTTTAAAGCGTTTGATGAATCTCTGGTTCCTCTGATGCAGGAGGAGAACGCCCTGGCTACCCGGTATGGCAAAGTCATTGCCACCGCCCAGATTCCCTTTGAGGGGGAGGTATACAACCTGTCCCTGATGCGGAAGTTTTTAACAGACAGCGACCGCAGCGTAAGGCGCAGGGCTTGGAAGGCAGTCAGCGATTATTTCCTAAGCGTGACAAACGAGCTGGATGAGATTTACGATAAGCTGGTGAAGAACCGGACCAAGCAGGCCAGGATGCTGGGATATGAGAATTTTGTGGAATTAGGATACTACCGCATGAACCGCAACAGCTACGGCAGGGAAGAGGTAGAGAAGTTCCGAGAGCAGGTAAAGGAATATTTTGTTCCCTTTGCCAGCAAAATCCATGAACGCCGGCGGGCCAGGATCGGCGTAGAAAAATTATCCTATGTAGATCAGGACGTTTATTTTAAGGAGGGGAATCCTGCGCCTGTGGGAACGCCGGAGGAGATCATGGCGGCAGGCCAGAGGATGTATGGGGAATTATCTCCGGAGACGAAGGAATTTTTTGATTTCATGCAGGAGAATCAGCTGTTTGATGTGCTGGGCAGGAAGACCAAGCGTCAGGGCGGCTATATGACTTATATTCCTCTGTTTGAATCCCCCTTTATTTTTGCCAACTTTAATGGGACAAGCTCTGATGTGGATGTGATCACCCATGAGTGCGGCCATGCATTCCAGGGATATGTGGTGCGGAATGAGGAAGTGCGGGAGCATCGTGATATCACCATGGAGACCGCGGAGATCCATTCTATGTCCATGGAATACTTTACCTACGGCTGGATGAAGGAATTTTTCGGGGACCGGATGGGAGACTATCTGGCTATGCATTTGGAGGATTCCGCGGCTTTTGTGCCTTATGGGTGTATGGTGGATGAATTCCAGCATATCGTATATGAAAATCCGGATATGACCCCGGCCCAGCGGAAAGAAGCCTGGATGGAATTGGAACATGTGTACCGTCCCTATCTGGATTATGAAGAAGATCCCTTCTTCGGAGCCGGAGGGTGGTGGCAGAAACAGTCCCATATTTTCCAGTGCCCCTTCTATTATATTGATTACTGCCTTGCCTCTATTTGCGCGATGCAGTATAAGAAAATGATGGATGAGGATTTTGGGAAAGCCTGGGAAAGTTATCTGGCCTTGTGCCGTCTGTCGGCGAAGAAATTTTATGTGCCTATGCTGGAAGAAGCAGGTCTTACCAGTCCCTTTGCAGAGGGATGTATCAAAGAGATTGTAGCGCATTTTGAAAAACAACTGTAAGTTTTGCTTTTGCAGGCGGGGATAGGAAGCTGATGTAGTGTGGTAAAGCTTTAAATGACTGATAAAAATTCTTGCCTTTCCCCTGGGGTTGTGTTATAATAGCGTGGTATTTTATTATTTATATGTATAATGTACAAGAAAAGGAGGATTTATTTTTTATGAAAAAAATGAGACAGGCATTGGCCCTTCTCCTGTCCGTTGCAATGCTTACTGCGCTGACCGCATGTGGCGGCGGCAAAGACGGCGGCAGCGCTGACGACAGCAATGCAGGAGACAGCGGCAATACGGAACAAAGCGGCGGTGCTGAAGAGGACAGCGATGCCCAGGATGGCGGGGACGAAGTCCAGGCTACTGGAACCTATGATACCCTTGTTATTGGTACCGGGGATTTTGAAGGCGTATTCAGCCCTTATTTCTACTCCAGTACTTATGATAATCAGGTAAACGACCTGATATTTGCTACTGTTTCCAGATTGAATAAAGATGGGGAAGTTGTGGATGATGCCGGACATGTGGAAGTAGAAGAAGTGAAAGCAGAAGACGGCACCACCAAATATGTATATACGGTATCGATCCAGGAAGGGATGAAATTCTCTGACGGAGAAGATGTAACGATTGACGATGTAATTTTTAGTTATTATGTATTTGCAGATCCCACCTACGATGGAATGAGTACGTTTAATACGCTGGATATCGAAGGACTGGCTGATTATGTAAATGCCCAGAAGCCTTTGTGGGAAGCAATCTCAGCAGCAGGGCAGGAAAATACAGATTTCAGCCATTGGACCGAAGATCAGCAGAAAGCTTTCTGGGAAGCCGTACCGGCAGCAGGCGCTTCTTTTGCACAGGAGATCGTGGATTATCTTGTAGCAAGCGGCGATGTGGAAGAAGGCGATATCGCTGCAGCGGCAGGCGCATGGGGATTTGAAGTAGAAGCAGGGGCTACTGCGGAAGATTTCTTCAACGCTATGGTTGCAAAATATGAGAATGACCTGGTTGCGTTGTCCGGAACGGAGACAGCAGGCTCCAGCTTGGTAGACTTTATGGATGAAAGCTTCGCCGAGATGGTAGAGCTGGCCAGCGTAGATACCATTACCGGTATTCAGAAAGTAGATGATTATACTTGTACCGTAACCTTTAATACACCGAATATTTCAGGAGACAAGCAGGTAGCATGGCTTCCCATCGTACCGGAGCATTACTATGGCGCAGATTTCTCCAAAGGTCATCTGGAAGGTGTGAAGGAGAAGAATTCCGCTCCTATGGGAAGCGGCCCGTATGTATTTGAGAACTATGACAACAAGATTGTTTCCCTGAAAGCTAATCCTGATTACTTTAAGGGAGCGCCCAAGATTCCTAATGTGAAGCTGCAGTATGTAGCAGATGAAGCTAAGGTAGACACACTCTTAAATGGAGATATTGATATTACAGATCCGCCTGCATCTTTAGAGATCGTAGATGAGATCGAAGCAAGTCCGGATAAAGCCTCTTATAATCTGGTGGACTTTGCAGGATATGGATATATCGGTATCAATGCAGAGCGCGTCCCGGATCAGAACGTACGTAAGGGCCTGATGCATCTGATGAACAGAGCTCCGGCTGTAAGCTCCTATTATGGAGAATTGGCTCATGTTATTGAGCGTCCTATGACTCCTACTTTGGCAGAGTATCCGGATGATGCAAAAGAATATTATGGATACGACCCTGCAAAAGCTCTGGAATACTTTAAAGCTGCCGGATATGAAGAGAAAGACGGCAAGCTTATGAAAGATGGAGAGCAGCTTGTGATTGAAATCGGTATCGGAGAATTATCCACCCATCCCGCAAAGGCAATTTTGACTCAGATGGTCAGCGATATGCAGAGCATGGGAGCAGAACTGGTAGTTCAGGATATGCAGTTCTCCAATCTTTCACCGGCAGTTACCGGCGGCGATTTGGATATGTGGGTAATGGCATGGGGCAATTCCACCGACTGCGACCAGACACAGATGTTCGGAAGCAAGGGCGGTTCCAATTACCAGAGATACTACAGCGATGAGCTGGACGCTGTGTTAGAGCAGATTAAACTTACCGTTGATTTTGATGAGAGATGCAAGCTGGTAGAGCAGTCCCTGGATATGATTATGGACGCGGCTGTTTATATGCCCATCTACCAGAGATCAGATATGGAAGTTTATAATGCAGCCACTTTGAATCTTGATACACTTCCTGAGGAGACTACGTCATATTATAACTATGTGCATGAGATTGAGACTCTGGAAATGCAGTAAAAGCATTGCTGCTTTCTCTGTGAAAACGAGGATAGCAATGGAAGAAAACTGATTTTTCAGAAATACCGGTGAACATGGCAGGGCTGTCTTGGGGGCGGAAATCATTTCCATACACCCCCGGGACAGCCTTAAAATTATAATAAGAAAGAAACTATTTGGGAAGAGGTGATATCATGAGACAATATATCATTAAGCGTTTGCTGATATGCATACTGGTTTTATTTGGCGTATCGATTCTTTTATACAGTATTGCCCATATGGTGCCTGGTGATTATGTATCCAATATCACAGCGGGCAACCAGAATATTACGCCGGAGATGGAACAGCGTATGCGGGAGGCCTATGGGCTGGACAAGGGATTGGTAGAGGGGTATTTTTCCTGGCTGGGGGACGCTCTCCATGGTGATTTCGGAACCTCCTTTGTATATAAGCAGCCAGTGGTTGAGGTGATTGGAAAATATATGCCGGCTACATTGGCTTTAGCTGGTATTTCCATGTTTTTGGAATTGCTTTTGGCAATCCCGTTGGGGATTTTGGCTGCCAGAAGGCAATATTCTGTAACGGATTATACGATTGTTGCCATTGCAATTATCGGTATCTCCCTGCCTTCTTTTTTCTTTGCGGCAGTATTAAAGAGAATTTTTGCCGTGGGGCTTGGGATTCTGCCGGTGTCCGGTATGGTAACCGCTCGGGTGAATTACACGGGGCTGGCGCTTTTTGGAGATTTGGCGAAACATTTTATTCTGCCGATTGCAGTATTTGTAATTACTGGTGTGGGCAGCTACCTTCGTTATGTGAGGACAAATATGCTGGAAGTGTTAAGTGCGGATTATGTGCGTACGGCACGTGCGAAGGGATTACCGGAGCGTAAGGTAATCGGAAAGCATGCGTTCCGTAATACACTGATACCGATTGTAACCTTGGTTGGGGGGATGATTCCGGGCCTGTTTTCCGGCGCGGTTATCACAGAGAGTATTTTTGCCCTGGAGGGCCTTGGAAACGTGGCGCTGAAAGCAGTGTATGCAGGCGATATCCCGTATTTGATGGGATTCAATATGTTCATTGCAGCATTGACATTGATAGGGACATTGGTTTCCGATATCCTTTATGCAGTAGTCGATCCACGTGTGCGATATTAAGGAGGTGGACCGTATGGAAGATATGCAGACAAAAAATCAACAGGAACAAGATGAATTTGAACAAAATCAGGTTATTTTAACTCCGGGGCAGCTGGTTGCGAAGCGTTTTTTCCGCAATAAACTGGCTTGTGTGGGACTTGGCATTATTATCGTTATGGTATTGTTCTGTGCCATTGGGCCGTTTTTCAGCCCTTACGGAGAATATGAGATCTTTTATATAGATAACGAGACCGGAAAAGAAGTACGTATGGCGGAAGGCGGTGTGGGAGGCAGCAATATGGGAGTAAATGTAAAGGCTCCTATGTCCTCCAAACACTGGCTTGGCACCGACGCCGACGGCCGGGATGTAATGACACGTATTATGTACGGCGGCAGGATTTCTTTGACCGTAGGTATTGTGGTCGTGGTGATTGAGCTGATTACCGGAGTACTCATGGGAGGAATCGCAGGTTACTATGGCGGCGCCGTGGATATGGTGATCATGCGGTTGGTGGAAATATTCAACAGTATTCCCTTTATTCCCCTGATGTTGATCATCGCTTCGGTTATGTTTGCAGCAGGGGTTCTGCCTCAGTATAAAATTTATTATATCATGGGCGTTATGGGTATCCTATACTGGGCCGGGGTTGCCCGTCTGGTACGGGGACAGATTCTTTCCCTGCGTGAGCTGGAATATATGCAGGCGGCGGAAGCTACCGGAATCCGTACTTCCAGGAAAATTTTAAAGCATTTGATTCCAAATGTAATGCCGATCATTATTTTGATCGCTACCATGGATATGGGCGGGGTAATCCTGACAGAATCCGTGTTAAGTTATTTGGGCGTGGGAATTGCATGGCCTTATGCATCTTGGGGAAATATGGTGGATGTGGTAAACCAGTCTGTGATTCTGAAAAACTATGTCAATATCTGGCTTCCGCCAGGAATCTGTATTTTGCTGACGGTTTTGGCATGGAACTTTATCGGCGACGGTATGCGTGATGCCTTTGACCCGAGAATGAAAAGGTAGGTGAGGACTTTGGCGGACAAGAATCAGAAACAAGAACTGAAAAAGATTAAAAAATATAACTTGAAAAAGTATAAAGAATATAATAAGCAAATGCGCAGAAAGAGAGTGCCTGAGTCTGAATACCTGACCAAAATGAAGAATCCGGATAATATCATTGAGTTTGACAATTTACAGTCTTATTTTTATACGGATGTGGGAACAGTAAAATCTGTGGACGGCGTTACCTTCGATATTCCAAGGGGAAAAACCATCGGAGTGGTAGGAGAGTCCGGCTGCGGCAAGTCTGTTACTAGCCTGTCGGTGATGCGCCTGCTCCAGGGACCACAGGGACAGATTGCAGGAGGCGAGATCCGTTTCAACCAGCAATCCACCGGCCGGGCCTTAAATTTGGCTAAAGTAAGCATCAAGGAGATGGAAAAAATCCGTGGTAATGAGATATCCATGATTTTCCAAGAGCCTATGACTACCCTGAATCCGGTATTCACCATTGGAGACCAGTTATGTGAATGTATCTCCCTGCACAATCCAGACATGAGCAAGAAGGCCGTAGAAGAGCGAGCCTTGGAGACGCTGAAAATGGTAGGCATTGTGCGGGACGGCATTTTGAAAAATTATCCCCATGAGTTATCCGGCGGTATGCGCCAGCGTGTAGTCATTGCCATGGCATTAGCCTGCGACCCTCAGCTAGTCATTGCGGACGAGCCTACCACGGCTTTGGATGTGACGATTCAGGCTCAGATTCTGGATTTGCTCCGGGATTTGAAGGATAAAATCAATGCTTCTATTATGTTAATTACCCATGACCTGGGTGTAGTTGCCGAGATGGCTGATTATGTTGTGGTAATGTATGCCGGACGGATTGTAGAGCAGGGAACGGCGGATGATATTTTCCATCACCCGGCGCATCCTTATACCATAGGCTTGATGAAGTCCAGGCCCATGCTGAACCAGAAGGTGGACCGGCTCTATTCTATTCCGGGGAACGTGCCGAATCCGGTGAACCTGCCAGAATATTGTTATTTTAAAAACCGCTGTGATTCCTGCATGGAAGCCTGCAGTGGTCCCTATCCTTCCTTGGTGAGCTTATCCGATACCCATAAGGTGAGCTGTCATCTACATCAGAAGGAAGCGGCGCACAAGAAACAGACAGGAGGAAAGCAGAATGCCTAATGAATATGTAGTGGAGGTCAATGACCTGAAAAAATACTTCCCTATCAAATCCGGTATTTTGCAGAGAACCACCGGACATGTACGTGCTGTGGACGGCGTCAGTTTTCGGATACAGAAAGGCCATACCTTTGGCCTGGTAGGGGAATCAGGATGCGGCAAGACAACCATCGGACGTTCCATTCTTCGGTTGACGGATCCTACGTCCGGGGAAGTAAAGATCAGCGGGGTTGATATTGGAAAGTTAAAGAAGAAGGAGCTGCGCCCCTTTAGGCCCAAGATGCAGATGATTTTCCAGGATCCTTTTTCTTCCCTGGATCCCCGTATGCCGGTAGGCGAGATTATCGGGGAAGCCGTCAAGGAGCACAATCTGGTATCCCGGTCAGAATACAAGGATTATATTTTGAAGGTAATGAAGGACTGCGGTCTTAGGCCTTATTATATTGATCGTTATCCCCATGAATTTTCCGGCGGGCAGAGACAGCGTATCTGTATTGCAAGAGCCTTGGCTTTAAACCCGGACTTTATTGTATGTGACGAGCCGGTGTCTGCATTGGATGTTTCCATTCAAGCTCAGATCATCAATTTGATGAAAGACTTACAACAGCAGCGGCAGCTTACGTATTTGTTCATTTCCCATGACTTGTCCGTAGTGGAGCATATTTCCGATGTGATCGGCGTTATGTATCTGGGCAGTATGGTGGAGACAGGTACGAAGGACGATATTTTCAAGGAGCCTTTGCATCCTTATACCAAAGCCCTGTTTAGCGCGGTGCCCATAGCAGATCCGGATGTGAAAATGAAGCGGATCATACTGGAAGGAGATATTCCGTCTCCGTCTAACCCGCCCAAGGGATGTAAATTCCACACACGATGCAGCCAATGTATGGCTAAGTGCAAGGAGGAAGTTCCTGTGCCCAAGGATATGGGCAATGGGCATGTGGTGTCCTGCCATTTATATGATTAAGAGAGGCCGGTCGTGCATTTCTCTGGGGAATGAGGAAAATGGCCATGTTTCTATGGAGATTTGACGAATGCCGTGAAAGTCCGAACCCCCGCTGCAAGCTTGATATTACGTAGCTTGCGGCGGGGTTCATTTATAGTGATTTGAGTATTCATTTTTCAGTTTTTTTCTTGACATTATATAATAAAGTAAGCGTATAAGGAGGTTGAATTTATGAGTACTAAAGAATTGGCTATTCAATTATTAGACCGAATCCCCGAATATAAAATGTATTATATCATTGGGATATTAGAAGGCGCAGCAATTCCAGAAGAAAACTCAATGAAGAATTTCCTTAAGCAATCTTGTTACGGTTGACAAAATTTCAGAAACTTTAGTTTCCCAATTAGAAAATTCTTTTTCTGTCACTCCTGAACGAAAATTTCCATGGGCTATTGAGTTTCTTCGATTTACCAATGCGTCAATATCATTTTGACAATCTGTGAGTACAATATTAATACTAAACTTTTTCTATACTTATTTTTGTTTTCTTTTGCAATCTCGTTTAATTGATTCTTGAAAAAGGCAAGTTCCTCTTGTCTCCAGGCTAACTCTACTTCAAGAGCCGCTCTCAATTCATCTGCCGTCAAGAATTTTATTCACTCCTTCCGTAAACAGCGTTATTCTTGTTTTTACTCCATTGACGCTTCCTGTCTTATATGATTGAAGTTCTGCGCCATATTTCATTTGATTATCATCAATTAACTCATAAACCCCATCATCTGTCTCTATAACAAAAATTGGTGGAACAGGCATTTCTAAAATTAGTGATTTTACAAAACGTGACTGCTTTTCTTCCTCCCATCTAAAGAGTCTTTGATAGTCTGGCGAAATAGTCAATTCATTATTTTTATACATATCATACAATTCATTAAATGAAACATCTAAACTTTTTGTTCTGATTTTTATTATTTGACTATCTACATTTTCAATTAGATTTTCTATTGCCATACTTTTCCTCTCTATAATACAAATTTTCACTTCATGTAACCATTTTTTTATTATAGCAAGATTTATGAAAATAGCAACACTTTTTATATTGTTATGCAATAGGGCCTCATGTTCAAGTGAGAGACATATAAAATTCTTCCTGGTCTTTTCAACACCTACAAAATATCTAAGTTGCACCCCTTTCGGAGTTTTTAGTGTTAATATGGATGCCCTTCGTTCCAAAAATGTTTCCGAATACGACAAGCTGTTTCTAAATAGGAATAGGATAAGGAAAAACAACAGGAGAAGCCTATGGATCAAGAAGGCTGCAAACGCCTGGAGCGGGAACAAAATGGGATACAGTTGATACTGGAATTTCCGGAAGGATTGGAAGAGGAGGAGACGATAAAAAAAGAAGTAAAAGATATTCTCACAGGTCTTCTTCAGGAACATATGGCGAAATTTTTTAAGCGTGATCAGAACGTGTTTGAAAATTTCCTTGAAGAACAAAGTGGCAGGCATAGGTAGGAGAATGAGATATGATGGGAAACAAGCATTTGCCTTCAGATAAAGATACGCGCAAGAGGCGCGTCAGAATGCTATTGCGTGTCAGCTCCGAACAGCAATTAGAATCGGACGGGGATTTGACGGTGCAGAGGCAGATTGTTTTAGAATATGTGAAAACACATCCGGATTGGCTCTTAGATGAGAAAGAATATTTTGAAGGGGGCGTCAGCGGATATAAAAATTCTGTGGCAGACCGCGAGATATTACAGGAAGCCCATCGAGATGCGGCCAATGGGGAATATGACGTTTTGGTAGTATATAAAGACGACCGGATCGGGCGCAGAATGTGGGAAATCGGCGGTTACATTATGTCCTTAAAAAGTCTGGGGGTAGATATCTATACCGTAAAGGATGGATGCATTTCACCGGAAAATAATGATATCATGGGGCAGATGATGTTGGCTTTGAGATATGGAAATGCCCAAAAAAGCAGCGCAGACACAGGAATGCGGGTGAAAGACACCGCAAAAAAATTAGTTCAGTCAGGAAAATTTATGGGCGGAAAAGCGCCATATGGATATGTGCTAGAACGATCCGGCGAAATCAGCAAGCATGGACGAGCTTTAAAACACTTGGTGATCCAGCCCCGGCAGGCGGAGGCCGTCGTACATATTTATGAACTGTCTTTGCAGAAAGAATATGGCTCTGCCAAAATTGCAAGCATCCTGAATAATGAGGAGCGGTATAAAAACCTCGCTCCAAATGGCGTTTGGAAAGGCGGAACGATTACCAGTATTTTGACAAACCCAATTTATGCGGGCTATACCGCGTATAACCGCAGAGAAAGCCAAAATGGCAGACGCCGCAGCCTGGACAGTGAAAGTTGGGTTCTTTCCAAAAAGGCGGATCCTAAGCTTGTCATTGTTGATGAGGACACATGGCAGAAGGTACAGCAGAAACGGGAAACACGAAGCAGTCACTATAAGAGGTCATCGAAAAATCAAAAGGTAACGGTGATCAGGCGCAATGACGGTATGCTGTCTTTGGTAGACATTCTCCACTGCGGATATTGCGGCTGTAAAATGGTGAACGGAAGTAAATACAATTATTGGACGATCAAGGGAACCGGAGAGCGCAGGATGAGCAGGACGGCGATTTATAAATGCCAGAACGCATATCAGGGCGTTCCCCATGATCAGACAAAACAATACAGGGCGGATGTGGTGGAACCGATCATATATGAGATTTTAGCAGAGTATGTGGGAAAATTGCAGGGGAGCGAAGATATGCTTTTGCAGATTGCCGAGCATAACAATAAGGAACGAAAAAGAAAAGAACATGATTTAGAAACGGCAAGAAAAGAACTTGAAAAGATTAAAAGCAATATCAGCGTCATGGAAGAACATATCCCGGACGCTATGACCGGAGCATATCCCCTTACCTTGGAGGACTTGGTCCGTAACATTGATGTGCAAAAAGAGAAAGAAAAAAAGCAAATAGAAATTGTGCAGGAAAAAGAGACTGTTTTGCAGAATACGGCTGTTACTCCAAAGGAGTGGGAAGATATCGAAAAAAAAATACCCACATGGCAAGAAATGTTTTTATTTGCCGATACATCCACAAAACGGGTATTGGTAAATAAAGTGATGGAACGCATTGATATCACCAAAGAAACGGTAATAATCCGCTTTAAAATCAGCCTGGAAGAATTTTTGCCCAAGTCCCGAATCACCGGTAACGGAGTGGTATCGGAACAGAGGCTATAATTTTACGATTACCTCCTCTACCGCCTTTGACCACAAGTGGATTTACGGCAGGAATATTTTTGAAAATATATCCTTGATCGTGGATGAGATGTTTGCAAATTACTTATCCAGGCCCAATGTAAAGCAGCCAATCCTGACACAATACTGTGACGGGGAGCGGGTGAGCTGTCCCAACTGGCTCAGCCAGTGGGGTTCCAAATTTCTAGGGGATCAGGGATATTCAGCCATAGAAATACTGCGGTATTATTATGGAAACAGTATGTACATCAATGAGGCGGAGGAGATTTCCGGAATTCCGGCTTCCTGGCCCAGAGAGAACCTCCAGGTAGGGTCCAGCGGCGACAAGGTGCGCCAGATCCAGGAACAATTGGCCAGGATTGCACAGGTGTATACGTCAATTCCTACGATCACGCCCGACGGCATCTATGGACCGGCAACCCGCAGGGCGGTGGAGAATTTCCAGTCGGTTTTTGGACTGCCGGTGACAGGTGTCATCGATTATACCACATGGTATAAAATTTCGGAGATTTATGTGGCGGTGACACGGATTGCGGAATTGTATTAGAGAATGATTCGGATAGAAGGAGGGGAGCTGTTTTGGAACAGGGCTCCCCGAGTAACGAGCGTATCGCTGAGATGGCAGCAGGCGGCCCATTTTTGGATAAAACTCGATAAGGGGACAGACGTCTCAAGAGACGGTATCCGAAAGGGCGCGGCTGCTGCCAGGCTGTTTTTTTGCAACTGCCCGACGTCCCAACAAGGAGGATCCGGCGGCAATCAGTGCGCTTACAATTAAAAGCAAATAGAAGTTGATGCTTCTTGTGACGCACATGGAAGCGGTTAGGAAAGCTCCCGGGAAAATGATGGAATAGACGGTTTTGTACATAAGCTCCGTAATACCCTGGGCTCCTGGAAGAGGAAGCATATCCACGGCAATGTATACCGTAGCCTGAATCATGATAACAGCCATCATAGAATGGCCGGATAAGCCCATGCCCTTATAAATCAGCCAGGTCAAGAAGAATACGGAAAAGCGTTGCACAAAGGTAAAGGCAGTCACAACGGCAATATGGCGTTTATGCTGTAAAAAGAAAACAACGGCTTCGTGATAGCTGTCCGCCATTTCAAATAATTTCTGTCTTCTGGTAGCAGAAGGCCTCAAAATATGAAGCTTCTGCAGGAGTTTTTCTCCGGTGGATACAAGATTGCGGAAGCATCTGGGGCTGATCATGATAAATAAAAGAGCCGCTACCAGGGCGGTATTCAAAAAAAGACCCAGATAGTACAAGTAAAGGTAGTTTTTCAAATACAGGCAAAGGGACGGATACCAAAAAATCACGATTCCAATGCCAATGAGGACAAGCACCAGCTTATAGATCAAAGCTACCGTCATAAGAACTACCGTGCTGTCTGCAATCCGAAGACCGGATTTCTTCATATAGTAAAGCTGCATAGGCTGTCCGCCGGTGGCGGAGGGTGTAATTCCGGAATAGAAAAATCCGATAAAGGAATATCTGATACAGGAAAAGGGATTCGTTCGGCATTTTAAGGCCCGAAGCAAATACCAGATCATCAGCCCTTCCGCAGATACAAAGAAAAATCCGGTGCAAATGGCAAGGGCCAGATAAACAGGATGAAGCTTCTTGACTGTCTGCCATACGTATTCCATATCGTTTCCATGAAAAATAGTGTAAAAGGTTAAAAGCATCAGGGCCAAAAACAGGCCGGCGCTCAATATATTTTTACGATTCATACAAGGTCTCCCATCGTGTAGATTTACATGTATTATGATAGCTCAAATGCAGGAATGTTGCAAGAGAACCTTCGTATATTATTTTCGTTTGAGGCAATTCGTAGAAATCCCGGGGCGTTACCAGGGAAAAATGTTTATCAAAAAGGTGGATGCCGTTCTCCGACAGCAATTTGGCCACAAAGGAAGAGCATGTAAAATGGCGTTTTTGGTAAAAGGGGATGTTCAGCAGTAAAAAGGGCAGGCCCAGAATACAGTAGTGATACCGGAAGCGGCGGTCATAGCAGTCTTTCAGCTGGGCGGTGATGGCAGCTTTTTGCCAGGAGGTACATTCCAGACTTACCACCTTATACCTTGCCGTAGGAAAAGCCCGGTGGATAGCAGAAAGACGTTCCTGCTCAAATCCAGCGATCAATGGAATGAAAGGATTTCTCCTGCCTATACTGTAAGCCTGATCCAGATTGCGGTCCAATCCAATGGCCACATGGACGTAAGAAATGCCAATGGTTTTTCGGATGATGGAGGCAAAGAACCCTGGGGTGTCAACCAAAGCAAAATATATTTTTTCCATAACGTATACTCCTTCTTGCAAGCTCTTTCGTGGTGCGTATTTATCCTGGAGACGGCTGCAGGCAGCGTCCGGCAGGATAAAATAGTTCGTTAGTTAAACTGATAAATGCGCTTGGCGGTACGGTAACCGCATAATGTCAGGGCGTCTCCGATTTTTCCCGGAAGGTAGGTGAATCCGCTGATGGTTTTGCGCTTTAAATCATGATATAGTTTTTTATTGTGTGTTTTGATGTACATCCACAAACTCTCCCGTTTTTGTTTGGCTTCGGGAGTACCGATCAGCAGCAGGTGGATACAGGAAATGGACATCATAATGGAGATGTTCCTGGTAAGATAACGGGCCAGCTTCGGCTGCGTCTGGGCCAGCTTTTCCAGGTCTGTGGAAAGGGCCACCAGCTTTGTGACACGTATCTGCTGGTCGATGCGGCTCATCAGGACTTTTTCATTTACCGACTGGTCGTCACGTCCCAAAAAGTAATGGTAAAGATCCAGGTTCAGATAGCACAAGGTCTTTACGAAAGGCAGCGGCTGGTTGGCAAACAGATTGTCCACATAAAAGGTATGCTTAGGCAGGCGGATGCCGGACTGCCGTAGAATATCCGTGCGGTACCACAGGGAATGCATCACCAGGTATTGGGAGGGACGGAATGACCGGATCTCCTGCCAGGTGCAGATTTTCCCAGGTGCAAATACGTTGCGGTAGGACATACGCTTTACCGTATTTTCATAATAATGGTCATAGAGATAATTGCAGATCACAAGATCCGGCTGCGTCGTTTCTTCCTCCCAGCAGCGAAACTGCTCTAGCAGGGATTGAAGGGCAAATTCATCCAGCCAGTCGTCGGAATCCACGACTTTGAAATAGGTTCCGGTGGCTGCGAGAAGCCCGGCGTTGACCCCGGCTCCGTGCCCTCCGTTTTCCTGGTGGATGGCTTTTACAATCGTTGGGTAGTTTTTGGCGTAGCGATCTGCAATCTCTCCGGTACGGTCTGTGGAACCGTCGTCTACGATGATAATTTCTACCGATTCGCCGCCGCTTAATAATGTATCAATACAACGTTCCATGTAACTTTCTGAATTGTAACAGGGAACAGTAAATGTAATATATTTCATGGCCAAGCTCCTTTCCTATGATGATGTTCATAAGTTATAACGATAAAGAGGAATGAAATGTTTCAATTTTTTTGAAAAATATAATGCTATTCCTTTCTGTACAAATGAATAGCATTATCATAGCAATAGAATCTGAAATTTTCCTGCAAGGTTCTCTTAAGATTTATTAAGATTTGGCTTACAAAATCGAAAGGATGAGGAAGAGTAACGTCATTTTATGCGACCGGATGCTTCTGAAAGCCCAGCCTTGCTAAAGGCAGCAGAATCTTATATGGAATGAAAGAAGTTGCGCTCCGTATGTTGGCGGCTGGCAAATATGCTATAGAGGAAATCGTTAATATTTCAGGACTTTCTCTTGAGGAAGTCAAACAGTTGAAAGCCGATAGAAGCGCATAGGCAGAGTTATAGAGCCGGGAATCTAAAAAGCAGGTTCCTGGCTCTATTTTTTGGCAATAAAATGTAAATTTTTTGTGAATATGATTAAAAAGTCCTTTACTGCAGCAACAACTTAAACCAGCTGACCCGTAAAGTGCATGAAACCGGGCGGGTTTATGACGCT
>JAAVYA010000047.1 GCA_022790855.1 Lachnospiraceae bacterium | reverse complement strand
TACCAATTAGATTGTTTTCGTTGTATAATAAGTTTGACGTACAAGGTCACTCTCTTTCGTGTAGATTTGTTCGCAAACTTATTATACACCAGAAAGTGCCTTGTACGTTATTTTATTCTTCAAAAAGTTGTAAAGTGGTGATTATAATACAGAAATAAGAGAAAATTGGCGGGGTCAGTGAATGAGATGAAACAAGACGTAGAGAGCTTTATAGCGTACTTAAAAGAAAAAAAACATATATCAGAAAATACGGCAGTTTCTTATGAACGGGATCTAAAGAAGCTGTCACATTTTTTGGAGTCCCAGGGATTGGAAAGTGTCAGTCAGATTACGGCGACAAGCCTGAATTCGTATCTCCTGTTTTTGGAAAAGGAGGGGAGGAAGCCTTCCACGATTGCCAGGAATGTTGTGTCCCTGCGGGCATTTTTTCACTACCTTCAGAGAGAAGGGAAAGTGCAGCAGGATCTGGGGGAAGAGCTTAAGGGGCCGCGCATTGAGAAACAGATGCCGAAAGTCCTTTCCATGGAAGAGGTGGGGTGTCTGCTGGCCCAGACGAAAGGAAGCACTCCAAAGGAATTGCGCGACTGCGCTATGCTGGAGCTTTTGTATGCTACAGGGATTCGCGTCTCGGAACTGATTGGACTGCAGTTGGAAGATCTTAATTTGCAAATGGAATATATCAAGTGCAGGGATGCACACCGGGAAAGAATTGTTCCTTTTGGGGCTGTGGCAAAGGAAGCCGTATCCAAATATCTTGCAGAAGGAAGAGAGATTCTGGTGAAGGATGGGAATAATACATGGTTGTTTACAAATTGTTATGGACAGCCTATGAGCCGCCAGGGCGTATGGAAGATGATAAAGGCATATGGAAAGAAAGCCGGAATCCGTCATGAAATTACGCCTCATATCCTGCGGCATTCTTTTGCGGCGCATCTGGTACACAATGGTGCGGATCTCCATGCAGTGCAGGAAATGCTTGGCCATGCGGATATTTCTACAACCCAGATTTATGCAAGAGTGAATTCCGGTAAGGTTCGGGAAGTTTATGCAAAAGCACATCCCAGAGGATAATTAGTACGCCATCCGGCTAGTATGATTACTGGCCGAATGGCGTACTGGCAGCATTTCATATAAAAGCCATTTTCAGATACATGGAATTTGTATTTGAAAATGGCTTTTGTTTTGCATTAACGGTTCATTTCTGCAATTGCATAAATTAATTTTTCGGATTCCTCCCATCCAAGACAGGGGTCGGTGATGGATTTTCCATAGGTATGTTCATGTACGCTTTGACAGCCGGGCTCAATGTAGCTTTCTATCATAACGCCCTTGACGATCTGATGGATGCTGGAGGAGAGTTGGCGGTTATGCATAACTTCCTTTACTATACGGACTTGCTCTTCATACTGTTTGTTGGAATTGGAATGGTTAGAATCCACAATAGCGGCAGGATATTTTAAATCCATTTTATCGTACATCTCAATCAGCCGTACCAGGTCCTCGTAGTGGTAATTGGGGATGCAGACGCCGCGCTTGTTTACGGCGCCCCTGAGAACCACATGGGTAAGCTCATTTCCGGTAGTCTCCACTTCGTAGCCCCGATAAATAAAATGGTGGGGATGCTGGGCTGCGTAGACGGAATTCAACATAACGGAATAGTCGCCGCTGGTGGGGTTTTTCATTCCGGCCGGAACATCAAAACCACTGACGGTCAGACGGTGGTGCTGATCCTCCACAGAACGGGCGCCGATGGCCACATAAGACAAAAGATCCTCCACATACCCCCAGTTTTCCGGATAAAGCATCTCATCTGCAGCGGGAAGGGAAAATTCTTCAATGGACCGCATATGCATTTTACGCATAGCAACCAGTCCTGCCAAAAGATCCGGCTTTTTTTCCGGATCCGGCTGATGGGCGATGCCCTTGTAACCTTCTCCAGTGGTCCGGGGTTTGTTGGTATAGATACGGGGAATGATCAGCAGGCGGTCCGTTACTTTTTCCTGTACTCTCGCCAGCCGGCTGATATAATCGCAGACCGCCTCCTCGTTATCTGCGGAGCAGGGGCCGATGATAACAAGAAACCGGTCGTCCTGGCCGGTGATAATGTTGCGGATTTGCTGGTCCCGTTCCTTTTTTGATGCCGCCGCCGAGGCGGAGAGGGGATATTGGTTTTTGATTTCCTCAGGGGAGGGCAGTTCTTTGATAAATGTAAAGCTCATATCAGTTCGTCCTTTCATCTGTAAAATATTTTTTTCGGATCACTTCCACCGGCATGTCCTGTCCGGTCCAACAGCGGAAAGCTGCTGCGCCTTGGAATAAGAGCATATATAATCCGTTTATGCATTTGCAGCCTGCCTCCTGGGCCTGTCTCATCAGAAGTGTCTGACGGGGATTGTATATGATATCCGATACCAAAAGATTGGGGTGTAAAAAGGAAACGTCCGGAAGCAGGCTGCGTTGGGAATCCGGAGCCATGCCCACATTGGTAGCATTGGTCAAAACAGCGCTTTCCGCAATGCTGCAGGACAATTGATGGGTATCGGCCAGGTCAAAAAGCCGGATGGGACAGCTTGTTTCAGCGGAAACCTTTTCGCAGAACTCTGCTGTTTTTCCAAAAGCGGTATTTTTCCGTCTGAACATATCAATGGCTGCCACACCGTCCAAAGCCGCCTGGACACAAATAGCCGTAGCGGCGCCTCCCGCTCCCAGCAAAGTCATTTTTTTTCCGATGATCTGATGCCCGGCATCGGAGATGGAACGCATATAGCCGATGCCGTCCGTGGTATGTCCAATGTAGCAGGAATCCTGGCGGTAGACGGTATTTACCGCTCCTGCCAGGCGGGCGGCAGGAGTAAGGCCGTCCAGGTAGGAGATGATCTCGGTCTTTAAGGGCATTGTCAGGTTGAATCCCCGAATGTTAAGGGCCTTTAAACCGAGAAAGGTTTCCTTCAGTTGGCCGGGAGTGATATCAAATGCCAAATACACATAGTCCAGTCCCAACTGGCGGAAAGCTTCATTATGCATTTGCGGAGAAATGCTGTGGGCTACCGGGCTGCCTAACAAGGCCGTGAGCCCGGTGCTTCCCGTAATTTCATAATTCATAGCATCACCTGAATAAAAGTAGAGGGATACCAGGGAGTATTTGTGAAGCTTCCTGGTATTTGCTTTTTGTAACACAAATTATCTTAAAGGATTCTAAAAAATATGTCAATGTCTTGAATATGGACAATTTATGCAGTATGATGGAGACGTGTTATTGTTCACAGGAGTGAATGAAGCGTTTCTGAAAGTGACGCCAGGGAACAGGAGAGCGAAACAGTCGCAAATGGTCTGCTTCGCTCCCCTGTTCCCTGGCTGTGCATCTCGTTTCCTTAACTAATTGACATTGGGTGTGAGCAGTAATGGTGGCGTAAGAATTCAGACAGGCTTGTGCATGTAATGGACAGGCGGATTGAAAATGAGTTAAGAAGGCACGTATTCCATAAAAAGGATTCAGGAGGAAAACATATGGAACATGAGATTTGCATCAAAGGCCGCAGCTTTGGAACGGGACGTCCTGTTTTATGCGCACCGGTGGTAGAGGAAACACAAGAGAAGATTATCTCAAACATAAAGGATATGGCGGATCAAGGAGTGGAAATGATAGAATGGCGCATAGACTGGTATCGAGACGGGACGGACCCGGAGGCGGTGACGGCTTTGTTAAGGAAACTTGCGCCGGTTGTGACGCATACGGTTTTATTGGGAACCTTCCGAAGCCGGGAGCAGGGAGGGCAGAAGGACATTTCCCTTGAAGATTATTTGGAATTAAATCTGCAGGCGGCAAAAACAGGGGTTTTAGATTTGGCAGATATGGAATTTTTTCAAGTAAAAGCGCCGGAAGAGACTGTTCATGCCCTCCGGCAGGCAGGTGTGGGCGTGGTGGCCTCCGATCATGATTTTTCTCGGACCCCGGATAGTGATAGTATCAAAAATAAGCTGGAACAGATGTATCTTTCCGGGGCGGATTTTGTCAAGCTTGCGGTAATGCCCCAGGATAAGCCGGACGTGCTGCGGTTGATGGAGGGGATTCTTTCTGTCAAAAAAAAGTATCCCATGAGTCATATCATTGCTATTTCCATGGGAAACGACGGCGTGATTTCCAGGCTTTTGGGACAGTGGTTTCATTCAGAAGTAACGTTTGCTGCTTTTGCAAAGACTTCTGCACCGGGGCAGGTTTCCTATGACGAGGCCCGCATGGTATTAAAACAGATGGAAAGGTGGATGAAATGATGAAAGAAAATATTTTTTTAATCGGATTTATGGGAACCGGAAAAACCACCATATCCCGGGAATTGTCAAAAGCCGTGGGAATAAAAGAAGTAGATTTGGACCAGGAGATAGAAAAGCGCCAGCAGATGAAGATCAGCGAAATTTTTTCTGTTTATGGGGAAGCATATTTCCGGGAGCTGGAAACAGCGCTGATTAAGGAATATGAAAAAAAGAGAGGATACGTTATTTCCTGCGGCGGCGGGGCCGTGCTGCGGGAGGAAAATGTCCGCAGTATGAAAAACGGGGGCCAGATCGTGCTGTTATCTGCTTCGGCGGAAACCGTATATGAAAGGGTGCGTTATGGAAAAAACCGTCCTCTTTTAGAGGGAAATATGAATGTGGATTATATTTCGGGGCTTATGGAGCAGCGCCGAACAGCCTATGAGTTGGCGGCGGATGTTACGGTGGTAACAGATGACAGGACGCCCAAAGAAATCACGGAAGAAATCATAAAAATGGTAAAATTGTAAAAAATTTGTAAAACCAGAAAAAACCTTTTGATTTTTGAAAAGAAGTGTGCTATACTAAACAAGCTGTCAGAGATATAGGACAGGCACCCATAGTTTAACGGATAAAATACCAGATTCCGGTTCTGGGGCTGGGGGTTCGATTCCCTCTGGGTGCATTTGCAACGATAATCACTCATTTTATATAGAGAAGCCGATGAAAAGCTGTCGGCTGGGACGGGAATAGTAATGAATATGTCGTTCCCGGAAGAATTATAGATGGACAATTGAATATAGGAGGTATCTATTTTGGAGAATCAAAATCAAGACTTTGACAGGAAGAAGATTGTAGATTTTTGCGGAAAAAATATCAGATATATAGCAGCTGGAGTTATTTTGATTATCCTCGTTATTGTATTGGCGATAACGGTGGCAGGAGCCAATAAGGATAAGGAAGGCCAGAAGGAAGGAAGCGGAACAGAAGAACAGATACCACAAGAGGATGACAAAGATCAGGAAGCAGAGAATAAACCGGAAGAGTTCGCGGTAGATGCGATTCCGGAGATCAATACATTGATGCAGAATTATTATACGTCATATGCATCCGGGGATACGGCGGCTTTAGAGGCTTTCGTAACGCCCCTTACAGATTTGGAGAAGAATTATATCGGCATTATGAGCCAATATGCTACGGGATATGAGAATATCCATTGCTATACGAAGAAAGGGCTGGCAGAGGGCGAATACGCAGTATCTGTCACCAGCGATATGCGCTTTGAAGGAGTTGAGAATACGGCTCCGGGCTTAAGCTTTTTCTATATCAGAACGAATGAAAGCGGAGCTTACTATATTGACAATGTTTACAGTCCCTTTAATTTGGAAAAGCGGGAAGTGACTCTGGATAGCCAGATGGAGACATTTATTACAGAATTTGAAGCCCAGGAGGATGTGGCGAAGCTTGCCAGTGATACCCAGGTGAAATATGAGGCGGCATTGACGGCGGACGAGGCGTTGAATACGATGATCACCCAGACGATTCCTCAGGCATTACGGGATGGAAGCGGCAGTCAGCCGGAAGAACCCAAGGAGCCCACGGAGAATCCTGAGGAAGGAAGTCAGAAGCCCAAGGAAGATCAGTCAGAGGAGCCGCAAGAGCCCGAAGGCGGAGAGCAGCCGGAGGAGAACCAGCCGCAAGAGCCGGCGGCGGAGCAGAATACGTCAGAGACTGTTTACGCAACGTCTAATATCAATATTAGGAAAGAAGCAAGAGAAGATTCCGATAAAGTGGGCAGTGCGTTGATCGGCCAATCCTTTACAAGGACGGGGACTACGGAGGACGGTTGGAGCGCCATTGAATTTAACGGCGGGAAAGCATATATTAAGAGCGAATATCTCAGCACCGAGAAGCCGGAAGTTCCGGAGGGAGAAGAACCTCAGCAGAGCGAAGACAATAATGAGAGCAGTGAGAATAATGGCGGGGTAAATTATGTTCCGGAAGGAAAGACGTTGACCTTGAATAACGCTATGAATATCCGCAAGTCCATGAATGAAGAGGCGGAGAAAGTAGGAACGGCAGCGCCTGGCGATACGATAACGGTTGTATTAAGCTATAAAGAAGGCTGGACGAAGGTAGAGTGGAACGGCACCACCGGCTATATCAGAACAGATTTGTTATTGAATAATTAAGTGGGTTCGTTTCATCTGCAGATGATCATGCATGAATAGTTTATGAGAACTGTCATAAGATTTTTCAAAAGAGGAAAATTTATGGCAGTTCTTTTTTTCTGCTTATGCATAAAAAGCGTAGTTTCATCGAATCATAGGAAACAAGAGGCTGCTGCGGGCAGCGGCGAAAGAGGAGGTTTTCTATGATTCGAAATGAAGAGATCAGCGTATTGCATGAATCATGCCGTAATACAAGGATGGCTTTGAATGCCATTGATACGGTACTAAATAAAGTATATGATGAGGATTTGGCATATGATTTGAATTGTCAGGCAAATCACTTCCGGGAGTTGGAACGGAAGATCCACAGGACCATGCAGCAGGAGGGCATTCGGCCTAAGGAAGGGAGCCGTATGGAAAAAGCGATGCTTTGGTCTTCCATCCAGGCCAATACCCTTTTGAATACCAGCACCGGGCATGTGGCGGATATGATGATTCAGGGAAACGCAAGGGGAATTACGGATTTGATGAAAGCGGCTCATAACAATAAAGTAACAGGCAGCTATGCCAATGAGCTGGCCAATGAACTGATGGATTTTGAAGAAAAAAATATCCAAAAATTGAAAACTTATTTATAATATGGTAAAATAAGAAAATGTGAAACCAGCCGTAGAGGTTATGAATGGGGGAACGTTAGAATTGGACAAGGAAGGTATCCGAATTAACAAATATTTAAGCGAGTCCGGGGTCTGTTCCCGTCGGGAAGCAGACCGCCAGATTGCCTTGGGGAATATTTCGATTGACGGCAGGACCGCAGGAGTCGGCGATCGGGTCCTTCCGGGACAGCAAGTGCTTTTCTGCGGACAGGAGATACAAAAAGAGAAGGAAGAGATTCTACTTCTGGTGCATAAGCCGGTGGGAATCGTTTGTACGGCAGAGAAGCGGGAGAAGAATAATATTGTAGACTATCTTTCCTATCCCAAGCGTATCTATCCGGTGGGCCGTCTGGATAAGGATTCCAGCGGCCTGCTTCTTATGACAAACCAGGGAAATCTGGTAAATAAAATTATGCGGGCGGGGAATATGCACGAAAAGGAATATCTTGTTACGGTCAACAAGCCCCTGACTCAGGAATTTTTAAGAGGAATGGCTCAAGGAGTTCCGATAAAGGAGCTTTCTGTTATGACAAGAAAGTGCTTGGTGGAGGAGGTGGATTCTAAGACCTTTCGTATTGTTCTCACACAAGGCATCAACCGCCAGATTCGGCGTATGTGTGAATATTTTAATTATCGTGTGGTGGCGCTTCAGAGGATTCGTATTATGAATTTGAAGTTGGGGGATTTAAAGCCAGGTACATATCGTGAAATTTCAGCCCGGGAGCTGACGGAATTGAAAAAACAGCTTCAGTATTCGGCCAGCACTCCGGTACGGCCTGCATCAGAGCCCCGGTGGGGTGTGAAGGGGAAGCCAACAACATCAGGAAAGATGCCAAAACACTGACGCATTAGGCGTTGAACAGCCGGCCGGAAATTATCAGCTTTCAGGAGGACAACAATGGATCAAAAACAGGCCAAAAAGAGATGGAAAGAATTGGTAAAGGAGATTGAGTATCACAGCGACCGCTATTATAATCAGGATTCTCCGGAAATCAGTGATTATGAATTTGATCTAATGATGCGGGAATTGAAGGAATTGGAAAAGGAATATCCTTTTTTGGCAACTTCAAAGTCTCCCACAAAAAAAGTAGGAGGAAAGCCCAAGCGAGAAGCGGGGGTGCTGGTGCGTCACAATGTTCCTATGCTGAGTCTTCAGGATGTTTTTTCCAAAGAAGAGGTTTATGCATTTGCAGAAGATATGGAGAAGCAGTTGGAGCATCCGGAGTTTGTAGTAGAATATAAGATTGACGGACTTTCCATGGGATTGCGGTATGAAGAGGGAAAATTAAAGCTGGCAGTAACCCGGGGAAATGGCATTGAATATGGAGAAGATGTCACGGAGAATGCCAAGGTAATTTCTGATGTGGTGGAGACTCTGAAGGAGCCGGTGCCTTACATTGAAGTGAGGGGCGAGGTCTATATGACGGAGGAGGCATTTGCAAAAGTAAACGAGCGTCAGGAGCTGGCGGGAAAAAAGATATTTGCCAATCCAAGAAATTGCGCGGCCGGGACACTGCGGCAGTTGGACAGCGAGATTGTAAAAGAACGGAATTTATCTCTTTTCATATTTAATATCCAGGAAGTGCGGGGGGCTGAATTTGAGACCCATACCCAGGGGTATGAATATTTGAAAAGAAACGGTGTGAAAGTAATTGATGATTATGCCGTCTGCCATACGGCGGATGAGATTTGGGAAGCGATTCAGCGGATTGGGGAGAACAGAGGAAACTTGCCCTACGATATTGACGGGGCCGTGGTGAAGATCAATCGTTTTTCCCAGAGAGAGGAACTGGGGGCTACCTCCAAAGTACCCCGGTGGGCCATTGCCTATAAATATCCCCCGGAGGAGAAGGAGACGACTCTTTTAGACGTGGAATTATCGGTGGGCAGAACCGGACGGATTACGCCTACGGCTGTGTTTGAACCTATCCGCCTGTGTGGGACAACGGTTTCCCGGGCGACGCTGCATAATCAGGATTTTATTGATGAATTGGATGTGCGGATTGGGGACCGGATTCTTGTCTATAAGTCTGGAGAGATTATTCCGAAAATCCGCCGTGTGATAAAGGAGAAGCGTCCTGACGGGACCAGTCCCTACCGTATTCCGGAGTTTTGTCCCGTATGCGGCGGGAAAACCCAGCGGGAAGGAGATACGGCGGATATCAAATGTGTTTCTTCTTCCTGTCCGGCGCAGTTGGAGCGCCATATCATCAATTTTGTAGGACGGGACGCTATGGATATTAAGGGATTCGGGGCCGTCTATATCGAAGAGCTGGTGCGTTTGGGTTATTTGAAGGATATTGCCGATATCTATGATTTGAAAGACTATCGTCAAGAGCTCATCCAACAGGGAATTATTGGAAAAGAAAAAAATACGGACAAGCTTCTTGCCGCCATAGAAAAATCCAAAGAGAATGACGCTTGGCAGCTTCTTACCGGATTTGGGATTCCCAATGTGGGAAAAGCGGCTGCAAAAGGGATTTTGAAAGAATTTTTGGATATCCCCTCTCTGAGTCGAGCTTCTTTGGAAGAACTGACCCAGGTGAATGATATTGGCTCTGTGAGCGCAAGGTGCATTCGTGATTTTTTTGAAGAAGAAAAGAACCAAGATATGATCAAGCGGCTTTCCCAAAACGGAGTCAATATGGTTTCTAAGGAACAGCCCAAGGGGAAGCTTTTAGAAGGGCTGACTTTTGTGATCACCGGAACGCTGCCAAATTTAGACCGAAAAGAAGCGGCAGCCATGGTGGAAGACTGGGGCGGAAAAGTGTCCGGATCCGTTTCTAAGAAGACCAGCTATCTGTTGGCGGGGGAACGGGCGGGCAGTAAGCGCACCAAAGCCGAGGAACTTGGGATCCCAATTATGGATGAGGAAGCGTTTTTGCGTTTCGTGGAGATGAAGCAAAAGGAAAAACAGGAGATGTAAGTATGCCAATTAAGACACAAAGTGATTTGCCAGCAAGGGAAATCCTGGAGAGGGAGAATATATTTGCTATGGATGAAAAGCGGGCCATGCAGCAGGACATTCGCGCGATTGAGATAGGGATATTGAATTTGATGCCATTGAAGGAAGAGACGGAGCTGCAGCTTCTGAGGGCTTTGTCCAATACGCCTCTCCAGGTGGATGTAACGTTCCTTATGGTATCGAATCATGAATCGAAAAATACGCCCACCAGCCATCTGAATAAATTCTACTATTCTTTTGACCAGGTCAAAAACCGCAAATTTGACGGATTGATCATTACCGGGGCTCCGGTAGAACAGTTGGAATATGAAGAGGTAGATTACTGGCAGGAGTTTCAGGAGATTTGTGAATGGACGAAAACCAACGTAACTTCCACCATGCATCTATGCTGGGGAGCCCAGGCGGGCTTGTATTATCATTATGGGATCCCAAAAGTTCCGCTGCCGAAGAAAATGTTCGGCGTGTATGAACACCAGGTTTTGAATCGAAAGGTTCCCTTGGTGAGAGGATTTGACGATTACTTTATGGCTCCTCATTCCCGGCACACCATGATACGGAAGGAAGACATCGAAACGTGCCCGGAACTTACGATTCTGGCGGAATCTGAGGAGGCCGGGGTATACCTTTTGCTGGATTCCGATGGAAAGAAAATTTTCATGATGGGGCATCCGGAGTATGACCGGGTGACGCTGCACAATGAATATATGCGGGATAAAGAAAAAGGACTTCCCATCGAGGTGCCGAAAAATTATTATCCAAAGGATGACTGCGATAAGCGGCCGAAGCTTCAGTGGCGTTCCCATGCGAATAATTTGTATACCAATTGGCTGAATTACTATGTATATCAGCAGACTCCTTATGAGTACATTAATACGGATGAAATTGTGGGGAAATAAGGAAATCCTATTGGCTGGTGGACGATTGCTTTTTCAGGATTATGTAGCATAGGGAATTGCTCCGGGAAGGAAATCGGAATATCAAGCAGGAATTTGAGGGACTTTTGAGGGATCAGGTCTTGACTGCAAAGATCGATGAACAGATTGTCTATAACCAGTTGAATGAAAATGAATCGGCAATCTGGAGTTTGCTTTTGGCCAGCGGTTATCTGAAGGTGGTTGGATGCGGGGAATACAGGGAAGAAGAATACGGACCTGTGGAGCCGGAACGTTTTTTCCATGGTTTTGTATTGGGATTGATCGTCGAGCTTTCCGGAAGATGTGCTGACCTCAAACCGCGAAAGTGGATTTGGCCGATATGACGTAATGTTAGAACCAAGGAATTTGGAGGATGATGGAATCATTCTGGAATTTAAGGTGCTGCTGCCCCGGAAGGAAAAGGATTTGCAGGAGACGGCAAACGAGGCGTTAAAGCAGATTAAACGGCAGAATTATGAGGCGCTATTGGCAGAAAAAGGGATTCCCAGGGAGAGGATTCGGAAATACGGGTTTGCCTTTTGTGGGAAGCAGGTGCTGATTAATGCTGTGGATGAGTGAGAGGTAAAACAAAAATAGAATTGTGTAAATAGGTGCGGCGGAGTGCGGACATTTCTCGGATTGGCGGTTTGGCCATTTCCGGAAAATGTTTCATGAAGAAGCTCACGGATATCATATTGTTCAAAGAGTGGGGGCGCTGACGGAGGGAGAAATCAATATCGGTCCCGGGACTTTGTACGGGAGCTTATCCAAAATGGAAAAAGACGGCTTGATTCGATTTGTCAGAGAAGAGGACAAAAGGAAAATTTACAAGATTACGGAATTGGGAAACCAGGTGCTGGGGTTGGAGATCAAGAGGATTCGTCGGCTGTGCCAAAACGTCAGGGAGGTTGTATATGAGGGATAAAGATCAAAAAAGGAGATTCGCTTTTTTACGATTTGTGAATGGAAGAAGGAGCAGGAGTATCTTCAGAGAAGGCATAAGGAAGGGTGGAAGTTTGCATATCTCAATCTTTTGGGTGAGGGCAAAGTGCCACTTGATAATATCATCAAGAGAGCCGCAGCATATAAGCCAAAAAGCGGATTACTTAACTTAAAGATAACATATACATATAGTCTGCTGATACATTGCTTGCAGATAAGAACCACAAATTATTGTATCGGTTTTATGCCAAATAATAGCCATGACACTTTTTGTCCGAACTATCATTATAGCTATTCTGGCAGTAATTTTTTTGATTGCAATATCGGTTCAGGTAAGCTTACATCATCAAGTAAAAAAGATGGAGGTATAAAATTTAAAATGGATTGCGTGTTTATACATGGTTTGGGTCAGTCGCCTTCAAATTGGAATAAAACAGTGTCTTTTCTGCCGCAGCATATAAAATCATATTGCCCCGACCTAATGGGCTTATGTAAAGATAATCCTATAACCTATGAAAAGATATACCATGCTTTTGAAGAATATGCAGGTAAATTTGAGAAGCCTATAAATATTTGCGGTCTTTCCCTTGGAGCTGTTTTGGCGTTGGATTATGCGATAAATAAACCTTATAAAGTATGCTCTTTGGTTTTGATTGCACCACAATATAAAATGCCACGTCTGCTATTATCCATACAGAATATTGTATTTTGCGTTTTGCCCCAAAAATCATTTCAAGAAATTGGATTGCAGAAAAAGGATATGATTTCTTTGACAAATTCAATGAAAACATTAAACTTTACACCTATGCTAAAAAATATTGCCTGCCCTTCTTTCATTATCTGCGGTCAAAAAGACAATCCCAATAAAAAAGCCGCAAAAGCAATGGCAGAAAATATCTCAGGCGCACAGTTATCATTTATTGAAAAAGCAGGGCATGAAGTTAATGTAGACACACCTTTAAAATTGGCAGAATTGTTAAAATGGTTTTGGCTTTATGAATGACAAGACAGACTTTATGAACTGGTTGTTATGTCCTGTCTGCAAAGGTAAAACACGAATAAAAATGCGGGAGGATACAGAAGTTAAGAACTTTCTGCTGTATTGTCCAAAATGTAAACAATAAAAATTAGAGCGTTTTGACCACTTTCCTTAAATTTCTGCGCAACGTGTTCTGGCAAATACTTAACCAGTTCTTCCACCAATTCATACCCTTTGTTCCTGGTGCGTATTCCTGACGGCGTTTCTTTTTCCATTTCTCCATTCCAGCTTTTGTGCGTTCTTTTTATTAATGCTCCTGTCATTAAACATCATAATAATATGGCGCAGCAAAACGGGATGTATCTTAGCGTCCAGGTAAACATCCGGCAAAAAATGGCATTAAGCCGAATAATTTCTTTGTACCGTTGGTTTCGATAAGCAGCCTTTTTTGATGAAAGATACGTTTATCTTTATCACCAGCTGCGTATAGTGGGCGCAGTATTTTTGAATCCAACGCACACATTGCCTCCAATACGTTTGATTTTCCACCTCCGTTTGGTCCGTATATTGCAGAAATCGGCAAAAACAATCCTCCGTCTTTATCACAAATAATATTATTTTCATGTTCAGAAATAGCAGCAGCCTGCATATTAAAAGTCATTTCATCCCGAATGCTTTTGTAATTTTTCACTGTAAATTGACACAGCATCTTTTTTCCTCCAATGTTCCGATAAGCTCTATTATAGGAACCCCTTCGGGAACCCTATAATCAGATTTACGGCGCAGAACCGGCGCCTTTTATCGAAACTTGCTTCGCAAGTTCCGATAAACTCTATTATATTCCTTTTTTTGTTTGTAAATAATATATGAGACATTTTCTCATATTTATTTCTGTAATATCCAACCGTCCTCCTACTCGATTAAGATTTTTCATTGACAATACGTTTTAAATACTGTATTCTTTTGGTATACCATAAGAATACGAATTAGAAAAAGGAGGTATCCTATGGAAGATCAAAGGTTGAAGCAATATCAAAACGCCCTGTCCATTCCGGGAATCCAGGCGGCTTTGCCCACACAAAGCTTCTTTGACAAATGCACACCCCACGGCGCCTCGGGAGAGGAAGGCGTGAAGGTGGTGAAAACATGCTGCCGGGCCTGTATCGCCAACTGCGGCGTACTTGCTTATGTGAAGAACGGCCGTGTGATCCGCTTGGAGGGAAACCCGGAAGATCCCATGAGCAAGGGGCGTATGTGCGCCAAGGGCTTGGCGGGAATCCAGGCATTGTACCATCCCAACCGTAATAAATATCCTTTGCGGAGGGTAGGGGAAAGGGGAGGAAACAAATGGAAGCGCATTTCCTGGGATGAGGCGCTTTCTGAAATTGCAGAAAAGCTGATGGATACCAGGGAAAAATACGGAGCGGAAGCCGTGTTTTGCTCCACCGGGGGAGGAGGCAATCCCGAGATTTGGAGTATTGCCAGGTTCTGCAATATTTTCGGGACGCCCAACTGGTTTGAACCGGGCTGCGCCCAGTGTTATCTGCCCAGAGTGCTTTCCTATACCATGATGTATGGCGGCGTTGACCCCAGTATCGCAGACTCTAATGCATTGGAGCTGTATTTCCCAGATGATACGCCGATTCAGTGCCTGGTGCTGTGGGGAACAGATCCTTCCTACTCTTGTCCTGCCAGCGGCGGCAATGCGGTAGTAGAGCTTCGGGCAAGGGGTGTAAAGACCATTGCGGTTGATCCCAGGTTTACGCCGGATGCGGCGAAGGCAGATGTGTGGCTTCCCATTCGCCCCGGTACGGACGTGGCCCTTCTTTTGAGTTGGATCCGCTATATTTTGGCCCATAAGCTTTATGATCAGGAGATTGTGATGAAATGGACGAATCTTCCTTATTTGGTGGAGACAGACACCGGAAGGCTGGTGCGGTGGAAAGTCAGCGACAATAAAGAGGAACCGGATACTTTTATGGTATGGGATAAGAATACGAATTCCATGCAGCCCATGAGTTATCCCTGGGACGACCGCCTGAATCCAGCCTTAGAAGGATCGTTTGTGGTGGATGGAAAAGAATATAAGCCTGCGTTCCAGCTTCTGTGGGAGAGAGTAGAGCCTTATACATTAGAAAAAGCAGGAAACATCTGCTGGCTTAATCCCGCCAAGATCGAAGAGGCCCTCAAGATTTTTACAGAGCATACGCCGGGGGGCCTTGCACTGGGTGTGGCCACAGATCAGACGCCAAATTCCGTTCAGGCGGCTATGGCGGCGGCAATTGTGGACCTTCTCATGGGAAATGTGGAACGGCCCGGAAGTCTGCTGCAGCGGTTTCGTACCAGCGGCGTGTTAAAGATGCCTAACTACCCCGTACCAGTTGCGACGAAGATGCTGCCCAAGGGACAGTTGAAAAAGCGTCTGGGAGCCAATGAACACAAAGGACTGCATATCTGGTATGCAGGACATCCTTCCAGCATCCGGGATGCAGTTTTGACGGGCAAGCCTTATCAGCCCAAGGTTTGGATTGACCGTTCCGGCAATAAGCTGGGGGTGGTGGCGGAAAGCGCCAAATGGGTGGAAGCTATAGAAAAGCTTGATTTTATCGTACATATGTATATGTATCCCACCTCCTTTTCCGCTTATGCAGACATCCTGCTTCCGGCGGAAGAATGGCTGGAGACGGATATGATCGTAGAGACATGCAACAAATTGTTCGCAAGGCAGGCTGTGACCCACTTGTGGGAGACCATGGACGAAACCATGTTCTGGTCCAGACTGGCAAAAAAATGCGCCCAGTTGGGCCATGAAGGATGCCAGAAATCCTTTGACCCGGAATTTATGGGAGAAGATTTGGCTTACTGGGATTCTATGGAAGAATTCTTTAATCATTTCACCAAGGTAGTAGGGATGGATTGGAAAGAATTTGCACAAAATGCTCCCTTTGAATACCTTCCCAAAGAGGAATGGCGCAGCTACTATGTCTATAAACAGACGGATGAAAAAACAGGAAAGCCCCAAGGCTTTCACACTCCTTCTAAGAAGCTGGAGCTGTATCTGGAGAGCATGATTGAATTAAGCCGTACCGGTCAGCCCTTTGCAGCGGAAGAACTGCCTCCTGCTTCCAAAGAGTATGATCCGCTGCCCTATTATCTGGAGCCTGTGGAAAGTCCGGTAAGAGAAGATGGGCTTCACGATGAATATCCCCTTGTGATGACCAATGGCCGCGTCCCCTTTTATCATCATTCAACACTGCGGAATGTGGCGGCGCTTCGGGAATTGTATCCGGTGCCTGAAATCTGGGTGAATCCCAAGACCGCAAAGACTTACGGCATTTCCCATGGAGACTGGACGTATGTGGAATCTCTCCGGGGAAAAATTACGGCAAAAGCCTGCGTGACGGAAGGCATCCATCCCGGCGTTGTGTTTATGGAGCGTTTTTGGAATCCTGAGACACTGGATACTAAGACCCACGGCTGGCAGGAGATGAACGTCAATGTTCTGACGAAATCCACCGCGCCCTACAATGATGTAGTAGGTACTTATACCCTGCGGGGATTCCAGGTAAAAATTTCTCGGGCCGACGGGCCGCCAGAAGGCGTATGGACGAAACCGGAAGATTTTAAATCCTGGCTGCCAATGGGAGTTGGGGAAACATCCGACAGAACGAAGGAGGGAAGAACATGAAGCAGTATATCATTTTGGCAGACTTAGACCGTTGTATCGGCTGCCGGGGCGGCTGCCAGGTAGCCTGTAAGACAGAGCATGAAATTGCCTTAGGACCTTCCAGGAGCAAGCTTTATACCATGGGACCTACCGGAACCTTCCCGGATCTTCAGATGTATTTTCTGCCGGTGATGTGCCAGCAGTGTAAAAACCCGGTGTGCGTAGCGGTCTGCCCCACCGGAGCCTGCTATAAGGATGAAACGGATGGTGTGGTAAAAATTGACCAAGAGACTTGCATCGGTTGTCAAAGCTGCAAACGGGCCTGTCCGTATGACGCTATTTTCTTTAATCAGGAGCTTCGAGTCTCCGATAAATGTGATATTTGTACCAGCCGCAGGGAGCAGGGAGAGGAACCTGCCTGTGTACGGAACTGCTCCGGGAAAGCTTTAATGTTTGGGGATATCAATGACCCAGACAGCCAGGTATCAAAGGCGATTCGTGAGGCGAAAGAGGAACATGTATATCAGTTGAAGGATACCGGCACACAGCCTATGGGCAGGTTTATTCTGCGAAATGCCCGGTGGATCGACGATCTTCCCCAGGAGTATGAAGCCATGCGTCAGAAAGGAGAAGGCCATGAATGAAAACACGTTGAGACAGTCCAGAGAGGATCTGTACCGCCTGTTGGGCCGTCTGTATCTGCTGGAAGTGGATGAAAAATTGCTGAATGCCCTGTGGGGGATGGAGTTTCCCAAAGAATGTCCCTTGGAAGATATGAAAGAGGGATATGATTTGATGGATGCATTTTTGCAGCATGCAAAAGAGCGGATAAATGGGGGTGAAAAGGAACAGGAGCAAAGAGAGATTTTAGACGGCTTGGCGGTGGATTATGCCCGGATTTTTTTGTCCGCCGGAGTGGCTCAGGGAAAGGCCGCCTTTCCCTTTGAATCCGTTTATACCAGCAGGCAGCATCTTATGATGCAGGAATCCCGCACGGATGTGATTGCCAAATATGCCGCAAAGGGCGTGAGTCCTTCGAAAGATATGTACCGTGTTCCGGAGGATCATCTTGGGCTTCTGCTTTCGTATATGGCGATTCTCTGTGAGGAGGATGCGCCCGTAACGGAGCAGCGGGAATTTTTGCAGGAACATCTGCTGAATTGGGTGGCCGCCTTTACTGCCGATGTGGCCAAATATGCATCCACTGATTTTTACAAAGGTCTGGGAAAGCTGACCAAAGGCTTTTTGACCATGGAACGAAGCTTGCTGGATGACAGATAGAGGGGAGGAGCGTTATGGGTTATTGTGTGACAAGCGGGCGCATGGATGAGATATTCCATGAGCTGGGAGAAAAATATCGTATATTTGCCCCGAAGCAGGGAAAGCAATATATTCGCTATGGGGAAGTTCACTCGGTATCTGAAATTGTGCATCGGGAGAAATCACATTTCTCCCCCAAAGAAGTTTTCTATCCCATCGTCCAGACATTATTGTATTTTACAGATACGGAATGCAGGGAAAGTACGCTTATAGATGAGCGGGAGATTCTTTTGTTTGTGCGGCCCTGCGATATCAATGGAATTCGCAGGCTGGATCAGATGTTTTTGGAAAACGGAGGAAGAGCCGATAATTTCTATCAGAGAATGCGGGAAAAAGTAAAATTCTTTTTGATGGAGTGTGAGAAAAGCTTTGAAACGTGTTTTTGCGTATCCATGGGAAGTAATATTGCAAAAGATTACAGCGTCGCGTTCCGTTTTCCTAAGGAAGACGGGGGAGATTTCCTTGTAGAAGTAAAAGAGGACGCTTTTTTGGAACTATTTGGTAAAGAAAAGGAATGTAGTTTTGAACCGGAATTTATCATGGAGAATGAAAAAAAGGTGCAGGTGCCGGATATTTCCAGCAGAGATATGATAAAGGATATTCATGCGTTGCCGTTCTGGAAAGAGTTTGACGATAATTGTATCGGATGCGGCGGCTGCAATACGGTTTGTATCACCTGCAGCTGTTTTGACACGGCGGACATTACCTATCGGGAAGGCAGCCGGGATGGAGAGCGGAGACGGATCTGGTCCTCCTGCATGCTTACGGAGTTTACTACGATGGCAGGGGGCCACAGTGTACGTCAGAATGCCGGGGACAAAATGCGTTTTAAGACGATGCACAAAATCTATGATTACAAGCGGCGGTTTGGAGGAGAGAATATGTGCGTGGGCTGCGGACGCTGCGATATACGCTGTCCCAAGGACATTCATTTTTCAGAGACGATTCAGAAGCTTTCTGAGGAAGTAGAGCGTTTAAAGGAAGGAGGGCATGCAAATGAATAACATTACATTGCCGTCGCCTCACAAGATTTTGCAGGTGGTTCATGAAACAAATGCGGAATATACCTTCCGGGTAGCATGCGACGATCAGGTGGACCACGGACAGTTTTATGTACTTTCCATTCCCAAAATCGGGGAAGCGCCTATTTCCGTCAGCGCCCAGGGGCCGGGATATGTGGAATTTACCATTCGCAAGGTGGGGCGTCTCACCGACGGGATTTTCGGCATGGAGCAGGGGGATACGCTGTTTATGCGGGGCCCCTACGGGAATGCTTTTCCGGTGGAATCCTTCAAAGGAAAGGATCTGGTTGTCTTTGCCGGAGGAACCGGCCTTGCTCCGGTACGGAGCATGCTGCAGTATTTTTGCAGCCATCCCAAGGAAGTTTCCTCTGTTCATGTGGTTGCAGGATTTAAAGACAGAAGCTGCGTATTGTTCGAAAAAGATTTAGAACAGTTCAAATCTGTCTTCCACACCATTTATACCCTGGACAATACCAAAGCCCCGGGTTTTGAAACCGGGTTTGTTCCCTCCTTTGCCAAGGAGATTCCTTTTGATACCTTCTCCGATTACAATGTAGTGATCGTGGGTCCTCCGGTGATGATTAACCTAACGGCCAAGGAATGTGTGAAACTGGGAGTCCCGGAAGAAAAAATCTGGGTATCTTTTGAACGGAAGATGTCCTGTTCCGTAGGAAAATGCGGCCATTGCAAGATCAATGAGACGTATGTGTGCCTGGAGGGGCCGGTATTCAACTATGTGAAAGCAAAAGAACTCTTGGACTAATCCTTTACAAGAAATCTGCAGGGAGATTCCCTGGAAATGCGCAGCCGGCTGAATCGAAACTATATTCGATTCGGCCGGCTGTGCGTTTCATTCGCCTTCTGCAACAATGGTCTCCAGAACTTGTATCAAGTCCTGGAGCGTATGGATCTGTACGTTCCGCTCCAAAATCATATTTTTCAAGTCAATAGATAATGTCTCGAATTTGTCCTGAACGCTTGGCGCGATATAGGATGCCATAGTTATCACCTCATTTTATAGATTCGGCTGCTGGAAACCGCTGAATCTATAGTATTTCCCTTTCCGGAGAAAATATGCCTACAAGACTTTTACTAAATTTGAATTCTGCTGATCAATTTATTAATGTAATATTGTTTCGTATGTTTGTAATGGGTTTGAAGCGTCTCCTGTGCGCCTGAAATATCATGCTTTTTCAGATGTTCATAGATGGCCAAGTGTTCCTGATAAGAACGGCGGGCTAAGGCTTCATCGTCTGCAGTAGTGGCCATAAAGCGCATATTTTGTACTTCCAGTTGTTCATACATGGATACCAGGCGTTTGTTGGAAGAAGAAGTGATCAAAAAACGGTGGAACTGCTGATCCCATTTACAGGCTTTGGATAAATCGCCGTTTTCCATGTTCTGTTTCATGTTTTCTAATGATGTTTCCAAAAAATCCAGAAAGTATGCGTCTATTTGGGAGGCCAAGGAACGCAGGGCATACATTTGCAGTACTTCCATTAAGTCGTATACTTCCAAAATATCTTCAATGGAAAAACCCGCCACGGCGGCGCCTTTGCCGGGAATCAGACGAAGCAGCCCTTCATGCGTGAGCTGCTGGATAGCGTTTCGGATGGGAGAACGGCTGACATGGTATATGGCGCAGAGCTTCCGTTCCGCCAATACGGTCCCTTCGGGATAAGTATTATTTAAAATGTCCTGTTTGATTTGCTGGTAAGCAAGCTGCTGTTTGCTTTCGGCAGAGGCGTTGATAATTTCTTTTTTTTCATTGGAAGCCATGGGTATTCTCCTTTTTGTAACAAATGTAACTATATAGTAGCATATTCCCAGAAAGGATTCAAAGGTAAATTGACATTCCCCGTGACAAATGCTACACTGATGAAAAATAGGACGGAATCTGGTGAATCGGATGCAGTGGAATTATCAAAAAATAGAATATTTTTTAAAAGCGGCGGAGACTTTGAATTTCTCCAAAGCCGCCAGGGAGCTATACCTTTCCCCCCAGTCTCTGAATAAACAGATTCTTCAGATGGAGAAAGAATTGGGAGAGCCTCTGTTTGTACGAACCACAAGGCAGGTGGAGTTAACCCCCTTCGGACAGCGGATGCAGCAGGCATTTCTTCCGGCCCGGGCGGAATTTGAACGGGCGGCGGGAGCGATAGAACGCTATTTGGAATCCAGGAAGCGAACGGTAAGGATCGCTTTTTTCCAGGCGATTTCCAAGCAGGAGGTGGTGGCTCCTGTCACCAACTATCTGAAAGCCTGTGAAAAGGGATTACAGGCAGAACTCTTAGGCGGAGAGATTGATGAAGTCATCCAGTGGCTCCGTCAAGGGAAATGTGATTTAATTATCACCAATATTCACGATTATGAAGTATGGGAGGATGTGGAGATCATTCCTTTTGTTGCCAGCCCGGCCAAAATTACGGTGTCCTTATACCATCCCTGGGTGGTAAAAGAGAAGATTACCATGCAAGATCTGGAAGAAATGCCCATCCTTTTGCTGGAACGGAAAAAGAAGCTGGAAGAAGACAGTTTTTATAAGAATGTGAAAGCAAAAGAACGTCTTTATGCCCCTAATTTCAGCTCTTTTTTGGCTACCCTGGAGATGGGGGGCTGCTATGCAGTATTCCCGGAGCTTTTTGAAAGCAAAGACCGCATGGGGCTTCATTATCTGGATCTTCCAGAGGAATGCCTGTTCCAGTTTCGAATGTCCGCTATTTACCGAAAAGACAACCCTATGGCAGAGCTGTTGTCCAATCTTAAGAACATAACGGAGGAAGGGCTGATCCGTATTACATGAAAAATGGCCTCCTTGCTTCATTTACAAAGTTATGGCGAATATCAGGGAAAGGGAAAATGCTATGTAAGAAGTTGGTGGATTGCATGGCGTTTTTTATTTTCTGAAATCATATTTGATATCACTGATACAGGAGGTGAAGTAGCATTATGGAATTTAGAGTTCTGAAATACTTTCTGATGGTTGCCAGAGAAGAAAATATTACAAAGGCCGCAGCTTTATTACATCTTACGCAGCCAACACTCTCCCGGCAGCTTATGCAGCTGGAAGAAGAATTAGGGGTAAAATTATTTCATAGAAGCAAACACAGTATGATTCTCACCGAAGACGGTATGCTCTTAAAACGGCGGGCGCAGGAAATTGTTTCATTATCCGAAAAAACGGTTCAGGAGCTTTCTCGTAAGGAAGATGTATTATCAGGTGGGATTGCAATCGGCTGTGGAGAAGCAAAAAGCATGGGTTTTCTTTCGGAGCAAATCAGAAAATTCCAGCAAGATCATCCCCTTGTGCAATTTAATATTCATAGCGCAATAGCAGATGACATTAAAGACAGAATTGAAAAAGGGATCTTAGATATAGGACTTCTTATGGAACCTGTTGATGTTGGAAAATATGAATTTATCCATATGCCACAGAAAGAAACATGGGGTATACTGGTGCGCAAAGATTCGGAACTGGCGGTAAAAGAAGGTATCAAACCTAAAGATTTAGTTGGGGTGCCTTTGATCATGGTAAAACGGGAATTGGTAAAAAATGAATTGGCCAGTTGGTTTGGGGATGATTACGAAGGGATTCAAATAGCGGCTACCTACAATTTGATTTTAAATGCCGCAGCTATGGTGAAGCGTGGAGTTGGCATTGCGTTGTGTTTCGATCTTGGCGTAGCCTTTTATGAGGATTTATGCTTTGTTCCCCTTGCTCCAACCTTAGAAACGGGTTCTGTTTTGGTCTGGAAAAAGAATCAGATGCTTGGGGCGGCGGCGGCCCAATTTATGCAATTTCTTAAAAATGCCCTTTAGGCATTATGAGAGATTTAATGTAAGCATTAGACATTTTTGGAAAATGGAAATAAAATGGAGGTGTTCAAAGGAGGATAAAATAATGGTAAAACAGACGGCAGGCAGAGATCAGCTTGGGGATTTTGCCCCGAAATTCGCGCAGTTAAACGACGATGTATTATTTGGAGAGGTATGGAACAGGGAGGAAAAGCTCTCTTTGAGAGACCGTTCCCTTGTGACGGTGGTATCGTTAATGGCGCAGGGATTGGTGGATTCTTCCTTCCAATATCATCTGATGAGCGCAAAAAATAATGGGATTACAAAAGAGGAAATTGCCGAGATTTTAACTCACGCGGCATTTTACGCAGGATGGCCGAAGGCATGGGCGGCGTTTAAGATGGCGAAAGAGGTCTGGACGGAGGAAATACCGGCAGGGAACGAAAGGGAGGCTCATGAAAAGAATATGCTGTTTCCGGTTGGAGAACCGAATGACGGCTTTGCGCAATATTTCATCGGGCAGAGTTACCTTGCGCCCCTTTCTACGGAGCAGGTGGGGATTTTTAATGTTACATTCGAGCCGGGATGCCGGAATAACTGGCATATTCATCACGCCGCTTCTGGCGGCGGGCAGATTCTGGTCTGCGTAGGAGGGCGCGGTTATTATCAGGAATGGGGCAAAGAAGCACAGGAATTGCATCCTGGAGATGTAGTCAATATCCCGTCAGGAGTAAAACACTGGCATGGCGCCGCGCCGGATAGCTGGTTTTCCCATCTGGCGGTTGAAGTACCAGGCGTGGGGACCTCCAATGAGTGGCTGGAAGCAGTGGATGATGTTTCCTACGGACGCTTAAATTCTGCAAGGTAAGATTTCTGGTTTCTCGCTGCGTATACATCTCCTTTGCTCTTTTACTTGATCGTATCTATCATGTAAACATGGCTGTTTTGTTCATTGGTCGCGGGCAGAAGGATTATCAACTTCCAGTTGATAATCCTTCTGCTTTTTTCTGATTCACACCGGAAAGAAACCGTGTTATGCTAAATTTAGTTGAAGTTATCGCCACAGCAAATGCAACTTTTATTTCGATACCCAGGTAATACAGGACGTCCGTATCCAAATAAACCACATTTAATTTAGGAGGTTTCACCATGACAGAACGAGAAAACATGCAAATGGTCTGGGATCACCAATGCCCAAACTGGGTGCCGATGATCGGAAAAGCATCCCAGATGCTGATTACCCCGGAAATCAATGACAGACCGCTGTTTATGAGCGGAAAGGACTGGTTTGGGGTGGACTGGGAGCTGGATCCGGAGAATCCCCAGTTTATGACCCATGTAAAGCCGGGATTTTGTCTTTTTGACGAGATTTCAGAGTGGAAGGAGTATGTTTCGTTTCCCAGCGTGAAGGATTTGAATTGGGAGATGATCGGCGGGCGCACCAAGGCCATGTGGGCCAAAAGCGATGAGATGATGGGCTATACCGTAGGGAATATGGGAGCTTTCGAGCGCATCAATGCGCTGATGGGATTTGAGAACGGACTGTGCGCATTATATGAAACGGAGGATTATATTGATTTCGTCAACGCCTACGCAGACTATCGAATCGAACAGATGCATTATATCAAGAAATATATGAATGCAGATTTTGTCATGATGCACGATGACTGGGGCAACCAGAATAATATGTTCCTGTCCCCGGAGCTTTGGCGGGAAATCTTTAAGGAGCCAGAGCGGCGTATGGTGGAAGCATGCCGAAATCTGGGTATGCATTACATGCATCATTCCTGCGGTTATATTGCGCCGATTGTACCGGATCTGGTGGAAATTGGCGTGGAAAGCTGGCATTCGGTTTCTCCGGTAAATAACTGGGATGAAATGAAGGAAAAATACGGCAAGGATTTGATTTTTGCAGGCGGCGTGGATCCCCAGGTAACGGATGCTCCCGGGGCGTCTGAGGAAGTCATCCGCCAGGCGGTGAGAGACACCATAGATAGTCTTGGAAAAGACGGAGGGCTTCTCTGCAGCTCCGCCGTGATGTTCTCCACTGTGGCGGGAGTGGACGCCATTATAGAAGATGAAGGAACGAAATACGGGCAGTATAAGAACAGCGGGAATTAGAGCGTGTCACTATTTTATAAAAAAAGGAGGAAATAAAAATGGCAGGTATTCAAGGAGCATGGAACATTGTGGTACATACTTATATGGGGGATCAGAATTCTGTTCATGAGTATGAAGTAGACGGAGGAGTGCTGACAGGGACCATTACCGATGGAGGAAATGGCAATAAGGCCCAGATCCGGGAAGGAAAGGTGGAGGGAGATCATTTTTCTTTCCAATTTACCATCAAGATCCCCATTGGGGAGATGGAATTTACTATGGAGGGTGCGCTGCAGGCAGACGGCACCATCAAAGGAAATTCTTCCAATGCTATGGGAAGTTTTGAATTTGAGGGAACACGGGTATAAATCAAAAGCAGTCATTGTATTGGCAGCCGGAAAATGGTATGATACAAAGAGCCATTTTCCGGCTGCTTTTATTGATCCGAAAGAGCATGCTGTTGTGAAATGGTAAAGTTTAGTTTCTCAAAAGGAGAGAAAGGCGTGGAATATACAAAGGATAGAGAAGAAATCTTATCAGTAACAAAAGAGCATCGTCTGGAAGAGTGTTTTTCCTTTTTGGACGCGTACCAGAGGCATTTGCGTATCTTCCGGGCCGGAAAGCGGGAACAGGTTTTTGGAAACGCCATGAGGAGGAAGGAAATCTATATCCTGCTTACCGGGCGGGTGAAGGTCTATACGATTTTAAGCAGCGGTCGTCAGCTTTTACTGGATTATTACGACAAACGGGAGTTGTTTGGGGAATATATTTTGTCCGACCTGCCGGAGGAAGAGGGCAATCATTTTTATACGGAGACTCTTACCGATGTGATGGGGATTGCCCTTCATGTGACCCCGGTGAAGGAGCTTTTGATGGAGGACGTCAAATTTTTACATTTTTATATCCGATGTCTCCAGCAACGGTTTGTACAGCTGGGAAATTGTCAGCCAATGAATGTGTTGAATTCTTCTCAGCGAAATGTGGCAGGCTATATTTGGTCCAAGTTCTGTCGAAGAACAGATCAGACCAGGCCCTTTTATTTCCATGAAAATTTGAGAGAAGTATCGGAACTGATGGGAATCAGCTACCGTCACCTTCACCGGGTATTGCGTAAGCTGGTGGAACAGGGGGTTCTGGAACGGACAGGCAAGGGGTATTTGCTGAAGAATGAGCAAGAATTGAAAAAAATCGTGGACCAGCAATAGGACTGGAATAGGAAGGAAAAAGAGGTATGAAAAACAAGAAAGACAAGAAGATGATTATGATTGCGGCTGCAGTTCTGGTGGTTTTTGTTGTTGCGGCGTTGGTTTTGTATGGGATCTTTAAACCAAAAGCTGCTTCGGGAAGCAAGGAAATTACCGTGACCGTGATCAACGACCAGGGAGAAAAGAAAAGCTACGAGCTGCGGACGGATGCAGCTTATCTGAGCCAGGCATTAGCGGAGATAGAGGGGCTTTCCGTGGAAGGAGAAGAGGGAGATTACGGCATGTATGTGAGGGCAGTGAACGGCCTGGAAGCAGTGTATGAAAGAGATCAGGCGTATTGGGCCTTCTATGTCAACGGCGCGTACTGCAATTATGCCATAGAAGAGCAGCCGGTGTATGACAAGGACGCTTTTGAGATTAAGTATGAGGCTAAACGTGAGTAAGATGGAGAAGAGAAAGAAAAAAGGACCCAAAGAGGCCGCATGGGATGTGGCGGTAATGGGCATGATGATTGCTACCCTGGAGGCAGGGAAAATGGCCCTTTCAGCGGCTCCCAATGTGGAAATTGTGACGCTTTTGGTGATTCTTTATACGCTCCGGTTTGGGAAAAAGACGCTTTATGCAGTAGTTGTATTTGTACTTTTGGAGTGCGCCGTATGGGGAATCGGACTGTGGACGGTGATGTATCTCTACCTTTGGCCCTTGCTTTCCCTTACTGTTTTTTGCCTGCGAAAGATTGACAGCCTGTGGTTTTGGAGTATTTTTTCGGCTGTCTTCGGCGTTATGTACGGGGGTCTGTGTTCCTTTGCCTACTTGCTTTTTGGCGGCCCCTCCACGGCGTTCGCCTGGTGGATTGCAGGAATTCCCTGGGACCTTTTCCACGGCACGGCAAATTTTATTTTGATGATGGTATTGTATACGCCTCTGCTGCGGGTGCTGCGGCGGATTGCCCCGCCTGGAAGCGAAGGAGGATGAGAGAAGCATCTTCATCTAATTTTTACATTTTCCATATACTTTTTGGAATACTCGGTAACACCTTTTTGTTATGATGAAAACATCAGGACATGGAGGTGTTTTTATTTGCAAAAGACAGGACGGAAACATTGGGAATCAGAACGGGAAAATGAAAGAGAATTAAGGCGGCAGCTTATGATCCGTCAGAGACGCAGAGAAATCCGAAGAAGACGACGAAGGAATCAGATCATTCTCAGGTGTCTTTCTTTTGCAGTGGCAGTTTTTGCATTGACGCTGGGAATCAAAGGAGTCGTTGAGGGCATCCGTCCTCATCAGGAGGAGGCAAAGCCCAAGCAATATGCGGCTCAGGCGAAAGCAAACAGCTCAATGAAGCTTTTGTCCCAGGGAGGAGAAAAAAGCCAGGAGGACGCAAAGCCCTGTATTATTCTGGATGCAGGCCATGGAGGAAAAGATCCCGGTACGCTGTGGGGAGACGTCTATGAAAAAGATATCAACCTGGCCATTACTAAAAAATTGGAACAAGTCCTCGTGGAACAGGGATATCAGGTGGTTATGACCCGGGAGGAAGATGAGCGGGTGGTATTAAAAGAGCGGGTGCAGATTGCCCAGGAGAATCGGGGGACTTTGTTTGTCAGCATTCATCAGAATGCCCTGGAAAATGATACGGTAACAGAAGGGATGGAAATATACTCCAGCAAGATGCCGGACAGCCAGCGTTTGGCTGAGAACATATGGGACAGCCTATTGGCCAAAACAGGAGCAAAAGATAAAGGGATCACCGAAAACAGCGATCTTTTTGTGCTGGATAACACCACGATGCCGGCATGTCTGATTGAAACAGGATTTATTACCTCTTCCAGGGAGAGAGAGTTGCTGCTGGATGAAGAGTACCAGCAGAAAATTGCCCAGGGCATTGCGGAAGGGATTATAAAATTCCTGGAATCGTAACAGTTCAGCCTACAGCTTCACTGCTGCCTGGAATTCTAATTTTTTTATCATTTTTGTTGAAAAAACCATCTGGATGGGTTATACTGGATAGGCACTTAGTATTGTGTATCCAAAGAAGAATGAAGGATGGGATAAAATATGGCACTTTTAGAACAATGGCGCGGGATTGCATATAATGAGAAGACAGATAAAGGAGAGCTGCAGAAGTTCTGGCAGCGGTATTTCCTGTTGGAAAAGGGCGTCTATGAGAAGCTCTTGGAGCAGCCCGACGAGCCGGTGGAAGGTACGGTAAAAGAACTGGCGGAACGGTTCGAACTGGATATCATGGCGATGGCAGGATTTTTAGATGGAATTAACGACAGCTTGATCACTCCCAACCCCATTGAAGAGATGGAAGAGGACACCAGAGTGAGCCTTGCTTTTGACAAGGAGAAGCTGTATAAGAATATGGTGGACGCCAAGGCGGACTGGTTGTACGAACTGCCCCAGTGGGAATCCATATTTGATGCGGACAAGCGTAAGGAGCTGTATTTGGAGCAGAAGAAATCCGGTACGGTGGTGAAGGAAGCAAAAGTCTATCCCAATGATCCATGTCCCTGCGGCAGCGGTAAGAAATATAAAAAATGCTGCGGCAGATAAAAATTTTTCTTTACAATGAAAAAGAATAAAGTTATAATGTGGCTAACACGTTGACGAGAAGAGTAGACTGTAGAACAAACAAGAGAGAACTGCCCGGGGAATCTGTTCCGGCGCTGAAAGCAGTTTTTTGGGAAACAGTTGAAGACCAGCTCCGAGTGGCCCCAATCCGGTCCGGTGATTCCGTTATCATCCAATTGAGTGGTTTTGAAGTAACAGTTCAGCCCAGGACTTTCCATTTACTGCAAAGTCCATATGATAAAGCTGATAGGATGGGAAGCCGGCTCTTTGCCGCAGGCAAACTTCCAAATGAGCCGGACTCTGTAACAGGGAAGCCGAAGGCTGAACTGTTACGTTTTGAACGGTTGTTTCAATACAAGAAGGGTGGAACCGCGGGTAACAGACACGGCAGAGAATCATCTGCTGCAAGAAATACTCGTCCCTTGGCAGGAAATAAGGGATGCGTCATATGTGAATTTCAGGCATTCCTTATGGGATGCCTTTTTTATGTGCAGGCCCGCATATGAAAGTTTGCTGCTGATACAGCTACGGGCCGCGCGGCGAGCAGGGGAAAAAGCCTCCCCTACTCGATTTTCATTTAGAAGGAGTGATTATCATGAAAATTACTTTAAAAGACGGTTCCGTAAAGGAATATGAAAGCGCGAAATCCATTTATGAGATTGCAAAGGATATCAGCGACGGGCTGGCCCGGGCTGCAACGGCCGGAGAAGTGGATGGAGAAGTAAAGGATTTGCGTACCATGGTAGAGGGAGACTGCAGCCTGAGTATTCTGACAGCCAATGACGAGAAAGGGCTGGCCGCTCTTCGCCATACCACGTCCCATGTGCTGGCGGAAGCGGTGAAGCGGCTGCGTCCGGAGGCAAAATTGGCCATCGGGCCTTCCATTGATACAGGATTTTACTATGATTTCGAGACGGAGCCTTTTTCCAGGGAGGATCTTGACAACCTGGAAAAAGAGATGAAAAAAGTAATCAAAGAGGGCGCGAAGCTGGAACGGTTTACCTTGTCCAGAGATGAGGCCATTGCCTTTATGGAAGAGAAGAAGGAGCCTTACAAGGTGGAGCTGATTCGTGACCTTCCAAAAGATGCAGAGATCTCCTTTTACCGCCAAGGGGAATTTGTGGATTTGTGTGCGGGACCGCATTTGATGAGCACCAAGACGATCAAAGCTTATAAATTGATTTCCTCTTCCATGGCGTATTGGAGAGGGGATTCCAATAAGGCCCAGCTTCAGAGAATCTATGGTACGGCGTTTGGAAAAAAGGAAGAACTGAATGCGTATCTGGAGCATCTGGAGGATATTAAAAAACGGGACCACAATAAGCTGGGACGGGAGATGGAGCTGTTTACCACGGTGGATGTGATTGGACAAGGACTTCCCCTTCTGATGCCAAAAGGGGCTAAGATGATCCAGACCATGCAGCGCTGGATTGAGGATGAAGAGGAAAAATGGGGCTATGTGAGAACCAAGACGCCTTTGATGGCCAAAAGCGACCTGTATAAAATTTCCGGTCATTGGGACCATTATACCGACGGCATGTTTATTTTGGGGGATGAAGAGACGGATAAAGAAGTCTTCGCCCTGCGCCCTATGACTTGTCCCTTCCAGTATTATGTGTATAAAGCCAGTCAAAAATCTTACCGGGATCTGCCGTTGCGATATGGGGAGACTTCCACCTTGTTCCGAAACGAGGATTCCGGGGAGATGCACGGACTTACCAGAGTACGCCAGTTTACAATTTCAGAAGGACATCTGATTGTCCGGCCGGATCAAATGGTAGAGGAATTCAAAGGCTGCCTGGCTCTGGCGAAAAAGTGCCTTACCACCCTTGGGGTGGAGGAAGACGTGACCTACCGCCTGTCCAAATGGGATCCCAATAATAAAGAGAAATACATCGGAGACGCTTCTGTATGGGAAGAGACGCAAAACAGCATCCGGACAATTCTCACAGAATTAGAGATTCCTTTCTACGAGGCTGACGGAGAGGCTGCGTTTTATGGCCCCAAAGTGGATATCCAGGCAAAAAATGTCTATGGAAAAGAAGATACTATGATTACCATTCAGTGGGATGCTGTGCTGGCGGAACAGTTTGATATGTATTATATTGATCAGAATGGAGAGAAGCAGCGTCCGTATATTATCCACAGAACCAGTATGGGCTGTTATGAGCGTACCTTAGCCTGGCTGATTGAAAAATATGCCGGCAACTTCCCTACCTGGCTCTGCCCGGAACAAGTACGTGTACTGCCCATCTCCGATAAGTATAACGAATATGCAGGTCGCGTTCTGTCAGAATTGAAAGAAAACGGCATTTTGGCCACGGCAGATTTCCGTTCCGAAAAAATCGGTTATAAAATCCGGGAAAGCCGTTTGAATAAAGTGCCTTATATGCTGGTGGTGGGACAAAAGGAAGAAGAGGATGAGACAGTGTCTGTCAGAAGCCGTTATCTGGGAGATGAAGGCGCCCAGAAGCTTTCTGATTTTATAGAAGCTATTTCAAAAGAAATCCGAAAAAAAGAGATACGTAAGGTTTGCCAGCAGGACTCTTGAAAATTTGAATAAAAAAAGAAAAAAGGGTCATACTATCAACGGAAAACGATGAAAGGAGTTGTTGATCCTATGACTCAATTAAAATGTTCTGCACAGACCTGCATGTACAATGAAGACCAGTATTGCTGCAAGGGCGACATCATGGTGGAAGGCAAAAATGCCAAAGAGCCTTCCGGAACCTGCTGCGCCAGCTTTCGGGAGCGGACAGAAGGCAGCATGAAAAATGCCATATCTCATCCCAGCAGGAATATTGAGGTGGATTGTGAAGCCAAAGACTGCGTTTACAACGATAGCTGTAAATGTACGGCAGAATCCATCAATATCGCGGGTTCCCATGCCTGCCATTGCGGGGATACGGAATGCGCACGTTTTGAGTGCGAATGCAAATAGGGGGCTGCAGCCGGACAGCAGAAAAATTCTGCTGTCCGGTTTGCTATCATTCCAAGATTTATAATAAGGAAAACGAAAGGCGGTATCTTATGATGAATATTTTATTTGTTACGGATTATGTATGTCCTTATTGCCTGGTGGCCAAAAGGGCCTTGGAGGAAGCGTTAAAGGAGACAGGAATCCAGGCGTCCATTCAGATTCAGCCCTTTGAATTGACCAGGGAACCCCGGGAGCGGGTGGATGTCTGTCACGATGAAGAACGGAAAAAGCATTATCAGATTTTGGTGGAACCGGCAAAATCACTGGGCCTGTCCATGAAGATGCCTCCGGCAGTCTGTCCCCGTCCTTATACCCGCCTTGCCTTTGAGGGCCTGTTTTTTGCTAAAAAAATGGGACTGGGAGAAAAATATTCCGATCTCGTATATCGGGCTTATTTCGAAAAAGAACAGGATATTGGAGATCTTGACGTGTTGTGCGCCATAGCCGAGGAAGCCGGACTGGATAAATGGGCATATCGCCAGGCCTTGGAGGAGGGTACCTACCGTCAACAGGAAAAGGAAGCGGCAGATTATTCCGGGGAAGTGTTAAAAGTAACAGGTGTTCCTACTATTTATATAGAAGGCAGACAGATTTCTATCGAACATTACACAAAGGAAGAGATGGTTCAAATCCTCGGGGAGGGACAAGAAGCTTCTGTAAAAGGGATGTGCTGCGGGATTGACGGCTGCAATTAAAAAACGGTAAGGGGAACGCTTAAAGGTTTCGTTTTTTGGAAGTCCCCGGGAACCCACAGAAATTTCATATATTTCCACTTGCTATTTTCCAGGAAAAGAAGTAGAATTAGAATGTCGGGAATTAAGAATGACTCTCAAAATGAAATTCCGTGGAGGATGCAATGAGAAAAAAATCACATATTTCACTGGCAAAATACATAGTAGAAAGCCTGGATGAACAGGATCTGATCAAACATAAAAAAGCGTTTTACCTGGGAAGCATACTGCCGGACTGTAAACCTTCTTTTTTAACTACGAAGCATGAGATGACAGGCACCTTTGCCATGGTGGAGAAAGAGATCCGTCGGTTGTCCTGTGGAGAGGAGAACCCGAATATGCGTGTTTATTTCCGGGATCTGGGCCAGGTGATCCACTATGTAGCGGATTATTTTACGTTTCCCCATAATCCGAATTATTCCGGAACATTGAAAGATCATTGTAAGTACGAAGAGCAGCTTAAAAGAAGCTTGCGGGAATATATTAACAGTGGGGAGGCCAGGCGGAATAAGGCCGAGGTGGAGAAGCTGGAGACGCCGGAAGCCATTTGCGCATTTATTCAAAATGCCCACGATAGGTATTTGCAGTGGAAGTCTACTGTAGAGAAAGACTGCAGGCTGATCGTAGCTTTGTGCCATCAGGTAGTGGAAGCAGTAATCCAGCTGTTCCGCAGGCAGGGAGAAAGACTGGCGGCAGCATAACAAAAAGAGAGAAGGTACCAAGGGGATAAAATCATAAAACTAATTTTTTAACGATATGTGCCACTATATTTTGTTGGGGAGTTTTTTGGGATAACAAAATATAGTGGCTTATTTTTTGAAAAAAAGAATGAAAAAAGGTAGATGCAAGCGAAATGTGTCGAATGATCGTGTAAAAACTAGCTGTATTTTGTTTGATTTTTGCGGATAAAAATAGTAAAATAGAAACATGAAATCGAAAGGAGATTTCAGAAGTTGAAATTGGGGGTAATCATTTCCTCACCTGGCAGATACTGCCTGGGTAGGTAGACGGGCTTAGTACATAATAATGGGAAAGGAATATGGAACCTAATGAGGGACACAGAAGAGCCATAAGGAGATGAAGAATGAAACAAATGGAAAAACTTCAGAAGGAAGAACTTCAGAGGGAAGAACTTCAGAGAAAGATTGAAGCGGCCCGTAAGAAACTGGATAAGGCCATCGGCAACGGATATGATGAAACGCTTTGTTATAAGCTCAGCGTTGAGTTGGACCGGCTGATAGAGCTTTACATTACGAATGAGAACGGAGCGGAGGTTTCCGCGACCTAAAAAATACGATAGGATAAAAAAACAGCGGCAGAGAAGGATTTCTTTGCGGCTGTTTTTTTGCCACAAATTACCACCCAGGCTTCACAAGAAGTTCCTTCCCGGAGAAAATAGTTACAGGATATGGTATTTGCAAGAGAACATTCTTTCTATATCTTGTATGTTATTTTTTCAATCCCCTGCTTGGAGCAACTTTTTCCTTGCTTTTTTCTTTGTTTTGTTTTAGAATAGGGCTATGAGTGGAGGAAAGTGGTGAGAAAGGGTTCAAAGTGGAGGAAAAGTGGTTTGCTTGAACTGCCGTCCGTCAGAAGGTGATTCATATGTTCATGGGAGAATACAACCACACAATTGATACGAAGGGCAGATTGATAGTTCCGTCAAAATTCAGGGAGCCTTTGGGCGATGAATTTGTTGTGACAAAGGGGCTTGATAAATGCTTGTTTGTGTACCCTTCTGATGAATGGAAGGCCATTGAAGAGAACTTCCGCAGTCTATCACAATTTTCCAAAGAGGCAAGAAAAGTTGCCCGGTTCTTTTTTGCAGGAGCCGCCATATGTGAGGTGGACAAGCAGGGAAGAATTTTGCTCCCGGCAGTCCTTAGGGATTATGCCGGACTGGAAAAAGAGGTTGTGCTGGCAGGCGTTGTGAACCGTATTGAAATATGGGATAAGGAGCGCTGGAATGCGGCCAATGAATACGATGACGTAGAAGAGATTGCAGAGCATATGGCAGAGCTTGGTATCGTGATATAACGGGAACAGGGCGGCTGTTTTGCAATGCGATACAAAGAGGGAACCATGGAATTTAAGCATACATCCGTGTTGTTGGAGGAGACAATTACATATCTGGACATCAAACCGGAAGGCGTGTATGTGGACGGAACACTTGGTGGCGGCGGACATGCCCATGCCGTATGCAGCCGGCTGGATAACAGGGGCCGGTTCTTCGGGATTGACCAGGATGATGCTGCTATTGATGCGGCGTCTAGGCGTCTTTTAGAGTTTGGGGCACAGGCGACGATCATCCGCAGTAATTATGCCAGGATGAAAGAAGCACTGCACCTAGAAGGGGTGGATAGGGTGGATGGCATTGTCCTGGACTTGGGAGTGTCCTCCTATCAATTAGACGACCCCGGGCGGGGATTTACCTACCGGGTGCCGGAAGCGCCTCTGGATATGCGGATGGATAAAAGACAAGAGAAGACGGCCCGGGATGTGGTAAACACATATAGTGAATCAGAATTGTTTTTCATGATCCGGGATTATGGGGAGGACAAATTTGCAAAAAATATTGCAAAGCATATTGTAAAGGCTCGCCAAATCAAGCCTATTGAGACGGCGGGAGAATTGACGGAAGTGATAAAGGCAGCCATTCCGGCAAAGGTGCGTATGAGAGACAAGCATCCGGCCAAACGGACGTTTCAGGCCATACGGATTGAGCTGAACCGGGAATTGGAGGTTTTAAGAGATTCTCTGGATGAGATGATCGCATTGCTGCGTCCAGGGGGAAGAATCTGTATTATTACCTTTCATTCCTTAGAGGACAGGATCGTAAAAAACAGTTTTCGGAAGAACGAAGATCCATGTACCTGTCCCCCAAGTTTTCCCGTATGTACGTGCGGGGCAGTATCTAAAGGGAGGGTGATCACGCGTAAGCCAGTGTTGCCGAGTATACAGGAGATGAAAGAAAATCCCAGAGCAAAAAGCGCAAAGCTTCGAGTATTTGAACGGGTATAAGTGAAACAGAGACATATCGGGATATTAGGAAGAAGGAGATAGGAATGAGCAGACAGCATGTGAAGACATCATACAGCAGGCAACAGGCAAAACGGCCATATACCGATAAAAACAGGGCATATATTGAGGGGAATACGGTACGCAAGTTAGAGACGCTGCCGGATCGTATGCCAAGGGAACGAGAAGAGAAAGAACGCAGAGAAAAAGAGAGAAGGGCAAACCGGGCAGCCCGGGCAAACCGGCAGCGGGCCATGCAGATGGGGCCGGGGTATGTTTTATTTTTAACAATGGCAGTGATTCTGACAGTAGGCGTCTGCCTGCTGTATGTACAGTTACAGTCAGATATTACACAAAGGACAAAAAATACAGCCGTATTGGAAAGCAAAATACTGGATTTAAGGACAGACAATGATGCTGCGGTCAGACGCCTTGAGACATCTGTGAATATGGACGAGGTAAGAAATAAGGCGTTGAATGAAATGGGAATGATCTATCCCACGAAGGATCAGATCATATATTATCATGTGGACAATGAGGATTATATGAACCAGTATCAGGACATTCCAGAAAAATAAAGAAGGGTAGCATAAGGTGGCGGCTAAAAAAAAGAAACGAACTAGTTTTAAGTTTTCCAAATACATGCAAAAGAAATTGATTGTGATGTTTTTGCTGATTTTTCTGATGTTGGCAGGGCTGGCTGTGCGGCTTACGTATATTCAGCATACCAGCGGAGCAAAATACGAAAGGATTGTGCTGAATCAAAGGGGATATGACAGTGAGACGATTCCCTTTCGGCGGGGGGATATCCTGGATGCTAAGGGAACGGTACTAGCCACCAGCGAAGACGTCTACAATGTAATTTTGGACTGCAAGCTGATTCATGAAGATAAAAAATACATAGAGCCTACGGTACAGGCGATTCTTACATGCTTTGAGGATGTGACGGAGGAAGAGGTCCGAAAGGTTTTAGAGGAAAAAGCCGACAGCCAGTACTGCGTCCTGTTAAGAAAGCTTCCTTATGATAAAATACAGCCTTTTATCCAGATGCAGGAAGAGGTTTACACGGAGGGAAAGAATAAGGGGAAGCTGGTGAATCCTAATATCAAAGGCGTTTGGTTTGAAAAGGAATATATCCGTAAATATCCCTTCAATACTTTAGCCTGCAAAGCATTGGGATTTACCACGTCCGGCAATGTAGGGATCGGCGGCCTGGAGGATTATTACAACGATACATTAAACGGCATTAACGGCAGGCAGTATGGATACTTGAATTCTGACAGCGACCTTGAGCGCACTATTGAGGAGGCTGTTAATGGCAACAGCCTGGTAACTTCTTTGGATATGAACGTTCAGGGGATTGTGGAGCGCAAAATAGCAGAGTTCAACGAAGCCCACCGGAACGAAGCTGCGGAAGGGCCGGGAAGCGCCAACACAGCAGTTCTGGTAATGAATCCCAATAATGGTGAGATTATAGCAATGGCCGACAGTACAGGGTATAATCTCAACGATCCCTGGGATGAGGACATTCTCAAAGCCTATTGTTTGGATTACAAGAATTATACGGAACAAGAAGTTACAGAAATGACGGAGGATGCCAAGCTGGATATGTTGAATGCATTATGGCAGAATTTTTGTACCACATTCACCTATGAACCTGGTTCTACCGTAAAAACCTTAACCGTAGCCGGCGGCTTGGATGCGGGGAAGCTTACCGGAAATGAGACCTATGAATGCGACGGCGGAGAACAGATCGGGCCGGATTACGTGGCATGCTCCAATGAAAGCGGCCATGGGACCGAGACCTTAGAGAAAGCCATTATGGATTCTTGTAACGATGCGTTAATGGCTATCGGTTTTCAAATCGGGGTGGAAGACTTTTGCAAATATCAGAACATTTTTAACATCGGGCTTCGTACGGGAATTGACCTTCCAGGGGAAGCACGGACCGATACTTTGATTTATACGGCAGATAATATGGGGAATACCACCCTTGCTACGAATGCTTTCGGTCAAAATTACAACGCAACTATGATACAAGTCGCCTCCGCCGTATCGTCAGTCATCAACGGTGGGTACTATTATCAGCCCCACCTGGTAAAACGGATCGTAGACGAGAAAGGAGGAACCATAAAGACCATAGAACCGGTACTTTTAAAACAGACGATTTCCTGCCAGACCAGCGACACGGTGCGCAAGTATATGGTTAATACCGTAGCCGCAGGAACTGCAAAAAGCGCCAAAGTCCCGGGCTATTCCATGGGGGGAAAGACCGGCACAGCCCAAAAGCACCCCCGGGAAGACAGAAAATTCCTGGTATCCTACATCGGCTTTGCTCCCGCAGAAAATCCCCAGGTGCTGATCTATGTAGTCATCAATGAGCCAAACTTGGAAAACCAGGCTCAAAGCGGTATGGCAACCAACCTGGCCAGAGAAATCATGGCGGAGATGTTCCCTTACCTAAACATTTTCCCCGACGAACCCATAGAAGACCAGGATACGCAGGCACCTGAGGGCGAGAATCCCCCTGAAGGCGGCCAGCCCCAGGACGGAACCACTCCCGAAGGAGGTCAGGTTCCCGAAGGCGGAGTTCCCCCTGAAGGCGGCCAGCCCCAGGACGGAGCCACCCCCGAAGGAGGAGATTCCCCTCAGGAAGGCTCCCCACCGTCAGATGAACCCCAACCAGAAACCGGAGAATCTCCCGAGGGTGGCGATCCACCCCAAGAAGAAGGCCAACCTTCCGGATAAAAGCAAACGTTTCCAAACAGCAAATGGAATTTTCTAAACAAACATACACACAGAAAGCTCCCTGCTATTTTGATACCCAGGCAATTCAGGCGGCCCTTCCTCTAAGCAAACACTGCAGGGCGTCCTTAGCGAAAGCGGAATCCACTGCTTACGAAGATTTAGGAATGAAGGCTCTCCTGAATTCCTTAGTCGCAGTTAGCCGTTAGTCCGCGTTCGCGTTGCCCTGGTTGGCGTGAGGAAGGGCCGCCAGAATTGCCGTCCGGTATCCAAAATGCTCACTTCCAGTAATAACCCCACCCCAAGCATAATAAACTATACTAATCATTCATTGCTTATGTGGAGCCTTTACTGAATGCAGCGTAACAAAACATACAACCGTAAAAAAATCATGCTTATCTTCGTGGCAATCTGCGCAGTTTCCCTGCTGCTGGGAGGGAGACTGGTATATCTGATGGTTTTTTGCTCCGAGTATTACGGGCAGAAAGCGGAAAACCTTCATGAGCGGGAACGGGACATCAAAGCTGCCCGGGGGAAGATCATAGACGCCACCGGAACCGTTTTGGCTACAAACCGAACCGTATGTACAATTTCCGTGATACATAGCCAACTGGAAGACAAGGAAAAGGTCATCCAGGTACTTTGTAAAGAATTAGGCTTGTCAGAAGAAACGGTGCGCAAACGGGTGGAGAAAGTAAGCGCCATTGAACGGGTAAAATCCAATGTGGATAAAGAAACGGGGGACAAAATCCGCTCCTATAATTTAGCTGGGGTTAAGGTGGATGAAGATTATAAGAGGTATTATCCTTACGATTCCCTTGCCTCTAAGGTGCTGGGATTTACTGGAGGAGACAACCAGGGAATTATCGGTTTAGAAGTGAAATATGAAGAATATCTCAAAGGCATTAATGGAAAAATACTAACATTGACAGACGCCAGGGGTGTGGAGATCGAAAACGCCGGGGAACGCCGGGCAGAGCCGGTGGACGGCTATAATCTCCATATCAGCCTGGATTACAATATACAAATGTATGCCCAACAGGCAGCTTTAAAAGTTCTGGAATCCAAGGAGGCAGACAGTGTCTCCGTAATTGTAATGAATCCCCAGAACGGGGAGATCATGGCAATGGTAAATGTGCCGGAATTCAATCTGAACGATCCTTTTACATTGAATAACATAGAAAAACAAGAGATAGAGGGGCAGGAAGAACAGGAGGAAGGGACGCAGTCCCAGGAGACTTCAGCAGGAGAAATGACGGAAGAAAAAAAGCAGGAGCTTTTGAACCAGATGTGGCGGAACCAATGTATCAATGATACGTATGAGCCTGGTTCTACCTTTAAAATCATAACGGCTTCCGCAGCATTGGAACAGAAAGTAGTGTCATTAAGCGACAGCTTTTTCTGTCCCGGGTATAAGATGGTAGAGGACCGGCGTATCCGGTGCCACAAAGTGGCAGGGCACGGAGCGGAGGATTTTACCCAGGGGATTATGAATTCCTGTAATCCAGTGTTTATTGAATTGGGGCTTCGTTTGGGGATTGACCATATGTACCACTATTTTGAGCAGTTCGGGCTGCTGTCAAAGACCCATATTGACCTTCCCGGGGAAGCGGCCACCATCATGCACAAGAAGGAGAACATGGGGCAGGTAGAGCTGGCTACCGTGTCTTTTGGCCAGTCTTTCCAGATTACCCCCATACAGCTTGCAACTACCGTTTCTTCTTTGATCAACGGCGGAAACCGGGTGACGCCTCATTTTGGTGTATCCATCCGTGACAGCCAGGGCAATCTCATAAAGGAATTGGAATACGATACCCAGAAGGATATAGTAAGCCCTGAGACTTCCCAGACGCTGCGATCCCTGCTGGAGAAGGTGGTTTCGGAAGGTTCCGGAAAGAAGGCTTATATCGAGGGCTTTTCCATCGGAGGGAAGACGGCGACCTCCCAGACGCTGCCCAGAAGCGCCCATCGGTACATCTCGTCCTTTATCGGATTTTCCCCGGCGGAAAATCCCCAGGTATTGGCCCTTGTGATCATTAACAACCCACAAGGGGTTTACTATGGAGGAACCATTGCCGCTCCGGTGGTGCAGGAGATTTTTTCCAACATCCTTCCTTATCTTGGCATAGAGCGGGAAGCCCTTTTGGAGGAAAAAGAAGGAGAAAAAAGTCAGATTGAGGAGTAACAAGGCGAAAAGGGACTAAAGGACAAAAGTCCCGTCTTGCATAACCATAGAAAAAGCTTTATACTTGAAAAAATTAGAAGCAAATGAATAAAGAGGTGCAAATTATGGCAGAGAAAATAGTCATTCCGGTGTTGGCCGCTTTTGCTGTGACGGCATTGCTTGGGCCTGTGGTGATTCCGTTTTTGCGGAAACTGAAGGTTGGGCAGACGGAACGGAAAGAGCTGGAATCCCATTTGAAAAAAAATGGCACACCCACCATGGGGGGCCTAATGATTTTGGCGGGGATTATCCTGACTTCCATATTTTTTATCAAGGATTACCCGAAAATCATTCCGGTATTGTTTGTAACCATAGGATACGGCGTGATAGGATTTTTGGATGATTACCTGAAAGTGGTACTGAAACGTTCTGACGGGCTTTTGGCCTGGCAGAAAATGCTCTGCCAGATTTTGGTGACGGGAATTTTTATATTTTATATATACCGATTTACCGATGTATCCTTAAAAATGCTGATTCCCTTCACCGGAGGGTTTATGGACGGCCTTTATTTGGATCTGGGGATTTTGACGGTTCCTGTGATGTTTTTGGCTGTGATCGGAACAGTAAACGGCGCCAATTTCACCGATGGAGTGGACGGACTGGCTTCTAGCGTAACGGTTTTGATCGCCACCTTTTTTACAGTGGTTGCCATTGGGACCGGAAGCGGCTTGGAACCCATTACTTGTGCCGTGGTAGGGGCGTTGCTGGGATTTTTACTTTTTAATGTGTATCCTGCCAGTGTTTTTATGGGAGATACGGGATCCTTAGCCCTGGGAGGCTTTGTGGCTTCCACCGCATACATGATGCAGATGCCTATCTTTATTCTGATCGTGGGAATTATTTACTGGGTGGAGCTGCTGTCCGTTATGATACAGGTGACTTACTTTAAAAAAACAGGCGGAAAACGTATTTTCCGTATGGCTCCCATCCACCACCATTTTGAGTTGGGAGGCTGGTCTGAGACCAGGGTGGTGGCCGTATTTTCCATTGTCACCGCAATTTTCTGCCTGGTGGCATTGATGGGGGTTTGAAAGGAGAAGCCATGGATGGGAAGAAATTTTTAGTTTTTGGAGCCGGGATCAGCGGGGTTGCTGCCTGTGGGCTTCTGTTAGAACAACATATGGATGTGATCTTATATGACGGGAATCCAAATATGGATGTAAAAGCGTTCCGAAAAACGCATCCCCAACTGGGTGAAATCCCTGTCTTTACAGGAGAATTGCCCCAGGAGGCTACACATGTGGATATTGCGGTTTTAAGCCCGGGAGTGCCGTTAGATCTTCCGGAGGTTGAAACATTAAAAAAGCTGGGAGTCTTGATCTGGGGAGAGATTGAGCTGGCTTATGTGTTTGGAAAGGGCAGAATACTGGCTGTGACCGGTACAAATGGGAAGACTACCACCACCGCTTTGCTGGGGGAGATCATGAAGCAGGCATATCAGGATGTGCGCGTGGTGGGAAATATCGGGATTCCCTATACCGGTATTGTGAGAGACACCAGTGAGGATACCGTAATCGTGGCGGAGTTAAGCAGCTTTCAGTTGGAGACCGTACATTGCTTCTGCCCGGAGGTTTCGGCAATTTTGAATATTACTCCGGATCATCTGAACCGCCACCATACGATGGACAATTACATAAATGCAAAAAAAGCCATTACGTCTCGGCAGTCTCCGTCTCAAACCTGTGTGCTGAATTATGAGGATGAGACGCTGAGGGAATTTGGCGCGGGACTTTCTGTAAATGTGGTGTATTTTTCCAGCTCTCGGCCTCTTGAGCGGGGGATTTACCTGGATGGAGAAGAGATCCTGTATGCGGATGGAAGGAAAAAGCAGCTCCTATGCCGGACGGAGGAATTAAACATCTTTGGCGTACATAATTATGAAAATGTGATGGCGGCAGCGGCTATGGCCATCAGCTTCGGGGTATCCATAGAGCAGATACATGCTGCCCTGATCCATTTTGAGGCGGTGGAACACCGCATTGAATACGTAACACAAAAGAGAGGCGTCAGGTTTTACAATGATTCCAAAGGAACCAATCCGGACGCTGCCATCCAGGCAGTGAAGGCTATGAAATGGCCGACCCTTTTGATTGGCGGCGGGTACGACAAAGGCTCCTCCTATGAGAACTGGATCCAGGCGTTTGGGGGGAAGGTCAAAAAACTGGCGCTTCTTGGGGCCACCAGAGAAAAGATAGCGGAGACTGCCAGAATGTGCGGCTTTCCAAACGAGGATATCCTGTTTGCGGAAAGCTTGGAAGAAGCGGTCCAAGTATGTTATGAAAATGCGAAAGAGGGAGATGCCGTATTATTGTCCCCAGCCTGTGCCAGCTGGGGGATGTTCCGAAATTATGAGGAACGAGGCAATTTATTCAAAGAAATCGTAAGGGATCTGAAGGAGTGATTGCATGAAGGAGAAACGCGTCCGCTACTATGATTACAGTCTTCTGTTCATTGTAATTTTCCTGGTCTGCTTCGGGCTTGTGGTGCTTTACAGTACCAGCTCCTATAACGGACAGGTGAAATTCGGGGACGCTGCATACTATCTGAAAAAACAGGTTTTTGCGGCGGGGCTTGGCCTGGCGGCAATGCTTGTGGTATCCAGGATCGATTATCACTTCTGGAAGCCTTTCTGGCTGCTGGCATATGTGACGGCATTTGGGTTGTGTACGCTGGTACTGTTTAAAGGGGAAGAAATCAAAGGTTCCAGGCGCTGGCTGGAGATCGGCCCCTTATCCATGCAGCCCTCAGAGGTAGCAAAAATTGCGATCATTATTTTTCTGGCCACCATCATATGCAAGATGCCCAAAAAGATGGGGAAGCTGTCTACCATTGTGAAAGTTATGGTCATGGTCCTTCCTATGGTTGTCATTGTCGCCGTGGAGAACTTGAGTACGGCAATCATAATCCTGGGAATTGCCATCGCGCTGGTCTTTGTGTCCAGTCCCAAATATATGCAGTTTGTTGTGATGGGCGGCTTGGTGGTGGCGGTAGGAGCAGTTTTCATCCTGGCAGCCAGCTACCGGATGGACCGTTTGAAGATCTGGCTGGAACCGGAAAAATATGAAAAAGGCTATCAGACCCTTCAAGGACTGTATGCCATCGGTTCCGGAGGGCTGTTCGGCAAAGGATTAGGCGCCAGTATGCAGAAGCTTGGGTTTGTGCCTGAGGCTCAGAACGATATGATTTTTTCCATCATATGTGAGGAATTAGGGCTGTTCGGAGCGATCTGCGTCATTCTTTTGTTTTTGCTTTTGATCTGGCGGTTTATGGTGATCGCCAACAATGCGCCAGATTTGTACGGGGCGCTGATCGTTACTGGCGTTATGGCGCACATGGCGATACAAGTTATTTTAAATATTGCAGTAGTAACAAATAGTATTCCCAATACGGGAATTTCACTTCCTTTTATCAGTTACGGAGGAACTTCCATTCTGTTTTTGTTGGCAGAGATGGGGCTGGCGTTAAGCGTGTCCCGGGGCATCAAGTTTGATATGGATTAGAGCGTTTGCCATCACGCTCTGGCACGGGAAAGGCGGTGGTATTAGTTTTGAGAAGAAAAAAAAGAAAACGGAAACGGCTTTGGCCGATATTTCTGGGATTTTTGCTTTTCCTGGGTGTTGGGGGCCTGATGGTGGTGAAAGTATTTACGGTAAAGAATGTGGTTGTCAATGGGAATGAACGGTACGAAGACGACGTCATCAAAGAATGGGTGCTGAATGACGAATATTCCTGGAATACCTTATATGTATATCTGAAATACCAGTTCCAGGAGCCGGAGGTTATCCCTTTTGTGGATACCATGGAAATTTCTATGAAACCTCCCCACACAATTGAGATCCAGGTTTATGAAAAGGGGCTGCTGGGGTATGTGTACCTGGAAAGCTTAGGACAGAACGCATACTTTGACAAAGACGGCATCGTGGTGGAAACCTCTACGGAGGAGATTGAGGGAATCCCCCGGATTACCGGCTTGTCCCTGGATGCAGTGGTGCTGTATGAGCCCCTTCCCTTGAAAGAAAAACAGCTTTTGAAAAATCTCTTATCCCTGACCCAGACGTTAAAAAAATATGAAATTGTTCCCGAACATATTAAGTACGGAGAGGACAGGACTTATGTCCTGGAATACGGAGACGTAGAGGCGTTATTAGGAAACGCGGAGCATGTGGGAGATAAAGTCCTGCGGCTTTCTTATATCCTGCCGAAATTAGAAGGTATGAGTGGAAAGCTGCACCTGGAAGGCTGGACAGAAAATACGACCGATATCCCATTTGAAAAAAGTAATTAAAAAAGTGATATTTTTTGATAAATTTACAAAATTAGGTTGATTAATTCCGGGAAAAATTATATTATAGTAAATATGGTCATAATGAAAGCATAGAAAAGGATTAAGATACAGGCAACAAAAGCTTGATATAAAAAGGTAAAATTGAGAACTGGTACATATAGAAAGGTTATGTCAGCAAATTCTATGCCAGGAATAAAAGGAGGAAATACCTTGCTGGAGATTAAGACAACAGAAGCAGATTCCAGTGCAAAGATTATCGTCGTTGGTGTAGGCGGGGCTGGAAATAATGCTGTTAATAGAATGATTGATGAGAACATCGGCGGTGTGGAGTTTGTCGGTGTGAATACGGACAAGCAGGCTCTGATGCTTTGTAAGGCTCCTACGCTGATTCAGATTGGAGAGAAGCTGACCAAGGGATTAGGAGCAGGGGCTCAGCCGGAGATTGGAGAGAAGGCGGCAGAGGAGAGCAGTGAAGAGCTCTCATCTGCGATCCGGGGAGCAGATATGGTGTTTGTAACCTGCGGCATGGGAGGCGGCACCGGTACGGGGGCGGCTCCTGTGGTAGCCCATATTGCCAAAGAGCAGGGGATTCTGACGGTAGGCGTAGTGACAAAGCCTTTTAAGTTTGAAGCAAAGACCCGTATGGTGAATGCCCTGTCCGGTATTGAGCGTCTGAAAGAGAATGTGGATACCCTCATTGTAATCCCCAATGATAAGCTTTTGGAGATCGTGGACAGAAGAACCACGATGCCGGACGCTTTAAAGAAGGCGGATGAAGTACTCCAGCAGGCAGTCCAGGGAATTACGGATCTGATCAATGTACCGGCTCTGATCAATCTTGATTTTGCAGATGTGCAGACGGTTATGAAGGATAAAGGCATGGCTCATATCGGCATTGGAGAAGCCAAGGGGGATGACAAAGCCGTGGATGCAGTGAAGCTTGCAGTCGCTAGCCCGCTTTTGGAGACCACCATTGCAGGGGCGTCCCATGTGATTATTAATGTATCCGGTGATATTTCCCTGATGGACGCCAATGATGCGGCCAGCTACGTACAGGATCTTGCGGGCGATAACGCCAATATTATCTTCGGCGCTAAGTACGATGAATCCATGGTGGACGAGGCAATTATCACAGTCATTGCCACAGGTCTTGAGACGGCAGCCAGTACGCCAAAGATTATGCCCAGTATGAAATATGGAAATACCCCGGTGCGGCAGGCGGGAGGCTTGTCCGGCACAAGGCCTCAGGCAGGGGCTGGGATCCGGCCGAATGTTTCCTACGGAACAGCAGGGGCGGGGGAATTTAGTAACAGTACCTCCAATATTTTAAGCGGCCTGCAGCGTCCCAAGCGTCCGGAGAGCAGTATTCCCGAGAAGGATATTAAGATTCCGGAGTTTTTGAAAAATACCAGAAAACAATAATTTGGTCTTATGCGCGGTTTTTGCCACTCGGCAGAAGCCGCGTTTACAATGTAACAGTTTTATCATACGGACTTTGTATTTACTGCATAGTCCGTATGATAAAACTGTTACTTTACAATGCACTAAAAAGACTCTGGGGCAGTATATAGGCTCTGTCAAATCTTGTAAATCAAAAATTCAAATTCGTTCCCTGTTTTGACAAAAAAAGCAGTCATAAAATCATATAATGAGAACATGCAGAAAGAGGAGGTGTCCTGTGAAGTATGTGGTTTACCTGGATGTGTTCTGGGTAATGAATTTTGCTATGGATGCCCTGGTACTGTTCTTGGTGCGGCAGCTTGGAAAGTATCCGGCAAAGATATGGCGCATTCTTCTTTCCGCCGGCTTTGGCGCTACGGCCTCTGTCATCCTTTTCTTATGGCTGCCGGGATTGTCCTGGTATCAGTTATGTATCCATGTTGTGATAAATCCCATTATGATCCTGTTTGGGTTTGGGAAAAAGAACCCAAAGATTTTTGCGAGAGATATGTTTCGGGCTTACGTGATGACGCTTCTTTTGGGAGGCGTTTTAAACTTTGCCGTATCCACCTTAGGACAGTGGCGCTATTTTGCCATATGGGCGTTGGCAGGCTTTGGGCTTTCCATGATTATTCTCTATAAAATAGAGGAGTGCAGACAGGAGTGGGATAGTTATGAGATCCTCCTGCTGACTCATCAGGAAACCATGCTGCTTACGGGATTTCTGGATACCGGAAATCTCCTTACCGACCCGATGATGAAGAAGCCGGTACATATTATACAGGAAGAATTGCTGAAGGAAGCGCTTACAAAAGAACATTTGCCCATTCGTTACATTCCCTTTCACTCCCTGGGGCAGGAAGACGGCCTGCTGCCGGTGGTTACCCTAAAAGCCATGTATGTAAAAAGGCAGGGGGATGGGGAGGAGGCAGTCCCAAGGCTTGTGGATGGGCCGGTGTTTGGGCTTGCAAAAGAAAAACTGTTTCAAAACAGGGACTATCAGGTGATATTAAACGCAACATATAAGTCGTTGTAACAGGAGGTTTTCATGTACATTAAAATAGCCATACCAAAGCGTTTCCAGTTGAAGCTGATGATGACCGTACATAATATGCTGATGATGAAAAAAGGCGATATCCACTATATCGGCGGCGCAGAGGTACTTCCGCCCCCCTTAGAGCTGCAGGAGGAAATGCACTGTATCGAACAGCTTTCTTCGGAAGAATCAGACAGGGCGAAAAGCCGCCTTATAGAACACAATCTGCGCCTTGTGGTCTATATAGCAAAAAAATTTGACAATACGGGAATCGGAGTAGAAGATTTAATTTCCATTGGCACCATTGGCCTGATCAAAGCCATCAATACATTCAACCCCCAGAAAAATATCAAGCTTGCCACCTATGCCAGCCGGTGTATTGAAAATGAGATTCTGATGTACCTGCGCCGCAACAGCAAAACAAAGCTGGAGGTATCCATTGATGAACCCCTGAATGTGGACTGGGACGGCAATGAACTGTTGCTCTCTGATATTTTGGGGACGGACGAGGATATTATTTACCGGGATATTGAGACGGAAGTAGAAAAGAGCCTGTTAAAGAAAGCCATTGAGAAGCTTTCCCCCAGAGAGCGTACCATTGTGGAGCTGCGGTTTGGGCTGGCGGGGGAGAGTGCGCCGGAGCTGACTCAAAAGGAGGTGGCGGATCTTCTTGGCATATCCCAGTCCTATATTTCCAGGCTGGAAAAGAAGATCATGAAGCGTCTGAAAAAGGAAATTGTAAAGTTCCAGTAAGTTTGCAGAATTTACTTGTAGCACACAATCTGATTTGGTAGAATAGAGGCAGGAATGATATGACATCACAACTGAAAAAGGAGAAGTGCTATATGAGATTGGAATTTTTAGGAGCTGCCCATGAGGTAACCGGAAGCTGCCATTATCTGCAATTAGGGGATAAGCACATTTTGGTGGACTGCGGCATGGAGCAGGGGGCGGATCTGTATGAGAACCAGCAGATTCCGGTAAATGCTTCCCAAATTGACTACTGCCTGATCACCCATGCCCACATTGACCATTCCGGACTGCTGCCGCTGTTGTACAGCCACGGATTCCGAGGGAATATATTTGCCACCAAAGCCACCTGCGATCTGTGCAACATTATGTTAAAAGATTCGGCCCATATCCAGATGTTTGAGGCGGAGTGGAAGAACCGGAAGGCCAGAAGAGCCGGAAGGCCGGAAATTGAGCCTATGTATAATATGGAAGACGCTCAAGGGGTCCTAAATCATTTTGTTCCATGTGAATATGAAAAAATCATGGAATTGTCTCCGGGAATCCGGATCCGTTTTGTGGATGCAGGCCATTTGTTGGGGTCGGCCAGCATTGAGGTATGGGGAACTGAGAATGGAGAAGAAGTAAAAATTGTATTTTCCGGGGATATCGGCCATGGAAACAAGCCCCTGATCAAAGATCCTACATACTTGGAGGAAGCGGATTATGTGGTGATGGAATCCACCTATGGAGACCGTATCCAGCCGGCGCCCCCGGACTATGCCGCGGAACTTGCCCAGGTATTAAAGCAGACCTTCCAAAAAGGGGGGAATCTGGTAATTCCGGCGTTTTCCGTGGGCAGAACCCAGGAAATGCTGTATTTTTTAAGAAGGATCAAGTCCGAACATATGCTTCCGGAATATGAAGATTTTATTACTTACATAGACAGCCCCCTGGCAGTGGAGGCCACCAGTATTTTCCAGGAAAGCGTCTCGGAATGCTTTGACGACGAGGCAAAGGCTCTGGTGCACCAGGGGATCAATCCCATCGGGTTTGCGGGGCTTAAGACGGCTGTTACCAGCGATGAATCTAAAATGATCAATTTTGAAAGCAGGCCGGTGGTAATTATCTCGGCTTCCGGCATGTGCGAGGCGGGGCGGATCCGCCATCATTTAAAGCATAATCTGTGGCGGAAGGAATCCACGATTCTGTTTGTGGGATTCCAGGTTCCGGGAACCCTGGGAAATCAGCTTCTAAATGGTGTGAAACAGGTGCGGCTGTTTGGAGAGAATATTGAAGTAAAAGCCCGTATTTTAAACCTTCGGGGCTTAAGCGGCCATGCAGACCAGGAACATCTGCTGCACTGGATTGGAGCGTTTCAAAAAAAGCCCCGGCGTGTATTTGTAGTTCACGGGGAAGACAAAGTGACGGACCAATTTGCAGCCGAAATCCAGAAAAGCTTAGGGATTGAGGCGGTGGCGCCTTACAGCGGCGACTGCTATGATCTTTTGACCAACGAGTGTATTGCCCAGGGCAGCCGGGAAGCAAAGATGAAAAAGACCAAAGATACCAGGGCTTCTTCCAATGTATTTGCAAGGCTTCTGGCCGCCGGAGAGCGTCTGCTTTCTGTGATCAGGAAGAACGAGGGGCTTGCCAATAAGGATTTGGCGAAATTTGCAGATCAGGTGAACTCCTTATGCGATAAGTGGAGTCGATAGCAGAAAATTCGGAGCGGAAGGACTCTATTTTGTTGCAGAAAGATAATTTTTCATGGTTTTCAGGGCTGATTTTTCCAGCCTGCTGACCTGGGCCTGGGAGATTTGGATTTCCTCTGCAACTTCCATCTGGGTTTTTCCCTGAAAAAACCTTAGCTGGATGATATAGTTTTCCCGCTCTCCCAGCCGCTGCATAGCGTCGTTTAAGGATAGCTCCTCCACCCAGTTTTCTTCCTTGTTTTTCTTATCGCTGATCTGGTCCATGACGTAGAGCGTATCACCCCCGTCTGTGTATACCGGCTCATAAAGGCTTACCGGACTTTGGATGGCGTCTAGGGCAAAAACGATGTCTTCCTTGGAGAGACCGATTTCAGCTGCGATTTCTGGAATCGTGGGCTCCTGGAGATTCTGCTTTGTGAGAAGCTCCCGGGTGTGGATGGCTTTGTAAGCGGTGTCCCGAAGAGAGCGGCTGACCCGGATGGAGTTGTTGTCCCTGAGATACCGGCGGATCTCCCCGATAATCATTGGAACCGCATAGGTGGAGAACTTTACGTTCATGGTGGGGTCAAAATTGTCAATGGATTTGATCAGGCCGATACAGCCGATTTGAAACAGGTCGTCCACATTTTCGTTGCTGGAAGAAAAACGCTTGATAACGCTTAGTACAAGGCGCAGATTTCCCTTAATGTACTGTTCCCTGGCAGCCATGTCCCCTTCCTTAATGCGTTTGAAAAGATCTTCCTTTTCATCCTCCTTCAGAACGGGGAGCTTAGCGGTATTTACGCCGCAGATTTCGACTTTATAAACTGCCATGATGAGTACCTCCGAGTGCTATTGTTATAAAAAAAGAATGCTCCGATTTTGCTACTTTTATTCATAAAAATTTTGTGTTAGAATAAAAACAAAAAGATAGCGGAGGGATTCGTTATGGATTACATAGATAAAAGAAATCAAAGAGAAAAAATGGCCCACAGCATCATAAAGCGCAGGAACGTCATATACGCTCCCCCAGAGGTCATCGGGGAAAAACCCCAGAAAGCAGAAGCCGAAGAGATTCTGGATCAATTAGAAAAAAGAAAACAAGAAGGAGAGGCCCAAAAGCTTCAGAAGATTCAAGAGATGGTACAGCAGCAGGAACAAAAACAAGAAGCCGATCAAGCAGAAATCAACCGTATCCTGGACGAAAGAAAGCGCCAATTAGAAAAAAATATTGAATCTGGTAAAGAAAGTTAGTGTGAAATGGAGCTGCCCTGCATTGGAATCCGTTTATAAGCCGCAATCATATTTTTTCTGCATAGGGAATACTATTATGATAAGTGAACAGCATAATAGGAGACCTAAAAATGGACAACGTCATAATGAAAAAATACCATGGCTTGGGAAATGATTACCTAATATTGGATCCCAATAAGAACCAGATAAAGCTAAACCCCAGATACATCGAACGGTTGTGCAGAAGGAATTTTGGCGTAGGCGCCGACGGAATTCTTTATGGGCCCATATTGGAACAGGGCAGGATAGGGCTTACGATTTACAACCCTGATGGAACCATGGCCTCCCGCAGCGGAAACGGCGTCCGTATTTTTGCCCGATACTTGCTGGAAGAAGGCTACGTGAAGGAACCGGAATTTTCTATCCAGACAGTCTTAGGTCCTGTGGAGATTGAGTGCCTGAAAGACGATCCAAAACAAATCCGGGTGAACATGGGAAAACCCAGCTATGCAGGGAATGAAATTCCGGTGGCGGGTGGAGACGGCATGGAGATCATCAATGCCCCTATGAGATTTCATGATAGTATTTATAACACCACATGTCTTTCTGTGGGAACCCCCAACTGTGTCATTATGCTGGAGGAGGTTACCAAAAGAAAGGCCGTGGAGCTGGGGCCTTATGTGGAACGGGCAGGATATTTCCCCAACCGCATGAATCTGCAGCTTTTAAAGGTACTGGATCGGGAAAATATACAGATTGAGATATACGAGCGGGGAGCCGGATATACCCTGGCTTCCGGTACGGGAGCCTGTGCGGCAGCGGCGGTCGCAAGGCGGATGGGACTGGTGGAGAATCAGGTGACTGTGCACATGCCAGGAGGCAGCCTGTTCATTGAGCTTTGCCCGGACGGGACGATTTTTATGACAGGGCCGGTGGAGTATGTGGGGGAGATTCGGGTAGCCGAGGATTTTTTGGCTTGAACAGACGCCAGGATGAAGATATGTAGAAAAGCGTCTGCAATGTAATCATAAGTGTTGAAAAAAGAGGTACAAGATGAAAAAGTTGATGGATGAAATTACAGAAGCAGTGATGGAAGCGTTTCAAAAACAAGGGTATGATCCCAAATATGGAAAGGTGACCCTCTCCAACCGTCCGGATCTTTGCGAGTTCCAGTGTAATGGGGCCATGGCGGCGGCGAAGGAATATAAGTGCGCGCCTTTTCTGATTTCAGACACCGTTGCGAACGTGTTGAAGGAGCATCCCTTGTTTTCCATGGCGGAGTCCGTGAAGCCTGGATTTTTGAATTTAAAGTTACAGGAGGAGCGGGTGGCAGAATACTTAGAAAAGATGGCGGAGGATGATGGACGTTTTGGCTGCGAAAAGACAAAAGAACCCAAAACGATTATGATCGACTACGGCGGGCCGAATGTGGCCAAGCCCCTTCATGTAGGACATTTGCGTTCCGCCATTATCGGGGAGAGCGTAAAGCGGATCGGGAGCTTTTTGGGCCACCGTATGATCGGGGACGTGCATCTGGGGGACTGGGGCCTGCAGATGGGGTTGATTATCACCGAATTAAAAGAGCGGGAGCCGGGGCTTTTGTATTTCCAGGAGGGCTATGAGGGAGAATATCCCAAGGAAGCGCCTTTTACCATTTCTCAATTAGAAGAAATTTATCCGGCGGCCAGCGCAAGATCCAAGGAAGATGCAGCTTATAAAGAGGCGGCCATGCAGGCCACCTATGAGCTGCAGCAGGGCAGAAGGGGATATCAAGCTCTCCTTGCCCATATCCTGAACGTATCGGTGACGGACTTGAAGCGCAATTATGAGAACCTGGATGTTTCCTTTGAATTGTGGAAAGGGGAATCCGACGCCCAGCCCTTTATCCCGGCCATGGTAGAAGAGATGAAGGCAGGCGGATTTGCATATCTCTCCGAAGGAGCCCTGGTGGTGGATGTAAAAGAGGAGACGGATACCAAAGAAATTCCGCCCTGCATGATTTTAAAGTCGGACGGGGCTTCTCTGTACAATACGACGGATCTGGCCACCATCGTGTGGCGGATGAAGGATTATCACCCGGATGAGATCATTTATGTGGTGGACAAGCGTCAGGAACTGTATTTTACCCAGGTATTCCGCTGCGCCAGAAAGACCGGCCTGGTGGGGGAGGACACCAAATTGACGTTCTTGGGCTTTGGGACTATGAACGGCAAGGACGGTAAGCCCTTTAAGACCAGGGAGGGAGGCGTGATGCGCCTTCAGTATCTGCTGGAGAGCATCAACCAGGAGATGTATAAAAAGATTTCCGAGAACCATACGGTGGAGGAAGAGGACGGAAAGCGCACGGCAAAAATTGTGGCTTTATCCGCTGTGAAATATGGGGATTTGTCCAACCAGGCGTCCAAGGATTATATCTTTGATATCGACAGGTTTACCTCCTTTGAGGGGAATACGGGGCCGTATATTTTGTATACCATTGTGCGTATGAAGTCCATCCTGGCAAAATACTATGGCGAGAAGCAGCTTCCCCAGGGGGCGAAAATCCTGCCCGCCAGGTCGGAAAGCGAGAAGGCTCTGATGCTTTTGCTGGCCCGGTTTAACGGGGCGATAGAGAACGCTTATGAAGAGACGGCGCCCCATAAGGTTTGCGCATATGTATACGATTTGGCCAATGCCTTTAATCATTTTTACCATGAGACCAAGATCATGGCGGAGGAGGACGTGATGGTACAGGCCGGGTATATCCGCCTTTTGACGCTGGCAAAAGGGATTCTGGAGGCCTGCATTGATATGCTGGGATTTTCCGCACCGGAGAAAATGTAGCGTTTCCTAAAAAATCATATATAAGTAGATTGGGAAAGAAGGAAGTATGAAAATACCGCCTTTCTGTGCATACTAAGGGATATACCTTAAGAGAATGACAGGAGGTGGTATTTTTGTATACCAATCATTTGATTCAGGAAAAATCCCCTTATCTATTACAGCATGCCCACAATCCGGTGGACTGGTATCCATGGTGTTCGGAGGCGTTTGAGCGGGCAAAAAAGGAGGATAAGCCGATTTTTTTATCCATAGGATATTCTACCTGCCACTGGTGTCATGTGATGGAACGGGAGTCTTTTGAAGATCCGGAGGTGGCGGACGTATTAAACAGCAGTTATATTTCCATAAAAGTTGACCGGGAGGAACGGCCGGATGTGGACGGGGTCTATATGGAAGCCTGCCAGATGATGAATGAAAGCGGCGGATGGCCCCTGACTGTCCTTATGACAGCCAAGCAGGAACCTTTTTTTGTGGGGACGTATTTTCCAAAAGAAGACCGGTATGGACAGGCAGGACTGTTGCATTTATTGGAGCAGGCGGCAAAACGGTGGAACCAGGATTCCGGAAGGCTGAAAGAGCTGGCGTCGGAGATGGCTGGATATTTAAAACAGCAAAAACAAGAAACGTCCAAGGAGGATTCCCCGGGAGAGGCATTTCTGATGCGGGGGGCATCCCAACTGCAGAATTCCTTTGACAGAGCATACGGAGGCTTTTTTGGTGCGCCGAAATTTCCGATTCCTCATAATCTGCTGTTTCTTATGAGAATGGCCAAGCGGGAAGGGATGGGAAGGGACGCCTCTAAGAACTGGATGGAAATTGTGGAGGTGACCTTAAGGCAGATGTACCGGGGCGGGATTTTTGACCATGTGGGCGGGGGTTTTTCTCGTTATTCCACCGACGAAGCCTGGCTGGTCCCTCATTTTGAAAAAATGCTGTACGACAATGCCCTGCTGGCCCTGACGTATCTGGAGTGCTGGCGCCTGACCAAAGGGGCCCTCTACCGTATGGCGGCCCAGCGGACGCTTTCTTATATGGAACGGGAGCTGCGCCATGAAAAAGGCGGGTTTTTCTGCGGACAGGATGCGGACAGCCAGGGAGTGGAGGGAAAATATTATGTATTTACGCCGGAAGAGATTTTAGGACAGCTGGGGAAACAAGAAGGGAAAAAATTCTGCAGCTGTTATGATATTACGAAGCAGGGAAATTTTAAGGGAAATTCCATTCCCAACCTGTTAAAGAATCCGGAATATGAAGAAGCGTTTGGCGAGTGGGAAGGGAGCTTAAACAAGCTGCGGGAGTATCGGAGGATGCGGACCGTGCTGCCCATAGATGATAAGATCTTAACTTCATGGAACGGGCTGGCCATATGGGCGTTTGCCAGAGCGCATCAGATTACTGGGGTGACAGAATATTATAAGAGGGCAAGGCAGGCGGCATCTTTTGTCCGTGCAAATCTGATGACGTTGAACGGACGGCTTTTGGTGCGGTGGCGGCAGGGCCACGCAGCCCATGAGGGAAATCTGGACGATTATGCTTTTTATGCCTTGTCCCTGCTGGAATTGTATCAGTGTGATTTTGATATTACGTGGCTCCGTACGTGCCTGCAGCTTTCGGAAAAGATGCTGGAATTGTTTGAAGATACCAAGAAGGGCGGATGCTTTTTTTCCGGGACGGCGGGGGAAAAGCTGATCTGTCGGCCCAAGGAGACGTATGACGGAGCCGTGCCTTCTGGAAACGCCGTGGCCGGATATCTTCTGGCGCGGTTGGCAAAGCTGACAGGGGAACCCATCTGGCAGGAAGCGGCTCGTCGGCAGATCCGTTTCTTGAAAGGAGAGATTCAAGGAAGAGAAGGAGGACATACCATGGCGCTTTTGGCCATTGGGGAATGGGAAAAGGAAAGTATCCACCTGGTATGCGTTTCCGGGGAAGAGGTTCCAGAGGAAGAAATCCGCTGCTATCGAAACAGTAAAAAGGAGACGGTGGATGCCATCGTGATTACAAAAAAGAATCAAAAATCCATGGCAAGGATTATTCCCAGGGCGGCAGATTACCCCTTGCAGGAGGAAATCCGTTATTATATCTGCAAGGGAGAATGCTGCCAGCCTCCGGTATCGGAATTAGAAATTTAAAAAAGTCAGTATCCCAAGGTTTCCCTGGTTAAAATCACCTTGATACGGCCGGGAATCTGGCTTCTTCTTGTAATGACCGTTTGGCTGCAGATACAGTCGTCTCCATAGCAGTCGCCGCAGGAACCGGAATAAGCACAGGGCGTTTGTTTGTTCAGGCGGATGCAGTTGGGCGGAGCGGCAAGCTCCCGTGCTCTCCTCACTGCGTCCTCCAGGGTGGGGCAGACCTTATTCATGCCTGCCAGGATAATGACCTGCTTCGGTCCCCAGATTAAGGCGGCGGCCCGGTTGCCGTTGCCGTCTATGTTTACCAGCTCTCCGGAGAGGGTAATGGCGTTGGTACTCATGAAATAAGCGTCGGCGGTGAATGCTTTTTCATAAATCTGTTGTACTTCCTCCGGGGTAGAAGCCGTGCTTCTGTCTAACAGGGTGATACGTTCTTTACGGCGGAGTTCCTCCAACAGGCCGGTTTCTGCCAATGTCATGGAGCCTCCGAAGCTTACGACATCTCCTTCCTTGACAAAGGAGAGAGCCAGATCCCTTGCCTCTTGGCTTGATTTGCAATAATAACCTTCCATCCTGCGTTTCTCTAAGTGCTTTCGGATGGAAGCGGCGCAGGTTTCGTAATAAGCGTCTTTTGGGTTCATGGATATACCTCCTAAAAACAAAATATTTCTTAAAGAATAGCACAAAAAGGAAAAATGTGCTATAATGATTTCCGCTGGCATAAGGGTTTTGCCCGATCGTGGATGTGGTTATCCATTGGCCGGCGAAAAAAAAGGGAGGAGAATGTTCATGGACCATAAGATGAAAAGGCTGATCTCTTATTACAGGCCGTATCTCGGCCTGTTTTTGGCAGATATGTTTTTTGCTATATTGGGGGCGGCCATTACCCTGGTAATTCCTCTGATCGTCCGTTATATTACAGGAACCGTAATTTTGCAGGAACCCCAAAAGGCTATGGAGGAAATCATAAAGCTTGGGATTTTCATGCTTGCGCTGGTTTTGGTGGAATGCTATTGCAATTATTTTATAGCCAACTACGGCCACTGTATGGGGGCAAAAATAGAGTATGATATGAGGGCGGAGATTTTCGGCCATTATCAACGGCTGTCTTTTTCTTTTTACGACAATCAGAAGGTAGGGCAGTTGATGTCTAGGATTACCAATGACCTGTTTGATATCAGCGAGCTGCTTCATCACGGGCCGGAGGATCTGGTTATTTCTGTGATCAAGATCCTGGGTTCTTTTGTGATATTGTTATGTATTGACGTAAAGCTGACGATGATCGCATTTTTATTTATCCCTATTATGCTGGTATATGCGGCTTATTTTAACACCAGAATGAAGCGGGCGTTTAAAAGGAATCGAGCCAAGGTTGCAGATATTAACAGCCAGATTGAGGATAACCTCTCCGGCATCCGGGTGGTAAAGTCCTTTGCCAATGAGCGGGTGGAACTGGAGAAATTTGAAGAAGGCAATCAGGGGTTTTTGAAGGCCAAGAAAAACAGTTATCTGTATATGGCCGGCTATCACTCCGGGCTGGGGGCGCTGACCACCATGATCACCATCGCCGTGCTGGTATTCGGGGCGGTGTTGATCACAAAGGATCAGGTCAATGTGACAGATCTGATCACCTTCCTTTTGTATATCAATACCTTTACAGACCCGGTGAAAAAGCTGATCACCTTGACGGAACAGTTCCAGAACGGCTATTCCGGGTATGAGCGTTTCATGGAAATGATGGCGGTTCAGCCGGATATCGTGGATGCAGCCGGGGCGAAGGAATTGGATTATGTAAAAGGAGACATTGCTTTTCGTGATGTGTCTTTTCAATATGAGGAAAACAGCCAGCAGGTGTTAAACCATATCAGCCTGGAGGTGGAAGCAGGCTCTTATATGGCGTTGGTGGGTTCTTCCGGCGCCGGGAAAAGTACCTTATGCAGCTTGATTCCCAGGTTTTACGATGTTTCCGGCGGCTCGATCTTGATTGACGGAAAAGATATCCGGGATATCAAGCTAAAAAGCCTCAGAGACCACATTGGCATTGTCCAGCAGGATGTCTATTTGTTCGTAGGGACGGTGGCGGACAATATCCGTTATGGCAGGCCAAAAGCTACCTTTGAGGAAGTGGTGGAGGCGGCCAAGCACGCCAACGCCCATGAATTTATCATGAGCCTGCCAAATGGGTATGATACGGATATCGGCCAGCGGGGGATCAAGCTTTCCGGCGGCCAGAAGCAGCGGCTGTCCATTGCCCGGGTATTTTTGAAAAACCCACCGATTTTGATCTTTGATGAAGCCACCTCTGCCCTGGACAATGAGAGCGAAAAGGTAGTACAGGAATCCTTAGAGCGGTTGGCGAAAAACCGCACTACATTTGTGATTGCCCATCGTTTGTCCACCATCAAGAATGCACAAAAGATTCTGGTGCTTACGGATAACGGCATTGAGGAACAGGGAACGCATCAGGAATTGCTGGAACAAGGAGGGATTTATTCCCATCTGTATTCCATGCAGTTTGCCAAATAACAGAACGATCCATTTCGGGGAGTACGAAAAAGAGAAGAGGGAGAGTTGCAATGGAGATTCCATTTCAAAAAGTAAAATTAGAGGATAAGGCGTTGATTGACCGATATCTGGAAAAAAAGCCTTATCGCAGTTGTGAACTGAGTTTTGCCAATATTTATTTGTGGTGCCGTTTTTATCCCACCAAATATGCAATGGTGGAGCATACGTTGGTATTTGGCAGCTTCGGGAAAGAGGGGCTTAGCGTCACTTTTCCGGCAGGAGAAGAAGAGGATGTAAAAGGAGCCCTTGAGGCTTTATTCCGGTATTTCAAGGAGAGGAACCTTCCCATCCGGATGCATTTGGTTCAGGAGCAAGAGTTTGCGCTGTTGGAACAGTGGTATCCGGGGCGTTTTACCATTGCCTACGACCGGGATGCTGCGGACTATGTCTACGAGACGGAGAAGCTTACCACATTAGCGGGGAAAAAGCTTCACGGCAAACGAAACCACATCAATAATTTCAAAAAACAGTACCCAAACTGGAGCTATGAAAAGATTACGGCTGAGAATGCCGAGGACTGTTTTCAAATGGCCATGAAGTGGCGCAGAGACCATGAATGTGAGTACGATGAAGAGAAGCGGGATGAGATGTGCGTTAGTTTAAACGCCTTGCGGCTGATCGAAGAATTGGGCCTGGTGGGCGGGCTTTTGCGCATTGACGGCGAGGTAGTTGCGTTTACCATTGGAGAACCTTTGAATCCGGATACCTTTGTAGTGCATGTGGAAAAAGCCTTTGCAGATATCCAGGGGGCGTATCCTATGATCAACCAGCAGTTTGTAGAGCATGAGGCCCAGGGCTACCAATATGTGAACCGGGAAGAGGATACCGGTTCTGAGGGATTAAGAAAAGCAAAGCTGTCTTATCGGCCTGTATTTTTGGTGAACAAGGGATTGGTTACAGAAAAGAAGGAGGAAGAACATGACAAAGATTGATATTATTTCAGGATTTTTAGGCGCAGGAAAAACTACTTTTATTAAAAAAATGCTGGAAGAGGTATTCACTGGCGAGAAAATCGTCCTCATTGAGAATGAGTTCGGGGAGATTGGCATCGACGGGGGATTTTTGAAGGATTCCGGCATTGAGATCAGTGAAATGAATTCCGGCTGTATCTGTTGTTCCCTGGTGGGGGATTTTGGCCGGAACTTGAGAGAAGTCCTGGAGCGTTTTTCCCCGGACCGCATCTTAATTGAGCCCTCTGGCGTAGGAAAGCTGTCGGACGTCATGAAATCCGTAAAAGATGTGGAAGCAGAGCAGGAAGTGGTTTTAAGCGGGCTGGTGACGGTGGTAAATACCTTAAAAGCCACAAAGCAGATGCGGGCTTTCGGGGAATTTTTCAACAATCAGATTGAATATGCATCGATTATTGTGCTGAGCCGTACCCAGAAAGCTTCTCTGGGGCAGTTGGAGGAAGTGGTGAAAGCGATTCGGGAAAAGAATCCCAAGGCCGCAATCCTGACCACCCCCTGGGAGGAGCTGGAGGGGAAGCAGATCTATAAGCTGATGGAGCAGCAGAAATCCTTAGAAGAAGAATTGATGGAGGCGCAGAAAAATCATGCCCATGGCCACGGGCCGGATTGCAGCTGCGGCTGTCATGACCACGAGCATCACCACCATGAGCATGGCCATCATGACCACGAGCACGAGGAATGCCATCATGACCACGAACACGAGCATGACCATCACAGCCACGGCCAGGAAGACCATCATGACCACGACCATCATGAGCACCACGACTATGATCATGAGGAATGCCATCATGACCATGAGCACGAGCATGGCCATCATGAGCATGGCCATCACAGTCACGGCCAGGAAGACCATCATGACCACGACCATCATGAGCACCATGACCACGGCCACGATCATGAAGGTCATGACCATCACGACCACGGGCCGGATTGTACTTGCGGCTGCCATGACCACGATCACCACCACCATCATCATGCAGATGAAGTATTCACAAGCTGGGGTGTGGAAACGCCTCATCAATTTACCAGGGATGTGATCGACACCGCCATGAAAGCCTTCTGTGATACAGAGGATTACGGCGTGATCCTCAGGGCCAAGGGAATGGTTCCTTCTGAAGAAGGTACATGGATTTACTTTGATATGGTGGACGGGGAATATGAGCTGCGGGAAGGGGAGCCGGATTATACTGGACGTCTCTGCGTGATAGGGACAGATTTAAAAGAAGAAAAGCTTACAGAACTGTTTGGCATCGCTTAAGGCGGAAGGGGTGTAAAAAATGGAAGTACCTGTATATTTATTCACCGGGTTTATGGACAGCGGCAAGACCAGCTTGATCCGCCAGACATTGATCGAGAACGACTTTGGGGAAGGGGCGAAGACCCTTCTCATCGCCTGCGAGGACGGGGACGAGGAATATGAGGAGGATGCGCTGCTTAAAGCCAATACCAAGCTGGTGATGCTGGAGCAGGAAGAAGATTTTACAGAAGAAACCCTGCAGAAATTAAATGACGCATACCGCCCGGATCAGGTATTTATAGAATATAACGGCACCTGGGAGATGGGGGTATTTGTGGATGTGAAGATGCCCAAGGGATGGGTGTTAGTCCAGTCCTTAGCCACGGTGGATGCCTCCACCTTTGAAGTATATCTGGCCAATATGCGCACCATTATGATGGAACAGTTGTTTTTGTCCGATGTGGTGATCTTTAACCGCTGCGATGACGATACGCCCAAAGGGAAATTCCGCCGTACCGTAAAAGCCAAAAACCGCAAAGCCCAGATTGTCTATGAACGTTCCGACGGCACGGTGGATGAGAACGATATGGAGGAGCTTCCCTACGATCTGAATGCGGATGTGATAGAGATCAGCGATATGGATTATGGCATCTGGTATTTGGACGCTATGGACGATCCCCGAAAATATGAGGGGAAAAAGGTGCGTTTTCTGGCTCTGGTATACCGGCCGGAACATAAGTTAAAAAAAGGCGTCTTTATCCCGGGGCGATTCGCTATGACTTGCTGCGTGGATGATATTACATTTATTGGGTTTAAGTGTAAAAGTGAACAGGCGTCCCAGATTCCACATAAATCCTGGATTACCATTACGGCGGAAATGAAGACGGAATTTGCCATGGAATATAAGGGCAAGGGGCCGGTGCTGTATGCGCTTGAGGTGGAAGAAGCCGAAAAGCCGGAGGATGAGCTGGTGTATTTTAATTAGCGGCAGGCGGCTTTTTTGACGGAAGGTTATAGAGAAGGAGAATCCGATGGGGATTTATGTGAATCCGGGAAATGAGAATTTCAAGAGTGCGGTGAGATCGGAGATTTATGTAGATAAGATGGGGCTATTGGAGTATACAAATTCTGTAATTGGAACAGAGCAGCGTTGTATCTGCGTTAGCAGGCCAAGGCGGTTTGGAAAATCAATGGCGGCAGATATGCTGACAGCTTAGTACGGGAAAGAATGCGATTCCAAAGAGTTATCTCAGGGATTGCGCATTTCGGACAGCGTGGGATTTGAAAAACATTTGAATCGGTATGATGTGATCAAATTGGATATGACTACATTCCGGCGTGACAATGAAAGCACCGGAAACTTACTAAAACGAATGAATACCAGTGTGATTCGTGAATTGAGGGAGAACTATGGAGAAGCTTTAAACCCGGAAGAAGACTATTTGCCCGCGGCATTGGCGGATATCAATAACAGGACAGGTGTTTCTTTTATTGTGATCATAGATGAGTGGGATGAGATATTCAGGGAGAGCAGATATCATAGTAAGGAACAAAATGCATATGTAGAGCTGCTGAGAGGATTATTTAAAGGCGGGCCCTCTAAAAAATTTATCAGGCTGGCATATATCACCGGAATTCTTCCTGTAAAAAAATACAACAGTGAATCAGCATTGAATAATTTCCGTGAATTTACCATGACAAATCCCAGGCGGCTTGCGGAATATGTTGGGTTTACCAGAGAAGAGGTTATGGGCCTGTGTGAAAGATATGAAATGAATTTTTCAGAAGCCGAAAGATGGTATGACGGGTATTCTTTTCGGAATCTCCAGCACGTTTACAGCCCTAATTCTGTGGTAAACGCTATGTTGGATGGAGAGTATGGAAATTATTGGGCCAGCACCGTGGCATATGAATCTTTAAAGAATTATATCAGTATGAATTACGATGGGCTGCGTGATGATATACTCCGGATGCTTGCAGGAAGCCGCTGCAGGATTGATATTGGTACGTTTGAAAATGACATGAACCATTTTTACCGGAAAGATGACGTGTTGACGAGTTTGATCCATTTGGGATATCTGGCTTATGATTATGAAAAAGAAGAGGTTTATATTCCTAATGAAGAAGTGCGGGGAGCTTTCTTTCAGGCAGTCAGAGGAACTGATTGGTCGCCTGTGACAGAGGCGATCCGTGCTTCGGATGATTTTACTCAAAGCGACCTAGAACGGGGACGCAGAAGCAGTTGCAGCAGGCATAGAACGGGTGCATATGATGAGTACGTCGGTTCTTTCCTATCATGATGAGAATTCACTAAGCTTAGTGATAACCCTTGCTTACTATAATGCGGTAAATGAATATCTATTGATACGAGAGATGCCTGCAGGTAAGGGATTTGCAGATGTAGTGTTTTTACCCAGAAGGGTTTCAGAGAAGCCGGCAATTATCGTAGAATTGAAATATGACCGATCTGCACATGAGGCTGTGGAACAGATAAAGGAAAGGTGCTATGCGGGAGCGTTAAAAGAATACCGGGGAAAGGTACTTCTGGTTGGAATTAATTATGATAAGAAAACAAAGAGGCATTCCTGTATGATGGAAGAAGTCCGATATAAAACTTGACGGCTTCTCCATAAAGAAAGAAGTCCTGGAATGTTTTTCAGCGGAATATTGAATGTAAGTGTAAAAGTGAACGAGTGTCTCAGAGCTTCCACAGATAGTGGGTTACCGGAATTTCAGGAGGCTGAAGAAGATGAAAAAGAAGATTTAAGGTGTCTTCTGAAGCAGGAATTAGGGAAGCGGGGGCCTTTTACCGCATTTAAACGGTGGCTGATACGCGATCATAGAGAGGCGTATCCGGAGTTATTTTGTTACATAGATTCCCATTGAATTCCCATATAAAACTTGACGAACTCCTATAAGAGAAGTAAGATAAGGATATTGGTGAATAAAAAAAGAGAGGATGGGCAATATGACACAGACAGTAAAGGACATTGTGGAACGCAGAAGTATTCGCGCTTATAAGCAGGAGCAGGTGAAAGAAGAACAGCTTTTGGAGATTTTGGAAGCAGGGAAATATGCACCAAGCGGCATGGGACGTCAACCAGTGAAAATGGTGGTGGTACAGGATAAAGATACCATTGCAAAGCTCTCTAAGATGAACGCGGCAGTGATGGGCTCGGATAACGATCCGTTCTACGGTGCGCCTACCGTTGTGGTGGTGCTGGCAGACCGCTCCGTAAATACCCATTTTGCCGACGGATGTTTGACCATGGGGAATCTGATGAATGCGGCTCATGCAGTAGGCGTGGATTCCTGCTGGATTAACCGGGCGACGGAAGTCTTTGATACCCCGGAGGGAAAAGAACTGCTGAAGCAGTGGGGAATTCAGGGCGATTATGAGGGGATCGGCAACTGCGTTTTGGGATATCGGGATTGTGAATATCCCCAGGCTGCCCCCAGGAAAGAAGATATGGTAGTTCGGGTTTAAAGAAGTCAAAAATGCCATGCTTGTGAAGGGATTCATAGGCATGGCATTTTTGATTTTAGAAAAAAAATATTTTTCCGCACATGCGGCCTGACGGAACGTTATTCATAGTGAGAGGAGGGGGAGCATGCAGCCGGATATGGAAGAACAATACGATAAAATCTACCGTTACTGTTATTTTAAGCTGGGAAATCCCCAGTTGGCGGAGGACATTACCCAGGAAACTTTTTTAAGAAGCCTGGAGAGTGAACGCTTTTGCCTGGGAGGACGTCCCCTCGCCTTTTTGTATACGGTTGCCAGAAACCTTTGCATTGATGAATACCGGAAACGAAAGCATGATCAGCTTTCAGAAGAGGTCTTGGAGCAGAAAGCCCTGGAACATGCTTTTTCCCAGGAGGATCGGCTGATCGATTCCATTGAGCTGCGCAGGGCGTTTCTGGAACTGACCAGCCGGGAACGGGAACTGGTGCTGCTTCGTTATGTCAATGAAGTTCCAGTGGGGGAACTGGCGGATTTGATGGGGGTCTCCCGCTTTACTGTATATCGGGAGATCAGGAAGATTTTAAAAAAGCTGGAGAGGAGGATTTCCGATGAAAAGAAAGCAGATCATACAACGAGAGCTGAAGGAGATTTATAATGCTCCGAAACCGGCAAAAAAACGGCAGTTTATGGAAGAGTATCAAAAAAGGAAAGAGGAGCGGATTTTGAGGCCGGTGAAAGAGGAAGGAAAAGAAGGAATAGAAAAATCTGCCTGGCAGCCAGTGTCCATATGCCATATGCTGGCCATTCAATGTACCTACCTTACGAAATGGGTGTGGGTGGTGACTGCGGCCGTTCTTGGGATTTCATTTTATGCCGGAACCATGGTTTGGACCCAAGATTGGTGGGTGGCCTGTGCCAGCGTTCCGTTTTTGGGTATGACCGCCATTACTGCCAGCTTTCGTTCCCAGGCATGGGATATGGCTCAACTGGAGCAGGCGTCCCGATTTTCTTTAAGAAGCGTAGTGGCTGCCAGGATCACAATACTTGGGACAGGAAATCTGCTGTGCCTGGTGGTGATGTGTATCTGGAGGAATCCGGCGGGAGGAAGGCAGTTCTTGTTTCTGCTGGCGCCGTATTTGCTTACCTCCGTCGGCTGTTTGGTCATCACCCGCAGGATGAAGGGGAGAGAAGGAATTTATGCATCGGCGGGGGTTGCGTCGGCGGTGTGCTGCATGGAGATGGTACTGCATGGGAATTTTTCCTGGATTATGGAAGCACAGTATACGGGGTGGTGGCTGGCGGCGACTGCGGGAATTCTGGCGCTGGCAGTACGGGAAATTAGAAGGAGCATTACAGGGATGGAGGAATTATTATGGAGTTAAGGGTAGACCGTCTGACAAAACAATACAAAAATAAAATCGCTGTGGACCGGGTGTCTATGCGGCTTACCCCGGGCATTTACGGGCTTTTGGGAGCAAACGGGGCAGGAAAGACAACTTTGATGCGGATGCTGTGCGGAATCCTTACGCCTACCGGAGGCAGTATAACCTTGGACGGTGCGGATGTGTCCCAGGAGGAATACCGGGCCGTGCTGGGGTATCTGCCTCAGGATTTTGGATATTATCCAGGCTTTAGCGGATGGGATTTTCTGATGTATTTGGCGGCGCTAAAGGGGTTTGACAAGAAGAGAGCCAGAGTCAGATGCCAGGAGCTTTTGGAAATGGTTTCCCTCTCTGAGATGGCAAAAAAGAAGATCAAGACATATTCCGGCGGCATGAAGCAGCGCCTGGGAATTGCCCAGGCTCTTTTGAACCGTCCCAAACTGCTGGTGCTGGATGAGCCTACGGCGGGATTAGACCCCAAGGAGCGGATTCGCTTCCGGAATCTGACAAAGCAGTTGGCAAAGGACAGCATTGTGCTGCTGTCCACCCATATCGTGTCTGATGTGGAGCAGACGGCGAATACCATTTTAGTTATGAAGGAAGGGCAGATGGTATTTCAGAAATCCAGAGAGGAGATTTCAGAAGCATTGGAACAGTTGTATATGAAAGTTTCGGAGGAGATTGTGGAATGAAGCAGTGGTGGAGCCTGGCAGGATATGAGTGGAAGAAATTGTGGAAAAGAAAAAGCGTCTGGTTTACGTTAGGGATTATGGCGGCCTGGCTGATCGCGATGGATTTCGGCAGTATGGCTGACAGAATGAGTACGGGAGAGACGGTGACGGGGGCCCCCATACAAAGCCTGCCGGACAGAAAGACCTATGCAAGAGCGCTGTCAGGGCGGCTTTTGGACGATCAGCTTTTGACGGAAATGAAAGAATCGCCGGGGAATGTCAGCATTGGGCCTTATGCAGCAGTTTATGAAGCGGCCCAGGGCTTTACAAGAGGGACGAAGGATTCTCTTACCATGGACGAGGCGGGACTTTATCAGGCCAGAAAAGAAACCCAGAAATTGTTTTTTGAGGCTTATCGTCTGTCCAAGGCAGAACAGTCTTATTGGGAGGGACAGGAGGCCAAAATGAAGATTCCCATGGAATATGGATATGCAGACGGCTGGCAGAAGCTGGTCTGCTGGGATATGTATATGATCGGCCTGCTGGTGATATTTATGACCGCCATCTGCGTACCAGGTATTTTTACAGAAGAACACAGCCGGGGGACGGATCAGGTGATATTGTGCACCAGGTTCGGAAGAAAGAAATTGTATTATGCAAAAGTCTTTGCAGGGAGTCTGTTTGCCGTAGGCAGCGGATGGTGCCTGCTGGCAGTATCTGTGATCTGTAAGATGCTCATATACGGCCCGGACGGGTTTCACACACCCCTGCAGTTGGCGGTTTCCCAGTATGGGCTTGCCATTTCCATTGGCGGCGCTTTCCTGATCACTTTTATGCTATTGTTTTTTGTAAGTCTTCTTACCGGGGCTCTGGCCATGTTTTTGGCGGAATGGATTCAGAAATGGGCGGCGGTTTTGGCGATTATCATAGCAGCGGCTTCCGTCATGCGGCTGGTGAACTTGCAGCCATTCACGGAGGTATTGCGGTGGATTTCCCAATTTTGGAGTTATCTTCCGGCGAATTTGCTCCATGAAGAAACCTTGTTTGATTTAAGGCTGCTGTCATTTCCCGGTTTTAAGCTTACCGTGTGGCAGTTTACGCCCTTCTTGTATACGATACTGACCGTGGTTTTTATTATGGCGGGAAAACGTATCTACTGCAGGTTTCAGGCAGGGGGAAGGTAATTGGCATTATGACTGCATTCAAAAGTTGTTTCCGGTTCCGGTTTGTGGTAGAATGAAATCTATCAATGGAAAAAGGCAGGAAGTATATGAGAAATACAACCAATGTACCTCTGAAACCGGTGGAAACAAAACGGGCCAGCGAGGGAATTTGTGATCAAATCAGGCAGTTGATTTTGGACGGAAGGATTCAGCCGGGTGAACGTCTGCCTTCCGAGCGGAAAATGATGGAGATGATGCATCGCAGCCGTCCTACGGTGCGTGAGGCAATGCGCGTACTGGAACAGGAAGGGTATATAAAAATATATCCGGGCAGCAGCGGAGCAGTTGTGCAGGAAGTGACGCTGGACAACGCCGTGCAGTCTTTGGAGTCCATTGTGGAGCGCAGTCATCTTGGAACGGAGCAGATTTTGGAATTCAGGAGGATGACGGAGAGTACTTCGGCAGAGCTGGCAGCCCGGCGCAGGACTACAGAAGATTTGAAGAGGATGGAAGAAATCCTGGATAAAGCTCACAAAGCTGTGGGAGAGGCGGAGCTGTTTGGCCGGTTTGATGTGCAATTTCACCTGGCTGTGGCAGAGGCGTCCCAGAATCCTTTATTTTCCATCATGCTTCAGGTATTCCGAAATATGGATATGATTGGCCGTGCATTGACAGAGGTTTTGCATGCGGGGGAAAAAGAGGAACAGGAACATTGTTATGAACGGATTTTAAAAGCGCATCATGGGATTTATCAAGCGGTCCGGGAGGGGCAGCCAGAGCGGGCCGGAGAAGAAATGAAGCATCATTTGATGGATGCAGAGCAGGATATTTTGAAAAAATACCGACAGGGTTAAAGAAAGTACGGCCCTGCCGGTATTTTTTTCTTGCAATTTAAAAATCCTGGTCTTATAATACTTATATAACTGGTAAGACCAGATGGAAGGAGCAGCTTATGAAGATTGTGGTTTGTATCAAACAAGTGCCAGGTACCAGCCAGGTAGAGATTGACGAAGCTACCGGGGTGCTGAAACGGGACGGCGCTGCGGCCAAGATCAACCCTTATGATCTGTACACCTTAGAAGCGGCCATGCGCCTGAAGGAAGCTTATGGCGGTACTGTGACGGCTGTGACTATGGGGCCGCCTCAGGCGGAGGCTATGATGAAAGAAGCCTATATGATGGGCGTGGATGAAGCGTATATATTTACCGACCGGGCATTTGCCGGGGCAGACGTACTGGCCACGGCCTATACCCTGGCACAGGGGATTACCGCCGCCTGTGAATACGATATCATTCTCTGCGGAAAGCAGACAACGGATGGGGATACGGCCCAGGTAGGGCCGGCCATAGCGGAATATCTTGGCATTCCATGCGCCGCCTGGGTGAGCGAGATCGGGGAGGTAGAAGCGGGGTTTATCACGGTAGGACAGAATTTTGTCAACCAAAAGCAGAAAACCCGCATGGAACTGCCTTGTCTGATTACGGTGGAAAAGGATATTTATACGCCAAGGCTTCCGTCCTACCGTCTAAAAGCGGCAACGGCAGGACGCAAGGTGCATATGATCTCCTTTGGAGATTTTCAGGATCAGGAGGTTTCCCACTATGGCCTGAAGGGATCGGCCACGTCAGTAGAACGTATTTTTCCGCCAAAGAGCCTAAAGGGCCGGGATTTTCTGGAAGGGACGGCAGAGGAAGTGGCCGGGCGTCTGGTTCGGCTGTTTGCAGAGAGGAAATATATCTAAGGAGGGTGAAGTATGGGAGTATTAAATTTTCACAGGGAGCGATGTACCCTCTGCGGACAATGTGTGGAGCAATGTCCCTTTGGGGCTCTGGAACTAAAAGATGGCAGGGTGGAACTGAATGCATCCTGTAAAATGTGCAGACTTTGTGTGAAGAACTGTCCTGCGGAAGCGATTACATATGTGGAAGAGGAAGAAAAAGAAAGCGTAGATAAAGACAAATGGCGGGGTATTCTGGTATTTGCGGAACAGGAGGCTTCTGGCATTCATCCTGTCGCTTTGGAATTGATCGGAAAGGCCCGGGAGCTGGCAGGTAAGATCAATTATCCCCTGTATGTGATACTGATCGGTTCGGAAAAAGCGACAGAACAGGCAGAGGAACTTCTGTATTATGGAATAGACCGGGTGCATGTATATGCCCATAAAGAGCTTGCTCATTTCAGGGGAGACGTGTATACGGCCGTAATGGAGGATTGCATCCGCAAAGTACGGCCCTCGGTAGTTCTGGTAGGGGCTACCTCTTTAGGGCGTTCCCTGGCGCCTGCCTGTGCCACCCGGTTCCGTACCGGGCTTACGGCTGACTGTACCATGCTGGATATCAAGGAAAATACGGATCTGGTGCAGATCAGGCCGGCGTTTGGAGGCAATATCATGGCTCAGATCGTCACCACCCATACAAGGCCTCAATTTGCCACTGTCCGCTATAAAGTGATGGATGTGGCAAAACGGCAAGAACGTTTTGGGGAGATCATATATGAAACTGTTACCCAAGAGATGTTAAAATCCGGTATGGAAGTAATAGGGACAGAGACGGTAAATCAGGAAAAAGGCATTGAGGAGGAAGAAATCCTTGTGGTAGGCGGAAGAGGGCTGAAAAAGCAGGAGGACTTAAAGCTTCTGGAAGAACTGGCAAAAGCTCTGGGAGGCCAGGTGGCCACCACCCGTCCGTTGGTGGAAAAAGGATGGAACGATGTGACAAGACAGATCGGTTTGTCTGGCAGGACCGTAAAACCTAAGCTGATCATCACCTGCGGAGTTTCCGGCGCGGTGCAGTTTGCGGCGGGTATGGACAACTCCCAGTGCATTGTGGCGATCAATACAGATCCTGAGGCCGGGATTTTTAAAGTGGCGAATTACGGGATTGTAGGAGACTTGTATGAGATCGTGCCGAAGCTGACCCAGGCAGTAAGGGAGAGGAAACAGTGAGGGAAGGCAGTTGGGGCGCAAAAGGGCGTCTATGGAGGTAAGTATGGAATATCAATCGATTACGCCGGAAGGTGTGGAATATTTAAAGAAAATTACTTCTCCGGACCGGGTATTTTTCGGAGAAGAGATTGAATACGATTATTATCATGATGAAATGCCGGATTTTGGAATACATGCGCCGGACGTTGTGGTGCAGGCGCTGACCACCCAGGAAGTCTCAGAGGTGATGTTTTACGCCTATAAACACCGGATCCCGGTGACGCCCAGAGGAGCCGGGACCGGGCTTTCCGGAGGAGCCGTAGCGGTTTACGGGGGCATTCTGTTGAGCCTGGAAAAAATGAATCAAATCCTGGAATGGGATTTGGATACCATGACCGTGGTAGTGGAGCCCGGCGTATTGGTGATGGAACTGGCGGACGCGGCTTTGGAGCGGGGCGTTTTTTATCCGCCGGAGCCGGGGGAAAAAACGGCCTCCATCGGTGGGAATGTTATGACAAATGCAGGGGGCATGAAAGCGGTTGGATATGGCGTAACCCGCAATTATGTGGTGTCTATGGAATGCGTCCTGCCCAATGGTTCTGTGGTTCGTTTTGGAAGCAATGTGGCAAAAAATACCTCCGGTTATGATATCAAGGATTTGATCATCGGTTCCGAAGGTACTCTGTGTATAGCCACTAAGCTGCGTATGCGGCTGATTCCCAAGCCTTTGGTATCCTATACGCTGCTTGTGCCTTACAATTCCCTGGAGTCATGCGTGGGAACCGTTCCCCAATTTATTAATTCCACGCTGAACCCCACGGCTATTGAATATATGCCAAAATCCTTGCTGGACGATGCGGCCCGCTACTTGAATAAGATCATGCCCCATAGGACGGCAGATTCTTATTTAATATTGATGTTTGACGGCGCAACGGTTGAGGATGTGGAACGCCGTTGTGATATGGCGGCGTCCATCTGTCTTAAAAACGGCGCTGAAGATGTATTTTTATGCAATACGGATGAACGGAAGGAAGCGGTTTGGTCGGTGCGGGGAGCTGCCCTGGAAGCATTGAAAGCATCCACTACGGATATGGATGAATGCGATATTGTGGTGCCCAGGAATCGGATTGCAGATTTTTCCAGGTTTGCGGATGAGAAAATGAAAGAATACGAAATCCGCATTTCCATTCAGGGACACGCCGGAGATGGAAATATGCATATTCAGTTAATGCGGGATAACATGGAAAAACATCTTTTTGAGGACAGATGCCCAAGGCTGATGAGGGATCTTTACATCAAAGCCAAAGAGATGGGAGGTCAGGTATCTGGAGAGCACGGTATCGGCCATGCACGGGTAAAAGCTTTGAAAGAGCACCTGGGATCGGAAGTGATTGGGATTTTTCAGGGCATCAAGCAGGTGTTTGATGAGAGAACTATTTTGAACCCCGGAAAAGTAATTCAGTAAAAGAGTTTAATTTTTTTGTCCGGATGAATAAATATTCTGAAAAAGGTAGACGCTTTTTGCAAAAAGTGATATAGTATTATATATCATACAGCAAATGAGAAGCGGAGTGGAGAGTTTTGAAATCAGCCCAAATCGCACCGATTGTCATCAATGAGATTGATGAAATGATATATGTTTCCAATATTGAGACGTATGAATTGATTTATATGAACCGTACGGCCAGGGAATTGCTGGGCTGCACCCAAGAGAGCCAATGGCTGGGGCAGCCCTGTTATAAGGTTGTCCGAGGCCGGGATACGCCCTGTGATTTTTGCACGAATGAACGGCTGTTAAAGGAAGGAGACTGCACCTGGGAACAGTATTATGAGAAGCTGGGACGCCATTTATATTTGAAGGATAAGCTGATCGAGCTGGACGGGGAGAATGTTCGTCTGGAGATGGCTGTGGATACTACCAAGATGCAGAGGGTTTCCAATGAATTGAAACGAAAGCTTTTGGCAGAGGAGACCTTGATCCAGTGTGTAAGTACGTTACATCAGGGGGAGAACAGCGCTACGGCGATCAATCAGCTTTTGTCTATTATTGCAGATTACCATCAGGCGGGACGTTCTTATATTTTCGAGATTGATTACGAAAAGAATATCGTGCGCAATACTTATGAGTGGTGCCGGGAAGGAGTGGAGCCTCAGATTGCATATCTGAAAGAGGTGCCTTTGTCGGTGATCGACCGGTGGATGGAGCAATTTGAAAGCCAGGGGGAGTTTTATATTACCTCTCTGGATGAAGCAATGGAATATAATTCAGCCGAATATGAAATATTAGAAAAACAACGCATTGAGAGCCTTTTGGCGGCGCCGCTCAGGGTGGACGGCCAGATCACCGGTTTTTTGGGGGTGGACAATCCGAAGCAGAATACGGATACCTTAGTACTGCTCCAGTCGGTGGCTACCTTTGTGGTGGATGATATCCAGAAGCGGAAGATTTTGGAAAGATTATATGAGCTGAGTTATCAAGACCGCCTTACCGGAGTGGGGAACCGCCATGCCTATATGGAATACCTGGAAGCTTTGGAAAAAAAGCCGAAACAAAGCCTGGGAATTGTATTTGCAGATATCAATGGCCTTAAGATTGCCAACGACTCTTACGGGCATGAGTATGGGGATAAGATGATTAAATCTGCAGCGCGGATTTTAAAAAATATCTTTCAAGAATATGTGTTCCGGATTGGCGGGGATGAATTCGTTGCGTTCAGTATTGGGATAACCAGGGAGGAATTTGCAAGACTGACAGAGCGGCTCCGGCAAATCTGTGGCCAAAGCCGGAATACTACTATTTCCTTGGGAACGATCTGGTTAGAGGAGAACCGGAATGTGGAGGAGCATGTGATTCAGGCGGATAAGCTTATGTATGTAGACAAACAAGTGTATTACGATAAATGTTTGAAAGAGCGGGAGGAGCAGGAGGAGAATGCGGCGATAAAGCTGCAGAGAATGCTGAAAAGACAGCAGATCTCACCTGATCAGATACAGGTGAGGCTGCCGGATAATATACCAAAGGAAGAGACCCGGGAGGCTTTGGTACGGGAACTTCAAGGAATGGGATTTGTGGTGGAGGATTTTAAATGAAGCAAATTCTATCCACTCCGCTTTGTTATTGTGAATTATGGGGCGGCAGAATTTTGAGGCGCTGCGGCGATTTGATATTTTTTGATTTTATTGTATAATGTTGCACGTGTAATGCCCAATAGCTGCGCAGTATTTGAAATATTAAAATGTTCTTGGGCTAAAGCGGCTTCGATCAGCTTGATCTCACCTTCTTTTAAGGAGCAGACTGCCCCTAGTATGGGGGCCGGGGCGGAAGATTCCGCCCCTTTTTTCGTATCAGTATGTGGGGACTCGTGAAGGTAAGCGCGTATGTCGTTTCCAGATACACTTTGTCCGGAATGAAGAATTTCGATTTGTTAAGAGGGGAAGGAATTTTATTACATCTTATATCATCTCCAGGAGCAGGAAATAACTGTGTTTCCTGCCCATACAGATTCTTAAAACAGAGGAGCCAGTGACTGCTTGTACGAGTCACTGGCTCAACTCCATATCCTGCAATTTTTCTCGATGACAACGCGTTTTGCGCTTCAGCACATAAAGCGACCATTCAGGATGGTGAAATCCCCGATTTCGCCCTACCTTTTTTGCGTGTTTTGTGATATGATGGCAGTGTGTTTGAAAGGATGGTGGCAAGGTGGAAATACTGAATAAAATAGACATTTTCCAGAAAGAGATCAATGCGCTGCGCCCGATGGAGGGCGAGATGCTGGGCCAGATACAGGATTATTACCGGGTAGGGCTGACGTGGACGTCCAACGCCCTGGAGGGGAACTCCCTGACGGAGAGCGAGACGAAGGTACTCCTGGAGGATGGCCTGACGGTAGGAGGGAAACCGCTACGGGATGTGTTCGAGGCGGTGGATCATGCGAAAGCCTATGATTTTATGTTTTCCGTGTTCCAGGACCGGCGAATCGATGAGCAGACGGTTCTGAAGATGCATGGACTGTTCTATCAGAACATCGAGCCGGAGTATGCCGGGCGTTACCGGAATGTCCGGGTGCTGATCACGGGATCGCAGTATCCCGTGGCGGCTCCGGAAAAGATACAGAAGGAGATGGACGGGCTGTTTGCCTGGATGCAGAAGGAGCGGGACGGATACCATCCCGTGGAATTTGCTGTCCAGCTCCACAAGCGTTTTGTGTTCATCCACCCGTTCAAGGACGGGAACGGTCGGGTGGCAAGGCTCCTTATGAACCTGGCGCTGATCCAGAACGGATACCTGCCCGCCATTGTGCCGCCCATCCTGCGGAGGGATTATGTGTCCCTGTTGGAGCGGGCACACAGGGATGACAGGGATTTCATGGAATTCATTGCGGAACGGGAGTTTGAGTCCCAGAAGGAGATGCTGCGGCTGTTCCAGATCCCGTTTCCTAGGGAGGGACAGGAAAGCGTCCAGTCCCCCACATTACAGTAAGACCATAAACAGAAAAAAGAAATTTTGAGACGGCAGGGCGCCGGAGGCAGAGATGTGTCCGGTGTTTTTTTGTGCCCATTTAAGCAGGAGGGGCAGATTACCATCCAAAGGTAGTGTCTGGCGGGAATCCGGATGAAAAATATCTGCGCAGCCCGTTGGTATCGCCATTGTACGGAGATTATTCCGGTCTGCCGCCGGTATTCCTTTCTGTATGGGAGGGATAACATGAGACAGATTTCTAACCCGTTCCTGCTCATGGACGCTTATATTGCGGATGGAGAACCTCGCGTATTTGGAGAAGAATGCGTCCCCCAATCAAGTCATGATTATGTGTATAGTGGATGGAAAGAATAGATGATGATTCGAGAAATAAAGCGCTGAATTCAGTTATGAAAAAATGAAAAACAGTACTTGACAGATTCTTCGAAATAAATTATCCTATTGTACATATAGAATAAACCGATGAAAAAGAGTAGTAAGCATATGACCGATATTTCAGAGAGCTGCGGATGGTGGGAATGCAGCATGGAGGCATTTGCCGAATGGACTTTTGAGGGCGGCCTGAAGGATTTCGTATCAGTAGGAGCCGTCGGGAACCGAACCCGTTATCAATCCGGCATGTATGATGGTACATGGAAAGAGAGGACTTTTTGTCAATTTGAGTGGCACCGCGATAATAAGGATTTATTACCGTCTCAAGCGTTAGCTTGAGGCGGTTTTTTTCGGTTTCCCAGGTTATTCTGTACCCAAAATCAGCGAATCAAGGAAAAGAGGTAAAAAGGAATGAAAAAGAAAATCATTACAATGATGGTAAGTACAGTAATAGCAGCAGTTTTTTCCGGATGCGCAGCTATGGACGCTTCCTCCGGCGGCCCCGCAGAGCAAAAAGAAGCTTATACCATTGGTATTTCTCAGTTTGCGGAGCATGGTTCCTTAGATAATTGCCGGGAGGGATTCCTGACGGGATTGGCACAAGAGGGGATAAAAGAAGGGGAAAATCTCACCGTAATATACGATAATGCCCAAACGGATACCGGGACAGCCAGCACCATAGCGGAAAACTTTGTATCCAAGAAGGTGGATCTGATCTGTGCCATCGCCACGCCCTGCGCCATGAGCGCATACAATGTCTGCATGGAGACAGATATTCCGGTCGTATATACCGCAGTATCCGACCCGACATGGGCAGGGCTGGCAAAAGAGGATGGAACTTCTGTGGGTAACATAACCGGCTCTTCCGATCTGCTTCCGGTAAGCGCCCAGCTGGAAATGATACGCGCCATGATGCCAAAAGCCAAAACCATCGGCATCCTTTATACCACCAGCGAGGAGAATTCCCTCAGCACCATTGCATCTTACAAAGAATTGGCCGGGGAATACGGATTTGAGATTGTAGAATCGGGAATCAGCAGCATTTCAGAAGTGGAGCTGGCGGCTTCCGATTTGGCGTCTCAGGTGGACTGCATTTCCAATCTGACGGATAATACTGTGGTGGAGGCGCTCCAGACGGTTCTTGCAAAGGCCAATGAAAAAAATATCCCGGTGTTTGGCAGTGAGATCGAACAAGTGAAAAACGGATGTGTGGCGTCTATGGGGATCGACTATGTTGAATTGGGAAAGGAAACCGGAATTTTGGCTGCAAAGCTGCTGAAGGGAGAGGCAAAAGCAGCGGATACGCCTTTTATTTCAGCAGAGTCGGCGCAGCTTTATGTAAATACGGCGGCTGCAGCAAAAATCGGGCTGCAGCTGGAGGATGATCAGGTGAAGGAAGCAGCGGAAGTCTTTGATAAGATCCATGCGGAATAGAAAGAGGCGGTATTATGACATTACTATTAAGCGTGTTAGAACAAGGGATGATCTATGCCGTCATGGCGTTGGGCGTCTATATCACCTACAAAATCCTGGATTTTCCGGATTTGACAGTGGACGGCAGCTTTCCAATGGGAGCTGCCATCACCGCGGTATTGATTTCCAAAGACGCAAATCCTCTGCTGGCTCTTTTGATTTCGGGTCTGGCCGGGGCGGCGGCAGGATGTCTCACTGGGCTGATTCATGTGAAGTTAAAAGTCCGTGATCTGTTGAGCGGCATTATTATGATGACTGCGCTGTATACGGTGAATCTAAGAATTGCAGGAAAAGCCAACCTTCCTATTTATAATAAAGATACTATGTTTGATAACGGCCTGATTCGGGGGCTAATACCGGATCAGCTGTATCCTTACCGGACGGCAGTGATTCTATTGGCCGTGATGCTGGCTGCAAAATATTTGTTGGATTGGTATATGAATACCAGCTCCGGTTATCTGCTGCGGGCCGTGGGAGATAACGATACTCTGCTCACATCTTTGGGTGTGAATAAAGGACTTGTAAAAATTGCCGGGCTGTCCATAGCCAACGCCCTGGTAGCGCTAAGCGGCAGCTTGTTCGCTCAGCAGCAGAGGTATTTTGATGCTTCCATGGGAACTGGGACAATGGTCGTCGGCCTTGCCAGTGTGATTATCGGAATCAGCCTGTTTCAAAAACGATCCTTTTTGCGGGTTACCTCCCGTGTGGCAGCAGGCGCTGTCCTTTACAAAGCTTGTGTCGCCATTGCAATCCGCTATATGAAATCCGTGGATTTAAAACTGGTGACGGCGTCTTTATTTTTGGTGATCCTGGTATTGGGCAGGGAGAGAAAAAGGAAGGTGAAGGAATGTGCTTGAATTAAAGCATATAAAAAAATGTTATCATCCCGGGACGGTAAATGAGATACGATTGTTTGAAGATTTTTCCCTGACCGTCCGGGAGGGCGAATTTGTAACTGTGGTGGGAAGCAATGGTTCCGGAAAAACCTCTTTATTGAATATGATCTGCGGAAGCATAGACATTGACGGCGGAGAAATCCTGGCAAATGGCAGAGACCTTGCAAGACAGAAAGATTTTTACCGTCACAGAAAGATCGGGAGAGTCTTCCAGGATCCTCAAAAAGGCACCTGCCCTTCCATGACGATTCTGGAAAATATGTCCATGGCTGATCGGAAAAATAAGGGGTATGGCCTGGGAAGGGGGACGGACAAAAGAAAACAGGAACCATACCGCAGAATGCTTCGGGAACTGAACCTGGGATTAGAAGATAAACTGCATATTCAGGTGGGAGCGCTTTCCGGGGGACAACGGCAGGCATTGGCTCTTCTGATGGCGACGATGACGCCCATAGAATTTTTGATTTTGGATGAACATACGGCGGCCTTAGATCCGAAAACCGCCGATCTGGTTATGGAACTGACTGAAAGGCTTGTGAAGGAAAAAAGGGTTACAACAATCATGGTAACTCATAATTTGAAGTATGCCGTGGAATACGGAACTCGTCTTTTGATGATGCATCAAGGGCAGGTGATCCTGGATAAGGAGGGGAAAGAAAAAGCAGCGGTGAAAGCGGGGGAGCTTTTGTCTGCATTCCATGGTATTAGCATGGAAGGAAATGGACATTTAATGTATTCCGTTACATCATAGACTCTCCGGCGCCTTTGGCTGTCTGATACAGAGTGTTCATTTTATCCACAAACTGCCGAATATCCATTTCGTGGTAGGGGGAATACAGCGCCATTACTTCTTTGATAGGGATGTATTGCAGAATTTCCGCAAAGGTCATGGAGGTTTCCCATTGATAACATGCCAAAGCCCAGCCTTATAGTAACGGGTTTCTATTTGGTTAGTAGATAACAATATTGTGAGTATTGCATAAAAAAGGAAAATAATTTATAATTATCACAACGGATTTCACAACGGAATTTTCTTCGTGAAATTACAAAAATCATCATTTTTAATGTAAATGAAAGGAGACGCAGAATTATGGTCAAGAGAACAGTTGAGGAGTTATCCACTTACAATGCACCGGGACATCACGGATGTACCTGCATGCGTTATCATGGAAAGGATGAGACGGGAGCATCCAAGTTCTGGGTAGGCATGAGCGTATTTTTGCCCGGCGGCGGCGCTGATTATGCATATGAGGATAACCCACTTGAGAAGGTTTACTACGTACTGGAAGGTGAGATGACTGTTACGGATAAAGACGGAAAAGAATATGTCATCCATGCCAATGAATCTATCTCCTTCCCTCCCAACGAAGGCCGTTATTTGGAGAATAAGACAAACCTTCCGGCAAAAATGCTTGTTATCATCAACTATCCGGAAAACTAAGAACAAGCGATACATAACGAATCATGTTCCGACGGCTTTGGCGGCAGGCGCTTTAGCTCGCAGAGAACATTTACATCAAATCATATAAAGGAGGATGTTTCAAAATGGTTCCTGTAAAGAAAGATTTTGTTGACAATATGTTTTCCGTAAAGGGAAAAGTTGCATTGGTTACCGGCGCTACCGGCGCTTTGGGTAAAGTTCTTGCAAAGGCTTACGGCTATGCAGGGGCAAAAGTAATTATGACCGGCCGTAGCGAAGGCAAGCTGAAAGAATTGGAAGATGAGTTTAAGGCTGAAAATATTGACTGCTGCTATGTAGTGGCTGATCCGGCTAAGGAAGAAGACGTGCAGGAGCTGATCAAAGCTTCTGTGGACAAATATGGCGAGATCAATATTCTGGCTGTATGCCATGGCTACAACAAGCCTCAGAATATTTTAGAGCAGTCCGTAGCTGACTGGCAGTATATTATGGATGCTGACTGCAAGTCCGTATACATTGTGTGCAAATATGTGGCACAGCAGATGGTTGACCAGGGCAAGGGCGGCAAGATGGTAGTAGTTACCTCTCAGCGTTCCAAACGCGGTATGGCCGGTTATACCGGATACTGTACTTCCAAGGGCGGCGCAGATCTGATGGTATCCAGTATGGCATGCGATCTGACTGCAAAATACGGCATCAATGTAAACTCCATCTGCCCCACCGTATTCAGAAGCGAGTTGACTGAGTGGATGTTCGATCCGGAATCTGCGGTATATCAGAACTTTATGAAGCGCGAGCCTATCGGACGTCTGGCAGAGCCGGATGATTTCGTAGGATTTGCATTATTCCTTTCCTCCGATGCTTCCAACTTTATGACCGGCGGCAATTACGACTGCAGCGGCGGTTATCTGACCTGCTAAGAGAGATCAAAGTCACAGGAGCAAGGAGACAAGAATTATGAGAGAAATCAAGAATTTCTTAGTTTGCGGCGGCGGGATGATGGGCAGCGCCATCGCCCAGATCCTGGCGGGCCTGGATGGGGCCAAGGTTACGGTATACGATGTATTTCCGGTGGACATTGAAGCGAAGGTTCGAAACAATATGAAGCTTTTGGTGGAGAAAGGGATTGTCACCGAAGCAGATGTAGACAAAATCGTTTCTAAGATCAGCTTTACCCAGGATATGAAGAGCGAAGGCGTGAAGAACGCAGAGCTTGTGGTGGAATGCGTATTGGAAGATATGCAGATGAAACAAGATCTGTTTGCACAGTTGGAGGAAGTGGTAGCGGAGGATACGATTTTCTGTACCAATACTTCTGTGATGAGCCCCACGGAGATTTCGGCAAAATGCAAGCACAAAGAGCGGCTTTGCGGAACCCACTTCTGGAACCCGGCCTTTTTGATTCCCCTGGTGGAAGTGGTAAAGACCGATGCTACCACAGACGAAGTGGCGGATACCGTTATGAAGGTGCTCACCGATGCCGGCAAGAAGCCGGTTCTTTGCAAGAAAGATGTTCCGGGCTTTATTGCCAACCGGATGCAGCACGCTCTGTGGCGTGAAGCCATTTCCATCGTGGAACGGGGAATTGCAGACGCCGAGACGGTGGATAACGCCTGCAAGTACAGCTTCGGGCTGCGTCTTCCCTACCTCCCGCCCCTTGTAAACTCCGATATGGTGGGAACACAGCTTACCTACAACATTCACAGCTATGTGCTGAATGACTTGGAGGACCGTCACGATGCTTCTCCTCTGTTAAAAGAGATGATCGACGGCGGCAAGCTGGGATTTCGGGCAGAGGCCGTAGATGGAAAGCGGGAAGGCTTTATGAGCTATACCGATGAAGAAATCGCAGCTAAGAATGCAGGATTGAATGAGTATCTGATCAAGATGCTTTATAACAAATAAACAATAGAATATGGAGGAATAGAACAATGGGAAAAAAAGTTTGGGTTGATCTGACACATCCTTTCAGTGCGGAGATTCCGCGTTGGCCTTATTTTGACAAGCCCCTGATCGACAGCAAGCATTCTATGGCAAAGGGCGGCGTTTTGACACAGTATGTCGGATGCACCATGCATACCGGGACACACTGCGACGCTCCCCGTCACGTAATGGAGCGTGAGTTTGACGGCAAACGCGCCCGTTATACTCATGAGATGCCGGTTGATGCATACACCGGAGACGCTGTTTGCCTGGAGATCAAGGTTGGACGCTGGGAGCTGATTACCGGCGAGCATCTGGACGACGCCTGCAAACGCGCCAACATCAAGCCGGAAGAGCTGGAAGGCATGGTGGTATGTCTGAATACCGGAATGCACCGCAAATTCGATGATTCCAAGGAATATTATCATTATTCCTGCGGTACTGGCGTAGATGCCGGCAAGTGGTTTGTAGAGCATAAGGTAAAATGCGTGGCTATGGACATGCAGGCGCTGGATCATCCCCTTCACACCGCTATGGGTAATAACGGTATGACCCGTATGAACCTTTTGGGTGCATCTGGAAGACCTATTACGGAAGAATACAAAGAGCTCTTCGGAGAAGAAGCTTATGCAGAATTTGACAAGGACGAGTATATCCGCATTCACGGAAAAGAAGCTTACGACAAGAAGTTCGGCGAGCTGGAAGCAATCGGATGCTGGGGAACCTGGGAACCCTGCCATAAGACCATGCTGGGACACGGCATCGTAGGCGTTGAGAACCTGGGCGGCGATTTGGACAAAGTATCCGGCAAGCGGTTCCGCTTCTACTGCTTCCCGTTGAGATGGTTCATGGGCGACGGCTCCATGGCCCGCTGCGTGGCAGAGATCGACGAAGACGATATCAACGACGTACCGGAGCGTACTTATATGTACTGCGGAACCGGATGTCAGGATCGTGACAACTACGGATTCACAAATAAATAAGAGCAATGAACATTCATCCAGGCGAAGCGAGAGCTTCGTCTGGATTTGTGAGGGTAAAGGAGAGGACCGACATGGACAAGAGTTTAAAGAATAAGACAATTATTACAGCAGCAGTAACCGGCGCATGGCCAAAGAAAGAGAATAACCCTAACGTTCCCATGACTCCCCAGGAGATTGCAGACGATGTATATGCATGCTGGAAGGCAGGTGCTGCTATTGCCCATCTTCATATGAGAGACGACGAAGGCAACGGATCCATGAGCACCGAGAAGTTCCGTGAGACTGTAGAACTGATTAAGACCAAGTATCCGGACTGCGATATTATCATCAACCTGACCACCTCCGGTGATATCCATGCAGACGACGCTTTGCGTATGGCCCATATCAAAGAATTGAAGCCGGAAATGGCCTCCTATGACTGCGGTTCCATGAACTGGCTTCACAGCGGCCTGTTCTTGAATTCTCCCAAATTTTTGGAAGAGTGCGGCATGCTGTTCCAGGAGACCAATACTAAGCCGGAAATCGAAGCTTTTGATCCGGGTATGATTGGCAACGCCGCATATTATCTGAAAAAAGGCGTTTTGAAGGCTCCCCTTCATTTCCAATTCTGCATGGGCTGTGCCAACGGAATTGCCGGAACCATGAAGAACCTGGTGTTTATGAAAGAAACCATGGAATCTCTCTGCCCGGGATCTACCTGGTCTTGCTTCGGCGTAGGTCATTCCGCAATGGAAATGATGTACGGTGCAGTGGCAATGGGCGGTCATATCCGTGTAGGCATGGAAGATAATGTAATGTATGCAAAAGGCGTACTGGCAGACAGCAACGCTCAGTTCGTAGAACGGGCAAAACGTGTCATTGAAGAGTACGGCAACCAGGCGGCTACCCCGGATGAAGCACGTCAGATTCTTGGTCTGAAATAGGATACGGATATGAGTTGGGGTGCATTGTATTTTTATTATAAGTGTCCGAACTGCGGGAAGCTTTTCAAATATGCTACGGATTTGTTTACGGAATTCGGGGATGCATTCGGCAACTGCCCGGACTGTGAGACGCCTGGCACTTATTTGAAAGAAGGCGCCCGTACCCCGGACGATCTGTTATATGAGGAAGTAGAATAAAGCTGTTCACGGGCTAGGAATGCGCACTAGATGCGCATTCCGTGAGAGCCTGATTCAGATGTAAGGGGCGATTTTTGCGAAGCAAAATTTGGAATATCGCCCCGAATCGTTACGATTTGCGGCAGTTGGGGCGTGAATCGTAACGAATGAAAAGCTGCTGTTTGACTAGGAGGATAAGATATGAAGAACAAAATTGTTTCTGTTCAGGAAGCCGTTTCCCATATCAACGACGGCTGCTCCATTATGATCGGCGGATTTTTGGCTTGCGGGACTTCAGAATTGATGATGGACGCCATCGTGGAAAAAGGAGTGAAGGATCTGACGATTATCGGAAACGATACGGCCTATGAGAATGTAGGAGCAGGAAAATTAATTTGTGCAAAACAGGTAAAGCATGTAATTGCAACTCATATTGGAACCAATAAGGAGACAGGCGCTCAGATGACTTCCGGAGAGACGGAAGTAACGCTGGTTCCCCAAGGTTCTCTGGCAGAGAAAATCCGTGCGGCTGGCATGGGATTAGGCGCAGTCATTACGCCTACCGGAGTGGGCACCGATGTGGCCAAAGGAAAAGAGACCATGACCATAGACGGCAGAGAATATTTGGTTGAGCCTCCCGTAAGAGCAGACGTTGCCATCTTAAAAGGTACGATTGTGGATAAAGCCGGGAACGTATATTACGAGGGAACCTCCAAAAACTTCCAGGAAGTGATGGCAATGGCGGCAGATACGGTGATTGTAGAAGCTGAGAAGCTGGTTGAGGTGGGAGAACTGGATCCCAATTATGTTATGACTCCTGCAATTCTGGTAGATTATATCGTAGTGGGAGGTGACAAATAATGGCATCAGCAAAAGAGATTATTGCATATCGTGTAGCACAGGAATTAAAGGACGGGGATGTAATTAATCTGGGAATCGGCCTGCCAACCATGGTGGCTAATTATATTCCCCAGGGCGTGGACGTTACGATTCAGTCCGAGAATGGAATTCTTGGCATGGACCGGGTGGCGAAAGAAGGGGAAGAATTAAAGGATGTAATTAATTCTGGCGGACAGCCGGTACTGGTAACCCCAGGAGCCTGCTATTTTGACAGCTCCATGTCCTTTGGCATTATCCGGGGCGGGCATGTGGACGTTACCGTATTGGGTGCGCTCCAGGTGGATGAAAGCGGCAATCTGGCCAGCCATATGGTTCCTGGGAAAATGGTTCCCGGCATGGGCGGCGCTATGGATTTGGTAGTTGGGGCAAAAGTGGTAATCATTGCCACTACCCATACCCAGAAGGGCGTTGCAAAAATCTTAAAAAATATCACCCTTCCGGCAACGGCTGTCAAATGTGTAGATAAGATTGTGACCGAGCTTTGTGTCATTGAAGTGACAGACCAGGGCCTGGTGCTCACAGAAGTTGCCCCCGGCGTTAATCCGGAGGAGGTACAGGCACAGACGGAAGCAACTTTGATCGTAAGCAAGGACTTAAAGACCATGGCGGTTCCGGCAGAATAACAAGTGCGGAAGTATCTCAGGGAGAATTTCGATAACAGGTAGGCGTTATGCCTACCTGTTTTTTAAATGCAATACAAAAGCTGTTCTCGCTTTGGAAGCCGCAGGCAAAGCCGATTTCTTTCACTGTTTTTTTGCTGGTCTTAAGATAAAAGCAAGCGGAATCCAGCCGGAGGTTCATAAGATACTGGTGGGGAGTCAGGCCATATTGCTCCTTAAAGCACCGGATGAAATAGCAGGTGCTTAGGGAGACGAAAGAGGCGATCTCCTGGTCAGTGACAGGGCGTGTAAAGTTCTGGCGCATATAGGCGGCCGCCTTTGTACAGGCTTCCGGGGCCGAACCGGGGCTGTCCTTTCCTCCTCCCAGGACGCCTGGAGTAGGAACCGGCTGCGGCTGGGACAGGAGTGTAAGCAGGTCTGTAAGGTATTTGCCAAGCTGGATTTCCGTGAAGCTTCCTTCTGAAAATTGATGGAGCAGATTGGAAAACATCTGTTGGACTTCCTGCCTGGCCGGGGGATTCAGGGATAGGGGAAAACGGTTGGAAGCCTGGAGATATTCCATATATTTTTCTCCGCAGACTCCGTCAAAATGCATCCAGTAAAATTCCAGGCTTCCTGTGGCCCCGTAGCGGTGGGGCTTTCGGCAGTCGATGAAAACCGCTTGATGTTCCCGGAAAGAATAGGCTTCCTGGGGAGTTATAACGTATCCTTCCCCTTTGATAATATACATCAGAAGATAGCTGTTAAAGCGTTTGCGGTCTACCTCGTAGTCTGCTCCGCAGAAATAGTGACCCAGGCAAAGGGGATAGAGAAAGGCTTCCCGGGCGAAGGGGGTGGGGGAGTGGAAAAATATTTCGGAGCCTGTGAAGGGGCTGGGGGGTTGATGATTCATGAGGGGCCTCCTGTGGTGTTAGTTGGGGTGAAGTGGGGACGCCAGGGAAAAGGGGAGGGAAGCGGCCCCTTTTCCCTGGCTGTGCATCTCATGTTCTAAAATTAACGGACGTGATGTGGGGCAGAATTGGATTTTTTAAATTGTGCTAGAAAACTGCACAAAATTAGTTCTGCGAAACCTCTTTTGTCCCTACATCATGACATTGTTTGTGATGAATATTTATTTTATCGGATTATGGGGGGAATGTCAATTTTTTTATATAAGAGGGCAGGAATATCTAATGCGTTTGCTGGAAAAATGTGATAAAACTATGTTTAGAAAGCAGGAGATAAAATGTAAGGAATTGTTCAAAAATCAAAGTCAGGAGGAGCTGTTATGGAATATACAATCAGCGGCGAGGATAGGGAGATATTGCGGGAAGTGGCCAAGAAGCAGTTGGAGCTGGCCAATGAGCCGGAGAATTTGGAGAAAAAGAAACAGTGGTATCTTCACAATGCACTTTTGGGGGAGAAGCCTATGATCCATTTGGAGATGTGGACGTTTTCTCAGGAGATTCTCCCGCAGCGTCTGAAATGCCAGGGGGAATTTGCGAGACAGATAGAAACTTCACTGTACTGCAATTTTTTAAACCAGGAATTGTTTGGGGACGATCGGGTGACGCCGGATTATTTTCCCATGAATTATGAGACGTATTTTCAGTTGTTTGATATTCCGGTACAGGTGAATCATACGGACAATTTGCAGGGAGAGGAAAGCCTGGGGCATCAGTTTGTGTCTGTGTTGGAAGATTTGGAGGAGGATTACCATAAATTAAAGTCCAGCCGATTTGGGGTGGATCTGGAAGCTACAGCCGCAAAGGAACAGGCGGTGGGGGAAACTATTGGGGATATACTTCCAGTGAAACGTACCATGGACTGCCTCTACAGCGTTCCCACTCAGATGCTGGTACATATTATGAGCATGGAGAATATGATGCTTTCCATGTATGATTATCCGGAATTGTTCCTTGAAATGATGGACCGGATTGCGGAGGATACCTTGGCTTATTACCGCTACTTGGAGGAGCAGCGATTGATTTTGCCCACTACGTCTTTTGAGAGTGTGGGACAGGGGACTTACAGCTTTACCCAGGAGTTGCCGGGCTGGGAAGAATGGCGGCGGCGTCCCTTTATCACCAAGGATGTGTGGGGATTTATGGACTCCCAGGAGACGGTGGGGATCTCGCCGGATATGTATGAAGAATTTATTTTTCCATGTTATCAAAAGATTTCCCAGCAGTACGGGATGCTGTCCTATGGCTGCTGTGAGCCGGTGGATCCAATTTGGGAGCGGTGTATCAGCAAGCTTCCCAATCTGCGGAAAGTTTCCATCTCCCCTTGGTGCAAAGAGGAGTATATGGGAGAGCAGCTTTCCGGCAGCAAGGTTATTTACCATAGAAAGCCCAGTCCCAATTTCCTGGGCGTGAATCCTGTCTTAGATGAGGAGGCATTCCGGGCGCATATCCGCAAGAGCCTTCATGCGGCCCGGGGCTGTCACATGGAGATCACACAGAGGGATGTTTATACGATCCATCATGATATTGAAAAGGCCAGACGATATGTGCAGATTATACGGGAGGAAATTGAAGATCATTGGAGATAGGGGGCGGGGAGGGACGCCAGGGAAAAGGGGAGCGAAACAGCAACAAATGGTCTGCTGCTTTTTCCAGTTTCGAGATTAAGAACTCCTAAAATCTCTGATTTTTGCTAAGAGCAAAACGAACCTCCACAAACTCGCGTTGCTCAAACGATGTTGGGGACAAAAGACCTTTTTGTCCCCAACATTCTGACATACAAATAAGCTGTTACAGGCGATAGAAATTTGAACAAAAAGATTGTTTTTCGTAACCAGGAAGACAATCTTTTTTTGATAGAATAAAGGAAAAAGAATGGGAGGATATTTCATGAAGTCAAAGGAATGTATGGACGCATTATTGGAAAAGGAAATAAAAGAGAACCGGATTCCCGGGGCCCAGATTGGGGTATATTCAGGGGAAGAAACCTTTTATGAAATGGAGTATGGGTATCCTAAGGACAGTATTTACCGTATGTATTCCATGACAAAACCCGTGACAGCCGTAGCGGCAATGGTGATGTACCAGCGGGGGAAGCTGGATTTACTGTCGCCTGTGGCGGAGTATCTGCCGGAGTTTGGGGAAATGGAGGTTCTCACAGAAGCAGGGAGAAAGAGTGCAAAAAGGCAGATCCAGATTTGGGATCTTTTGAATATGACGTCGGGAATTGTTTATCCGGACGAGGATTTGGCGGGGAGGGAGATGGAGCGGCAGATTCAAAAGGTGCAGGAGCGGACGGATACCCCGGAGGCTTACACCACCCGCCAGGTGGCAGAGCTGATTGCAAAAGCCCCTTTGGCGGCGGAGCCGGGGGAACGGTGGCGGTATGGGCTGTCGGCGGATGTTCTGGGGGCGGTCATAGAATGCATTGACGGCCGTGAGCTTAGCCGTTTTTACCAGGAAGAGATTTTTGAACCTTTGGGCATGGAGGACACCTCATTTTGGGTGCCAAGGGAAAAGCAATCCCGTCTGGTAACGCTTTTTTACCAGGAGGAAGAAGGAGGAAGAACCATTTTGCGGGAAGATGAAAGCCGCCATTTGGGTCTTGGCTATGGAATGGTTTCTCCCGCGTTTGTATCCGGCGGGGCGGGCCTTTATTCCACACGGGAGGATTATAAAAAATTTGCCCGGATGCTGCTTAAAAAAGGCGGCTTGCCAGGCGGGAACAGGCTGTTGTCGGAGCAGGTTTTCTCCATGTTCGTCCAGAACCATCTTACATTAGAGCAAAAGAAAACCGTAGATTTTGTCCATATGGCAGGCTATGGGTACGGAAGCCTGATGCGGATTCATGAAAATCCACGCCAGTCCGGCTCCTGCTCCGGGATAGGAGAGTTTGGATGGGACGGATGGACCGGCCCCTATTGTTCCGTGGACTGTGAACGGGACCGTATCTTTCTATTTATGACCCAGGTCAGCGGATATTCCGACTGGCCCCTGATTCGGAAAATGAAGGCGGTGGTAAATACTTTTTAGAAATATTAGAATAAGAAACCGGATTTTGAACAAAATATGCGAAATATGAAAGAAAAAGAAATTCGCTTATATGATACTATAATTATATCAAATAAAAGAAAGGGAGAGGAACATGAAAAGAAAAATCGTAAGTGTTTTACTGGCTGTATCCATGCTGGCAGGTATGATGGCAGGATGCGGAAACGGCGGCAATGACGGCAACGCCAAATCGGATGCTTCCGGGGAAGAAGCAGGAGGCGATGCAGCAGATGCGGCCAAAGATGAGGCAGGAGGCGACGATGCAGCAGACGCGGCAGGCGATGACGCTTCTGGGGAAGAAGCAGGAGGCAGCGATGCAGAGGCTTCCGGAGAACAAGTAACGATTACTTATTGGGGATGGGATACCAACTGGTATGAGCCCATGTTTGCAAAATTTATGGAGAGCCATCCCAATATCAAGATTGAGGCAACCACAGTAGCATACAGTGATTACTTTACCAAGATCCAGCAGGCCATTGCTTCTGGTTCAGAGCTTCCCACCATGGTTCAGCAGAGCTGTACGCTGATTGAGAATTACAAGCAGCTTGGAGTATTTGAAGACTTGACTAAAGATCCCTACAATGTAGATCCCAATGCGTTCTTTGACTTTATCAAGGGCAGAGCCATGACGGATGACGGACAGTTGATCGGTATCGAACAATCCGTATCTCCTTCTGCAATCGCATACAAGAGAGATCTGGCTAAGAAATATTTCGGCACCGACGATCCTCAGGAATTGGCAGAGATCTTTAAGACAACTGACGATTATATTACGGAAGGCAAGCGGGTCAATGAAGAGTCCGGCGGAACAGACTATTTGTTCCATGCAGGCGGAGCAGTAGCAGAGTGGCTGTATTTTGCAGATTCTACGGATGTACAGACAGACAACACCATCAATTTCACAGAGAAAATGTCCAAGGTTATGGGTCTTTTATGTGATATGCGTGATAACAAAGTCGTAGATACCTTTGAAAATGGTACGCCGCAGGCAAACGCGACGTATGCAGATGACAACCATTTATTCTATCCCTGTCCCAACTGGGCGATCACCTATTACATCAAGTCCAACGATGTTGACGGTTCCGGAAACTGGGGACTGATGATGCCGGCAACCGGCGGTTATAGCTGCGGCGGATGTTCCGTAGGTATCACCAACACCAGCACCGATGCACAGAAAGCAGCGGCATGGGAATTCATTAACTGGGCGTTCTTCACCGAAGAAGGCGTACAGACAGCAAAAGAAGAAGTAGAGTACTATGTTCCCACCAAAGAATTCTATGAAGATCCTTCTTATGCAGCCGGAGCAGACGAGTTCTTTGCAGGACAGGATATCGGAGCATTCTTGTACGGCGAAGTGGCACAGAGTATCGTGCTTCCCAAGACTTCCGTATGGGATCAGACAGTTATTGATATCCGTGACCTTCTGGCAGTAGCCGTAATGGCGGATCCCAGCATGACTGCAGAGGATGCGGTACAAAAGGGATTGGAAGAATGCGCGAACCGTATAACAGACAGTGAGCTTACCATCAAATAAAAATTCAGCAAAAAGCGGAGGAGTATTACCATACATACTCCTCCGTTTTCCATCTTTTAGGAAAAAGGGTTTTCCTGTAGATTGCTGGCTGTACACCAAAAAGGGAGGAGTAGGATATGACCAGAAAAGGAAATAAGAAGTATCGTATCTTCTGGCCGCTTTTTTTTGTAGCGCCCTTTATCATTTTCTTTTTTACCTTTAACCTGTTCCCGATTCTGTATTCCCTAAGGCTGAGCTTCTATGACTGGAGCGGTGTGGGGGAGAAGGTATTTGTGGGACTTGACAATTACATACGGATTTTTACCAAGGATGCTACATTTTTAAAATCCTTGGGAAATACCCTTTATATTATGCTTTTAGGCTTCCCGTTGTCGATCTTTTTAGGACTTGTGATCGCAGCGTTTTTGAGCAATTTGAAGAAATTCCGGAATCTGTTCCAAACGTTGAATTTTCTGCCTTATATCACTACGCCGGTGGCCATCGGCTTGATTTTTACCTTCCTATTTGACTGGAATACAGGTATTATCAACCGGGTGATCACATTTTTCGGGGGAGAAGGCATTAACTGGCTGGGGAATGCCAGATTTGCGCCTATGGTGATCGGATTTATGATTATCTGGAAATGTACCGGTTATTATATGGCTTTGTATTTATCCGGGATTACATCGATTTCCTCGGATATTTATGAGGCTGCGAAGGTGGATGGCGCGGGAACGGTACGTACCTTTTTCTCCATTACCGTACCCCTGTTAAAGCCCATTACCATATTTATTATTTTTACCAGCTTGATTTATGCACTGCAGCTCTTTGACGAGCCAAACTTGATGTTTAACGTATCCACCACCAGCATTATCGGCGGACCGGACCGTTCCTGCCTGACCATGGTGTGGAATTTCTATGACGTGGCCTTTGGGTCTACCGCAAGGCTGGGATATGGATCTGCCGTATCTTCCACGTTGTTTATTATCATTATTGTGGCATCCTTGATCGGAATGAAGATCATGAATAAAAAGGAGGAGAACTGATATGAGAAAATTTGCAAAAGCAGGCTCTTATCTGCTGCTGGGAATCATTTCTTTGATTTCTTTGACTCCTTTTTATTTCATGGTGGTGATGTCCACCTATAAGACAGAGGACATTTTCAAAGGACTGCCTCTGCTGCCTTCCGATTACATTGCAGAAAATATCAAGACCGTGTTTGCTTCTAACTTTATACAGACTTATGGGAACAGCCTGTTTATTTCCGCAATGTCCATGCTGGTGTGTGTACTGGTAAGCGCCATGGTAGGCTATGCCATGACGGTTTACCAGTTTCGGTTCAAAAATCTGCTGAAATCATTTATTATGCTCACGATGATGGCGCCTACCCAGATCGGTATCATCGGGTATATGATTGAGATGCGGACCATGCATCTGACCGGTACGCTGTGGCCCATGATATTTCTGTGGTTTGCCAACGGCTTTGGGGCTTTTTGGATGATTCAGTTTATTGGGACGGCGCTGCCTACAGAGATTGTGGAGAGCGCCAGGATCGACGGGGCGGGAGAAATCCGAATTTTTTCCCAGATGGTATTTCCCTGTATTAAGCCGGGTATCCTAACGTTGTGTCTGTTGATCTTTTTGTGGTCCTGGAACAGCTATCTGGTGCCCCTGGTATTTGTCAACACAGAAAAGCTAAATACCATCCCCATTTTCATTAAGGGGCTGGCCAATGCCTACCGTACCGACTACGGAGCGCAGCTTACGGGTCTGGTGTTTGCTACGGTGCCGCTCCTTTTGATGTTCATTATCGGGTCGAAAAATTTCATTACCGGTTTGACGGCAGGTGCGGTAAAGGGGTAAAATGGAATCCGGAGGAACAGTATGGAGGAAAAAGTCAGGATATATGTGGTAGATGACGAGCCTATGGCAGTAGCGTATTTTAAATCATTAGTAGAAGAAGCTTCCCCGGAGTACGAAATCGTCGGGGAGGCTTTTTGGGGCGTACAAGCCCTTTCGGATATCAAACGGCTGAAGCCGGATATTGCATTTTTAGATATCAGCATGCCGGTCATGAACGGGCTCACACTGGCAGAGAAGGTGCTTAACACCCATCCCATGCAAAAAATTGTACTTTTGACCTCCTATCAGGATTTTGACTTTGTCAAAAAGGGGCTGGAGCTGGGGGTATGTGCGTATGTTTTGAAAAATGAGCTGTCCACGGAGGCTTTGACTGATACCATAGAAAAGATCCGGGGAGACATCCGGGTGGAAAAACAGCGGATGCACAGCTATACGGAAGAAAATCTCCGGGAATTTTTATTCTCCAAATCCGGGGAGACGTCCGGGGATCTGGTGTATCAAAAACATCCCCTTCAAAGATTTGCATTGATTTTTTTAATGGAGGATCTTCCGATTAGTTTTGTGGAAGAGCAGGAAAGCAGCCATGGGTTCGATGCCATAAGATTGGAGGAATTAAAGTATGGATTCGGAATTTTCTGCCGGAATGCCATTTCCGTTGGAGCAGGGCGTTGGTGCGGGATTATGTTTATTGACGCCAGTGTACCAGACAGCATAGAAGCCCTTGGCAAGGCGGCAGAGGAGATGCTGAAGGAATTGGAAGGCTTTGGAATCAGCGCCTCGGCAATCCTTTCTGATGGAACCGGGAAATTTCTGGAGCTGCCGGAGATTTTTCAGGATATGCTTCGGCTTTCCCAGGGGTGTTTTAGTTATGGGAAGAAGCAGATCCTGAAACATTGCGACTTAATCCGTAAGCGGCAGGAGATGGCCCAGGAAAAGCGAAGCGCCTTTTCTTTGATGTATTCCTTAAGCGAGGAAGATCCCAATGCATCAGATTACATTGTGAAAGTTTTGTTGGAGGAAGCGGCGGGAAGCTTCAGCAAGATGGAATATATCCGTGTGGCCAAAAATATTGCGGAAGTGCTGCACCAGTTTGCAGAACAAAAGAAGCTGACGATTTCCTTTGACAGGGAACAGGAGCCCTTTGATTCTACAGAGGACGTGGAAGCTCATTTCCAACAAACCATGAAGGAGATTTATGAGCAGCTGGAACGCCAGCGTCAGGAGCAGTATTCCTATCCGGTGTTGGAAAGTCTCGCCTTCGTTCAGGAGCATTACAATGAAAACATTTCCATTCAGGATATTGCCGGGGCTGCCGGGGTATCCGAAGGCCATTTGAGAAAATGCTTCCGGCAGGAGCTTGGGGTATCGGTAGTGGAGTACTTGACTTCCTATCGGATGGAGCGGGCAAAGAAATTGATGGAGAGCCGGGAGTACAAGATATCAGAGATCTACAGGCTGGTGGGCTTTACCTCCAGCCAGTATTTCAGCTATGTGTTCAAAAAAACAGAGGGCATTACGCCCAGCGAATATTTAAAGCGGGTATAAAATATGAAGCAATCCATCCGGAAAAAAATTGTAACCGTAGTTTTGGCCACGGTGGCGGCGGCTTTTATTATCAGCGATATTGTGGCTTCCACTTACTTTTACGGAGTGCAGAAGCAAAACACCGTGGAAGGAGAGAAGTACAAGCTGCTCCAAGCGGCGGAACAACTGCAGAATTTTCAGGAAAAAATTATCAGCATTGCCAAACAGATTGTGGTAAATGACGAATTACAGCAGCTATTACGGGAAGGGGAGGAAGAGGACGTCTTTCAGAGACTGATCGTGGGCAATGCGGTGAAAAAGATTTGCCGCACCTTTATCAATGAACAGTCCTATATCTATGGCGTAACGATTGTTACGGAAGAAGGGCGCAGTTATTCCAGCAATATGACAGAGGAGGCCTTTGTCCCAGAGTTGGAGGAATGGTATTTGACGTTCAAAAAAAGCGGCAGAAGCAGAGGATTTTCTCCGGCCCATACGTACATTTCGGAGCAGGGGAATCAACATCTGGATGCGGTAAGCTTCGTCATGAGCTTTCGGGATGTGCGGGGCGGCCATGAGATTCTGGGGGACATTATTTTACATGTAAGCCTGGATGAGATTGCCGGATACGCCAGGCTTCCCAGCAATCTTTTATCAGGCGTCGGGCTTTACGACCACTGGGGAGGAATGCTTGCTGGGGAGGGCGAAGTAAGTCTGGAGTACGAGGAATTATTACAGCTTGCGGAACCGGAAACTTCCCTGGAAAACAGTAACATCCTGCTGAAAAATGACAGTCTGGAAGACGGGTGGATTTTGGTAGGAGAGGTTTCCAACCGTCAGGTAATTAGGCAGCTGAGGTTTATTCCAGTGTTTTTCCTGTTCATCTTTTTTGCGGCCTGTTCTCTGCTGTTTGTTTTTTTGTACGGCTATATCCATACGATCACAAAACCCATTGAAGTTCTTCATGAAGCGGCCCTGGAGGTGGGAAAGGGCGATCTGAACGTGGAGGTTGCGATTACCACCAATGATGAGCTGGCGGTGCTTGGACGGACGTTTAACCAGATGATCAGCGATATCAAACGGCGGATGGAGGAATCCATTGCCTATGAAAAAGCCACCAAGGAACTGGAAATTGACCGCCTGATGCGTCAGATCAATCCTCATTTTATTTATAATACCTTGAATTCCATCGTTTATCTGGCCCAGATTCAGGGGAATAAAGATATCGTGAAGTTTTCCAACGCCTTTATCTCTCTGCTTCAGGACACGCTGCGAGTGGGGACGGATGATATTTTTATTTCCATGAGACAGGAGATTCAAAATGTGCGGAACTATCTGCTCTTGCAGTCTTATCGCTATCCGGACCGTTTTACTGTGGAATATGAGATAGAGGAAGAAACGTTGGAATGCCGGGTGCCTAACGTGCTGATACAGCCCATTGTGGAAAACGCCATTTTCCATGGGGTAGCGGCAAAGCCTCAGCGGGGAAAGCTGAAGCTTCAAATCAAAAAGGTCCATGGCCAGATGGAAATTGTGGTGGAGGATGACGGTTTGGGGATGGAGGAGGAGACGGTCAAAAGATTGCTGGAAGGTACGTCTTTTCATGGACAGACTCACAGCATTGGGATAGCCAATGTAAAAGAGAGAATCAAGCATATCTATGGAAATGGATATGGGATTCAGATTTACAGCAAACTAGGGGAAGGGACAAAAGTAGTCCTTTCCATTCCATTTGAACTATATAAATAACAGGGCAGCTTGTCTGAACGGTTGCCCATATAAGGAGGAGAAATGAGACAGATTTTATGTTACGGAGATTCCAATACCTGGGGACATAATCCAGATTACACCTGCATGGAGGATTTGCGGTATCCTTATGAGGTACGTTGGACCAGCAGACTGGAAGCCCTTCTGGGAGAGGATTACCGGGTGCTGGCCCAGGGGCTGTGCAGCAGGACCACGTGTTTTGACGATCCTGTAGAGGAAGGAAAGAATGGTATGACATTTTATCCGGTATGCTTGGAGAGCGCCATGCCGGTGGAATTGGTGGTTTTTATGTTGGGGACTAATGATGTGCGGCCCTTGTTTCATGCGCCTGCGGAGGAAATCCTCCGGGGTATGGAGCGTCTGGGAGTCTTGACGGAGCGTATTTGCCGGGAATCCGGACGGAAGGTTCCGGAGATTTTAATTGTGGCTCCGGCTGCTGTGGGGGAACAGGTGGAGGAGCGGGAGTTTGCAGGGGTATATGACAGAACATCCGTAGAAAAAAGCCGGAAGCTTCCGGCGCTGTATCAGGCTGTGGCAGATAGGCATGGATGGGGATTTTTAAACGCTTCGGATGTTGTGGGAGAATTGGGAAAAGACTGTGTTCATCTTACCCCTTCGGGACATTTGAAACTGGCGGAAGCCGTTTACGAAAAAATAAAAGAAATGAGGGAACTTCATTGAACGAGAAGGAACAAAAGAAATTAACCGGGGGATTTACCCTTCCCGGAGAAGCAGGATACGAGAAACTGACGCTGGAAATGGCAGAGAAATGGGGAGCGGACGTCATTCGTGATAGTGACGGTACAGAACTGTCTCCGGAAATTTTAGAGGCAGGATACGGAATTTATTCCACCATTTGTATCATCCGTGACCATAATGAATGGGCAAAGGAGCATATGGATACGCTGCAGCAGACGTTTTTGATGACGTCTCCCAGAGTATCAGACGGGGAGGAGCTGTCCATCCCCCTGTTAGCAGATTTTTTTGAAGAGCAGTTTGCCGTCAATGATTCTCAGGAGGCCAAAGAATATTGGCAGATTTATGACAGGACGACCGGTCTGGAGATTTCCGGAGAAAAATGGCGCTACGATAAAGAGACGCAGGAAGTTCGTCTTTTTGGAATTACTCCCTGGCATACCTACACGGTTTCTTTTCTGGCCTATCGGATTTGGGAAGAAGTGTCTATGTACAATCATACCACCAACCATTGGGACAAGGAGCACTTGATGCAGATTGACCCGGTTCATCCCGAGGTGCAGGAATACCTTCTTGGCTGGATGAAACAGTGGTGCGAAGACCATCCGGCCACTACCGTGGTGCGTTTTACGTCTATGTTTTATAATTTTGTCTGGATCTGGGGCAGCCAGGAGAGGAACCGCCATCTGTTTACCGATTGGGCTTCTTATGACTTTACCGTAAGCCCCAGGGCGCTTTTGGCCTTTGAAAAAAAATACGGCTATGCCCTGACCGCTGAGGATTTTGTGAATCAGGGCAAGTACCATGTCACCCACATGCCTGGAAATCAGAAAAAAGCAGACTGGATGGCGTTTGTCAACGATTTTGTAATATCCTTTGGGAAAAAGCTGATAGATTTGGCTCATCAATATGGAAAGCAGGCTTACGTATTTTACGACGACAGTTGGGTGGGCATAGAGCCTTACAACGGACGTTTTGAAGAGTTTGGATTTGACGGGATGATTAAGTGTGTATTTAACGGCTATGAAGCCAGGCTCTGCAGCGGCGTACCCGCAAAGGTACATGAGATTCGGATGCACCCTTACCTGTTCCCCACAGGGGTGGACGGTTCTCCCACGTTTCTTCCGGGAGGCAATCCCAAGGGGGAAGCGCAAAAATACTGGCAGGCGGTACGGCGGGCCGTTCTTCGGGCGCCCATGGACCGTATCGGCCTGGGAGGGTATCTGCATTTGGTGGAGCGTTCCCCGGAATTTGTGGACTATATGGCTCAGGTGGCGGATGAATTCCGAGAGATCCGCGCATTCCACAACAGCGGAAAACCCTATACATATCGTCCTAGAATCGGGGTGCTTCATTATTGGGGTAAGCTGCGCTCCTGGACCTTGTCGGGACATTTCCATGAGACGTATATGCATGATTTGATCCATATCAATGAAAGCCTGGCGGGACTGCCCTTTGAAGTGTCGTTTTTGAATTTTTCCGATGTTCAGGCGGGAGCATTAAAGGATCTTGACGTGATCATCAATGCCGGAATTGCAGGAAGCGCCTGGAGCGGCGGCGATTCCTGGCGAGAAGAAGCGGTGGTGGAGGCTTTGACCCGCTGGACAGCAGAGGGCGGCGTGTTCATAGGAATCGGGCAACCTTCCGCGGTATCAGGATATGATACGTTCTTTCGGATGGCTCATGTGCTGGGGGTAGATGAGGATACCGGAGAGAGGGTTTGCCACGGGAAATGGGGATTTGAAAAAGAAGTGATTCCCGGGCTTCTTCCCCAGGGAGCCGGTGTGAAAAAGAAGAGCAACATCTATCTGACAGATGGAAAGGCTAAGGTGCTTTTGGAAGAGGCTAAAACGCCCACCTTAACGGTGCATGATTTCTTTCAAGGCAAGGGCATTTATCTGGGAGGATATGAAGTGACGCCGGAAAATACCAGAATGCTGACGAATCTGATTCTGTTGGGAGCCGGAGAAGCTTTTGAACAGGCCTACGGTACGGATAATGTCCATACCGAGTGTGCGTATTATCCGGGCGCAGGTATTCTGGCAGTAATCAATAACTCCGGCAGCAGACAGCATACGGGAGTTTATACAGAGAACGGAAACATAGATATGATGCTGGAGCCTTATGAAATGAAGGTTGTAAAGCAGTAATTTTGTGGGAAAGAAATGAGTGAGGCGGCAGCCTATGATAAAAGCAGCAAAGATATTTGGAAGCCATATGGTGCTTCAGCAGGGGAAGGAAATAAAACTGTGGGGAACGGCGTCACCCGGGCAGACCATAGAAGGGATATGGGAGATGGAACACCATAAGGGGTGTGAAAGACGTATTTTCACGGCCGATGATAAAGGCTGCTGGCAAGTGTCCTTTCCGCCCCAGCCACCCTCTGCCGGGGCCAGGATTACCATACGAAGCGGTGGGGAATGCCTGATGTGGGAGGACATTTTAATCGGAGAGGTCTGGATTGCAGGAGGGCAGTCGAATATGGAATATCCTCTGGATTTGGATGCAGAGAAGGAAGCGGCGTTGAAGGGAAGAATGTATTCGAACATTCGATTTTTTGACGTGCCGGAGGTTTCTTATCTGGGAGAAGAGGAAGATCACGATTATAAGGATTATGGATTCTGGAGACGGTGTACGCCCAAAGATCTTCCATTTTTTTCCGCAGTGGGTTACTATTTTGCAGAAGCCCTCTTTGGTGCGAGGAACGTTCCTGTGGGAATCATCGGCTGCAATTGGGGCGGAACGGCTTGCTGCAGTTGGACGGATCCGAAGCTGCTGGCCCGGGGGCCGGGAGCGGTCTGGCTTAGGGAATATGAAGCAGGAATGTCCGAGGGTCTGGATATGGAGGAGGAACGGAACTGGTTTTGCAAAAAGCCGGAGAATGACAGGACAGATCTCTTGTACCGAAAGCCGGATATGTGGACAAAGCTCTGGAGGCGGATCATGTATCCTGGCTCTCATAGTGAAAAAGAGCTGGAGGAATTGGAAGCATCCTTAAAAAGATTAGAACAGCAAGTGGAGGCCAAGATCAAAGCCCAGGGATTCCCTGGCCGGGAGGGTCAGACGTCGGCTATCAGTCCGTATTCCCAGCACCGTCCCGGGGCTTTGTATGAACATATGGTAAAGAAAATTGCGCCTTATCCGGTACGGGGTGTTCTTTGGTATCAGGGAGAAAGCGACCATGTGCATGCCAAGGTGTATCAGGATGTGCTGATATCTATGATCGCCTGCTGGCGCAGCCTTTGGCGAGAAGAGCTGCCTTTTTTGCTGGTGCAGCTTGCGCCCTTTGGCCGATGGATAGAAAGCAGTGGAAGAAGGTATCCTGTTTTGCGCCGCTGTCAGGAAGCGGCGGCTTTAAAGCTGCCGGGCGTGTATCTGGCCAGTTCTTCCGACGCCGGAATGGAATGGGATGTGCATCCCAAGCGGAAACGGCCGATTGGGAGACGTCTGTCATTATTGGCCAGGAAGTATGTGTATCGGGAAGATATCCTGGCGGATGCTCCGGCGGCAAAAAAAGCATATCTTATTCAGGATGGCGCTGAGATTCTATTTGAGTATGGGGATGGATTGTATCTTGCGGGGGATGAACTGGACGGACTGCAGGTGGCGGACGCCTGGGGAGGGGAGGTTTCTGTTTCCGGGGTTCAAGTGCAAAAGGGACGTCTTCATGTGGTAAGCAGTCAGATACAGGCAGGAGCTAAGATCCGCCTGGGGATGGAAGGTTATTATCAGGTAAATCTATATAATGAAGCAGGAATTCCGGCAATTCCCTTTGAACTGGTTGTGGAAGAAAATGTTGATTGGGATTGCAGATATGCCCCCTGTAACAGAGCTCTGCCCGCTGGTCGGTGCGTATGTGAATTTGGAATATGTTCTTCCGAATGGAGAACCTGTCAAATTTTTGGATGATTCAAAGGTATATCTTGGCTATCAAATTGAGAAATGTAACAGTGACAGGTGCTATGGACTTGCTGCAGACGACCATCACTTGCTAGTGTGCGAATATGGCTGCGACGGTGCGGAACCTGAAATCATTGTATACAAAAAAAGAAAAAAGCTTCCGGTTCAGGAGGATTCTGTGATATGAGGGCAGGCTGTTAGAACTAAATTTTCTATACAAAAAGATGCAACATTTTTCTAAAAATGTTGCATCTTTTTCTTTACACTTATATTATCGGATGTTCTATCCATAACTTAACCCCTTATTTAGAAAAAATAAAACTTTTCTTTTTTTCAAACAGGCAGATTTGGGGCTTTCTGAGGTACGCAAATGGAGTTGCGGCATTAAAGACAAGGAGGAAAATATTATGGCAATGGTAGTACAACACAATCTTACAGCAATGAACTCCAATCGTCAGTTGGGAGTAACCACAAGTTCGCAGGCAAAATCTTCTGAGAAGTTATCATCCGGTTATCGGATTAACCGTGCAGGGGATGATGCAGCAGGACTTAAGATTTCTGAAAAAATGAGAAGTCAGGTTCGTGGGCTGAACCGTGCGTCTACAAACGCACAGGATGGCGTTTCTTTGATTCAGACGGCAGAGGGAGCGTTAAATGAAGCGCATAGCATTCTGCAAAGAATGAACGAGTTGGCTGTACAGGGTGCCAATGATACCAATGAAGGCATTGACCGTGAAGCGATCAATGAAGAGTTGGATGCATTGACAAAGGAATTGGACAGAATTTCCACTACAACCCAGTTCAATAAGCAAAACCTTCTGGATGGTTCATTCCAGGATAAGAATCTGCAGGTTGGCGCAAATGCAAATCAGAAGATTGCCATCAGCATTGAGAATATGAATGCCCAGTCTCTGGGGCTGAGGAGCGTAGATAAGACGATAACTCCTGAGAAACAGAGCGGAACGACAATCAAAGCAATAAAATATCAGGGATTGAGTTTCAAATATACGAGCGCAAGTAAAGGAGCCAATATTTCAAAAGCGAAAGTAGCGTTTGAGAAAGAGATTTCTGCAAAGTATAATGATAATCTATATGTCAAAAACACAAATATATCAAGCGGCAGTGTATATTATGTTGCGATCAATGATCCCTCTAAAAAATTTGCAACGCTTACAGCAGTAAAGGAAGCGGATATCTCCATTGCGAAGGCTGCTATGGAGGATGCTCTTGACAATAATTTTGCGGATTATATCGAAACCAGCTCTGCAGATGCAAAAGCTGCTTTATCCGGATATACAGAGACGGGAAGAGTGGCGGTAGATACTTATGAGCAGGCAAATAATTCTATTACAGCAATCCAGGAAGCAATCAACAAAGTGTCTTCCCAGAGATCAGCTCTTGGTGCATTGCAGAACAGATTAGAGCATACCATCGCAAACCTTGACAATGTAGCCGAGAATACGCAGTCTGCAGAATCCCGTATCCGTGATACTGATATGGCTTCTGAAATGGTGGAATACAGCAAGAATAATATTCTTGCACAGGCCGGGCAATCCATGTTGGCACAGGCAAACCAATCGACTCAGGGTGTATTGTCCTTACTTCAGTAAGAAATAAGGTAGTTCAAAATGTGATTCATTGAGTAGGGAAGGGTTTCCCCCTACTCGCCGCGCGGCCCGCATGCGGCGTCAGCAGCAAATTTTCCTATGTGGGCTTGCGTATAAACAATAGGGGGGCGAGTGTTCGCCCTCCTAATTTGCGAAAAGAATTGCGAAAGCAGCAGGATCGGGGAATGTGCATGGAAGAATTGGCAAAAGAATTAAGGGATGCAGTTGATAATATTTGCGGGGGCTTTCATTACTATAAGGATGAAAATGTACTAAGTAAAAGCCAGAAACTGGCGGAACATATTCAAAAATTGTGCGGCACCCTGCTACAGGGAAATGTTTTCGGTATGGAAAGGGAAGAATACCAGGAATTAGCCGGATATGTGATTCAGGTTCTGGAGGATTATATAGAGGCTCTGAATCAAAGAGATATGGTGTGGATGTTGGACACGTTGGATTATGGGTTACGGGAATTATTAAACATTTATATAAATAGAAATCCAGAGGAAACGGGATATGTGTGAAATAATATGGAATAAGAATTTAAAGGCTATGGATAAGTGGTACGCCCCTTTTGCAGATAAAATACAGGAAAAGGCAGAGATGGAAACAGATGAGGATTTAGAAGTAATCAGTGAGAGATCCTGGGATGGAGAAACGATTTTTCGGGTAAAAAAGGGAGAGCGTCTGCTGTATTTGGGAGGAAAAAGGAATGCCGCCGAGCCTGTTAAAATGTGGCGGGAACGTCTTGGAGAATTTCAAAAGCATGCATCCGTTTTTTTGTTTGGATTAGGCAGCGGAATGTATTTAAAAGAATTGATACGGACAACGGAGGAACAGGTGAATATTGTGGCGTATGAACCGTCATTTGCTGTTTTTTCCAAAATGCTGCGTGAAGTTGATTTATCAGAAGAAATTAAAAACAGGCCAATTGGATTTATTGTAGAAGGAATCAATGAGAAGGAATTCAACCCTGTTATGAACAAGGTATTGGTTTATGAAAATCTGAAATATTTCAAAGAAGAGGTGCATCCGAATTATAAGGAGCTTTATGGCGTACAAATAACGCCATATATAAAGTCGCTTTTTCAAAGAGTGGAGAATATGATTGTTCAATATAATACCGGAAGAAAGATGTCTGTCAATTTGGCGAAGAATGTATTGAGCAATATGAAATATATTTTGGAAGGCTATAATACAAAAAAGCTTTCAGAAGTAATTCCCCATCATGGGGCGGCCATTTTGGTTTCAGCCGGGCCTTCCCTAAACAAGAATATTCAGGAATTAAAGAAGGCGAAAAACAAAGCTTTTATATTGGCCGTGGATACAGCGGTAAAACCTTTGCTGAAAGAGGGCATTATACCGGATGCATTCATTTCGATTGACGCCAACAAACCATTGCATTTGATTGAACTGGAAGAAGCGGCGGATATTCCAATTATCGCGCCTACCAGTGCCCGACATTCTATCTTGGCGCATCAGAGGGGAAAACGGATTTTTTATTTTGACGGATATATGATTCCTTATCACATCTACTTTATGAATGAAAAAGTATTTTGGGATGTGGCAAATGGCGGGTCGGTTGCCTGCGCCGGTTTTTCTCTTTTGTATAAGATGGGATTTAATACGATTATCCTTGTGGGACAAGACTTGGCTTATACAGGAAATAAATCCCATGCAGACGGAACGTTTCAGGAGGTCATGCCTGAGGAAAATACAGAAAAGATGTTAATGGTAAAGGGCAATTATGAAAATCAAGTGCCTACAAGGAGCGATTTCAAGATTTATTTGGATTGGTTTCAGATGTATGTGGAGGGCGTAAAAAAGCATCGGAATGTACGGGTCGTAAATGCCACAGAAGGCGGCGCTTACATAGAGGGGACGGAATTATCTGCACTAAAAGAAATCATAGAGGAAGTTTGCCAAGAAAAAATAGATTTTACATACCATATCAATCAAATAAAGTCAGAATTTACCCTAGAGGAACACAAGTCGCTCATAGCGTATTTGCATCAGATTCCCAGTCAGTTCCAAGAAATTGGAGAGAATGCAAAGCTCTTAAAAAAGGCTTATGGAAAGCTGGCTCAGATCAGTCAATCTAAAAGCTTAGATAAAGAAGCCTGCTTTAGGCAATTAAAGAAAATAAAAAAACTTACAAAAGACAGTCAAAGAAAGGATGCCTATCAGCTGATAGAAGCAAGTATGCCGGTAGCGGAATGCATTATCCGCCAGGAAATGTATGAAGAAGGGAGGAGCTTGGCGGCGGATCTCAAAGAAACAGCACGAAAGGGAATCTTATATAATGATCTGGTACAGGAATGTGCGGATTTGCTAAAGGAGTATTCCAAAGAGGTTTTGCTGCCGCTTGTATGACAGCGGTGGGAGGGAGACTATGAGAATCTTACAGGTAGCCAGTTATAATGGAAATATTGGAGACTGTGCAAATCATACGGGATTTCGCAGTGAATGGAAAAGACAGATTGGAGAAGATATATTTGAGAATCTGGAGATGCGGTATTTTTACAGATCCTGGAATCAGAGGAAATTTGATGAAAGCTTTATCAGGATGGCAAATGAATATGATTTGCTGATATTTGGCGGCGGCGGGTTTTTTGAACTGAATTGGGATTATTCTGCCACTGGGACAACCATTGATTTATCTAAAGAAGTGCTGGAAAAGATAGAAATACCAATTTTATTTAATTGTATTGGAACCAATGCTGCAAAAGGAGCCAGTGAGTCGACAGTTAAAAAGTTTGACTTATTTTTAGAATATGTGATAAAAAGAGGAAATTTTGTAAGCGTTCGAAATGATGGTTCTTATCAGCTCATAAACCGACTATATAAAGACAAGTATAAAGAAACGGTTAAAAGCATACAGAAAGGAAGCAGGATGAATAGAAAACCATATATCATAGCAGAAGCAGGGTGTAACCATAAAGGAGATATGGATATCGCAAAGCAGATGATACAAGTGGCGGCGGCTTATTGTAAGGCAGATGCTATTAAATTCCAAAAACGGTGCCCCAGTGAATTGCTTTCTAAAGAGCAGTATGACGCTCCCCATCCCAATCCGGCAAATGCATATGGGGATACATATGGAAAACATCGGGAGTTTTTGGAATTTACAGCAGGAGAGCATAGGCAGTTAAAAGCATGGTGCCAGGAATATGGCATTGATTATTCCACTTCCGTTTGGGATTTGACATCTGCAAAGGAAATTGCTGCAATACATCCTCGGTTTATTAAAATACCCTCTGCATGCAACAATCACTATGAAATGCTCCGGTTGCTATGTGAGAATTATGAGGGTGAGATTCATTTATCACTGGGTATGACTATGCAAAGTGAAGAAGAAACAATCATTCAATTGTTTGAAAAATATAAGCGTAATAAAGATTTGATTATTTATTGTTGTACATCAGGGTATCCGGTGCCATATGAGGATGTCTGTCTTCTGGAAATGTGCCGTTTGAAGGAGCAATATAGAGAAAGAGTGAAATCAATTGGATTTTCAGGACATCATCTTGGAACTGCTGTAGATGTTGCCGCTTATACATTGGGCGCTGAAATAATAGAACGCCATTTTACTCTGGACAAAACCTGGAAAGGTACGGATCATGGGGCGTCTTTGGAACCGGATGAATTTCATTGTTTGGTGGAAGATTTAAATCATGTACATGATTCATTGAGCTATAAGCCAAAGGAGATATTGCCAATCGAGGCCATACAGAGGAAAAAATTAAAGTATAGAACATAAGGAAAGGTAATATTTCATGGAACTGCAAAAATTTAAACTTAAGCGAGAGGCTGATTTTCTGGAAGCGCTGGCGAAAATAAATGATACATCAAGAGGATTTGCAATCATAGTGGATGAAAAAGAAATGGTAGTGGGAACATTGACGGACGGAGATGTACGAAGAGCCCTTTTGAATGGGAAAAAACTGTCGGACAGTATAGAGGATACATATAAAACCACTTTTATGAGTTTGTATGTAGAAGATGGAATTGCACAGGCGGTGCCTTATTTTAAAAGCGGAGCCATTAATTTTCTTCCGATTCTGGATGATGAGGGGCGTTTATGCAATATTCTTACCAAAAAGCAGTTACATTCCTTTTTACTTCAGGATATAAAGGGAGATTTGAATTATGATTTTATGAGCTTGGATGAAAACCTAACGGAGCATGAGATATATGAAAGACCTTGGGGCTTTTATAAAACCAGCGTTATGAATGAGTATTTTCAGTCAAAGATAATTTGTGTAAAACCACAAGCCTCTTTGAGTCTCCAGAAGCATCGTAGGAGAGAAGAGCATTGGTTGATCTCTCATGGAGAGGGACTGGTGCAGCTGGGAGAATCTATCCTGCCAGTTCATGCAGGCAGTTCTCTATTTATTCCTAAGGACTGCAAACATCGCCTGATGAATAGCAGCAAAGAAGTAACCTTGATTGTCACAGAGGTTCAGATTGGTGATTACTTTGGAGAAGACGATATTATCCGGTACGATGATATATATGGGCGTACATGTATTCAAGAGGAGCGACAGCATATGAACGTGGGATTTATACCAGTGCGGGGCGGCAGTAAATCCATTCCTCTGAAAAATATAAAAAAAATCGCAGGACATCCCCTCGTATATTGGGCGGCCAAAGCAGCATGTGAATGTAAGGATCTGGCTCGGGTGTACGTATCTACGGATCATGAAGAGATTAAAAAAACAGTGGAAAATTTTAAGTTTGAAAAGCTAAGGGTTTGCAGCCGCAGTGCAAAGACGGCTTCTGATTCTGCTTCCACGGAATCGGCGATGCTGGAGTTTGCAGCAAAAAATGATTTTAATGCAATCGCTTTGATACAGGCTACCTCTCCGTTACTTTCTAAGGAGGACTTGGAAAGAGGCTTTGAAGCTTTTGGAAAGCCGGATACTGATAGTGTTTTATCTGTTGTCCGGCAAAAAAGATTTTTCTGGAAAGAGGAAAAAGGTTTTGTAAAGCCGATGAATTATGACATAAGCGCTCGACCCATGAGACAGAATTTTATAGGGAGCATGGTGGAAAATGGAGCGTTTTATATAACGGGAAGAGATCAGCTTCTGAAGTCTGAGAGTCGGATATCCGGGAACATCAGAGCGGTGGAGATGCCGGAATATGCGTATTATGAAATAGATGAAGTATACGATTGGAAGATTGTTGAAGGGATCATGGAACAGAGGAGATATGAGCTGAATAGGAAAAGGATGCCTGATATTAAAATGTTCCTGACGGATTGTGATGGATGTTTAACCGATGGCGGGATGTATTATACACGACAGGGGGACGAAATTAAAAAATTCCATACGCATGACGGGATGGGATTTGAGTTATTGAAACAGAAAGGGATTTTAACAGGAATTATTACAGGTGAAGATAACATTTTAATTAACAGGAGAGCAGAAAAAATTGGCGTTGATATTTTGAAAATGGGGGTCAGAGACAAATATTCTATGATACAAAGTCTTTGCAGGCGGTATGGTATTCGTTTGGAAAATATTGTTTATATTGGTGATGATTTGAATGATGTAGATGTTATAAGGGCAGTCGGATTTGGTTGTACAGTACCAAATGCCAGTAAAAAAATAAAAGAAATTTCGGATTATATAACTGTCAAAAGAGGTGGGGAAGGTGCGGTTCGGGAGGTCATAGATTATATTTTAGAGAATAAGAAAGAAGAGTAAGGGACGAGATAGTAAATATTGATAGTTCAGGTCAAGTAGGCATACTCTGTGAGGGTATCCTTACTTGGCCTTGTTAATTGCAGCTGCAGGAATTTGTAGGAAAAATCGTTGAGTAACAGAACATAATATGATAGAATAAAGCTATCAGGGGGGATTAAAATGGGGGAAAGAAAGCAGAGTAATACGCCATACGACGATGTATTCCGTACATTATTGAACGACTGCAGCAATCTAATCATTCCGGTTATTAATGAAGTCTTTGGAGAAACTTATACCGGGGAAGAGAAAATACGATTTTCTGTGAACGAGCATTTTCTGAATCAGCAGGATGGAGACATGCAGGAGCGGATTACAGACACGTGCTTTCAAATAATCGGGAAGGAATCTAAGAAATATCATATGGAGTGTCAGAGCAGTTCGGATCACAGTATGTTGATACGGTTTTTTGAGTATGATACGCAGATCGCTCTTGACGATGGGGAAATCAGAGGAAATGTCCTTACTGTAACATTTCCCCATTCGGCCGTATTATATTTAAGGAGCAGAGAATCAACACCGGAGAACCTGGAAGTAAGGATGAATACGCCAGGAGGAAGTGTCGCATATGATATTCCGGTTATGAAAGTGGGAATATATACAACAAAAGATCTGTTTGAGAAGAATCTGCTATTTTTAATTCCATTCTATATTTTCTCCCATGAAGAGAGGTTTGAGAGATATGAGAAGGATGGGAAAGAGTTGCGGGCGCTGAAAGAAGAGTATGCAGGGATACGGTCTGGTTTGGAAAAACTGCAGGAGTCTGGCGAAATCAGCGAATATGCCAAATGTACTATTATAGATATGGCTGGCAAGGTGTTGGAGCATATAGCAAAAAAGTATGAAACGGTTCGGGAAGGAGTGAGAGACGTTATGGGAGGCAGGATTCTGGAATATGAGGCAAAGACTATCAGAGAAGAAGGAAGAAAAGAAGGAAGAGAACAGGGAAAAGAAGAAGGAAGAGAACAGGGAAGAGAAGAAGGAAGAGAAGAAGGAATTAGAGGAATGGTGTCTGTTTTAAAAGAATTGGGAATCCCATATCATATAATTCAGGAGAAAATCCGGGAACAATACCATCTGAGTGCAGAAGCATCTGAAAAATATCTATTATAGGAACCCCTCCGGGAACCCTATAATCAGATTCACGGCGCAGAACCGGCGCCTTTTATCAGAACTTGCTTCACAAGTTCCGATAAACTCTATTATAGGAACCCCTCCGGGAACCCTATAATCAGATTCACGG
>JAAVYA010000069.1 GCA_022790855.1 Lachnospiraceae bacterium | reverse complement strand
TACTCCGGCTGTAATTCCTCTTTTTCTAATTTACAGAGAAAGGACTGAACAAACCAAATGAGAAAACCCATATTTACCAAAAGCATCAAAATCCTGATCGTCTCCCTGCTGTTGCTGGCAGTCTTTTTCCGAAAGGAACGCTCCCAGAAGCTGATGGCGCTTGCCTTCATCCTGTGGGCTGTCGTGACAGTCGGAATCCTTTTGTTCCGCCAGTCAGGGAAGCTGTTCAAAAAATGCCGCGCCCTCTGTTCTGCCCTGAAACAAAAAATCGGGCAGATGATGGAGTCTTCAGAAGAAATACCATCTCCATTTCCAGTACAGGAACATCCGAAGGAACCCGTTCCTCCCGCAAAGCCTGCGTTTCCTGCCCCTGACAGCAGGGAATATGAAACCATGCTGCTCCATATCGCACTCCGGATCACGGAAAAACTGAAATCCGCTTACCCACAGGCTGTCTGGCAGTGGAAGGACACACCTTCCTTACAGGACATCCTAAAAGGCGGGACAATCCGTATCCTTGTGGAAAACATGGATACCTACACCCACGCGGATATATCTTTTGACCGCTTTGGGCGCATCCATGTGGAGCCAATGGTAATCGGCAGTTTTGCGGATACAGGAAACGGAAACGGAGCCGGCGCCGTACCGCAGCCTAGTGGCACAGACGAAGATTCAACTCCTGAACCATCCGTCGTGGATGTAAGGGTATGGTACGAGCTGATCGGGCAGAAGGTGCTGGAGGAACTGATTACTGACTTAAATGCCAACGGCCACTCCATGCTCACCATCAAAGAAAACGGGGATATTGTCGTAAGCTGCCAGAAAAAGAAAATTCTGAAGGCAACCCTCGACTCCTTTCCGGGGAAGGCTTACTGGAAGGAACTGGTCTCCATACTGGAAGAAAATGAACTCAAAGGGAAAATCTCAGATGACAGTCTGCAGGTTTCATGGATCTAACACAAAACAACAGAAAGAAGGATGAATGAATTATGGCAAAAGTACAATTATTTGCAAACTGGACATGGAAGATCAGTCTTCCTGAGCCTTTCGACAAATCGGCAAACGTAAGCACCGACCACTATTCCGGCTACTGCATAGTAAC
>JAAVYA010000046.1 GCA_022790855.1 Lachnospiraceae bacterium | reverse complement strand
CTTTTTCATCCATCATCATCAGCCTGGCATAGGTGAGGAAGGTAACGTTTTGCGGCTCCTTTCCGCCTGCCTTTTTCCAATTCTCCTTCTGGGTGGCAAAGATATGTTCCGAGGGGGAGAGCCAGCAGACCTTCTCCTTTGGATGGTCCCCACAGAGCTGAAAGGCCAGGAAGGACTTCCCGGTTCCGGTGGGGTGGATGACCGCCGCTTTTCCTTCTGTCTGCATGAACGATACGGCGGCCTCATAGGCGGCCTGGTTATGGCCATATAATGTGACGCCCATGTGTACCTCCTTCCCGTTCCCTAAGGTAAAAGGACTTGCCAAAGGGAATGTAAAAATGTAATGAAGCACATTACTTCAATATAAAAAAGCAAATCTCGCTGTATTTGGCAGGGATTTGCTCTTTTTTTGACTACTGTTTTGACTGCGAATAACGATTGCCGGATTTTATTTTGTCGGTAATTTAAAGGGATTTTGCCTCGTTTTATTGACTACAATTTTGACTATAGATAAAGTTGAAATAGATGGTGGGAAGGAAAAATTCTAATTGTAACACCAATTTTTAGATAAACAAGAAATGTATCCCAGTGATCTGGTGAGAAAACGTGATATAAAAAGGCGGATCAAGGTATTGCAATGCTTCATCCTTCCATGAAAAAGCCTGAAAAAACTTGACAAAAGAGATTTCAAATGATATAAGTAAAACGTCAGGCTGATTTTTGACAAGATTTTATGATATTTTCATATGTATTGAAGTAATGTGCTTCATTATCGATTGTATAAATAGGTTTATATTCTGGAAAGAAACGGCTAAAAACTCTATCAGTGGACAAGGGGACCCAGGGTCCCTTTGTTCACTTTATTTATTTTTACGAGGTTATGTCTTCTTACTCAGAAGCTCTTCTCTGCCCGGAAACCTGTAAAACGTATTTTCCTTTTGACTTTAAATTTGACTATAAAACATTGCCGGGCATAAGGCGGTCCATCTGAAGCTTCTTCTGCTGTAAGGTGGGATGGACATAAATCGAAAGTGTGGTAGTAATGCTTGTGTGACCGAGAATTTCTGACAGTGATTTTGTATCAAAACCGATTTCAACGCAGCGTGTGGCAAACGTATGCCTCAGAGCATGGAATGTGTGACCGTCAATATTGTTCCGTTCCAAATATTTTTGATAACGAATATAATATTGATGAGGTTCCGTATATTTTTTTCTGCCTGTTAATAAATAGCACTCATCATTCCGTTTCCTTTTTTCCAGATATCCTACCAAAAAAGACGGTAGTGGAATCACGCGGCTGGAGCTTTCCGTTTTTGGTTCACTGATAATTACTTTTGTCTTGGTTTTTGCTGCCGGATCCAAATCTGCAATCCGCTCTATGGTCCTTTTGATACTCACCGTTGCATTGGAAAAATCAATGTCCTCCCAGCGAAGGCCGCAAAGCTCACCAATTCGGATTCCGGTAAAGAGCGTAAAAAGAATTCCGAGGCTTGTAGTATCCTCGGAATCCAATAATAATTTTTCTAACTTTGTTCTAATATCTTCTGTCAAGATTTTTACAGGTTTCGGCGACTTTTGCGGATATCTGAGGCTGCTGGCATTCAAGCAGGGGTATCCGTTTTCTTTTCCATACTTAAATATGGATTTCAACACACACAAAATATCGGAAACTGTTTTGGGGGAAAGAGGATTGCGATCAACGCCGCCTTCTGCCAGCAGCTTTTCCGTCAGACTGTTCAGATATTTTTGATCCATTTTAGAAAGCATTTGTTCTTCCAGAAGGGGAAACAAATATTTTTTTACGATACGGTGGTATCTTGTGTATGTAGATTCCTTCACTGTAACCTTAATATCCATAAGCCACGCCTCTGCCAATATGGCAAAGGTAGAAAGCTGCTTTGCTACAGGCGGCCGGATATTCTCCGGCAGGGATTGTTCCGCTGCCTTCTTTGCTTTTGCTTCTGCGTAAGTAGCCCCGTAGACGTAACGGTATTTGGCTTTTCCATTTTCGTAGTGATGGATGTACCTGGCCTCCCAGCGGCCGTCTTTCCTTTTAAAAATATTCTCTCCTTTTCTGGGCATAACTGCTCCTCCTTTGTACTTATTTTAACGGCGCATTTTGTCCAAAGAAACAGCCAAATAGCTTGAAACTTTTGGAAAAAAGGCGTTAAAGTGATATAAGTATAAAGTCCGGAAATGTATCTTGTAAATATTTTTCATTAAAATTCCCAATATCTGTAAATCGGTTTTATTCCCTTATCCGCAATGATGTCCGTTTCCACATCCATGATTCCCGCATTCTCCGCCCTCATGATGATGCTCTCCATGATGGCTGCACTGTACATTCGGGTTAAATTCCAGGTGATCAGCCAAAAAAGCTTCTACAGCAGCATCCGCATTTCCGGAAACACCGCCATAAAGCTTGATATTGGCTCCGGCCAAAGCCGTCTGGGCTCCCCCGCCAATTCCGCCGCAAATCAAAATATCCACATCCAATGAACTCAGCATTCCGGCCAGCGCTCCGTGGCCGTTGCCGTTGGTATCCGCAATCTGGGTAGAAATCACTTTGTCATTTTCAATATCATAGATTTTAAACTGCTCTGTGTGTCCGAAATGCTGAAAAATTTCACCGTTTTCGTAAGTAACTGCGATTCTCATTATAAACTCTCCTTTCGGTTTTGCAAAATTCAGGATGCCCTGTTTGATACAGGAGTTGCGATTGCATACATTATTTATGCCATTGCATAACCGAACATCGCCGCCGCCTATGTATAGGGGCAGCCCTTCCACCAGCATATCCGCCAGCTTTTTTCGCGCACTCGCATAAATCTGCTGTACCGTTGCCCGGGCAATTTTCATAAATTCCCCGCACTGCTCTTGAGAAAAACCTTCTTTGTCAATTAACCGAATGGTTTCATATTCATCCACAGTTAATATCACAGCCTGCTTCTCTCCGTCATACTCCTCTGGCACAAATGCCAAAGTCCGTGGAAAATTGCACACTTGTCTGCACTTTCGCGGTCTGGGCACCCTGTACACCTCCTTGCATTTATGGCATATGCTATTTTCATGTATAGAATACTACGATTTTAGAAATCTGTCAATGGAAAATCCGATTTGTCTCCTACCCTCAAATTCCATATTTACATCCGCCTGTCTTTTCGTTATATTTTTCATATAGGATGTGTTTTCACTCCATAAATCGGGCGAACCCAAAATGCAGCAACCAGAAAGGAAGCGTTACTATCGCACTAGCGCTGGCACAAGAAAAATCCTATACCATTGACGATATTTATTCCCTGCCGGATGGGGAACGCGGGGAACTGATTGACGGACATCTTTATTATATGGCGCCTCCCAGCCGAAAACACCAAAGAATTGCAGGAGAACTATTTGCAACCATTCGGGAATATATCAATTCCAGTAGCGGCTCCTATGAAGTGGATATAGCTCCATTTGCAGTATTTTTGAATGCAGATAACAAAAACTATGTGGAACCGGATATTTCTGTCATATGCGATTCCAACAAACTCACCGATAAAGGTTGTTTGGGGGCGCCAGACTGGATCATTGAAATCGTATCCCCCAGCAGCAGGCGGATTGACTATTTAAGAATCAAGTTGAAATTCCGTATCACTTTCAAACTCTTCCCTAAATTTTTACACATGCTATTTCTGATACACCATCCCTTTCACATCAATCCTCTGCCAAGCCAAATACTCCTTTCCATCTTTGACCCCTTCTTTATATGTTACTTCAAAATGATCCACAAGCAGTACGCTTCCGTCCGCTAAGCGTATCTCTTGATACGCTTTCATAGCCTGGCTGATTTCCTCCTTCTCGGCATCCGGATGTTCCCGTTCATAATCCAAACACTGATCAACGAAGTCCTGAATATCAACTGTGACTTTGTCTCCTGTCCCCCGGACAACGCAGGTGAACTTTGTAAAATCCACGTTCTCTATACTCTCTCCCGACCTGGCGTATGTTTCATCCTGATCAATAATAAGCATTTTTTTATATGAGCTGATATCCACCTCTCCTACCATCTGACAGCAGTGAACGTGGTATGTATGAAGTTGAATCAAATCTATTTCTTCTCCCTCCGGCGTCTTTATTTCTTCCAGGAATTGGGCATCAAAAATATCATATTTCTTTAATGTTTCCTTCATACTTTGCTGCTGCTTCAAATAGTTCCAGGAACCGGTAAGGCGTTCCATATCTAGATGAGATAATTCCTTCCCTGCTTCTGCCGCAGAATAATACTTTTTTAAAAAGGATAACTGCCAGACGTCAGACACCTGATACATATTGAGAAAAGGTACAAATACGGAAATTGCAATCAATACGCACAAAAATTTCCAAATTTTTTCCCGCCGTCCTTTTCGGAAATGCCATATGAAAAGCGCCCCGGCCTCAAACACAATAAGCATCACTCCCATATAGCGTTTGGGCGTCATTCCATATTGGATAATCCTCATGCCGATGGAATAGACCTGAAGGCAGATCAATGGCGCAAATGCATATGGCATCCTGGAAATAAAACGTGTATACCTGGTATCATCCCGGTAATAATCTGCCATTACCCAGACGGGCAGCCCTAAGCAAAATAGAGACGACACGATCGGAAATATCTCATTGGAAGGCATCTCCCGCAGCAAAATCAGTTTCAGCACATACAGATAAACAATGGCGAAAGCTCCCATGGATAAAAGGGGCAGAACATATTTGGCAATCGTACAGGCGAGGGAGCCTGGTTCTCCCCGCAGATCGGAAAGGGAGATGATGCCCCGGGGAATCAGATAGAGCCCTGTAATAAGAATCATACAGGCAATATCCAGCGACATCCCATTGTTCAGGATCAGCACATGGAATATCCCGACCACAATGGACACTCCTATATTGAGGATCATATATACTATGCCTGTCTTCAAAAAATTTGCAAATACTCTCAGCACATATTCTTCAAAAGCCATACCGGCGCTTCGGAAGCTACCATAAAACGCACCCGCGAAAAGCAGCATCACGTAACCCACCGAACATCTGCCTGCCCATTCTGCCACGATTCCTTTCCAGAGCTGCCCCTGGGCTTCCAATCCGTTTAAATTCCCTAAAAACGTAAGCAGACACGCCAGAAAACATGCGCACCCATACCCGCAGATTTTACCAACCCTATCTCCCACCATCCTACGAAACCTATAGTTAGAGGAAGCTTCTTCCATGCTTCCTTTGAAATAAGTCTCTACAAGAAGCGCACCCGCAAAAAACAGCAGCAGTGCATTGCAAATTTCATTTTCATAGGAAATCAGAAAAAATTCAGCGGTATTATTCAATGGCAAAATAGACATTAGGACTCCATATAAGGTAAACAACAGTACGCCCAACATCGTAACCCTGTATTCTTTCAAGATATCCTTCTCTGGCAGGCATAGCCTGCGCAGCCACTCTTTTACTTTCATCCTACCCACTCCGCTTCTATTCCCGTTCCTGAATCGTAACCCAAACCTTATCTCCCGGCTGCTTTCCCAGACGTGTGCGGATATCTTTTCGTATCCCGATAATATAGCAGATACTTCCGTCCTCATTTTTAATGCCCATATTCACCAGGCTGCCGTCATAAGGTTCTCCGTCAAATGTGGCATGTACTTTTACCCGTCCCCGTCCAAATTCAGCTCTTACATCAGAGGGGAAAACTACATAAGCGCCCCCTTTTTTGTCTGCTTGATAAATCAGGGACTCATATTCATATTTTTTTTCTTTCATGGCATTACTCCTTTGTCTCGGCAGGATACACCCAAAGGGCACACCGTATGCCACGCCTTTCAGGCGGTCAATTAAGGTATACCCAAAGGGCACACCGTATGCCACGCCTTTCAGGCGGTCAATTAAGGTATGGTTTATCCTTCCAATACCACCATTTCAATTTCTCCGGTTCATGCTCCTCGTGTTCTGCATAATATACGGCGCAGCGGAACACATACAAGACGCATCTGTCATCTTGATATCCTTTTTTCAGGCAATTCAAATGGTACAATTCTTCCGGATTTTTTCCCACCAAATCCGCCACGCACATGATTCCGATATTGTGCAAATGTTTTTCCATATTTGCGCCTATCCCCGGGATCTTCTTCAGATCACTTATCGGATGTTTTTGTATTTTCACTTGACAGTTCCTCCTGAATTTTTTTCACTTTCGGTACTCTTCTATCGCCTGTGTCCCCTCTTTCGTCCCCCTGTAATAGCGCACCGTAGAATGGGGCGTTGCAGCCTGGTCTCCCGCCCCCGGATCATAGCTGACAATCACAATAATATCGTCATAATTATCGTGATCATAATCAAAAAAGGAAACGGCTTCCACCTGACAAAATTGCTCATAACCCACATTATCTTCTGTGGTTCCCGGAAGCTGAAAAAGAACCTTCCCATCCTGTTCTATCAAAAAAACCACGTCTGTAAAAGCATTTACAGATGTATCTGGCTCATAAGAGGCAAACGTAACCTCCCCAAGAGGGGACAATGTAACCTCAAAGGTTTGCTCCGGAATCAATTTCCCCTTCTGATATGTTTCCTCTGTCTGTTCTAACTCCGGTTCTTTTTCCGGATTAGAAGAATCTATGAGAAACCCCTGTTCTTGCTCTGGCAATACTAGGCGATGAACTGTTGTCATGCTCTGCCCGGAATCTAAGGCAGGGCCGCATCCTGCAAAAACCAATAGGCATAATATACAAATCATAAGATGAAAATACTTTTTGTTCCGGACACGTTTATTTTTCATTTCTTAACTCCTTCTTTCATGAGGTACATTGCTCTGTCACAAATAATCCCCCGCAAGACGAAGCGCTATTTCTTTTGCCGCAGCGCTAGATACATCTTTACCATCTGTTTTCCCAAGATATACACAAAAATACAGCTTTGATCCTTCGCTTTCTGCAAATCCGGTATACCATGCATCCACTACAATTCCATCTGTCATACCCATCCCCATCTTACCATAGATGGAAATACCCTTGCCATTTTCTTCCGTCACCTTCATCACCTGTTTCAAAATATTCTGGGTCTAGATAGAATAAACGGAATCTGCCCCGAAGATGCGTTCCATTACCTCTGTCTGCTCTTCGGAACAATCTCCCAAAATAAACGCTGCCGTAATTATCCAGGCTGCTTTTAACAATACTTTCTTCATAAATACCTCCTGTAGTACGACAATTCTCCCCCTTCATCATTCTTTTCTGCGTTGGTACACCAAATCTGTAATCCCATCATAATTCTGTGTCTTTATTAATGTTAATGGAATTTTTTTCTCGGTCCCACCAAAAAGTAAAATTCCTTTTCCTAATAGCATAGGGATTACGGAAATATAATATACATCAATCAAATCCTCATTCATAAGCTGCCCGACAATATCGGCTCCTCCGCATATCCAGATATGTTTCCCATCCTTTTGTTTTAACGATTTGATCAACTCACAGGGATTTTCTTTGGAAAATTGAATCTGTTCTGTAGAGGAACAGTCTCTGTGCGTGATCACATAGCTGTCCAGGCCGCTGTAAACCCATTTTTCCGGAGATAATTCCGTTCGCACCTGATGGTATGTATTCCATCCCATCACAACCGTATCTACATGAGACACAAATTCTGAATACGTATCTATCAGCTCGTCATCATTTCCCTGTCCGCCAAGCCAATGAACCTTCCCCTCGCAATCTGCAATGTAACCATCCAGGCTCATGGCTATAAAAAGGATTACTTTCCTCATCTTTCACGCTCATTCCTTTTCCACTTTTAAATTATTCCCTGACCAAGGTATACAAATTCCCAGAACCTGCCTCTGTTCCATTAAAATAGGTTGTCCCATTGACTTCATAATGTACCGCATATGTAATCCCGCCGCCGCCATCTCTTGTGCCCAGCACCTGAATCTCCCCTGTTGCAGGAATAGTTCAAGTATACTCATCAGGTTTATTCTATCAAATCCCCGGGAAAAATGAAATGGAAAAACACAATTTCAGAAAAACAAACTTTTCCTCATTTGACATATTCCCCGGAATCCGCTATAGTTATTACAACCGTAAGATTTAAGGAGTGAATGCAACATGGGTCATTTGCCGCAGATTTCTGAAGCTGAATATGAAGTTATGAAAATTGTATGGAAACACGCCCCCATCAATACAAACGAAATCACAAAACAGCTATTGCTGACCACAACCTGGAGTCCCAAGACCATTCAGACACTGATCAAACGGCTTGTCACAAAAGGAGCTCTAACTTATGAAAAACAGGGACGCATCTTCGTCTATACTCCTGCCGTAAAGGAAGGCGAATATATCGGCCAGGAAAGCAGCTCCTTTTTGAATCGGTTCTATCATGGAACACTCACTTCTATGGTGTCGTCCTATCTGGAGCAGGACCGGCTAACCGAATCAGAGATTCAACAATTACGCGCTCTTTTGTCCAGCCATGAAAAAAACGGAGAAGCTTCCAATGAATGATTTTATGATACGTTTTCTTTTCTGTAACCTGTTTCTTTGCCCTATCATTGGGATTCTTTCCATCGCTAAGAGGGTATTTCAAAACAGCCTGTCAGCCCGGATGCAGTATCATTTATGGTTCCTGCTCCTGGGGCTTTTTTTCATACCCTTTTTCCCGTTCCCAGTTACGGGACTTTGGGCTGTCTTCTCCTGGTTTCCCTCCTTGGAAAGCGTCCCCATTGCCGAACCTTTTAGGAATCTTGGACAACCAACAGGCACAACGCCAATAAATCCTGGAAATTGGATGAATGATTTCACCCTTTCTATTTATCAAGAAGCTTCCCTTACTCCCGGATATCTCTTATTGGGTGCCTGGATTCTTGGTATCTTTGTAATGATGATATGGTTCCTCAAGACCTGGCTTCGCATGAATGATTTAAAGAAATCTGCCCTGCCCCTTCAAAATGCGAAGGCCCTGGAGCTATATAACGGCTGTCTCACAGAATTGAATATCACAAGAAAAATTCCTGTCTGCACCACGGCATATTTAAAATCCCCTGTCCTTGCAGGCTGGATACGCCCTTGTATCTATCTGCCCATCCATTTAATATCAGATTTCAGCAAAAGGGATCTGCGGTATATGCTGCTCCATGAGCTGCAGCACTACAAACACAAAGACGCTTTCGCTGGTTTTCTCATGAACCTGGCGGGAATTGTATATTGGTTCCATCCTTTGGTATGGTACGCCCTGAAAGAAATGCGCAACGACCGGGAGCTTGCATGCGATGCCTCCGTTCTGGGAATCCTCCCTGAAAAAGATTACGGGATGTACGGCCACACATTACTCAATTTTGCAGAAAAAATTTCCCTCTTCTCTTTCCCGTTTGCCCCCGGACTTGGCGGTTCTGGGAAGCAGATGCAAAGGCGCATCCGCAACATTGCCTCCTATCAAAAGCCCACGTTGCGAAGAACCATAAAAAGCACGGCTGCTTTTCTCATAACTGCTTTGCTCCTTTGGGGACTTGCACCTCTTCTTTCCACATATGCGGCAAAGGAAGAGCGCTTTCACTGGAATTCTTCCACTGAAAAGATTTCCTATATGAACGCTTCTTCTTATTTTGACGGCTACAAGGGATGTTTTGTTTTATACGATTTGGACCAGGATGTGTGGCGGCTTTACAACAAGGAGTATGCTACTCTGCGTACCGCACCCAATTCCACCTATAAAATCTACGACGCCTTGTTCGGTTTGGAGGAACATATCATCACACCGGAGGATTCTCTGCTTACATGGAACAAAACACCTTATCCGATCAAAGCATGGAATCAGAACCAGACGTTAGCCTCCGCGCTGCAGCTTTCTGTCAACTGGTATTTTCAGGAAATTGACCGTCAGCTTGGAGAGGATACCCTCAGCCGCTATCTCCGCGAAATTGGATATGGAAATGAGAATATCCAGGGCGGCTTATCCTCCTATTGGATGGAATCTTCACTGAGCATCTCTCCGGTGGAACAGGTGGAACTTTTGTCAAAACTTTACCAAAACAAGCTGGGCTTTGCGCCGGAACACACCAAGGCGGTAAAAGATGCGCTTCGCCTAAGCTCCTCTGATACCGGAACGCTCTATGGCAAAACTGGAACCGGACGTATGAATGGGCAGAATGTGAACGGCTGGTTTGTAGGCTTTGTAGAATCTGGCAGCAGCGTATTCTTCTTTGCCACCAATATTCAGGGAGATACAGATGCTTCTGGAAGCAACGCGGCAGAGATTACCATGTCTCTTTTATCCCATATGGGAGTCTGGACTCCCTAACAGGCGTGTGGACTGCTTAATATTTGAACTAATTGCTTTCTGGATCTTCATCTGCCGTTGCATTTTCCGTCAATGGAGCAGATGTTTTGCCAAAAAACCACTGTGTTAGAGCCTGGCTGTCTTTTTTCACCACATAACTGCTGCCCCCTCTCTCCTTTACATCTTCTGTCATACTCACAAGTAATATGGGGCGTTCTGTCTCTTCCGGCGTATAGACGGCAAACCACCCAAGCTCCGTTCCTGAGGTATCCTCCTTGGATACCTTGATCTCTGCCGTTCCTGTTTTTCCAGCCAGAACCATATCCTCCCGATGGGCGTCATATCCTGTTCCATTGGGGTCATTCACCACTTTTTTCAATCCTTCTGCGATACGGCCCGCCGTCTCAGGGGAAATTGCCTCCGGAATCCAATATTCCCCAACTGCTTCCTGCCGATATACCAAATATGGCTTGATGATATTTCCTTCATTGCAGAAGGCAGAGTATAAACACGCCAAATGCAGCGGATTTATCAGAACCTGTCCCTGCCCGTAACCGCTGTCGGCCAACTGTATCTCTCTTTCTATATGTTCCGTATTGGAATACTGGGATTTTGCCATTTTAATCTCAAAAGGAACTTCTTCCTGAAATCCCAAACGGGACAGGGCCCGCTCCAATTCCTCCGCGCCGATACGCAAGGCTGCTTTTGCAAAATAAATGTTGTCGGAATAAATCAGGGCGTTTTCCAAAACGGCAGACTCATACTCATGAAGCGTCGTAACATAATAGGAACCCCAGGAAGCATCTTTCTGCCAGCTCAATCCTTCGTTTCCGTAATCCTCTTCAGGGTCGACCGCGCCTGATTCCAGGCCAACTGCAGCCGTAATGGATTTGAAGGTAGAACCCGGGCACCACGCCTGACGGAACCGGTTGTACATAGGTTTATCTTCATTTTCATTTAACGCGCTCCATTGCGCGTCGGACAATCCCAGGATAAAATCATTATTGTCATAAGAAGGAGTGCTTACCAGGGCCAATACCTCGCCCGTATAAGGATTCATGGCTACAGAGCAGCTTTTATCCTCCCGAAACTGTTCATACAGAGACCTCTGTAATCCGGCGTCTATGGTCAGTTGTATCTTCTGCCCGTGCTTGACGGGTATCCGGGCCAGCTCTTCTTTTTCATTGCCGTCTGCATCCACAATACAGATCCTGCATCCGTCCCGGCCTTTCAATTCTTTCTCAAACAGCCCCTCCATTCCGCTTTTGCCAATGACGCTGTTTGCGGTATACCCTTCTCCCGGATGCTCTTCTAAATCTTGGGCCGTCACGTTCTGCACATATCCCATCAGGTGGGCGGCGGCCTCGCCCAGGGGATATTCACGCACCTGGGTATCGGAAATCATCACTCCGGGGATTGCCAGCAATTTCTCCTGACGCTGCTGTTCTACCAGAACTTCTTCCCCAGGCTCCGGCGTCATAAGATCCAGTTCTTTTATTTTGGTAATTGTCTTAATGGGTACAAAGGAGTAATCCTTCACCCACTTAGCGTCCAGCTTCTTCTCGATCACTTCCGGCTGAATCTCCAAAAGGCCGGCGATCTCCAAAAGGGCCTTCTGCCTGTCTTCCATTTTTCCTGGGACGATTCCCACGGACGATGCGACGCCCTTCCCTGCAAGAACGCTCCCGTTTCTGTCTACAATCTCTCCCCGCTCTGCTTGTTCTGCAGATACTCTTACTTTATCCGAAGCTTTTAAATTAGGGAAGATCAAAGAATCATTCCACACCAATTCATATCCCTCTTCCCCCTCCAGGAACAAAGCCTCGTTCTCAAAGCTTACCGTTCCCGCAAGGGTATCCATGGAAGTGTGGTAAGCTACCATTTTTCGTTCTTTGTCATATACAACATCCGTTACCTTTAAATTCTTTACCTCAATGCCTTCGTAAATCGCCGAATTGCGCTTCTGGAACTCTTCCCAGGTCACATTCCCGGATGCTTCCACATCCAGCATCCCATACATATAATCATACTCTTTCCGTGGAATGTGTTCCATATATTGGATGAGAAGTTCTTCCGGCGAAACAGAGTCGTCTTTCCTGATCGTAAAGCAGATGAAAGATACGGCTATGCCTATGATAAGGATTCCTGTGACGGCGGCTGTAACGCATAAAATTCTGATTCTCTTCTTTCTTACCGTGGATCTTTTTTTTCGTTTCATATGGACCTCCGCTGCTGCGTTCTATAAGTTCTTGTTCTTAATATTACACTTGTAAGATTTATAAGTCAAGTTAATATGATAAAAATTTTAGAGGGCGCCAAAATGAATTTGACACCCTCTAAATAACGGAATCCCTAAATTTTATACCTGAACGTCAATGGCCCCGCCAGAGATCAAAGGCCCTGTCACAAGAGCGCCGCCTGTTTTAGCAGGTTTGCCCTCTGCGCCGCTTCCGGCCTCCGGGGCCAAAATAGTATCTTGAAATAATACCTTTCCTTCCTCGCTTAATTCCACTGTATCTGTGTTGGAAGCCCCGCTTTTTTGCTCCTGGATCTGTTCTTGCTCCTTAGCGCAATCTTCCTTCCGTTCCTTTATGGCTTTTTCCAATTCTGCCTTCGTTTTTTCCCGGAATTCCTTTGCTTCCTCTACCATTCCTTCATCCGCTTTTTCTTCATATTCCCGTGTCTTGTCGGCAAAATCCCCTGCATAATCCATGGCTCTTTCCATGGTCGCCAAATCGCCTCTGCGCCTTGCATCCCGAAAGACGCGCATAGGGGTATTCATCAAATTGTAGTTTGTCCTTGCTCCTACAATTCCTTCCATCGTTTTGATATTCATAGCCCTGCCTCCTTTATGATGTCTGTTTCAAGCATATATAAAGCCTTCACTTGTTCTTTCGGCAACAAAAATAAATGGCATTAGCGGTATGTTTCAAACAGCCTGTTTGACGTCGTGTGCGGCTTCTTTTGTGGGTATCAGGATTGAAATCACGAAGACGCCCTGTCCCGCTTCCACATTTATGGCGCCATGATATCTCTGCACCACATCCCTCACATTCAAAAGGCCGATCCCATGTTCCCGGGAATTTTTCTTATTTGTAACGCCTCCCTTATATGTTTCCGTCTGAGCCATACTGTTTTTTACTTCCAAAAGGAAGCATTTTTTTACGGCGTTCCCCTGGATCCGGATAAAACGGCATTCATCATTCCTTTGTCTTTCACAGGCTTCCAACGCGTTATCTAATAGGTTTCCCAACAATACGCACAGGTCAAACTCCTGCATTCCCAATTCCCTGGGAATCTGCAGGTCGCAGTCCCAGACCACATTTTTCCTTTCCGCCTGTTTTTGTTTTTGATAAAAAATTGCGTCCACCGCTTTATTTCCTGTGAGATCTCCGCCGTCCTTGCGGACGCTGCCCTCCATATGCCGCAGATACTCTCCCATTTTCTCCCATTCTTTTTCTTGAAATAACCCGGACAGCGCAATTACATGGTTTTTCATATCATGGCGCAGCCGTTCGGACTGACTGTACTGCTCCTGAAGCATTTGATAGACTGCAATCTGGGATTGGTATTGACTGCTTTTTTTCTGCTCCAGGTAAAGCCGGTCCATCCCAAATACATAAATTCCTGCTGCAAACATGGACAACGCTGCCAAAACGCCAAATTCCGTATGGCTTACAAGCTGGTCAAAATATAAGCTCCTATTGCCAGAGCTTTGCACCATGATCCCATTGGTGGCGCCCCAGACTGCCACATCAAACGTCGTGAGCATGATCAGCAAAGGAAGTGCCACAATGAAATACCATTTTCTTGTCTTGCCATAAAATACCGCCCCCATATGTTTTGTCATCCAACGTACGGCCAATATTACCATAACAAAGCTGGCGACGTTAATTGCAGCAGTCTCCCATTCACCTAAAAAAGGTTCCGGAATCTTTTTTATAGTATGTTCAAACACCAAGTAAAGACAGGACAAAAGCGCTGCAAAAAAATGGGCGACCAATGTGTTCACAGTCATTAGCAGAGAAGCGGCCAAACATTTCTTTTCCCGCTCTCCTTGAAAGAAAAGCAGCACCATTCCCAGAAAAAAAATATGATTCCATATCCGAAAAAAAATATGCAGCATAAAATACCGTCTATTTGCCAAGCTAAGCAACAGCCAACCCAGAAAAGAAAGGGATGCAAACAGCCATTTTTTCTTTTTTGACACTGCTAACTGCTTTTTACAGAATAAAACTGCCGCCCATAAAAATCCCAAATAGAGGACTGCTTCTATGATGATGTCTGCGTAATCCAGCATTTGTTTCATATAATTCCCCCATGCTCTCTCATAAACTTGAGCATTTCCTGACAAAACAGCTCATATCTCCTTTTTGCAATGACAATCCGCTCCCCGTTATCAAGAACTGCTTCCTGCTTATTATATCCCTCCACATATTTCAAATTGATCAGGTAGCTTTTATGGCATCGGAAGAATCCTTTTTCCTGTAATTTGTCCTCCAATCTTTGTATCTGGTCATAATAAGTAAAAATGCCTTCCTCCCCATGAACGTGAAGTATTCTTCCTTTTATTTCGAAATAGTAGATATCATCCAAATATAACTTCTTTTTCTGTCTTTCTTTGCTGGCAATGATAAATTCCTGAGAACGGCTTTCTGTTTTATGAACAGCTCTTTTTAGGACCTGCTTCAGTTTTTTATCCTCCACCGGTTTGAGTAAATATTGAAAAGCCTCCACATCGTATGCTTCAAACACATACTCCCTGCTGGAGGATACAAAAATGAGAATTTTATCGAAAGCTTTTTCGCGGAATATTTGTGCTGTTTTCATTCCATCCAAATCACGCATCAAAATGTCCAAAAATACAATGTCAAAGTTTTCAGATGCCTGCAGCAGCTCTCTGCCGCTGCAAAACTGGCGAATCATGCATGATTTTTTCATTTCCCCTAATAGATCTCTGACTTTTCTGGCCATATTGCTGCATGCTATTACATCGTCATCACATACTGCGATTGACAGCATAGGAACCACCTGCCTTTTCCCTGATACGTTATATATCGGCCAAAGGCTCCAAAGAGTTTTGTCTCCGCCACAAACGGGCGCTTCTGTGTTATCACCGTTTTGATATTTGAAAAAGATAACCGCCTGGCATCAACTAGGCGGTTATCTTAAAAATCAGAATCCTCACAAAAGAGACAATCGCAAGGAATATCCTATAACATCTCAATATTTACTTCTTCATCTTGCCGCTTAATTTTGCGCTGCTCCATGCACCGTACAGCGTTTCTTTGCCGGATTTCTTATAACTGCGCACCCGCACATAATATTTCTTGCCTGTGCTCAGCTTGGTAAAGGTATAAGAAGTTTTTGACAAGTTCTTGGATTTTACATTCTTCTTAAACTTCTTATCGGTACTGATCTGCACCTGATATCCCGATGCCTTTTTATCTTTTGTCCAGGTTATCGCCAGCTTTTTGCCTTTTTGGGGCTTTGCCGTCTTTACTGACTGCTTCTTCGGGTTTACCTTGATGGTCACCTTTTTCGACGCGTCCCCCGCTTTGATAGTTATGGTGGCAATCCCGGTGTTTTTGACGGTTACTTTTCCGGTTTTCTTATCTACGGCTGCAATCTTCGGCTTGGAGCTGGTAAAGGTCATCTTACTCTTAGAAGACGCGCTGATTTTAAAGGGCTTTGCACCGTAGGCAACCTTATATACCATCTTCTTACAGGTGATTTTTGTGCTCGGCTGTTTTTTTACAATTTTAAAGCTTACGGATTTACTTCCTTTATAATCACCTTTTCCTGTAACCGTTACTTTCCCGGTTCCTATCTTTGTATTATTGCTGTAGGATACCGTATAGTCTTTATTTACAGTTAATTTCTTGCTGCCCAGCTTCACAGTTACCGTTGGTTTTTTCGCTTTTCCATCGTAGGTGTAGCTTGTTTTTGACAAGGTTACCGTCGCTTTGGCGATATCCTCTCTGCTTGTATTGCCGCCGTTTGTTGAATTGTCACCACCGGTTGTATTATCTCCATTGTTGTTATCGTCACTGTCATCTGGCTCAGGTTCGGGCTCAGGCACAGAAACGATGGTAGGAATGTAGTTATACTGAGGCTGTATCTTTGACATCACTGCTATTGTATCGCCTAACTTACGTACACCGTTCCACTGCGCCTGGGTGCCGGTAAATTTTATATCTCTCAGAGGACAATCTGCAAATGCAGCGATCCCTATGGAGGTTACGCTGTGGGGAATCACAACTGTGCTCACTCCGGAGGAAGCGAACGCTGACCCTTGGATGCTTTCCGCGCCCTGGGGAATCTGCACTTCGGGAAGCATTAAGCAATTCTGGAACATCCCTTCGCTAATGCAGTCTATATTTCGGGGCAAAATTACACGTCCCAGGTAGTAGCAACCCGTAAACATATTTTCGCCCATTTTTACCCGCTTGCCGCCGGATGCAAATGTGGCGCTTGTCATTGCCGTGCATTGCAAAAACGCACCTGCACCCACCTCTCCAACACTGGAAGGCAGGGCTATGGAGGTAAGGCTTGTGCAAGAGCGGAACGCGTTTGATCCGATGGTTTCTACTCCTTTTAATACCGTCGCCGACTTAAGATTTATACATTCTTGGAAAGCGCCGTTGCCGATGGTCCTCACACTGGAGGGAATGGTTATGGAAATAAGGGAAGAACCCTTAAAAGCATGATTGCCGATTGTGGTCACACTGGGGGAAATCTCTGCACTAAGAACTCCGCAGCCCGTAAAAGCAGAATCGCCGATACTGGTAACGCCATTCCCAATAACCACCTTCCAGATTTTACTGTTATAGCTGCTCCAGGGCTGTCCGCCGCCGCTATAATTCGGCATAGCCCCTTTACCGGATACTGTCAGAGTCCCTGCCTTCGTCAGATTCCACGTAAGCCCTTCCCCCATATTTCCGCTGCCAATGGATACGTTGGCATCCGGATCGCTGGGAGGAACATAACCTTGGGGATAACGGGTAATGTAATGACTGGTGCCATCCATCACCTCTTTTTTAGAAATTGCCCGGCCCCAGTGGACTTTTCCTTTATGATCCCCGGTGCTGATATTGCCTTCGGCAACAATCACGCCTGTATCATGCACCTGGAGCACGATCACGGTATGGGCGTCGTTGTTTACCCGCAAGATATCTCCGACTTTTATATCCCCATAGGAAAAGCCGCCCTTTGCGTACATCCGGGCGGGCAGGTCTCCAAACGCCGCATCACTAAGTATAAAGGCAAATGCGACGCAGCCCACGGCGCTGATGTTCTTTCCATCCAGGGGACCGCCTTTCCACTTGTAGTATCCCTTTGAATCCGAATAGGGCGTTTCATTGGTCCAAGCCACCCCTTCCATATACTCGGGCTTATTTTTTAGCGCGATCATGGCTTCATAGGCTTTCTTCGGATCAGGGGCGGTACTGCCCATAGCGGTCAGTCCAGATATGGATACTTCTGTAAAGCCCCCTCCCTGAGGTAAAGGAGCTTCTTGCCATGCATGTACTGCCACCGATGGAAAAGAAATACATAAGCACAGTGCTAAAGCCATTGAAAGAATTCGTTTTTTCAATTTTGCACCTCCTAATTCTATTTTTTAGGGAGATTTTTTCGTTGAAAATTTACCCATTAATAGTAATATATTGATATTTTTCTGCTTTGTCAATAAGTACCATCATTCTATCTTAAATTTTTATCAAGCATACTCATCCCATCTTGAATTCATTTTGGGGATCAAACAGATCTTTCACTGCCGGATAAATCTGACAAAAATTTCTTTGCTTCCATATCATGGCACTGACCAGCATAATCGGAGCCCTGACGCAGATACGGATTGACATCTGGAATGCCTGCTGTACATTCATCACGTCTGTGATCATCCTGGTCACAAGCCCTGCCGTAGAAAACTTGTATATATTGGAGAAGGAAAATGTCTGTATCCTTTCATACATGGCCTGTCTCAGATTCATGGCAAAACCAGAACTGGCGCTGGATGCAGTCCTTCCGGATTCCACACCAAAAAATAATGCCAGCCCCGGCCATCACGATCATCGCTGCCCCGAGCAGGCATACCGTCTTGAGGCTTTGTCCAGTCAGTCCATAATCTATGATCGCTGCCATCATCATAGGAATAATGACCTCCATGATAACCTCCAGAATGACAAAGATCGGAGTGAGGACGGCATCCCTTTTATAATCCCCAATCTGCTTCAAAAGTGTTTTAAACATAAATGCCTCTTGTTTCTTTCATAAATATCTGAAACTCTCCCGCTGTTTTATGAAGCCGGACGCATAGCTTTATAGGCATCTTCAATCATGTCAACACATTTCTCAATGCCAAACATACTGCTGTCCAGACATAAATGGTAATGGAACGAATCCCCCCATTTCTGGTCTGTATAATACCG
>JAAVYA010000045.1 GCA_022790855.1 Lachnospiraceae bacterium | reverse complement strand
TCTTCAGTAAAGTAATATAATTTCATAGCGCGGGGTGGAGCAGTCTGGAAGCTCGTCGGGCTCATAACCCGAAGGTCATAGGTTCAAATCCTGTCCCCGCAACTCTTTATATTTGCCCAGTTAGCTCAGTTGGTAGAGCAGAGGACTGAAAATCCTCGTGTCTCTGGTTCGATTCCGGAACTGGGCATTTCCTGGTATAAATATCTGGGGTATTAGCTCAGTCGGTAGAGCACTTGACTTTTAATCAAGTTGTCCGGGGTTCGAATCCCCGATGCCTCACTTCTTTTATATATATTATAAGAATTCCTTCGGGAGTTTTATGATTAGATGGAAGCATAGCTCAGCTGGGATGAGCGTTCGCCTCACACGCGAGAGGCCACGGGTTCGAGCCCCGTTGCTTCCATTTTCAAAAAGCATAAAAAGCAGTGGAGAGCATTGAGTGTTTCATGCTTCCACTGTTTTTTCATGCATTTTTTAATAACCTACCGCAGAAACGCCATATTCGGCTTGCTCATAAGAAAATCCGTCAAACTCTAATTGGCTAATTAAATCGCTCCGCGAAAAAGACATAATATTTAAGTAATTTTGTGCTACCTTCGCTGCTTGTTCATTCCAATCAGCGCCGCAGTTATCAACAGCATAGGCAGCTTCTTCTGTAGAATAGCCTTCGAACTCTAATTGTTGCACCAAGCCACTATAGGAAAATCCTGAAATAGATAAATAGTTTTTTGCTGCTTTTGCTGCCTGCTCATTCCAATCAGCACCGCAGTTATCAGCGGCATAAGTAGCTTCTTCTGTGGAATAGCCCTCAAATTCTAATTGGCGAATTAATCCTGAGTGTGAGAAAGGAGAAACCATTAAATAGCTATGTGCCGTATTCAATGCGTTATCTTGGCCAGCAGTTGAGGAAGCAGTTCCGTCAAGGGATGGTGCATCGGTGGAAGCAGTTGGTTCAGATTCCTTGCTGTTGTCAACAAATGTAATTGTATTTACGATTTCTGCAAAATCAGATGATTGATCATAATCTCCCCAGTCGGTATAAAGGAATAATACTAATTTTGTATCTGTAACAAAGGAAACTGCGTTTCCGGTCATTTCATTCTCTTTCCTTGTCCCGGTAAAGGTAAGAGAAAGGGAGGGGCTTTCGCAGATCTTTGATTCGCTTCTGCCGGTTTCTGAAAAATCTTGGATTGCCTTAGAAACTTCATCAACAATATACTCTTGGTTTGCGAGTATATCAAAAGAATCAGAAGGTTTGTCCTGGAAATGGATCATAAGCATACCGTCCTTGGCATAATAGCAAAGCGCGTTTGGGGCATCAGGGACGTATTTTTTCCAGGAAGATGGGATCTGATAGCGTAAGCCAAAGTTTTATTCTGAAGAATTCGTCTCTGGATCAAAATCGTTTATAACTTCTTTTTTGCTATCGTTAGAACCTTCCTCTGAAGTTGCTTCATCCGCTGGAGGGGTGCTTTCTTTGTCGGCAGACTCTTGCGCAACGTCTTCCTCGTCTTTGGAAAGTGCGTTTTCCTTATCTGCAGAGTTTTCGTCTGCGTTGGAATCATCCACTTGGCCGGTAGTTTCCTGATCAGTAGGTCCATTTGTTTTTTGTGCACAGCCTGCAAAGGATAAAACAATAACGAGGCCAATCAGTAATAAATAGTTTCTTTTCATAATTTTTCTCCTCTTTGTTATATGATAATTACATACCACTACATTTCATAGGAATCGAATTTTGTGATATTAAAATGTTTGGTACTCTTCAAAACTTTTTAATCGTAGGTCGATTAACCGTTTTTCATAGCCTAACAACCGGGAAAGCTGTTCGGCATTGCATTCTTTATGTTCTTTGATCGTGGCGTCGCTAATCAGTAAATTCATGGCAAATGTATCTGCTTCCATCTCATATTTGTTTGTATTAAACGAGGTTCTTGTATCCATAAAAATGGCGTTTGCTTTTTTATGGAGAAACATATGTCCCATTTCATGGGCGCATTCAAAGGCCTGTTCTGATTTTGAAAGGTTTTCGTCTATATAGATAATATTATTCCGCTGAAAATATTGGTAAAAGGCTTTTGTATCAACTAATGGGACGAAAACTAATATAGTATTTAATCCCTGGATAATTTCAAAGGGATTACGGGATTGAAATTTCTTGGTCAACCGATCAACCGTTTTCTTTATGTCCATAGACATCATCCTTTTTTATATTTTCTGGGAGTAAATCTCTCCTTATTTTTTTTCTTGGCTAATTCCATTCCGATTTGCATGGCGGAAAGAATAGAGTCAATAGCCTCCGGGCTGGCCGGATCTCCGTCAAACATTAAGCCTTCCTGGGATACCAGCTTTTCTCGCGTTTGATTAATGATTTTCTCAATGTCCCGTTCGTCCCGGGCAGTGAGGGAGAAACTATTGTCCTGGGATTTCTCTTCCATCAGGTCAGAGCGGCTTATTTTGAAATATTGGGCCAATAGTTCCACTTTATCCATTCTCGGCAGCCTTGTCCCATTGCACCATGTAGAGACGGCGGATTTATTAAATCCCAGATCATTGATTAAGTCGCTTTGCGTTTTTTCATTTTTTTTCATATAGTGGTTTAGATTTTTCGAAAAAATTTTTTTATAAAAATCATCGGACATTCGCTAACACCTCCTGCTATTATATTACTACAAAAAGTAGAAAAAATCAATGTATACGAAAAAAATTCTACAAAAAGTATTGACATTCTACTTAAAGTAGACTATAGTGGAAGAACGAAAGGGAAGGTGAAGGAGATGCCAAGGGTATTGATCAAAAAAAGAGACTATCTAATAACAGATTTTGCTCGGTGGCTCGTGGGAAAAATGAGGGAAAAACGGCTTTACCAGGCAGATATAGGAGAGATTTTGGGAGTCAGCCAGCAGTCTGTGTCCCGAAGGATCTCAGAAGGGATAGAAGAAAAAGATGTATTTCGCCAGGGAGAAATGATTACGCTTTTCAAAGAATTGGAAGCCACAGACGAAGAGATCCTTCGATTAATGAAATTATAGAATCCGCTAAAAAATCCTGAGAAATAAGCATTCCCAAAGCTTTTTCACCGGATTTTCTAATAACATTAAAAAAAGGAGGTATCTAAACGTGTATAAACAAAAATCAGGATATGTTCAAGGAGGTGGATAAATTGATTAATACCATATTGGAAGCGATTGCAGTAACTTTGCAGGCAGAGTTTGGCGACGGGTATGAAGTTTTACTGGAAGAAAAGAAGGAAAACATGTTGAAGCCGTGTTTTCTGCTCCAGTGTACGAATTCCATAAAAAAGCCGTATCTCCGTAAAGGATATTTCAGGCAGAATCAATTCTGTATTCAGTTTATTCCAATTTCGGGAGAACAAGAACAGTCACAATCTTATGCGGCTGCGGAACGTCTCTTCTCTTGCTTAAAGTGCCTGACCGTGGATGATCATCCGGTGACAGGCACAAATATGAAGTACGAGATGACAAATGGGGTTCTGCATTTCTTTGTAAATTACGATAAGTTGGTTTATGAAAGGAATGATTTGGAACCGGCGATGGAGGGAATTTCTTCTAAGACAAAGGTAAAAAACGATGATGAAATTATTTGAAAGGTATGGTGATGAAAAATGGCTTTAGGCGGCGGAACTTTTACAGTGCAAAATAGGGAATTGCCGGGTGCTTATCTTAACTTTGTATCGGCATCAGCGGCAAACACAGCTTTTTCAGAACGGGGGATCGCGACAATGCCTCTGGAACTGGACTGGGGCGCTTCGAATGAAATCTTTGAAGTGACAAATGAAGATTTTCAGAAAAAGAGTTTGGAACTTTTTGGCTATGAGTATACCAGTGAAAAGATGAAAGGACTTCATGACCTGTTTTTGAATGCGCGGACATTGTATGGGTATCGCTTGAACGGCGCCGGAAAAAAGGCAGCCAACCAGCTTGCAGAAGCAAAATATTGCGGTATTCGTGGGAATGATATTAAGATTGCGGTTTATGTAAACGAAAAAGATGAAACATTATTTGATGTGAAGACCTATTTAGGGACGGCAGTGGTTGACCAACAGACGGTTGCCACAGGCGACGAACTAAAGGATAACCCGTATGTGGTGTGGAAACCGCAAATTGCATTGGAAGCTACGGCCGGAACACCTCTTGTGGGAGGTGAAAACGGAGCAGTAAGCAGCGAGGACCATCAGGCATATCTTGACCAGGCAGAGTCCTATGCATTCAACGTTATGGGGGCTGCCGTAACGGATGGCACCACAAAATCATTATATGCCGCATTTAACAGACGCCTTCGGGATGAAGTGGGAATTAAATTTCAGCTTGTCCTTCATGATTATGCAAAAGCGGATTACATGGGCGTCATCAGCGTGGATAACAGAACCTTAGATGATGGATGGAACAAGGCTGGACTGGTATATTGGGTGACAGGCGCTGCCGCCGGATGTGCGGTAAATAGGAGCAATCAGAATAAAACGTATGACGGCGCTTTTACCGTGGATACAGCTTATACCCAGGTTCAGCTTAAAACAGCTATTTCTGAGGGGAAGTTTGTTTTCCACAAGGCCGGAAATAACGTTCGGGTGCTGGAGGATATCAATACCATGGTAACGGTTTCCGATGCCCAGGGAGATATTTTCAAGGATAATCAGACGATTCGTGTGATTGACCAAATCGGCAATGACATTGCAGTACTCTTCCGGACGAAATACTTAGGGGTTGTGCCTAATGATGCGGCTGGGCGGATTTCTCTTTGGTCGGATATTGTGAAGCACCATGAGCAGCTTCAGGAAATGCGGGCCATTGAAGACTTTTCGGACGCTGATGTAACCGTTGAGCGGGGCGATACGAAGAAGTCCGTTGTGGTTACGGATCTTGTAACTGTTGTGAATGCCATGAGCAGGCTGTATATGACTGTTACCGTGGCGTAAGAAAGGGGTGAAATAAAATGGATAATGCTGTAATGAAAGCGAAAGATACGATATATGCAGCTTTGGCAGAATGCTATGTTACAATCGATGCGCGCCGCTATAATTTTATGCAGGCGATTAACCTGGAGGCGAAATTTGAAAAAAATAAGACAGAGGTTCCTATTTTAGGGAAGACAGGGAAAGGAAACAAAGCTTCCGGCTGGAAAGGGACAGGCAGCGCGACGTTCCACTATAATACTTCTATTTTCCGAATTATGATGGAGAAGTATAAAAATTCCGGTGAAGACGCCTATTTTGAAATCCAGATCTCCAATGAAGATAAATCTTCAGCAGCAGGCCGGCAGGACATAATTTTGGTGGACTGCAACATTGACGGCGGGGTTTTGGCAAAATTCGACGCTGACGGAGAATATCTGGATGAAGAAATGGATTTCACATTTGAGGATTTCAAGATACCGGAAAAATTTAAGGATCTGCAGGGATTTTTGACAAATTAATATGCACCTCCCCCTTGTATGACAGCCATACAGGGGGAGCAAAAGAATAAGGAGAGAAAAATGTCTAACTTCAGCAAATTTATGAAAGCAAATAAAATTGAGAAAACGAATCAGATGCATGCGCCTACGAAATCTTTATGTGATGAAAATGGAAAGCCCCTGGAATGGGAATTTCGGCATATTACATCCAAAGAGAATGAAAGCCTCCGGGAAGAGTGCACCTTGGAGATTCCCATCACTGGAAAGCCGAATATGTATCGTCAAAAGGTTCAATCCGGAAAATATATGCAGAAAATGATTGCTGCTTCCGTAGTAGTACCTGACTTATATGATGCCGGGCTGCAAGATTCCTATGGAGTAACTACTCCTGAAGATCTGCTTCTTGCTATGGTTGACGACCCTGGAGAATACAACGAACTGGCTGCTTTTGTACAGAAGTTTCAGGGATTTGACGTTCCTTTTGAAGATAAGGTAGAAGAAGCAAAAAACTCATAGAAGGAGGGGATTGGGAAGCGAATTTTGCTTACTATGCCCTTCTGAAACTTCATATCCTGCCTTCTGTTTTCCTGGAACTGGAGGAACAGGAAAAAGCGTTTGTAGTTGCCGCTATTAAAGTAAAAATTAAAAGTGATAAAGAGCGGGAAAAAGAGATGAAGCGTAAAGCAAAAAAAGGAAGGAAAGGAGGATGATTGTATGGGGAGTATGAGCGCAGCGATTGATCTGCAAAATCAGGCCACGAACATCCGGTATTCAGTGGAAAATTCCGTGAGCTTTGGAATCGCTTCGATACAGGATTTGTATCAAGCGATCAGTATTCCCATTGACACGGCTTCCATTGACAGGACAAGAGATTCCATAGATCAGACAACTACGGCGGTTCAGCGGCTGGATGATGCTATTATGGGAATGAATCCCCCCGGAGCGTCCATATCTATGATGCAGCATTCTGGGAATATGGGAGTACTTACGGCAAATCATACCGAACGTTTTGAACTGGAAGCCCAAAATGAAAGCAGCTCCTTGAACAGTATACGAGAAAGTGCGGATGAGCAGGCCAGATTAAACCAGGAAATCCAGGCAGGTGCGGAACATGCAAACGCTATGGCGGACCGCCTGAAACATGTTGTTAAGGAATACCTTACATTGGAAAATATAGAAAAGGTATTGAGCATTTCCGATGATATTACAAAAACCACGGCACGGCTGGACTTGATGAATGACGGGCAGCAGAGCACCCAGGAGCTTAGGAACATGATATATGACGCAGCTCAGGAATCCAGGGGGTCTGCTCCCGGAATGACGGATGCAGTAATTGAGATGGGAAATAACTCCGGCGGCGTGTTTGGAAGTTCTGAAGAAATCGTAGCTTTTGCGGGATTGATGCAAAAAGAGATGTCTATCGCGGGAGCCGGGACGCAGGAGGCTTCCGAAGCTATGCAGCAGTTAGCCCAGGCGTTTGGATCGGGGGTTATGTGCGGCGAAGAATTAAATGGTATTTTAGCCCAGGCCCCGAATTTCATACAGACGATTTCTGAATACCTGGGTCTGCCTACAGAGAAAATCCGTGAAATGGCGTCCGCGGGTCAGCTATCGGCAAGCGATGTCAAAGCGGCCGTTTTTGCCAGTGCAGATGAGATCAATGCAAAGTTCCAAGAAATGCCCATGACATGGGAACAGATCTGCCAGTCCATGGGGAATGCTTCATTAATGGCGTTTCAGCCGGTGCTTCAAGGATTGAATGGAATGATCAACAGCGAAGGGTTCCAGGCGCTTGTAAGCAATGCAATGGCAGCAATGGCTACTTTGGGAAATTTCATCCTTACTATTTTTAATCTGGCCATGACAGTCGGGAGTTTTATAGCAAGTAACTGGTCCGTGATCAGTCCTGTGATTTATGGAATCGCAACTGCTTTGGCAATCTTTTACGGATGGCAGATATTGTGCGCTTTGGCATATGGAATGATTGCCGCAGCCCAGGCATTGATGAGCGTAGGCCCTGTGATGTTGATTATTTTTGCGATCATTACATTGATTTCCATTATTTTAACGGTATGTAATGCGATTGCAGAAATGACAGGCGTTGCAAATTCTGGATTTGGAATGATTGCCGGAGGCATTAACGTGGTGCTCCAGTTTTTTAAAAATCTGGGACTGAGCATTGCAAATCTCGTCCTGGGGATTAGTGCTGCCCTGGCAGCGTTGGCATTTAATATGAGGGCTGCATTCCATAATGCCATCTGTTCTGTCCAGGCTAAGTTTTACAACCTGCTTTCCACGGCGTTAGAGGTGATTGCAAAGATATGTGAAAAGCTGAATCACTTGCCTTTTGTGAATATTGATTACTCCGGCATTCAAGAGGCAGCGAATAATTATGCAGCAAAAGCCCAGGCGGCGGAACAAAACAAGAAGGGTTATATTTCCATTATGGGCGTTTTTAATACAGGTAATTCAACCTTTGATACATTTGAGGATGATTGGGCGTCAAAAGCTTGGCAGAAGGGCACTTCCTGGGGAGACGGTGTTGCCGAGTCATTAGGTAATTTTGGAAACAATGGCTCCATTGGCGGTTCCGGTGCAGCCTCTCCCTTGGGCGGTCATGTACCAGGGGATCCCGGCGCAGGGACAGGCATTGGAGGCAGTGAACCGCCGGGAGGATACGGCGGAACCGATATTGGAGGGAATGAACTGCCGGGAGGATATGGCGGAACCGGCGGAGGCGTCGGAAGCTACGGCGGAGGAATGGGCAATCTGGGCACAATTGGCGGCGGGGTAGAGGATATTGCCGGAAATACCGCAGCAATGGCCGATACCATGGATATTACCGGGGAGGAATTAAAGTATCTTCGGGATATTGCAGAACAGGAAGCCGTCAATCGGTTTACCACGGCTGAAATCACCATCGAACAGGTAAATCATAATAATATCAGCAGAGAAATGGATTTGGACGGTGTGATTTTAGGCATGACCGAGGCAGTCAATGAAGCCATTGATATTTCTACGGAAGGGGTGCATAAGTGATGGCAAAAAGCGGGTATGATTTTTATTTAAAAAAATGTTTGTTACCGGTTCCGCCATCCCAGCTTACTACTAAAATCAACAATGATAATAAAACGGTCACTTTGATCGACCAGGGGGAAATAAATATCCTGAAAAAAGCGGGGCTTACGGATATTGAATTTGAATGTATGATTCCGCAAGTAAAGTATCCCTTTGCCGTATACAAATCAGGATTTCGGGATGCCGCTTATTATCTTTCCTACTTTGAGTCCCTGAAACTGAAAAGGAAACCGTTTCAATTTATTGTCTGCAGGAAGCATCCCGGAAGATTTCATTCCTTTGACACAAATATGAAAGTTTCCATGGAGGATTATAAAATCACAGAGGATGCTAAAAATGGGTTTGATCTTACTGTAAAAATTCAACTGAAGCAATGGAGGGAATACGGAACAAAGGAAGTGGACGTAACTTTTGGGGAAGAAAAGCCCAAGGTCAATGAAACGCCGCGGGATACCGACAATGCTCCGCCTCCGCCCCAGACGTATACTGTGGTAAAGGGAGACTGCCTCTGGAAGATTGCTAAAATGTACTATGGCGACGGTTCAAAATACCCGGTTATATACAATGCCAACAGGGATGTGATTGGCGGGAACCCCAACTTGATTTATCCGGGGCAGGTTCTGACAATCCCAGCCATTTAAAAAGGGGGTGTGTCTGTTGGGAGTGGAGCTTTTGATTGGAAATGAAGATGGAAAGAAAGTATATAAGCCGGCGGTGGAAGAAGGGATTGAGTGGTCAACGGAACGAAAAGGCACACCCGGAAAACTGACCTTTAAGATATTAAAGGATGACGTCCTGGATATTTCAGAGGGCAGCGCCGTAAGGATGACAGAAAACGGAGAACCCATATTTTTCGGGTTTGTATTCAAACAACAGAGAGGAAAGGATCAGATCATCTCTGTTACGGCTTATGATCAATTACGATATTTAAAAAATAAAGATACTCTCGTATATGAGAATAAAACAGCAGATCAGCTTTTGCAGATGATCGCAGAAGATTATGGAATGCATGTGGGAACGTTGGAACAGACAAATTATGTCATTGAATCACGGGTGGAAGAGAATACGTCTTTGTTTGAAATGATGCAAAATGCCCTTGATCTAACCTTGACCAATACCGGGAAATTGTTCGTTCTGTATGACGACTTCGGAAAGCTGGCGTTAAAGCATTTATCATCCATGGCGGTAGGAAAGAAAGGAGCTTACCTGATGGTGGATGAGGGAACAGGAGAAAATTTTGATTATACTTCCTCTATTGATGATGAAACATACAACAGGATCAAGCTGACGTATGATAATGAAAATACTGGAATCCGGGAAATCTATATTGCCCAGGATTCCGGGAACATGAATAAATGGGGGATCTTACAGTATTTTGATACACTAAAAAAAGGAGAAAACGGCCAGGAAAAAGTGGACGCCCTTCTAAAGCTGTATAACAAGAAAACCCGCAGCCTGAAGCTGACAAAGGCAATAGGGGATAACCGGGTGAGGGCCGGAAGCATGATTGCCGTGAATCTTGACTTGGGAGATATGAAGCTGGCAAACTTTATGTTGGTGGAGAGCTGCCGTCATACATACAAAGAAGGAGAGCATTGGATGGACTTGACGCTTAAGGGAGGTGAGTTTGTTGGCTGATGCAAACGGCTTGGTGGAAGCCATGAAAAGAGCTGCCTTGGATGCCCAGGAATCTATGAAACCTGTCAATGTGTATTTTGGGGAAGTTACTGCTATGGCGCCCTTAAAGATTAGGGTAGAGCAAAAAATGACCCTTGGGGAAGAGCAGTTGATTCTCACAAGGAACGTTACGGATTATAAGTTGGACATAGAACTTAAGTGGATCACAGAAACAGGGGTTCTGGAGGATAAAACAGCAATGGAGCCGCTTCATTTCCATGATATCGCAGGAAAAAATACACTGCTGGTGCACAATGCCCTGAATGTAGGGGATGAAGTAATATTGATACGTCAGCAGGAAGGACAGAAATTCATTGTAGTTGACCGGATTGGAGGTAAAAAATGATCCCTTCCACAGTAGGGTTTTTAAATAAGGATTTTGAGATAAAACAGCAGCCCAGCCTGACGTATCAGATGCAGCCTGGCGAGGGGCGGATTCGCGGGTATACGGACGGGCTTTTGGCAGTAAAGCAGGCGATTTACAAAATGATCATGACAGAACGCTATCAATATATCATGTATAGTTGGAATTATGGAATAGAGTTATTGGATTTATTCGGAGAACCTGTCACTTATGTATGTCCGGAATTAAAACGGCGTATTACGGAGGCGCTGCTTTGGGATGACAGAATTCAAAGTGTTGATAATTTTAAGTTTGAGTTTCCAGGAAAGGGCGTTGTTCATGTGGCTTTTACAGCTCATACCGATTTTGGGGAGGTACAGGCAGAAAGAGAGGTGAATTTTTAATGTATGAAACGATTACCTATGAAGTAATCCGTGATCGTATGCTTGCCCGGGTGCCGGAAAAATTCGACAGGAGGGAAGGCTCGGTGATTTGGGATACCCATTCCCCTACGGCGATTGAACTTCAGATCTTATATCTGGAACTTGACTCCATTTTGAAAGAAGCATATGGAGACAGCGCATCCAGAGCATTTTTGATCCTGCGGTGCAAGGAACGGGGAATTTATCCTCAGGAAGCCACAAAAGCAGTTTTAAGAGGCGTATTTGCGCCGGAGAATATTGACGTTACCGGACGGCGGTTCAATATCGGGGACTTAAATTATACCGTAACGGAGAAAATTTCTGACGGGGAATATCAGGTAGAATGCGAAACGGCGGGAAGGGCAGGAAATCAGTTCTTTGGAGCGATGGTCCCTGTGGAATATATCAACGGTTTGCGCAAGGCGGAATTGACAGAGCTATTGATTCCCGGGGAGGAGGAAGAAGAGACAGAGGAGCTTCGAAAGAGATATTTTGCGTCTTTTGATGAGAGGGCATTCGGAGGAAACAGGGCTGATTATTTGGAAAAAACAAATGCAATTCCCGGAGTGGGAAGAACAAAGGTAACCAGGATTTGGAACCATGATCTTTCACCAACCGAAATGATTCCAAAGGAAGCCGTGGAGGCCTGGTATCATAATACGAAAGACAGTTGGGAGTCAGAGGTGCGCTCCTGGGTGGATGCAGTATTTTATGCAGCAAAAGAAAAGAAGCTGACAACCGGAGGGACAGTGCTTTTGACGATTATCAATTCGGAATTTCGGGCGGCTTCCGATGCATTGGTGGAGACGGTACAAGCTGCCATTGATCCGGATGAACATGCCGGAGACGGATACGGCCTTTCTCCTATTGGTCATGTAGTAAAAGTGAAGAGTGCGGCGGAAACAGAGGTTTATGTAAGGAGTACGCTTACCTTTGAACCGGGATATGGGTGGGATAATCTGCAGGATTTTCTTTCAGAGGCCGTATCCGGTTATTTGGAGGAGCTCAGAAAGGAATGGGCGGATTCTTCCTATCTCATTGTAAGAATAAGCCAGATTGAAACCCGGCTTTTACAGGTTCCGGGGGTAATCGATGTTCAAGATACTTTTATCAACGGCGCAGAAAACAATTTGATTTTGACGGAGTTTGAGATTCCGGTACTGGGAGGTGTAAGCGGATGATCAGAGAAACGGATCTTATTTCTTACCTTCCTCCTTATCTTGCGGAATATCAGGAGCTTCCACATACGTTAGCAGCAGAAAATCCGGAATTTGACCTTGTATGGAAAGCCGCTGACCAGGTGTTGAGAAATGAATTTATTGCCACGGCGGATGCCTATGGAATATCAAGATTTGAAAAAATGCTGCATATTTTTCCATCAAAAGAAGATTCTCTGGAAAGCAGAAGAGAACGAGTGCAAAGCCGGTGGCTCGACGCTGTCCCATATACAATGAAAATGCTGTTAAAAAGGCTGGTTTCCCTTTGCGGAGAGACAGACGTTCGATTGGCGGGCAACTTTGAACAGGGCTATACCTTAACCTTAGAAACCAGCTTGGAGGAATTTGGGAAAGTTGCTGAGCTGGAAAACATGATAGCGTGTATGCTGCCGTGCAATATTGTAGCTTCTGTTCATAACGAGACATTTGCTGATGTGAAGGGAAACGTGTGGATTTCTGGCGCCGTTATTGTTTCAGAGAGCATGACAATATCAACGTAAGGGGGAAGAAAGTATGGCGAATTTTTCAAAACTGATTATAACAGAACAGGGAAAAAAGCTTTTGCAGGACAGTTTTTTGTCCAGGGAAGCTATTCTATACACCCAAATAGGAGTAGCAGATCATAGTTATGAGGAAGAGGAGCTGGAAGCGCTTAAGGAGCTGCAACATATCCGGCAAATCCAGGCTGTGAGAAAGATAGAACGGGAGAACGGGGATACGGTCGTCTTAGATACTGTATTTGATAATAAGAATGTCCAGGAAGGATATTTTTTCAGAACCATCGGGCTTTATGCAAAATCAGAGGGGCAGGAAGAGCTGCTATTTGCGGTTGCGGCGGAACGTTCCAATGCTTCCTATATGCCGGAACATACGGGAATCACAACGTCTATTCAAGTGAAATTAAGGGTTAAGCTGGATAATGGAGAAACGATTCATATTACGGTGGATCCTGCCGGAACAGCAACCATTGGGGATGTGATGGATGTAAGATCATGGTTGGAAACTCATATAGGGGATAGGGATAATCCTCATCATGTGACGCCGGAGCAATTGGGAGTTGAACCGGAGGCGAATCATTATGTCCATCCGGCTGCGCACCCTGCGGATATGGTGACACAGGATGAGAATCATAGATTTGTGACGGATGAGCAGAAACAGGTCTGGGATGGAAAGATGGAGAAGAACGGGGACTCGGCAGAAAATACGGCTGTTTATACCAGCGGTGACGGAACAAATCCTGCCGGATGGACGGATGTTGCGGTGATGGCGTCCGGGGAGAAGCATAAGATATTTTTGAATAAGTTATCTACAATGGCAAAGAATGTCCGGTGGCTTTATAAGATGCTGGGGACTACGAATATTGCCAGTATTGGCGGAGGTACTTTGACGGGAGCCATTAGTTCATTAAACACGGGTTTGGATAGCCACACACATGATAACAGGTATTATACGGAAGCAGAAATAAACAGTAAAATAAATCTCCTTACTTGTTCCGGTGCCAGTGTTAATGTAGGTTATACGACAGATGGGGTGACAAAAAGTGTTGCGAATAATACAAGGACTGTGATGACTACCATTACGATTGCAAAACCTGGATATTACATCTTAACAGCAGATACAAATTTTTCCAAAAACGGAACGGGTTTTAGATTAGGAACATTTTCATCAACAGCTGATGGAACCTCCAATACAGGAACCGGCGTAAATGTACCGGCAAACAGCAGCAATATGACAACAATACAAAATGTATATCTTTTAAAAACTGCTGCCGCTAATTCTAAAATCTATTTTGCCGTACAGCAGACGTCTGGTGGAGCTTTGAATGCTTCTACATGGATCGGTGTTATGCCGATTCGCTGTACATAAGTTATTCAAGATAGAAAGGCTTGAAAAATATAAGCTCTATTTCTACGGTTGTGCTGATTTGTGACGAGGATATGTTTTTGAAACTATAATACACTGTCGTAGTTGTAGCGTTTGTATATTTTACTTGCAATTTTGTTATGATGAGATTGGAACTCCCATTTTTATGTTGTGTCATGCCATAACAAATAGAGCCTGGAATATCTTTTGTCAAAGTGACTGATGACGTAACAACACCATTTGCGCTTATGGTTGTATCAATTTTAATAGTTTTTGTTGTAATGGAGCCATGTAAAGCAGCTAAACCCGTGTTTAATTGATAAAGAGCGTGGGAAAATATCTTGAAATCCCTGCAAAGAATATTGCATTTCAGATTTGCATATGCTATAATGCCAATAGGCAAAAAGCAATGATAAGTCCATCCGGACAAAGAACGAAACCCCGAACCGTGTTCCAGCACAGTCCGGGGCTTCTTCTTTTCTTTTTACGGTGGCAAAGCACCCACCAGGCTATTTGTTGTCCTTATGGTCGCCATCTAACCATTTGATGATGTAGTGGCAGGCTACACCAGCCGCAACAGCGACTAAAAAAGCAATGATATCTTCCATCCAAACACCTCCTCCCGTTGCCAGGTATCGGTAGGACAACAGCTTTATCATATCATAAATCTATGAGTACATACAACCCTCTAAACCTCTGGATTTTCTGAAAAATATAACTTTAAATTTCTTGTAAGTAGGGGTAAAGCACTGTCAAATATCAGCAAATTAGTAACAAATTTTATATCATCCCCAGGAGTGATTTCCAGGTCTTATTTCTGGCTGTGATCTCACCATCGGATATGCAGTCATTCTCCTTTTGGTATGTTTTTGCCGCAGATTCCATTCCGGGGCCGAAGCAGGGGGTTCTTCCATGGTCTGCCTCTATATCCCCATGATAGTACCCCAACGCTTTTAGGCGGCGTTCCAGGGGCGTTACGGCCCCATGGCGGCTATTCTTCGTCCGGGATATGGTCACGGTGTTTCTAAGCGTTTCATCCCCCGCATAGCCATCCGGGTTGGAGCCGGTGGCTTTTTGTACATCCATAATAAATTGCTTTTGGTTATAGGGTACTCCTGCCTCGGATCCTTTTTCACTTTCTTCATAGATTACCTTCCCGTTTTCATCAAATACCTTCTGCCCCGGCCTGCAGTCTGCAATGGCATACTCTTTATTGTGGTATGCCCCTGTCTGGTTTTGGCAGATGCCGTTTTCCCAGCCGGTTCCAACACGATACCATTGTTCTTTTTTTGTGGCTCTACGGGCTTTGCAGGTTCTTTTTCCGTGTCCTTCTGCCCGATCTGGGCTTTAAAGTCTTCCCACAAGGAGGGGTTGTCCATCATGTTCCTGGGACAGTATTTCCCTTTCGCATCGTAGTGTCGGATTACCCGGGCTGCAGGGATCCCGGTTTCTGCGATCAACTGTTTTACTAGGGCAATGGCATTTGCCCGCGCTTTTGTGTAATCCCCGTCACTGTTTACGCAAATCTCAATATTGATGGTGTTCCGGTTGTTGGCGTCCGAAACGGAATGGTTCCCGCCGTATTCCCGGCCTACGGAATAAGTGCCGTCCTTGTGGTCCGCGGCCTGGTAAACGCCGTCCGAAACGGAATAGTAGTGTACAGATGTGGACAGATGGCCGGCAGCCTGGGCGTAGGCGTGGCGTTTTGCGCCCGCCCCCTGGTTCCAGTTGTCCGTTTCGTGGATGACAATGTATTTGGGGCTGTTTTTGCCTGGGTATGTATTTTCTTTTGAGATATATTCTTTATTGATTGTCATATTATTGTTCCTCCCTTTCTCCTTGGATGATGTTTTTAAATGTCTGGTGAAGCCCTGTGCTTGCAAGGCCGCTAAACGCCCCGTAAACGATAATTTCCAGGCTGGCAATTGGCCACGCAAGCCAAAACAGCCCACAGAATGGCCAATACGGCCGGGATATACTGGTTTGATACCTTCTCAAGCCAGGTGATATGCTTTACGCAATACCCGACAATTAAGCAGGCCACTACTACAACGGGCATATAATATTCTGTTAAAAATCTTAAATCCATTTTCTTCCTCCTATTCGCATGTTTTCCAAATCTATGTAATTTCTTTTACTTCCCATTCCTTTCCACCTTCCCTTTCCCAATATGCAATTCCTGTATTTCTTCGTACATTTTGGTAACCATCCCATTCCCTCCCAGTTCATGGTAAGCCTCGTACATTTCACAAAAATTCTCATAAGCGTATGATGGTATGCTCCCAAGGGACATATACCTGTCATGGTATTCTATAAGCTGTACCCTAAGCAGGAGCATAGTCCAGCGGCTGTTCGCATCCCCCCCTTTTTTTGCCTTTTTAACAGCCATACAATATAACCAAGCAAAACAGGCAATGCCACTGTATATGTCTGGATCAAAAAATCTTTCACACCAACCCTTCTCATCTATATTTAGTTTTATATCCTCTTTATGGACTATCCCTGATTTCCAATCACATCACCTCCAATCAAAATACCAAGCAGGAAATCCCACTTGGCTTTTGGTCTTTGCTATTCAATTTTTTAACTAAACACGGATTTAGATAGCCACACACATGATAACAGGTATTATACGGAAGCAGAAATAAACAGCAAAATGAATCTCCTTACTTGTTCCGGTACCAGTGTTAATGTAGGTTATAGCGATACAAAATGTCTATCTTGCAAGGACTACTGCCGCTAATACCAAAGTTTATTTTGCTGTTCAGCAGACCTCCGGAGGAGCTTTGAGCGTAACCACATGGATCGGTTCCCTGCCAGTCCGTTGTACATAGTCCACTGTATATGGAGGTATAGGCTTATAAAACTTAGATAATCAGGTTTAAAAAATCCGTAATATCCGCAGTTTTCCTTTTACTCTAATTGCAGTTCCAGAATTCTGATAAACTCTTACTGCCATGTTGGCTGCAGCTTCCAGCCGGAAAAAATAAGTACTTGTCATATAATGGTCACCGCTTATGGCTTGGGCAAAGGTCGCCGAATGCTGCACATTTGTAGTCGTATTAAGTATACATATTCCCCTTTTTCCATTGGTGTTGGATGCAAAATTTGCTTCGATGTACAAAATGTACAGCCCAGGGACTATAGCAATATTTGTGGAAGGGATAGCAGTCCATAAGCCAGAAGCAACATTTGATTCGCCGGATGATTCCGTGATGAGTAGATTTAATTTATCCTGTTTATCATTATGGGGGTGGTTGGTGGCAGCCTTCCCTGCCAAACCCGTGTTTAGTGAATGAAGCCGAGGGAAAAATCTTGAAATCTCTGAAAAGAATATTGCAAGTTTGATTTGCATATGCTATAATGCCAATAGGCAAAAGCAGTAATAAGTCCATGTGGACAAAGAACCGAATCCCCCAACCGTGCGCCAACACAGTCGGGGGATTCTTCTTTACTTTTATAGTGGCAAAGCACTCACGAGGCTATTTGTTGTCCTTGCGGTCATTGTCAAGCCATTTGATGATGTAGTGGCAGGCTACACCAGCCGCGACAGCGACCAAAAAAGCAGTAATAATTTCCACGTAAACACCTCCCCCTGTTGCCAGGTATTGGGAGGACAACAGCTTTATCATATCATAAACCTAGGAGTATATAACCTTCTAAAACCCAGGATTTTCCGAAAAATTTAGCTTTATATTTTGTGTAAGCCGGGGTAAAACGCTGTCAAATAGAAGCAAATTAGTAACAATATCTATAACAACCCCAGGAGTGATATGCAGGTCTTATTCCTGGCTGTGATTACACCATCGGAAATGCAGCCATTATCTTTTGGGTATGCTTATTCCATACCAGAGCCGAAACAGGGTGTTTTTCCAGCAAACCGCTAAACAGGACAGGATATGTTCACATAGCATTTTCTGTTGGAAGCAGGGAGCAAGTGGATCAGCTGACAAGCAGGCTAAGAGCAGAGGGCTATGAGGTGGTAGGTGGACCACGAACAACAGGCGATGGGTATTATGAAAGCTGTATTGTAGGCATTGAGGGAAATCAAATTGAAATAACAGTTTGACCACCTTCCTATTTATCGGGTGGGGTAGGAGGAGAAATGATAAAAGTAATTCTATGGGATATTGACGGAACCTTACTGGATTTTAACAGGGCAGAATATGATGCTCTGAAAAAATGTTTCCAGTTGTTTGGAATGGGAGCATGTACCGATGAAATGATAGCCCGGTATTCTGTGATAAATCAGGGATATTGGGAGCGGCTCGAAAGGGGTGAACTGAGCAAAAAAGAAGTATTGGAAGGGCGGTTCCGGGAGTTTTTTGAAAAAGAAGGGTTGGAGACTGGACAGGTATCTGCGTTCAATTTGGAATACCAAATCAGGCTGGGGGATACGGTTTATTTCCAGGATCATGCAGATCAACTGGTACAAGAACTGAAGGGTCAGGTAAAGCAGTATGCTGTTACAAACGGAACTAAAACGGCCCAAAAAAGAAAGCTGGAGAATTCTGGTTTAAATGAAATACTTGACGGGGCTTTTATCTCAGATGAAATTGGTGCAGAGAAGCCGGATCCGGCATTTTTTACATATGTTTGGAATAGGATCGGATGTTATGGAACGAAAGAGGTTTTGATCGTGGGGGATTCCCTTACCAGCGATATGCTGGGAGGAAAGCAGGCGGGGATTTTGTGCTGCTGGTATAATCCAGGGCATCGTATCCAGCAGGCGGAAATAAAACCGGATTATGAGATTGATCATCTTTGGCAGGTAAAAGAGATTTTACATGAAGGTGCCAGATAGATTTTGTGATGAAAGAAAGGAAGCGCATTGTATGAAGATCAGATTTGTGGAACCTGGGAACAGGCCTTATCAGCCTTCCATTTTAAATTATTTTGTCTATGACCGTTATATCAGGACTCCGTCTGTGGGATTGAATACGCTGGCTACGATCGTGCAGAAGAAAGTTCCTGATACACGGATGTACAGTGAGTCCATTTCACGGCTGGTAATGAAAGACATCCTGGATGCAGATCTTATTTTTATTGGGATATTCACCTTTCAGGCCAGGCGGGGCTATGCGCTGGCCCGGTATTTTAAGAAGCACAGTAAGGCTGTGGTTGTGATGGGCGGGCTTCATGCTTCCATGAATTATCCTGAGGCGGCGCGGTATTGCGACTATGTGCTTCTGGGAGAAGGGGATGAATCTATCCTGGATATGGTTCGGGCTGTTCAGAAAAAGAAGGTTCCGGATTTCCCAGGGGTTGCTTATCTGAAAAACGGCAGGCTGGTTCATACGGGGGAACGAAAGCCCCCGGAAACGTTTGAGACGATCCCCAATAAGAATCTTGTTTACCGGTATCAAAAAATGGCAGGGCATAATACCTTGTGGGGGCAGGTTCATGCTTCCCGAGGATGTCCCCATGATTGCGATTATTGCGCCTTGGTACGCCATTTTGGAAGACGTGTCCGAACCAGGACGCCGGAATATGTGGTGGAGGATATCCGCCGGACCATTGCATTTCAGGAGAGAGGACATCATCGTCTGCTGAAGGCATTGTGGATTACAGACGACAATTTTTTTGCAGACCGAAAGTGGGCCATGGCGGTGCTTCAAAAGATCATTGACAGCAATATTCATTACTGCTTTACGGTACAGGCCAGATGGGAGGTGGGGCTGGATGATGAGATGCTTTGCCTGCTGAAACGGGCTGGATTTGCAGAGATTGCCATGGGGATAGAGTTTATAGATGATGATGCGTTTCAACAATATCACAAAAAAAGTACGAAACGTGATATCATTACAGCAATTCAGAATATCAAACGCCACGGTCTCTCCGTCCGGGGACTGTTTATTTTGGGGGCGGACAGCCATACCGTGGGAGTGGGAGAGCGCCTGGCTGATTTTGTCATAGAGCAGGGGATTCAGGGCGCTTTGATTCAATGCATGTATTTTGTCCCGGGGACGCCGGTATATGAGGCCGATAAGGAGCGGCTGCTTCATAAAAACTGGGACAAATACAATGGAAACGCAGTTCATTGGCCCAAATCCATGACTCCTTATGAATTGCAGGTGGAGAATATCAAGGCCAGTAAAAAAATTTATTCGTTTCCCAGGTTAGTACATGCCCTGATCCATGAGGACAGACTACATAAGCTGTTGTTTTTGGGAGAATATTTTTGGCATATCAGCGTACGGAAGGACTTGAAACGGGAGCTTCCTTATTTGGAAAAAATCAGCAGGAGACGCCCGGAGAATGTGATATAAGGCAGCGTTTCGCATAAAAATTTCTGGCTCCTTTTTGGATGGGGAGCCAGTGGCAGTAAAGGGCTTGTCCATTTGTACTCAGGAGATTTCCAGCCGCACAATTTTCCGGTTGGGGTATTCCGTCAGGTTTAACCAGATTTTGGAGCGGAGAAGCTTTTGAAACTCCGTTTTGTTCATTACGTTGATGGGATAAGCCAACGTCATTTCCATATCAGTTCCAGGATACAGGGCGAATTGTTCTCCTGGCATATTTGGATTCAGCGCAAGGAAGGAAGATTCATCAAATTCTGTGAGATAGTTGATTCCCACCAGGGGGAAACCGAACAGGGAAATCCCTGCGTCTGTGCCCTGTTGATTGTCTGCGTTTTTACAGGAAAGTGTTACCAATATATAATAAGAGGTAGAGTCGCTGACCAGGTCGCTGTTGACCTGGTATTTTTCTATAAAGTCGGAGACCTCCATCCATTCACACCCCAATACCTGGACGCTATAGCCCGGGGCAGCTTCCTCAGAATTATGGTTAAAGTCGTTTTCCAGAGGAACGACTTCGTTCATGGAATATTCTAAAGTTTCCCCAAGGCCCATCTCATGGTTTATCCCATAAATGCGCAGGGCAAAAAGCAGGAGGATCAGAAACAAGGCACATACGGTCAATGCTTTTTTCATTTTGGCTCCTCCTTGCTGTTTGGGGATATTTTTGTAAATTCACCTGCTGCCATCTCCAGAATTTCATCTGCGGTTTTCTTTAAAAAATCAGCGTCATGGCAAGAGAGGATTACCAGGGCTCCCCGTTCCTTTTCTTTTTTTACCAAATCCATAACGAGAGCAACACCGGAAGCGTCTAAAGCGTTGGTGGGTTCGTCTAAAATAATAATGTCAGGCTGCTCCATCAGGGCTGCTGCAATTCCCAGCCGCTGCTTCATACCCAGGGAATATTTCTTGTATTTCTTTTTTCCGGCATCAGAAAGCCCTACTTGTTCCAGCCAATTTGTTACGGTTTCTTTTGAGGCAATTTCCCGGATTCTTGCTAAGAGCATCAAGTTCTGAAATCCGCTGTATCGGTCCAAAAATGCAGGATTTTCCAGGAGAAATCCTACGCTTTTGGGAAATTCTATATCTTTTCCAAGAACAGCGCCGTCAATGGATATGGTTCCACTCGTAGGGTGGATCAATCCCAGGAGAGCCCGCATCAACATCGTTTTTCCGGAACCATTGATGCCGCAAAGGCCGTATATGTTGCCGGATTCCATAGTGAAGGAAAGATCGTTCAGCACTTTTTGATGCCGAATGATCTTCGTAATGTGTTCTGCTTTGATATAAGTCATAGTTCATACACTCCGTTTGTGATATCGTGGGATTGAAACCGGATCAGCCCCACAATCATAGAAATAAAAATGAAACATAACGCCAGGGCAATGCCAAGTCTGTAAGATACGCCTTCTTTTATAAACCAGCTGTGGCGCAGCAGCATACCATAATTCCCCAGCAGGGCCGGATGCATGGCATATGCAGAGCAAATCAGGATGACAGAGGTGCAAAGAAAGCCGAATAAGGGTTTCAGAAACAGGGACAAGGTCATCTGCAGCATATTCAGCGCCAGGGAAATCAGTAATGGAAGTAAAAACGTATACCATGGCAGCAGGGGGGAGACCTCTGTGGGCTGGTCTGTCAATTGGAACAGTATCTGGATGACTCTTGGGTGTAAATCGGCTGTAAGAGGACGTTTCCACAGGATACACAGGAAAAGAGCCGTAAGCAGCACGATCAAATAAAAACATGTGGTGCAGCATAGGTTCCAGAAACATTTGGAAAGCCACCAGTTTTTCCGGGAGCCCGAACGGCACAAAATTTGGGGGCCAATGTCTAGCATATCCCGGAAGGGGTAGTGAAGCGTCAAAAAGGCGGGCATAGCCAACAGCAGGATCCAGATCACCGGAAACAAAAATACGGTTCCATCCTGGGGACGATATACTTTCATTCCGCCGTAAAGATATATCCAAAAGTCTCCGAAGGAAACAGAGCTTTTGGGAAATATCCCCGCTCTGTCATAGGCGCATACCCGGTTCCAAAAGTCAGCGAACATGACAAGGATCATGAAAAAGGGCGCCAGGGTGATCATTTTATTTTTCCATAGGCCGTTTTCCAAATCCCAGCGCAGAATTTTAGTAAATCTCATGTTTTCTCTCCCATATCATTGTCACGGTAAGGGTTATGATAAGGAACAACACAAATTCCCCCAGAATAACGTCCCAGGATGCTTTGTGGGAGGTTTGGGCTCCCCGCAAAAAGAGCAGAGGAGATATTTCCTTGTAAGCCTTATCGGTAGATACATATAAAAATCGCCCTCCCCATTGAATGCCCAGACATAAAAGCATGGGGACAATCACATTTATCACCTTATATTTTATAAATGCACAGGCGGCAAGGCTGATGCAGCCTAATATTCCGCCGAATAAAAAATCAATGACAAGATACAGGAATACATATAAGAAGGGCATGGTGTAGTATAGGGAGGACATCAGGGATTGGTAAAATACACTGTAGTGGACGTCGTAAAGTACCACAGGGGTTACGGCAGGAAAAAACATTGCGGTACTAAGCAGGCTGAATATCAAAGGAATCGTCATTGCCAGAGCCCCGGAAAAGAAGACGGCAATGTATTTTGACAGGAAATAAGCTTTTTTTCCCGCCAGCACCACGGTCATTCGGGCATATCCATTCCTCTTTTCTTCACAATAGGACCAGCCGTAAGGGAGGGCTGTCAGCAGCGGAAAAATGAAAAAGAACAGGGAGGAGCCAAGGGAGTATCCCTCTCCGCCAATCCAGTGGTTAAACAAGGTAAATACGGCATGGTAGGGATTTATCATATAATCCGCTTCCTGTAAAACGTAATGTTCCAGTTGCAGATAGTCCTGATAAACTCCGGCGTTGTAAATGAGGCATAGCATGGAAAGGCTGCATCCAATGAAAAGGGAAATGATAAAATATTTGTTGCCGAGGGCCTTTTTTACTTCCATTTTTAAGATGTTACGCATAATTTTGCTCCTATTGCCAGAAGATTACAGTCCAAGATCTACAAATTTCCAAAGCTCCTGTTCGCAGTGAAAATCCATGCACAGGTACAGGTTTTCTTTTTCACACTGTTCCATGTCCACAGGGAACGCAATTGTTGTATCGAAAGAGCCGCCTTTTTCCAGTTCATAGTCACAATAACCCCATCCCATTTCATCAATTCCGGTAGAAGAGGAGAAATAAGCGGGATGTGAAATAAGCTTTACTTTGTTTGTTTCCGGTTCCCAGTAGACCAAGTAAATGTCATTTATACTTTGCGTTTCGGTAGGTTCGTAGCTGATATTCTTGATATTCAGATTGCATTTTAAGAGGGGGCCGTCCGCCAGAGGCCGGACACTTGGTACGCCGGTGGCAACGTCATAGAGGTCTGAAGCATATGTCTGGTCCGGATCAATGTCCGCCGCTTCACAGCTCTCAAAAATAGCGGCGTCTTGTATGGTATATTCACTGCCGGTTTGATATTCTGTGTCGGAGATCCAGTAGACAGTGGGAACAGGAGAGCCCAGAGCATACAAGCTGCCGTTGTTTTTTACTTCGTCTTTTGCAGCGGTGGGTACGGATTGTGCCAGAATCTCTAATTCTTCCTGGGAAAGTTCCTGGCTTTCCTGGGAAGGCTCTTGGCTTTCCTGTGAGGGCTCTTGATTATCCGGAGAAGACGGCTGATTCTTGTCAGCGCTGTCTTGAGGCTCTGAGGAAATGTCTGGCAGATTGTCAGGAATATTTTTTGGGGTTTTGGAGCCGCAGGCAGTAAGAAGAAAGAGTGTGCATAAGACGATGGCTCTCAGGGCGTATGTTTTTTTTCGATGTAACATGTTAGTTTCCTTTCTTTTGGGGGACCGGGCATGGTTGTTTCATGCCCGATCAATGTTTTTACTGATGTTCAGCATATTTATAATTTCCTGCACAATCGGGACTCCACCAGCCAAACAGACGTATGGATGTGCCGGGATCGGGGGTTGTAATACTTAATTTACAGTTATTGAAACCGGATTCTTTGATGGTATTGCGAACCCTGCGTTTTTCTCCTGCTGGAACGTCGCCGTATCCGTTTAAAGTAAGATTGGCCCCGCCCACAGTCAGGGAGCGAACGCGGATTTTAGCTCCTGTATTATTCACGTAATGAGCACTTTTATCCTCTTTTGCCCGCAACTCTGTGGTTGCAGACAGATCATAACTTATAAAAAAGCTGGGAAGCCGGGTGTCGCTTGTATTTGCAGCATGAACTGGTATGGCTGATATTAAAGTAATAGCCGCAGCAGACAGTGCGATGGCGCCTTTTAATTTTTTACCTATTTTGTTCATTTACTTCATCCTCTCTTTGGAATCTTAGTTGAATAGCAACTGGGTATTCTGTTGGTTCAATTAAGAAATTGTAGGTTTTAGCAATACTATTTTAGTAGTGCTTTTGGTACTTTGGGTTCATATGTGTGTCCGCGGCACTGCATATTTGAAAAATATACGGCTATGGTGGTAAGAAAGATGTCCAAGCCATGAATGATAGCTTTGGAAAAGCATAGGCTAAGTTGCTTCATTTTTTACCTCCTGAATAAAAATTTCACATGTGATAGCTTTTATATACCAGAAGTTTTATGTTTCGTCAATATAAACAGCGAGAAAATGACATTTATCGGCGTGAATCTTTTATTAATGTAATTAGTATGATATAATTATTAAGAAAAAGTAATGATGAATCACAAAGGCGGTTTATTTTTTCAAAAGAAAGATGTAGATTGAGAGGAGTATTAGAATGTTAAGTAATTTGATGGAATTGTTGATTAACTTTACGGAGGGGATGCTTTTTTATTATATAATATCTCATTGCCTAAGCATGAGATATTGTGGAATTAGAAAGTATTTATGTATTTTGGGAGATTTTATAGTGATCACAACTTGTAATCTTTTTGTAGGAAGTATTACTGCTTCTATTTTTATTATTTTACTTTCTGAGGTAATAATGACAATAGTATTTACAAAGAATTCTTTGTCTGAAAAAGTTTTTTGGGGCTGCTCCATGAGTGTGATATCTATTATTTCAGAAAAAATAAGCATACTTCTCATAACATATATGGCAGAAAGTCATTTGGATATGATATATGAGGTATCATATGTCCGTTATGGGACAGCGTTTCTATATTTATTGCTGTCTGCTATTTTTGCATTTTTTATTGTACATATCAAGGGACACTCCTTGCTGTTTCCTATTCCCATTATGATACTATTTTTAACACTTGTTATTACGGGAATTGTTGTTACAGATACTTTGATTTTTTATATTGTAAAATTAGAAGATAGCAGTGTGAATATTGATAAACAGGCATTGTTTTCTTTATATTTAGTAGGTTTTTCCTTTTTATTTATTTTGCTATTTATATTTGTATTAATCGCAATCGTCGGAAATTTATACAAAAAGAATTTAGCCCTGCAGAGAATAAAGGAGCAAAGAAAGTTGGAAAAAGCCCAATTTGAACTCCTGGATTCTTCAAATAAAACATTACGGGCTTGGAAACACGATCATGTGAATCACCTCCAGACAATACAGCAGTTAGTAGGAATGCAGCAGATCACAGAATGCAAAGAGTATCTTTCACAGTTAATCACTATGATTCACACAGATACCCAGGGAATGTATACCGGAAACCCAGCGGTAGACGCTATACTGGCGGTAAAAAGGCAAGAGGCAAAGGAAGCCGGGATTGCGTTTGAATGTGAATTATATTTGCCCAAACATGCAAGTATGCCTTTAAACCCTGTGGAGTTTTCATCTGTAGTGGGGAATTTACTGAACAATGCTATGGAGGCCAGTGTGGCTACCAAGGAGGCGTTTGTACGCTTGTCCATGAAGACGGTAAAATCAACGTTATTTATAACGGTGGAAAACAGCAGCAGAGGAAAGTATACATATGGCTCTAAGGGAGAATTTCTCAGCACGAAAGAGGAACAGGGGCATGGGCTGGGACTGAAGCGGGTGGAGACGCTGATAAACGGTGCAGGAGGTTTTTGCAAAATAAATCCTCAAAACGACCGTTTTGAAGTTTCCATTATGCTGCCATTGAGAGACAGGCAGGCGCTTGCAGAAATATAATTGCCAGAGCGTGTGGGAAAATGGAGGAAATGCAAAATATGAAATTATGTATTTTGGAAGATGAAAAGCAGCACAGGGAAATGTTGATCCATATGTTACAAAGATGGGAAAGAGAGAATCAGCATGCTCTTTTCATTGACAGTTACACCTCGGGCGAGGAATTGATGGAAAAGGAGGAGTGGAATTATCATGTGATTTTTCTGGATATCCAGTTGGAAGCTATGAACGGCATGGAGACGGCGCGGATGCTTCGCGAGAGGGGATACCAGAATGACCTGATATTTTTAACGGCTTTCCGTGAATATGTATTTGAGGGATATGAAGTACAAGCATTGAATTATCTATTGAAGCCTGTAGAATATGAAAAGCTGGCTCTATGCATGAACTATCTCAAGGAGAAGATGCAGGTGGAATATTTTACCTATCGATATAGAAATGAAATGGCGCAAATTCCTTTTCGCAGTATATTATATTTTTCCAGCAGTAATCATTCCACAGATATTGTTACAGCAGACAGAACCTATAAACAGGCAGAACCTTTTAAAAGCATCCGAAAGCGTCTGCCAAAGCAATTTATCCAGTGCCATCGGACGATTATGGTGAATATGTATCATGTGATGAAACTGCAGGGGAAAGAGATATTCCTTACAAACCGGGAGCAGCTTCCGGTGAGCGTAACATATTTGGAAAATATAAGAAACGCATTTTTACGTCATTTGACATTGGAAGGGGATGGCCATAGTGATTCACCAAGCAGCTGAAGCAATCGGAAGTTTTCTAATTACCTATGGCCTTCCCAATGAGAAGAAAGAAATTTATGTCTATGGGGCAGAATGTTTTATAAATTTGGTTTTGTGTGATTCTCTCCTGTTTCTTTGGGCATTTGTATGCCACTGTGTTCCTGAAATTTTGTTTTGGTTGAGCAGCTTTACGGCGTTGCGCAATCATATTGGCGGCTTTCATGCTAAGACTCATTGGCAGTGTATTACTTTTAGTGTTTGTATCGGGATTATAAGCGTATCCTCACGGTGGGTTTGGACAGTTCACGCAACGGCTTCTGGCGTTATAGGAGCCATGGTATTTGCGGTTATTGGGTATTATGTGAATATGAAATAGAGTCCTCTTTCTTCCGTCTCTTTTCACATGCCAAAAAATAAACGCTGCACAGTATGATCTGTACAATCGTAGAACTGGGAGTTGCCAGACTAACATGAAACAAGGAGACTTCAGCCGCCTTGCTGAAAAAATAGGAGACAGGGATCCTTACCCCGAACGCCCCGATAATCCCTTCAATCATTACAAATCCGGTTTTGCCGCAGCCGTTGAAATATCCCATAAAACAGAATAGGAAAGCTGTCAGCAGCGTATCGATGGAGTAGCCTTTCAAATATTGGGCAGCGGCGGCGACCACCTGGGTATCCTGGGAAAAAATCCGGGCCAGCAGTTCTCCATGGAAAAAGGAGAGATATCCCAGCAGAATCCCGAAAGCAAAAGAGGTAGCCATGCCATAAAGCATCCCCCGCTTGGCTCGGTGAGGCTGTCCAGCGCCGATATTCTGCGCCACATAAGCGGAAATGGACTGCATATAGGCGGAGGGCACCAGCATAATAAAGACGCAGAGCTTTTCTGCCACACCGACTCCGGCAGAGGGAATTACCCCCAGGCTGTTGACGATGGCCATAATCGCCAGAAAGGATATGCTTACCAGAACATCCTGAAGCGCACAGGGAAAGCCCAGGCGCAGAATCCGCCCGGCCAGTGCTTTGTCCAGTTTTAAGTGTTCCCTGGAAAAAGGAAAGGGCAGACCTCGTCTGCGAATCAGGATCAGGGACAGGATTACGCTGAAAGCCTGAGCCAGTACGGTTGCCAGAGCGGCTCCGGCAGCGCTCAAATGAAGGCCGGCCACAAACACCAGATCCAGAATCACATTTCCGATGCAGGCAATCAGGACTGCAATAAAAGGTGTTTTGGAATCTCCGATTCCACGAAAAATACTCCCAAGGATGTTATAAGCTGCAATAAACAGAATCCCCCCGGAGCAGATCATGACATAAGATACCGTGTCAGCGAAGGCTTCTTTGGGAGCCTGCAGCAAGCGGACAAAGGCAGGTGTGGCAAACATCATAACGGCAGTGATCAGAATAGAAACTATGGTAAATAATATGATTCCGGTTCCCACGGTATGTCCCACATCCTGGGAATTTTTTTGCCCGATCTGCTGCCCAATCAGGACAGTGATACCCATTGCAAGTCCGGTAATTAAAAGCGTCAATGTATGAAGTACCTGGCTTCCGGTAGCTACGGCGGACACAGCTCCCGGCGAGGCAAATTGTCCCACCACCAGCAGATCCACTGCTCCGTACAATGCCTGCAGAATCAGTGCCGCTATAATCGGCAGGGTGAATTTCATCAACGGCCCAAGGATGGAACCTTGGGTAAAATCAATTTTTTGCTTCATCTGTGTGATTTCCCTCCAATGAATGAAGTCATTATAGCGAAGGAATATGGGAAAGTCAAGGGAAAGGTATGCCTAAAATTTTTTGTATCTTTTTCGAATTGTTAGTCGAATTTTTCAGAAACTTCCTTGACAACAATGAGCAATAAAAGTATGTTATTAGTAAGCATTGATTTTGAGGAGGTATGGTCTATGGCAATTTATAAATGCAAAATCTGTGGAGCAATCTATGATGAAGAGAAGGAAGGAATTCCTTTTTCCCAAGTGAAGGTCTGCCCCATCTGTAAACAGTCGGCTTCTAATTTTGAAATACAAGAAGAAACCGTAAGGACCGCAGCTTTTGAATCCTATGGCGGCGAACTGGCTTATGACAGCGCGACAGCCAGAACAGACGCTTCCGCCCGCTATATGGCTGAGATACATGAAATGTCTGTTACAGGAAAATCCATCGGCGGAGCTATGGGCACAAAGATGATGATGCCGGGCTGGGACGATATATTACTGCTGGGCGCACAGTTAAATCCGCCTCCTCTGGAGGAAGGAGAAGAGGTAGATACAAAGACGGTAATCGGAAAACATGCCAAACAGCCGATGGTTTTAGAAAGTCCGGTATATATTTCCCATATGTCCTTCGGCGCTCTGTCAAAAGAGGTAAAGGTTGCCCTGGCCAAAGGATCTGCCCTGGCTAAAACGGCCATGTGCAGCGGAGAAGGCGGAATTCTTCCGGAAGAAAAAGAGGCGGCGTATAAGTACATATTTGAGTATATTCCCAACAAATACAGTGTAACAGATGAAAATCTGAGGAATTCTGACGCTATTGAGATCAAAATCGGCCAGGGAACAAAGCCGGGTATGGGCGGACATCTGCCTGGAGAAAAAGTAACGGCGGAAATTGCAGAAATTCGTGGGAAAAAGCAGGGGGAAGATATCCAAAGTCCCAGTAAATTCCCGGAACTGAATTCCAAAGAAGATTTACGGAATATGGTAACGATGCTGCGGGAACGTTCCAAGGGGCGCCCCATCGGAATTAAGATTGCAGCAGGCAATATAGAAAAGGATTTGGAATACTGTGTATTTGCAGAACCGGATTTTATTACCTTAGACGGGCGGGGCGGCGCTACAGGTTCCAGTCCATTGTTCCTTAGAGAGGCAACATCGGTTCCTGCCATATATGCACTTGCCCGTGCAAGAAAATATTTGGACAGTGTTCATTCCGATATCGCCCTTGTGATTACCGGAGGATTAAGGGTATCGTCTGATTTTGCGAAGGCCCTCGCCATGGGAGCGGATGCCGTTGCTGTCGCCAGCGCGGGATTGATAGCGGCGGCTTGCCAGCAATACCGAATCTGTGGGAGCGGGAACTGCCCGGTTGGTATTGCCACGCAGGATCCTGATTTACGCAAAAGACTGCATATAGATGCAGCGGCACAAAGGGTATCGAACTTTTTACAGGTTTCCACAAGAGAGTTAAAGATGTTTGCAAGAGTGACAGGGAATCATTCTGTCCATGGATTGTCTGTAGATAACTTGATTACGACGGACCGTGATATTGCCAAGTATACAGGAATTCGCCATGCAGGGCAATCTTGTATGCCATAGTAAGGAAAGAGTTGTTTCATTGCTTGTAGAATTAAAAAATAAAAAGATAGGGGCCTCGAAAGATCAATGGTTTTTCGGGGCTTTCCCTACGGGAAACAGTGGATGAAGAAAAGGGGGAAGAAAAGGTGGATAAAAAATCTTCGGCAGTCCTGTTGACGGAGGGGCCGATCTGGAAACGGCTGATTGCATTTGCCATTCCCATTTTCCTGGGGAATTTGTTTCAGCAGTTGTATAATACGGCAGATTCCATGATTGTAGGAAACTTTGTGGGAAGTAATGCTCTGGCGGCTGTCAGCTCTTCAGGTAATTTGATTTTTTTGATGGTAGGGTTTTTCAATGGAGTAGCAATGGGGGCCGGGGTTGTGATTGCCCGTTACTATGGCGCAAGAAAAAAGGAAGAAGTAGCCCGGGCAGTTCATACCATGGCAGCCTTTGGAGTGGCGGCAGGGATATTGCTCACTGTGATTGGTATGGTGTTTACACCCTTTATCTTGCGCCTGATGGGGACGCCTGAGGATGTGCTGGGAGATTCTGTTTTATATTTTCGTGTTTACTTCGCCGGTTCTTTGGGATTCGTAATGTATAATGTGTGTGTGGGAATCCTGAGGGCGGTTGGTGACAGCAAGCATCCGCTATGGTATTTGATTTTTTCTTCTATTTTAAACGTGGTTCTGGATCTTCTTCTGATTGCGGGATTGGGGATGGGAGTGGGAGCAGCGGCAGCCGCAACGGTGATTTCCCAGTTTGCAAGCGCAGCCCTTTGCTTTTGCCGTCTCTTACGGGAGAAGGAAGAATATCGGATTGTTCCCGCGAAAGTCCGGTTTCATGGGGAAATGTTAAAACAGATTATATCCAATGGGCTTCCTTCCGGCGTCCAAAATTCCATTACTGCCCTGGCAAATGTAGTGGTACAGGCTAATATTAATGTGTTTGGGAAAGACGCTATGGCGGGCTGCGGCGCTTATTCTAAAATAGAGGGATTCGGGTTTTTACCGATTACTTGTTTTGCATTGGCATTAACCACGTTTATCAGTCAAAATCTAGGGGCAAAGCAGTACGACAGGGTCAAAAAGGGCGCAAGGTTTGGAATCCTCTGCTCCATTCTTGTGGCGGAGCTGGTGGGCATTGGATGTCATGTGTTCGCTCCCCAGCTGATAGGGGCGTTTAATGATGACCCTCAAGTAATTGCCTTTGGCGTAAGCCGGGCAAGGATATGCTCCCTGTTCTTTTTCCTGCTGGCTTTCTCCCATTGTCTTGCCGGAATTTTCCGGGGAGCCGGACGGGCGGTGGTTCCTATGCTGGTAATGATGGCTTGTTGGTGTGGAGTTCGTATATCGTATATTACGATCGCGGTGCGGCTGGTTCCTCAGATTGAAACAGTATTCTGGGCGTATCCCTTGACCTGGGCGTTAAGTTCCGTTATCTTCTTGCTCTATTTCTTCCGTGGGAATTGGCTCCATGGATTTGAGCGTCAGGAGAAGAAAAGAAAGCCTGCTAGAGTACAATAATTCTTCGGGGTGACGTCTGGGGCGGAAGGCTTCTGGTAGTAATACTGTAAAAAACCAGCAGGACACGGTTGCCAGGATGGCAGGTAAAACGCTGTCCATTGAAGGTTTGGATATCTGTTTGGGAAGAAATATTCAGTCGAAGGCTGTCGTCTTGGGCGGTTAATGTTTGGTCAAAATAATTGAGGACGACTTGTTCTTTGACACCGGATTGAGCCACCAGGAAAGCAGGATAGGCGGAAGGCTGCGGGGAAGGCAAAAGGTCTGGGGTATGAAAAGCGGTGAGATGCATTCCAGGGCGAAGCAAAACGCAGTCTACAACATAGGTTTGCGGGGTAAGATGAATGCATACAGAATCTTCCCCTGCTGCTAAAGTAACGCTGTAGGCTCCGCAGATGCTGGGGGAGGGCATAACAGTCTGCACGGTTCCTGTGCAGGAAGTAATCGTTTCTAAATTCATAAGAACCTCTTTTTTCTTTAAGGTATGCCGACAGGTGCTTGCTGGTGTATAAAAGGAAAATTTTTACACACAATAGGAGTACCAGAAAATAGAAAAGAGAGGTATGTAAAATGGCAGTTGAGTTTAAGCAGAGTGAGACAATGAAAAATTTGATGCGGGCGTTTGCAGGAGAAAGCCAGGCCAGAAACCGCTACACCATTGCGGCCCGCCAGGCTCGTCAGGGCGGTCTGTATGTGATTGAACAGGTACTTACGTTTACGGCAGACCAGGAGAGGGCCCATGCGGAGGTATTCTATAATCATTTAAAGGAAATGGCGGGAGAGAATATCAGTATAGAGGGCTCTTACCCGGTGGATATCAGTCCGGAGGTAGCCAGACTTTTGGAAATGGCACAGCATAATGAGTACCAGGAGCATGATGATGTATACAAAAATTTTGAAAATACGGCAAAGCAGGAAGGCTTCCTTCAAGTTGCCAATTCCTTTCAGCTGATCGGCCAGGTAGAAAAAATCCATGGGGATCGTTTGGGGATGTTTGCCCGATTGTTGAAAGAAAACCGCTTATTTGTATCTAACGTGGAAACTTCTTGGATGTGCTTGAACTGTGGTTTTGTGTTTGACGGGAAAGAGGCGCCTGCCCGTTGTCCGGCATGCGATCATGAGCAGGGGTATTTTGTCCGTCTTGAGCTGGCTCCGTTTACGGGAAATCAAAGTTTCGGAAACTGATAGGATATAGTGGAAAAATTTTTCTTGTTGTGCTATACTGGTTTCCGGTAAAACGTATAGTCCGGGCGGCCAGGGGGAGAAATTTCTGACTGCCCAAAGTAATTTTTGTGACAAAGGATAAACCGGGAGGGTATTATGGAAAGGGAGAGTCTCATGAAGCGTCTGAACCGGAAATGGTTTATGAATAAGGCTCTGGAATATGTGGTTCTGACAGTTGCCACGTTGATCATGGTTGTAGGGATACATGTATTCAAGTTCCCGAATCATTTCTCCTTTGGAGGGGTGACGGGTATTGCGGTTGTTGTCAGTGCGGTGACTCCATTAAGTGCAGGTACAGTAAACTTTGTACTGAATATGGCATTGTTGGTATTGGGATTTATGTTCCTGGGACGGGGCTTCGGAGAGAAGACCGTTTATGTGAGCATACTGATGTCAGTGGGTCTTAGTGTGTTGGAAAAGGTTTGGCCCATGAATCAGCCTCTGACAAATGAGCCGATGTTGGAACTTCTATTTGCCATTGCCCTTCCGTCGTTTAGTTCGGCAATCTTATTTAATATTGGCGCTTCCGGCGGGGGAACGGATATCATTGCCATGATCATGAAGAAATATTCTCGGATGGACAACATTGGAACCACGCTGTTTTTGGTGGATCTGGTGATTACGGTTTCGGCCTGCCTGGTGTTTGATGTGAAGACAGGGTTGTTCTCTTTTACCGGGCTTTTGGTAAAGTCCCTGATGATTGACGGGGTGATAGAGAATATTAATTTATGCAAGTATTTTACGATTATATGCGACCATCCGGAACCTATTTGTAGGTATATCCATGAAGAGATGAAACGAAGCGCTACGATATATGAAGGAATTGGAACGTATGAGCGCAAGAAAAAGTATATTATCTTAACCGTGTTAAAGCGCGGGCAAGCGGTGGAGCTTCGGAATTTTATAAAAGTACATGAACCGGAAGCATTTATGATGATCACCAATAGCAGCGAAATTATTGGGAAAGGGTTTCGGGGGGTGAATTGAAAAAAGGGGGGAGGGTGTGGATACGGACGCCAATCCTTGGCAGCGTTTGCGTGAGGAAGCGCCGCCAGAGATTGGCTGTGTATCGAACGGGAGAGAACCCTTGGTGAAGTGGGGCTGTCGCACTAAGCATTTCGTTTGGGATGTGGTTCAGAGGAATCATATTTTTTAGTGGCGGCGGTTCTTTTTGCGTTTGGATTTGTTGGGTTTAGCGAGGGTGGAGGGCGCAGGTTGTCCCTTTGGCAGAGGGGATATTGGTACGGGCTCTGACGGGGGTGAGGAGAGAGGTTTTGTATCAGGGCTCTTGGTGAGATCCGGGTCTGCCTGGTGGCAAATCAGATAGTAGGCGGCGGAGTATGGTGGGAGTGTGAAGGAGTATATGCCGTCTTTATCGGGGGTGATGGCAGGGGCGTATTGCTTTGTGCCGCCGTAGATGTCCATATTGCTGGTGATTAATAGCTTCAGCATGGGGACGTCCGGAAGGGACAGGGAGAATGCAGCTTCCTGGGGAGAAAAATGAAAAATTGCGGCAATTTGTTCGGATTCTCCCTGGCGCAGGAAAGCGTAGGTGCAGTGCTCTTCCTGGTGGCAGTCCAGCCATTGGAAGCCCTCCCGGTCATAGTCTTTTTCATAAAGAGCGGGATGGCTTAGGTAAATATGGTTTAAGTCTGTCATAAAACGGTGAAAGGCGTCGTGGATGGGATAGGTTAGGATATCCCAGTCCTGTTCCCGCTTTTCATCCCATTCTCGAAGCTGGCCGATTTCATTTCCCATAAAGTTTAATTTTTTGCCGGGATGAGCATACATGTACATGTAAAATGCCCGGGCCTGGGGGAATTTTTCCTCATATTGGCCGTTCATTTTCTGAAGGATGGTGGCTTTTCCGTGGACGACTTCATCGTGGGATAGAGGCAGCAGGAAGCGGTCGTCATAATAATACATCATGGAAAAGGTCAGCTTATGGTAGTCGCGGCTGCGGTACTCCGGCGCGGTGCGGAAATAGTCTAAGGTATCGTTCATCCAGCCCATATCCCACTTGTAGTCGAAGCCCAGACCGCCTTCATTTACCGGACGGGTGACGCCTGGGAAAGAGGTGGAATCCTCGGCGGAAAGAAGCGCGCTGGGGTGAATGGCTTTCAGGCCCTGGTTCATGAATTTTAAAAAGTCTACGGCATTGTGGTTTACTCCCCGGGCGGGCTCTCCCTGCCAGTAGATTGCGCGGCTGATGGCATCCATACGGATGCCGTCCATATGGTATTCCGTTAGCCAGTAGTTAGCGGCAGACTGTAGGAAGCTGCGCACCTCTCCCCGGGAGTGCATAAAGTTGTGGCTTCCCCATTCACTGACGCCTACATCTGTGTGGGGATATTCGTACAGGGGCGTACCGTCATAATTGGCCAGGGCATAGCCGTCCACTGCAAAGTGTACCGGGACAAAATCCATCAGAACGCCAATGTTGTTTTGGTGACAGCGGTCAACAAATGCCTTTAGCTGGTCGGCGGTTCCGTAACGGGCAGTGGGAGCAAAAAAACCGGTGCCCTGATAGCCCCAGGATTCGTCGCAGGGATATTCCGTCAAAGGCATGATTTCCAGATAATTGTATCCGTTCTCGATAAGATAGGGAAGTAAGAGATCTCCAAGCTCTTCATAGGAGTACCAATCGTCTGTTTCCTGAGAAGGCTTACGGAAAGAACCAAAGTGGATCTCGTAAATATTCAGAGGGCCGTTTTTGCAGTCCGTTCTGGCCTCCATCCACGTCGAATCCTGGAAGGTGTAGCTGTTCATACTGCGGATGATAGAAGCAGTGTTGGGGCGCAGTTCCATGCCGAAGCCGTAAGGGTCGCAATGATCCACAAAAGAGCCGTTCTGATGATAGATGCGGAATTTATACATCATGCCGGGGGAGGCGTTTTTTACATAACATTCCCAGAAATTGCCGTCAGATACCTGATTCATCCCATACTCCTGCCACTGGCAGAATTCCCCGATCAAGGCTACCCGTGACGCTCCCGGAGCAAAGGTGCGGAAGGTGACGCCCTCTTCCTGGGGATGAGCTCCGAGATATTGATATGCATCAAAAATCTTTCCTGTGTAAAAGCCGTAAAAATCCATTTCGTACCTCCTAGATATTAATCGTAACAGTTCAGCCTTTGGCTTCATTGTTACTACTAATAGACAATTGTCGGTTATTTCGTTATAATGATTGTAATGGAAAAATGTGGAGGATGTAAACCGGCAATCAGAGGAAAAGGGCGGTTATCCCACGTTTTTGGAAAAATGGTGGAAAAACGACAGATAGAAAAAAGAGTTGTGAAATACAGGAGGCAGGAATGGATATTAGAATTGAAAAAACGGAGCGGGCCATTAAGAATGCGTTTATAGAGCTTCGGGCAAAGAAGCCTCTGGAGAAAATGACTGTGACGGAACTGTGCAGGTTAGCATGTATCAATAAATCTACGTTTTATGCCCATTATGAAGATATTTATGCTCTTTCGGACGCTCTGGAGGAAGCGTTGGTGCAAGCTGTTTTGTCCGGCATTTCCTGGGATGAAATGGATACCCCCGAGAACATGGATGTCTTTACCAAAGCATTGTGTATGGCGTTTTTGTCCAATATCTCTCTGATCCGGATTTTATTTTCCGGCAAGGAGCAGGGAAGGCTGGGAAACCGCCTGGAGGAAGGGATCAAGGAACAGATCTATCAGAAATACCCAAAGTATCGGGACGATGCTGAGAAAAGCATACTTTTCTCTTATTTGATACAAGGGGCATATCATGCCTATTTAAATAATCAGGATGCCGATACCCAGACGCTTGTTAGGGTATTGGCGGAGGTGGCGGGGGCCATTAAGACCTTGTATTGAGAGCAAATATACGAATACATTCCATCAGCTCTTCTATGTTGGATACAATCTTCGAAGCGCCGTGTCTGGCCAAAAAGGCCCGGGACTTAAATCCCCAGTCTACGCTGATGCAGGGGATACCGGCATTTTTGGCCGTGGCAATGTCTACCTCAGAATCTCCTACATAGATACATTGTTCTCTGGTTACATGAAGCTGCTCCATTACGGCAAAGACAGTGTCCGGCGCAGGTTTTCTGGCTGTCCCCGGAGCTTCTCCAATGGCTGTTTGAATGTAAGGGGAAAAATAATCCTGGCACAGGGATTTTACGGCGGCGTCGAATTTGTTGGATACTACGGCAAGGGAAAAGTTCTCCGCTGCCAGCTTGGCTAAGAGAGAGAGGATTCCGGGAAAGGGAGCCGTTTTCTCCTGCATATGTTTGGCATAATAGGACTGGAATTCCCGGATACATGCATCGAATGCCGGATTTGTCCGGCCTTCGGGAACTGCTTTTTCGAAAAGTACATAGATGCCGTTGCCTACCATATTCCGCACTTCCTCCCTGGTGTGGGAAGGGAAGCTGTGAAGGGTCATTACATGGTTGACGCTGGCAGCCAGGTCGTCTAAGGTGTCTAATAAGGTGCCGTCCAAATCAAAAATGACGGCAGTTGTTTGTTGGTTCATATTGTATCCTTTCTGTGAAACAAGCTCTAGTATGGTGCTGTCCTACCATTTTATGCAACAGGGCAGCTTGTCTGAACTGTTACCATTTTATCACGATTTACTGAATAACTCAATGAAATAAATGAGAAAACAATGCATTTTTTCCGGCAGAAAGGATGTCTTGCTATTTGGCGGATTTGCTGTTACGGCAGTATAGCAGGATAAAGGGAGAAAAGGGGAAAGGGTTCCGTTATAGTGATATCAAGAAAGTGTATACGATTGTTATTTTTGAGAAAAGCAGCAGGCCTTTTTACGAACAGGCAAGATCGTATATCCACAGGGGAAGGACGAAGTTTGACACAGGGTTAGTGCTGGATTTTCTGCAGGAATATTGCCTGGTGGCTCTTGACGTTTTCCGGGAAATCCCGTATGCTGAACATAAATGGGAGGAAGAAGCATGGCTGGGTCTTTTAGCGACAGAAACGGTGGAAGAAGCGCTAATACTGGCGGAACAATATCCATGGATGGTAGAAATTTATAAAGAGATGGCCGATTATATGAAACGGCCCGAGGAGGTGCTGAATATGTTTTCAGAAGCATTGCAAATTTTGGACAGGAATACAACTCAGTATATGATTGAAGTACAACAGGAGCAGATTGAAGAGCAGAAGGAGAAATTATTAGCCGCCGAGCAGGAGATAAAACGTTTGCAAAAACTTTTAGATGAAAAGGAAGAATCCTAACATGCACATCCATCTGCCAATACATGTGAAAACAATTATAAACACCCTGGAAGGAGCCGGATTTGAAGCCTATGCCGTTGGAGGCTGTATCCGGGACAGCCTTTTGGAGCGCCAACCTCAGGATTGGGACATTACCACCTCCGCCCGCCCCTGGCAGGTGAAAGAATTATTTCCCCGTACCATTGACACCGGCATCCGCCATGGGACGGTAACGGTGATGCTGGAACGGGAAGGATTTGAAGTGACCACTTACCGCATTGACGGGGAATATGAGGACGCCCGCCATCCCAGGGAGGTCACGTTTACCGGGAATCTGCTGGAGGACCTCAAACGCAGGGACTTTACCGTGAATGCTATGGCCTACAATGAAAGACAGGGGCTTGTGGATGCATTTGATGGTATGGGGGATATGAACAGGAACATGATCCGCTGTGTAGGAAAAGCCACAGAACGTTTTACAGAAGACGCTTTAAGGATGCTTCGGGCGGTACGTTTTGCGGCGCAGTTGGGATTCTCCATGGAAGAGAAGACACGGCAGGGGATTATAAAGCTTGCCCCGGCTCTCCACAAAATAAGCGCCGAGCGGATTCAGGGGGAACTTGTTAAGCTTTTGGTGTCCCCTAATCCTCAAGAAATACGGACGCTGTATGAGACGGGAATTTCCCGGGAGATTTTTCCCTGGCTGGATGAGATGTTTGAGACGCCTCAGAATAACCCTCATCACCGTTTTAATGTTGGGGAACATACCGTGCAGGCCCTGCTGCATGTTCCGGAGGATAAAGTATTGCGGCTTGCCATGCTGTTTCATGATATGGCAAAGCCCCTCTGTCTGCGCACAGATGAAAAGGGCGTTCACCATTTTGTAGGACATCCCAGAGAGAGCGCTTCTATGGCCCGGATGGTCATGAGGCGCCTGAAATTTGATAATGACACCATAGACCGGGTGGCAAGCCTGGTTTTGTGGCATGACGACAACCCGCCTTTGATTCCGGCTGAGATACGCAAGGCTCTGCACCGCATTGGCACACGGCAGTTTCCCAATTTATTTATAATCAAACGTGGGGACGTTATGGGAAAAAGCGACTATCTCCGAAAAAAAATGCTGGACTATATTGACGGATATCAGAGGATGTATGAGGATATTTTGGAAAAAGGAGAATGTATCTCTTTAAAAACAATGGCGGTTACCGGGTCAGATCTGATCGCCTCCGGAATTCGGCCAGGCCGGGAGATGGGAGAACTCTTGGAACATCTTCTTTCCCTTGTCCTGGAACATCCGGAACAAAATACAAAAGAATTTTTACTGCAAAAAGCGGCAGAATGGGCATAGAATGGAGAACCTCTTCATAAGATAGAAAGACACCTGGAAAAGGTGTGAAATCATCGTATGGAGGGGTTTTCGTGTATAATCGAGTAAATCAGATCCTGGAACAATATCCTCTGACAGTAAATCAGACGGGAAAAGGCAGGGGAGCTGCGCTCTGCGATACGGACCAGGGCTTGAAGATCCTGAAAGAATACAGCGGTTCAGAGGCAAGGGCAGATTTTTTATATAAGGTTCTTTTATTCCTTCGGGAAAACGGGCAGAAACGTGTGGACTGTATTGTGAAAACAACAGAAGGGCGAACCATTGCCGTGGATACGGATGAAACATCTTATTTAATGCGGGACTGGTACGAGGGCAGGGAATGCGACGCCCGCAGCAGAGAGGATATTTTAAAGGCCACGGCACGATTGGCAGAGCTACATACGATTCTGCGCAGGTATCAGGAGGAGATTCCGTCATTTTTAAAAGTCAGCCCGGATGCTTTGCTTTTGGAAAATGAAAAACATGCCCGGGAATTGAAAAAAGTGAAAAACTATATCCGGGGAAAGAAAAAGAAAAATGATTTTGAAATGGAATTTCTTCGTCACTGTTCCGTATTCCTGGACCAGGCGGACCAGGTCATCCGGCTCCAGAAACAGGAAATGGAACAAGGACACAATGGAGAAAACCAGGAGGTATACGGCATCTGCCACGGAGATTTCAATCATCATAACGTATTGTTTTCCCGGGAAGGGGTATCTATAGTAAACTATGAAAAAGCTTTGTTCGATGTTCAAGTCAGCGATTTCAGTAATTTCATGCGCAAGATCATGGAAAAGCATAACTGGAACCTGGGACTTGGCATGGATATGCTGGATTCTTACGAAAAAAAACGTACCCTGACGGAAGCAGAAATGAAACAGCTGTACATTCGTCTGGCATTTCCGGAAAAATTCTGGAAGATTTCCAATCACTACTACAATACCAGCAAAGCATGGGTTTGCGGGAGGAATCTGGAAAAATTGTCCAGGGTAGTAGAACAGAAGGAAGCAAAAGATCGATTCTTGCAGATAATTTCCTATAATCTGTTGTTTTAATTATTAGAAGAATGTGGTAGAATAGTCGCAAAGGATTTATAGGAAGGTGATGATTTGGCAGAAGAAGGGTACAAAAGACGCTTTTTTGTGACAGTTCTGCTGGCTTTGGCGTTGCTTTTGGTGGGCGGGTGTTCCTCGAAGAAAGCAGAGGATACTCCAGCTGAGGAAGAAGAGCAGCAGGCGGCAGATCCCCAAGAGGATGAACAATTATATATTCTGCTTTACAGCAATACGGAGACAAACCGTGTTTTTCTGCAGGGAAGCCAGACCGGGCGGCAGGAAGAGTTCGAATATAATGGAGGAACGTATATCCGGGGCAGATATGATGAAAGCCTGACCATGGGAGAACTCAAGGTGGGCGAGTTATTAAAGCTTACGTATACGGATAAAAAGGTCCTTACGGAGATTCAGGTGGCAAAAGATGCTTTTTTTTATGAAGGAATTACGGATTTCAGTATTCGGGAGGATGAGGCAGTTTTTTCTGCGGGAGACAGCAACTATTATTACAATGAGGATTTAAAAATTTTTTCCCAGGACGGGATTATTTCCTTAAATGAACTGAGCAGTCTGGATACGGTCTGCTTAAGGGGGATGGGGAAACAGATTATGACGATTGTAGTGACCAGAGGGCATGGTACGCTGGTGTTCCGGAATACGGAGCTGTTTGAGGGCGGCATGGTAACGGTAGGAAATGCGGCAGCTCAGACAGTCAGCCGGGATATGACCATGGAGGTTCCGGAAGGGACCCATGTCCTTTCCGTCGCTCATGAAGGCTATGGAGGCAGCAAAGAAATTACGGTGGGACGGTTTGAAGAACTGTTGGTGGACCTGAATACGATGAAAGGGGACGGGCCGCAGCATGGCAGGGTTAAGATCAATGTGACGCCGGAGAATGCAAAAGTTACCATTGACGGCGGATTGGCGGACTGCTCCCAGGTGCTGGAGATGGAATATGGCACTTACCGGCTGAAAGCAAAGGCAGAAGGGTATGAGGATTGGAGCGGACATCTGGTCATCAAGGGGCCGAACGCTTCCGTGGACATAGAAATGGACAAGCTGTCAGAAGAGGATGAGGAGGAATCGAAAGAGACGTCGGATCAGGAGAAAGAATCTCAGGAAGAATCCAAGAAATAGTGTGTACGGGGGAAGCCCCTTACGGCAGTGGCGCGTACCATTGCGATAAATAATCTATTGTTACAGGAGGAAAAAATATGGGTTATCGTGAAGTGTATCAGGAATGGCTGGACAACGCCTATTTCGATGAAGCGACGAAGGCGGAGCTTAGAGGAATCGCCGGAGATGAGAAGGAGATGGAAGAACGCTTTTATACAGAGCTGGAGTTTGGTACTGCCGGACTTAGAGGGGTGATCGGCGCAGGCACCAACCGCATGAATATCTATACGGTTCGGAAAGCGACCCAGGGGCTGGCAAATTATATCAATGGCATCGGAAACCAGGACAAGGGCGTTGCCATTGCCTATGATTCCAGAAGGATGTCGCCGGAATTTGCTACAGAGGCAGCGCTCTGCTTGAATGCCAATGGCATCAAGGCATATGTCTTTGAATCCCTTCGGCCTACTCCGGAGCTTTCTTACGCCGTTCGGAAGCTGGGATGTACGGCAGGTATCAATATTACAGCCAGCCATAACCCGCCGGAATATAATGGATATAAAGTATATTGGGAGGACGGCGCACAGATTACACCGCCTCATGACAGCGGCATCATGGGAGAAGTAAAGAAAGTAACTGATTATAATACGGTGAAGACTATGGATCTGGAGTCAGCAAAAGCACAAGGTCTTTATCAGGTGATCGGAAGTGAAGTGGATGACGCTTATATTGCAGAACTGAAAAAGCTGGTGCTGCATCAGGACGCCATTGACGCTATGCAGGATCAAATCAAAATCGTATATACCCCCCTCCATGGAACCGGGAATATTCCGGTGCGCCGGGTATTGAAGGAACTGGGCTTTACCCATGTCCATGTAGTAAAGGAACAGGAGCTGCCGGACGGGGAATTCCCTACGGTAAGCTATCCCAATCCTGAGGCAGAGGAAGCGTTTGCTTTAGGGCTTAAGCTGGCCAAGGAGATAGATGCGGATTTGATTTTGGCTACGGATCCGGATGCAGACAGGCTGGGCGTCTATGTAAAGGATGGACAGACAGGAGAGTACCATACGCTTACCGGCAATATGTCCGGCTGCCTGATTGGAGAATATGTGATCAGCCAGCGGAAGGAACAAAAAGGACTTCCCTCAGACGGGGCGTTGGTGAAATCCATTGTTACAACAAATATGGCAGACGCCATTGCACGTCATTACAATATTGCGTTGATGGAAGTACTGACCGGGTTTAAGTACATCGGACAGAAGATCCTGCAGTTTGAGACAGAAGGAAAAGGGACATATCTGTTTGGCTTGGAAGAAAGCTACGGCTGCCTGCCAGGTACATATGCAAGAGATAAAGACGCCGTTGTGGCTTCCATGGTGCTGTGTGAGGCAGCAGCTTATTATAAGTCTCAGGGTAAGACCTTATGGGATGCTATGATTGATATGTACGAGAAATACGGCTACTATAAAGAAGATGTAAAATCCATTACCTTAAAGGGCATTGAGGGCCTTGAGAAGATACAGACCATTATGGAGACGCTGCGTAAGGATCTGCCTAAGGAAATTGGCGCGTATCCTGTGGTATCTATGCGGGATTATAAGAAAGATACCGTTACCGCAGTGGCAGACGGTTCCGTGAAACCAACCGGACTGCCCGCTTCCAATGTGCTGTACTATGACCTGACAGAGGATGCATGGGTATGTGTAAGGCCGTCCGGCACAGAGCCGAAGGTAAAACTTTACTATGGAGTAAAAGGAAGCTCTCTGGAAGATTCCCAGCAGAAGTCTGAGGCTCTTGGAAAAGCTGTGCTTGCTATGGTAGAGGATATGCTGTAATTACCGGATATGATATACGATTGACAGGGCTGCTTCGGCGGCCCTGTTTTATTTCATAAGAAAGACGCAGCTGCGCGGGCTTGCCCGCGTTGATCTTTTACTAAAAATATTGGAAAAAGGGTTATAACGAATGAAGTAAATGGGAATGATAAAGGAAAGGCAGTATCCGTTCTGATGAAAGAGTTTGTTAAAGTAAGGCAGCATTTGACAAAATATGACTGGGAAAAATGAACAGTAACCAAACAGTAATGAAAAATCCTTATAAAATGCGAATTTCCTTGACAAACCTAGGAAAAACAAGTATAAATATGTTTGTAGCTAATCCAGAATAAAAATATTGAATAAAAAGAACAAGAATTTAGAGGAGGAATTTTTCCATGAACAAAGCAGAATTAGTTGCAGCTATTGCGGACAAGGCAGAGTTATCCAGAAAAGATGCTGAGAAAGCATTGAAAGCATTCACAGACGTAGTTGCAGAAGAATTGAAGAAGGGAGAGAAGGTTCAGTTAGTAGGCTTCGGCACATTTGAAGTATCTGAAAGAGCAGCCAGAACTGGAAGAAATCCCCAAAGCGGCGAGGAGATGGAGATTCCGGCATCTAAGGCTCCCAAGTTTAAAGCAGGAAAAGCACTGAAAGATCTGGTAAATGAGTAATATGTAGTTGAAGCAGAGGGCTGTGTCTAGTCCTCTGTTTTTATCTTATAGAAAAGGCCATGCTGCTGTGAAACGTTAAAGTCTGTGCCTTTTCTAAGATAAAAGCCCTCCGGGCAGGCTGCACTCTCGCACGAAAGGAATGACGCCGCTGGGGCGGCCGTGCTTGGCGCACAAAGTGTTCAAGCCCCTTAAGCTCTTTGGGAAGAGATGTTGGTATGGGCCTGAACATTTTGTAGTATTTTATAGAAAGTAGAAAATTATGAGATTAGACAAATTTTTAAAAGTATCCCGTTTGATTAAGCGCAGGACCGTAGCCAATGAGGCCTGCGATGCAGGACGGGTGACCGTAAACGGAAAGCCGGCAAAAGCTTCGGTCAATGTAAAAGTGGGGGATATCATCGAAATTCTTTTCGGCACGAAAACTGTGAAGGTGGAAGTACTTGATATCCAGGACACCACGAAAAAGGAAGAAGCAAAAGAACTGTTCCGGTATTTATAACTATAGTCATAAAAGAAAATACCTCCTAATATACTTTAGAAAGGACGAACTATGGTCCGGGCATAGCCCGTTGACAAGCCGGGGGCCTTGAGTCTCGGGTTATGCACCATAAAGGGAGCAGGAGGTGTTGTATGGAAGAAAAATCAGCCCAGAAAGTACATAAAGTAATGCTGTCCAACCGAAGAAGCGGCGTGTTGAACGGAGTAATTGATGTATTGTCTTTTGACGTGGGGGAGATATTGCTTGAGACCGAACAGGGGATGTTAATGATAAAAGGCAGCGATCTGCATGTGAACCGTCTTACCCTGGAAAAAGGGGAAATTGACATTGAGGGAAGAATTGACAGCCTGGCTTATTCCGATGCGGGAAGCGCTTCGAAGCAGGGGGAATCCTTCCTGGGGCGGTTGTTTAAATAATGACGATTAGCGGAACCATTTTAAAGGAAGCGGATATACTGCTGAAATCCCTTGTAACCGGAGTCATACTTATCTTTGTATATGACTTGTTGAGGATCATACGGCGTCTTGTTCCCCATGGGACGGTATGGATTGCATTGGAAGACTTTCTGTTCTGGGCGGGAAGCGCCATCACTATTTTTGCCATGCTGTATCGGGAGAACGACGGATATCTCCGGGGATTTTCCATCGGCGGCGTAGTGGTGGGGATGCTGCTTTATTCCCTGCTCCTAAGCCGTTTTATAGTCAAGGGGAGCGTCTTTGTTTTGGAAAAGGTGCTGTATGCCTTGCTGCGGCCTTTGGTCTGTATGGGACGTTTTCTTTGCCGCCCGGTCAGGGCCTGTGGCGGTAAATGCAGAAAAGCCGGGCGAATTTTGAAAAAAAGATTGAAAAAGTTTTTAAAAACGGTTAGAATTAGCTTGTGTAAGTTGTAGCAAGAGAGCCTGTGCAGAAGAAAGGTTGCGGTTAAATGAACGAGCAAAAAAGGCAGCAAGCCAGGCGAGCCAGGGCGGCCAGAGCCGGAAGAAGGAAGCAAATGGGCCGTTACAGGCAGAATAAGATGGGGATGCTGTGCATTTCCTGTATTGTATTCCTGCTTTTGGCCGGAATGTCTACCAAGATCCTCAGGCTGTATCAGAAGAATGAAGCCCTGAAGGAGAAGGAAAACCAACTGGTTAGCCAGCTTGAGAGTGAGCAGGAACGGCAGGAAGAGATTCTATCCTACGAAAGCTATGTGACAACGCCGGAGCATATAGAGCGAATCGCCAAGACAAAGCTTGGCTTGGTATATCCCGGTGAGATCATATTTAAAGAACAGCCGAAAGAACCTTAATATCTTAAAATGGGTGAGCTCCTTGGAATCGATTCGAAGGGGACTTCACCCGTTCTTTTTTGTCTAAAACTTTTTGAAAACCTGTCCCCGGTTTGACAAACATTTCAGTAAAAACTTTTTATAATAGCCTCTGCTAAGCCGGTACAGAGCCGGCGGGATGGAGGTAAGTAAAATGAATAAACAAAAATTGAAACAGGTTTTTCTTTACGCATTGGCAATGGGAGTATCCAAAATTCCCATAGCAGGATGTTACCCCTTGATTCCAGGGCTGTTTGGGGCGCTGCTTTTGGAAGAAGTAAATCGGACGCTGCTTTTGATTTTTACCCTTTTTGGCATGGCGTTGTTTCTTCCGGTACAAGCAATGGCAAAATATGGAATGATTGTGCTTGTGGCGGCAGTTTCGGTAAAGCTGGTGGAGTGGGCGAACAAAAGCTGCCGCACCTGGGTAGGGGCGTCCATCTGTGCAGTTTCCTCCATGATACTTACCGTATCCGGGGAAGTGATGCAGATTCGAAACCGGAACAGTATCTGGCTGGGAATTTTAGAAAGCGTATTTGTATTTTCCTTTGTACTTGTGGCAGCTCCGGCGCTGAATGCTTTTCTGGAAGGAAAAGGAATTGCCGGACGAGGTAAAAGGAAGCTGGTAAAGGCGCCGGAAAATGGAGAACGGCTTCAGTCCTATGCGGAGTCCTTTGACGGGCTGTCTAAAATGTTTTCGCAAATGAGCAGACAAAAGGACGGATTTGAGGCGGAAGAAGTAGGGAAGATGCAGCAGGAAATTACGGGAAAGGTCTGTATATCCTGCAGCCAGTGCGCTCTGTGCTGGGAACAGGAAAATAGTCCCATGTTCCAGGTGTTTTCCCGCCTGATCCACTCCATCGAAAAATTAGGTACGCCGGATGTGGAAGTGAATCAGGAATTGTCAGAGTACTGTCCCTATGCTCAGGCGGTGGTGGAGGAGGCGGTGGGAGTATTTGAAAAGGCCAGGCTGAACCTGGCCTGGTATAACCGCCTTCTGGAGAACCGGGAGGTCATCGCCCAGCAGTTGGATGCTATGGCCTATATCATGAAGGACTGCGCCAAAGAATATACGGATATCAGCAAGGAGGAGGGAAAGCTTCTTGCAACGGTGAAATACCGGGTGAAAGAGCGGGGCGGGATGATCCACGACGCGCATCTATATGAAAAGACCAACGGCCGTTTTTCTCTGCAGATCCGTATTTCTTCCAAATGGGGGAATTGCATTGCAGTAAAAGATATCGGGAAAGCAGTTTCCGCCGGAATGCACCGGAGTATGATTCCGGCCAGGAACAGCAAGACGCTGATCGGCAAAGAGGAGTCGGTACTGACATTTGAGGAAGAACCAAAATATAAGACGCTTCACGGAGTGGCTCGCCTGGCAAAGGACGGCGCCCAGATTTCAGGAGATAATTTTTCATTTCTGGATTTGGAAGGCGGGCAGAGCGTATTGACTCTTTCGGACGGGATGGGATCCGGAATCCGGGCTTGTAAGGAAAGCGAAATGGTGATAGAGTTAATAGAGAAGTTTCTGGAGACCGGATTCCAGAAGGAGACGGCCATCCGTATGATGAATTCCGCTATGGTGATGCATGGGGAGGACGGGATGTATTCTACCGTGGATATGGCTGCGATCGACCTTTATTCCGGAGAGTGCGAGTTTTTTAAGATCGGCGCTGTGACTACGTTTATCAAACGGGGAGAACAGATCGAGACCGTTTCTTCCGCCAGCCTTCCGGCCGGAGTTTTTTCCCAGGTGGAGATTGAAAAAAGCCGGCGGCAGTTGGGGAATGGGGACTTTGTCATATTAGTTTCGGATGGGGTGATGGACTACCTTCATGTGCCGGATCCGGAGGAAACCATAAAAGAAATATTAGAGACAATACAGATCAATAATCCCGGCCATCTGGCTAAGCATGTTCTGGAGAGGATCCTGCTGTTTACCGGGGGAAAAGCTCCAGATGATATGACGGTGCTGACGGCGGGGATCTGGGAGAGATAAAATGATACGAAAGGTGTTATCTTTTGTGAACCAGCATCATATGATAGAGCGGGGCAGCCATATTCTGGCGGGAGTTTCCGGGGGTGCGGATTCGGTCTGCCTGCTTCTTATATTAAAGGAGCTGCTGCCCTATTATGATGCATCCCTGACGGCAGTGCATGTGGAGCATGGCATACGGGGAGAAGAAAGCAGAAGGGATGCTGCGTTTGTTCAACAGCTTTGCGAAAAGCATAACATCCCCTGTAGCGTTTATTCTTGCAATGCGCCTGCTTATGCAAAATCCCATGGGATGACTCTGGAAGAAGGGGCCAGGGAACTGCGGTACGGGCTGTTTGCGCAGGCAGCGGAAGAGGCTGGGGCAGACCGGATTGCCGTTGCCCATAACCAGAATGACTGTGCCGAGACGCTTTTGTTTCAGTTGGCCCGTGGGACGGGGCTGCGGGGGATGTGCGGCATTGTGCCGGTAAGGGGAAAGATCATCCGTCCTCTTCTTGGTGCAAGTCGGGAAGAGATCGAGTCATATCTGGCAGAGATTGGCCAATCCTATCGGATAGATGCTACAAATCTGAAAACAGAATACAGCCGGAATAAAATCCGCCATCAGGTGCTGCCCTTGCTTATGGAGATTAATTCCGGCGCCGTAGCACATTTGTACCATACTACGGAGCTTTTGTCCGAGGCTTTTTTGTTCGTGGATCAGCAGGCCCGGGAGGCGCAAAAGAGATGCGTATCCCAGGAGGTGCTCGCAGATTCGATAAAGGAATATCCGTCCCTGATACAGAAAACGGCGGTGATGAATTTGTTAGGGGATCAAGCCGGAAGCCGTAAAGATATTACCGGCAATCATGTAAGCCAGGTGCTTGCCCTGTTTGAAAAGCAAACGGGACGGCGGATAGAACTGCCTTATGGCCTGGAGGCTTGCCGTACCTATGAGGGAATAAAAATACATCGTAAAAGTGAGAAGCGCCAGCAGGAGGCGGCTTGCGTGAAATTGAAGCCGGGAACTGCTTTTTATCTGGAGGGATATGGGGTTGCCGTATCCAGCCGCTTGTTGGAAGGACCCTTGGAATTTCATGAAATTCCCAAAAAAAAGTATACGAAATGGTTTGATTATGATAAAATAGAAAATACGTTGTTATTGCGGAACCGGTATCCGGGGGATTATTTTGTGATGGATGAATCCGGCAGACGTCAGAAATTGAAAAAGTATCTGATCAACGAGAAGGTTCCCAAGGATCAGCGGGATTTTGTTTTGCTGCTGGCAGATGGCAGCCATGTGTTATGGGCGATCGGATACCGCATCAGTGAGGCGTATAAAGTTACGGAAGAGACCCAACGGATTTTAGAAGTACAAGTCAATGGAGGAAGCATATATGAGTGAAACAGTACGTGTGCTATTGAGCGAAGAAGAAGTGGATAACAGAATTCAGGAATTAGGCAGTATGATCAGCCGGGATTATGATGGAAAACAGGTACATCTGATCTGTGTGCTGAAAGGCGGCGTGTTTTTTACCTGTGAGCTGGCAAAACGGATTACGGTTCCGGTATCATTGGATTTTATGTCGGTGTCCAGTTACGGAGATGATACCAAGTCCAGCGGCGTAGTAAAGATTGTCAAGGATTTAGACGAGAGCATCGAAAATAAGGACGTTATTGTCGTTGAAGATATTGTGGATTCTGGCCGGACCCTTAGTTACCTGCTGGATAATTTAAGAAGCAGGAAGCCGAAGAGCCTGCGGCTGTGCACTCTTTTGGATAAGCCTGAACGCCGGGTAAAAGAGGTGGATGTGACTTATACGGGCTTTCAGATCCCGGATGAATTTGTGGTAGGGTATGGCCTGGATTATGCACAGCGGTACAGGAATCTGCCCTACATCGGAATTGTAGAACTGGATTGAAGGAGGTTTTAAATTGGATAAGCGTTATAGATCATTTGGAGTGTATATCATCCTGGTAATTGTGATTGCGCTCTTATTAATGGTTCGTGCCGGCGCAGGCAGCGTACCCAGGGAATCTGCCTATACGGAAGTGGCGCTGACCCAGGATTTGGAAGATGGGAATTTAGGGAACGTACAGATATATCCCAACCGGGAAGTGCCCAGCGGAGAGGTCCGTGTGGCATTGAAAGACGGCGGGGAGAAAAAAATGTTTACTGCGGATGTAAATCAGGTGGTAGAGATTTTAAAAGAGCATGGGTTTGGGAATTATCAGATGGCGGAGGTTCCCGAGGAAAATTGGCTTCTTTCCATACTTCCGATGCTTTTAATGTTTGGGATCGTATTTATTTTTTATATTGTAATGACGAGCCATGCCCAGGCCGGCAGCGGTGGCGGCGGCGCTAAAATGATGAATTTTGGAAAGAGCCGGGCGAAGATGACCACCGGCGAAAACAAGAAGGTGACCTTCGGAAATGTAGCAGGCTTACGAGAGGAAAAAGAAGACTTAGAGGAGATCGTAGACTTTTTGCGCTTCCCCAGAAAGTACACAAAGCTGGGAGCAAGGATTCCCAAAGGCGTACTTTTGGTGGGGCCTCCAGGAACCGGGAAAACACTTCTGGCAAAGGCAGTGGCAGGGGAAGCAGGCGTACCGTTTTTCAGCATTTCCGGTTCTGATTTCGTAGAGATGTTTGTAGGCGTGGGTGCATCCCGTGTGCGGGATTTGTTTGAAGACGCGAAAAGAAATGCCCCCTGTATCGTGTTTATTGATGAAATTGACGCTGTGGCGAGACGCCGGGGAACCGGTATGGGCGGCGGCCATGACGAACGTGAGCAGACCTTGAATCAGCTCTTGGTAGAAATGGACGGTTTTGGCGTAAATGAGGGGATTATTGTGATGGCGGCAACCAACCGTGTAGATATTTTGGATCCGGCCATTATGCGTCCGGGCCGATTTGACCGGAAGGTGCATGTTGGACGTCCCGACGTGGGCGGAAGGGAAGAGATATTAAAGGTGCATGCCAAGAATAAGCCTATGGGAGACGATGTGGATTTAAAGCAGGTAGCCCAGACAACGGCGGGCTTTACCGGAGCAGATTTGGAGAATCTTCTGAATGAGGCGGCCATTTTTGCGGCAAAGGAAGACCGGGCATATCTGGTGCAGGAGGATATCAAGAAATCGTTTGTAAAAGTAGGGCTTGGCACGGAGAAAAAGAGCCGTATTATTACGGACAAGGAAAAGAAAATTACTGCTTATCATGAGGCGGGCCATGCCATTTTATTCCACCTCCTTCCAGATGTGGGGCCGGTGTATTCCGTATCCATTATTCCCACCGGGGTGGGAGCAGCAGGTTATACGATGCCTCTGCCGGAACGGGATGAGATGTTCAATACCAAGGGCAGAATGCTTCAGGAGATCATAGTGGGTCTGGGCGGACGCGTGGCGGAAGAGATCATCTTTGACGATATTACCACCGGGGCATCCCAGGACATCAAGCAGGCCACAGGAATTGCCAAGGATATGGTGACAAAATATGGCATGTCCGAGAATGTGGGCTTGATCAATTATGACAGTGAGGATAACGAGGTATTCATCGGACGGGATCTGGCTCATACCAGAAGCTATGGCGAGAACGTTGCCGGTATTATTGATATGGAAGTAAAACGCATTATTGATGAATGCTATCAGCGTACCAGAAAGCTCCTTAAGGAGAATGAGAAAATTCTCCATAGCTGCGCCAGCCTTTTGTTGGAGAAAGAAAAGATTGGCCGGGATGAGTTTGAGGCGTTGTTTGATATGTGATTCGTTAAACCTAATAAAGAATAAACGGTAGTAACCAAATGGTAATATGAAATACTACTAAAAATTTTGGAAAAAATTAGTAATATTTGTGCACACTTATTGAGGGTTCCGGGCTATAATAATACTCGTAAAACCCCCCAATACATTATATAGTTTTTGCTACACCCCATAGCAAAAATACCTTCTCCTAAAACAGGCAGCAGATCGAAAGGCTGTCTGTTTTATTGTGTAAAAATATAGTTCTGATATAAAAACGATTAACATATCGAAAAAAAGGGGATATTTGCCAAAAGACGGAAATAATTTTGGTATATTTGTATAAAGAAAAAAGGACGCCGGAGGATAGGCGTCCTTTTTACATGATCTTTTTCATTTCAATGAGACTTTCCAGATAATGAATGGTTGTCTGAAGTTCCTGGATAGACAGGGCGTTTGCCAACTCCAGGAGAGTAGCTTGCTTGGTCTTTGTTCCGAAAAGGATAAAATCTGCGGAGGTATGAAATTGTTGACATATTTTCCCCAGTGTATCTTGAGATAATCCTTTTTTGCCATTTTCAACTTCTGATAAGAAATTGATGGAAATGTCAATTGCTTCGGCAAATTCGGCCTGTGTACAGTTGTTTGTAAGGCGCAGCTGCCGGATTCTTTTTCCGATATCTGATTTTTCGAGAGTACCTGTCATATGATTCCTCCATTTATAGACCTATTTTATCAGTATTCCCTGGAATTAGAAACAAATAATAGAATCAAGAATTTCGCTATAAGCGAAAAAATATTTGACAAAATACAACAATAGTTTTAATATTGGTAATGAAGTAGTGTTCTGCTTGAAAACATAGACATGCGAAACATGAAAATCAGTTATGAAATGGAAGGAGGGTGAGAGGATGGTAATAGGTTATATTTTGACGGTATTAGGCATACTGGGTTCTGTATTGACGGTGAATTATATGTCTCATGATAGGTATACATATACTGCGCCTTTAACAAGCCATGAGACAATGGTTTTCGCTGTATTTATTGTCTTTGCCGTAATGGCCGCGGCGGGTATATTGACGATTATCTTTTCCCTTGTAAAAAAGAAAAACCAAGATACACTTAACCGAATAACGGATATGGATGAAAGTGGAAAAAGGCAGAATGTGTGCCCTGTATGTGGTTTGAATTTGGCGGAGGGAGCAAGAACTTGTCCGAAATGTGGAAAGAGGTTGCTTTAAAAGGCAGGAGGAAATAATATGGCGCGAACAAGTATGAAAATAGTCTACAAGTGTACGTTTGAACAAGCTCAGAATAAAGTGACAAATATTCTTTCTGGTAAAGGGTTTAAAACGACAACCATAAAAACTGGAGAAACTGTATGGAAGAAGGGCACGGGCCTCATGACAGCTATGCAGTTTATAAAAGTAGATTATTCTGAAAAAGAAATTTTACTGTCTGCATGGATCCAGGCGGGAGTTGGAAGTATGGGAGGCGGTGAGATGGATTTGAGCGGGATTGTCGGGGCCCTGCCCAAGAAACAGTTGATGAAAGTACTGGAGGAAATGAAACGTGCATTTGGGTAAATGCAGCGATGACGCTTGTGAAGAGCTGGAATAGCAGGAGAAATATATGGAGCTAAGCAGGGAACAATTGGATTATATTCAAAGGCCATTTAAAGGGTTTTGCCCGTTTTATTTAAATAGGGAACCAAGATGGACCGGTCAGAGAGAAATGTTTAAGAAGATGAAATATCGTTGTAGTGTATGTGGAGCAGAGGTTGTTGCTAAGATGAACGATATTATGTCGGGCAATTATAAATCTGCAAAAGTATTAATTGACAGTGCTGGGGAATATGGAAAAGTCTATAAATGGTCAAAGAGAATTTGGATTTGTGGGAGGAGCAGATTGGATATGTGATGCCTATGTAAACGGTTTGGAAGAAATAACAGATATGTATTTGAATGCGGTATATAAGGATTAGAAGCCATTGGAGGGAAGCGAGATGAAGAAAAAATGCTTGTGTGGCATGGCGGTAGGGCTGATATTGCTGGCTGGCTGTGGGCAGACAGCTCAGGAAAGCTGGGATTATGAGGAAATAGTTTCAGAAGGGGAGGAAGGAGTAGAAGACCCGGGTACAGACAACATTAATGATAGTGAAATGGAAAATGACATAGAAGAACTGTGGGATACTGGGACTGAGGATGACTTGGCAGAAGAAAATTTACCGGATATGCAAACGGATGACGGGTTTCAGTTTTCAACAGAATATGATGTAGAAGATTATTGCCAAGGGTGTTTCATTGTTTCTAAAAATGATGGGCTGCTATATGGGCTGCTTGATAAAAGCGGAAACGAAATACTGCCGGTAGAATATGATGAAATAGTATTTGTGAATAAAGAAGAAGTTTGTAATGGTAAGCATTTGAATCTTTATATCAGGACGAAATATGAGGATGAAAGTACGGTTGTAAATGGTATGGGACAACAAATACTAGACAAGCCTGTTTCTTGCGTGGAATATAAATTGGGAGTGGCTGGGCAAGATTCAGCCTTTTTTGAAGAAGTAAATGAGGCAGAAGGATTTATAAAATTTTATAAAGAAGACGGAACGCTATTATCTGAATTAACTTGTGGAGAAGAATTAAGGAATAATGGGTCGGAGATTGCAGAGGGCGGATTGAAAGCTGAATGGGTGGCAGAAGATCTTTATCTATTGAGCCAAATGGGCTTAAGGCCCAAAAGCAATCGGGGTTTTACATCTAATATTTATTATGCATTATACAATAAAGACAACCAGATTGTAAAAGACTGGGGAGAAGTGGACGGACTTGGCACGGGTTATGTAGTGGATGACAAATATACTTTTTTCGTGTATGTAAAGGACAATGGAGTTTACAAGTATACAATAGATGAATCAGGGAGTCTGAAAGAGGAGGGGGAGACTTCTGAGGAAGAAATTTTAAAAATGAGACAAGGAGAAACAGGGATAACTGGTAAAGAGTTTCATCTTGGAGAAAATAATGATATGAAACTGTATTGCTCAAATGATACATGGAAACTGGTAGATGCGGCTGGAAACCCGCTTTATGATGAGCGGTATTATGAGTGTATTAAAAAATCGAATTGTTACTTTTTGGCTAATGAAAATAATGAACTATGCCTAATTGACAAAAATGGGGATATGCTTATAGAGTATGGCTGGCTTACGAAGGAAGGAGATGATGTATACTTTAACGGTGCAGTTTTATCATACGACAATTTTTTAGTCGGAGATGATGGCGTGTGTATTGCATTAGGAAGCGATATTTATTTCTTTTCAGCAGAAAAATAGTTATTAGTGCGGCGTAGTAATCAATAAAGAAAAGTTGATGCATTTAATTTAGGCGGAACAATGTTTTTCATATGTGGATGTGCTACAGGGGTGATTTTGGTTGTGTTGAGCGTCAAGCCAAAGAAGCAAAGGCAGTAAGCCGAATAAGTAAGTGATTTGCAGTTGTTGTTAAAAAGAATATGCAATAAAAATATTGATAGAATCATTCACTGGGAGGTATTGAAATGAAAAAATATATTGCTCGAGCAGTACTTTTTTTGTTTTTAATTCATTTTGCTTTTATACATATGACACTGAGAGAAGTAAAAGCAGCGAGCCAAGCAGAAGATTTGGTATCTGTGGCAAAGGGACAAGTTGGAGTAAAAGAAAGGAGCAGTAACTCCGATGATATTTTTTATAACGATTGGTATTATGGGAGACGTGTAAATAATAATGGGGCGGCAGGGAAGTACGCATGGTGCGCCGTGTTTGTATCATGGTGTGCGGAACAGGCAGGAACACCACATAATATAATTCCTAAAACAGCAAATACCAGAAACATGAAGAATATGTTAATTAATGCTGGGGGAATCGGCCATTTGAAAGGATCTGGGTATGTTCCTCAACGTGGGGATATCATATTCTTTGGTTCCGATGCGAAGGATCATGTAGGTATTGTGGAGTATTCATCACAGAATAGGGTATATTATGTTGATGGAAATAATACGCAGACTAACCCACATGGAGTGCACTACAGTAATTGTTCGCTATCGTACAGCAGCTTATGGGGATTTGTGACGCCGAATTATTCGGGATTGTCATGCTCTTGCAGTGAACAATACAAAGGAAACTACATTGTTACAACAAACCAATATTCTCTGACTATGCGGAGCGGGCATGGAACATCTTATGCTCAAGTGACAACCATTCCAAAAGGCGCACAGGTGTATGTTTCCAAAGCGAACGGTACGTGGGCGCATGTAGAGTGGAATGGTTATAGGGGATATTGCTCGATACAGTATCTTACAAAAATACAGAAAGATACCACTGCGCCGACAATCACCAATGCCGTTATTGAATCCGTAGATGCGAACGGCTACACGGTATGTGTCACAGCCAGTGACAATGTGGGAGTTACATCCGTAAGGTGCGCCACCTGGACACAAGGAGGCGGGCAGGACGATTTGCATTGGCGGGAAATGACGCTTCAAAATAATACGGCCCGGATATATATTCCATTTGGAGATCATGGCAATCAAGTGGATTGCTACCATAATCATGTTTATGCTTATGACGCGGCAGGGAATCAAGGATTTGCAGCGGTGGATTATGCAAGATGTGAAGATATCGGAACAGGATTTTATGCCAGAATCTATAATCCTGCCATAAACAGGGTTGTGGCTAACCAGAACAGCAACGCAGTATCCAGCAAAGATACAACCTCTGTGAAAAGCTTGTGGAAATTTGAGAAGCAGAGCGATAATTCCTACAAAATCATTTCCTGTTTGGACGGAAAAGTATTGGATGTTGAAAATGCTGGCCAGGCAAGAGGAACGAATATCGTATGTTATGACTCCCACAACGGAAGGAACCAACGCTGGTATATCAGCAAAAACGGAAGCGGCTACAGCCTAATGCCGGCTTGCGCACAGGGAAAGGCGCTGGATATTTTTGACTTGTCTACGAAAGAAGGAGCTAATATTGGCCTGTTTGATTGGGGAAACCGAGATACGGCAACGATCTTTCGCTTTGATCGGGTCAATGATGTGAGTGTATATGGTGGGAAAGTAAAACACGCTTCCTTACATAATAGCGAAGCTTTTCGGGGCGAATGCACATCATTCCAGACGGGAGAAGCATTGTATTTTTATGTTGGATGCGAAAATGCGGACAAGGTAGAAATTAAAATATACAGAAATAATAAAATGATATTTCAGAATACCCTAACTGCAGGAAAGAAATATAAATATGCGAACTTGCAGGAAGGAAACCACCGTATAGAATTTACGCCTGTCAATGGTACGGTGCTGCGCGGAAAAACTCTTACCAAGAATTTTACCGTGAAGACAATAGACGCCATTGCACCGTCGGTCACCCAGACAGTGATTGAAACGGTGGATGCGAAGGGGTATACTGTTTATGTAAAAGCTAGTGACAATGTGGGAATTACATCGCTGAAATGTGCCACTTGGACGCGGAGCGGTGGGCAGGATGATATCGTTTGGCGAGAAATGAAGCTTCAAAATGGAGCGGCGAGGATCTATATACCTTTTGCAGAACATAGGAATCAGGTGGATTATTATTGCAATCATGTTTATGCCTATGATGCATCGGGAAATCATGGATTTGCGGCAGTAGATTACACGAGATGCGAAGATATCGGAACAGAATTTTATGCCAGGATCTATAATCCTGCGATCAATAGAGCTGTGGCCAATAAAGACAAAAATGTAGTATCCAGTAGAGATACTGCTTCCGCCAAAAGTCTATGGAAATTTGAAAAACAGAAAGATAACTCTTATAAAATTATTTCCTGTTTGGATGGAAGAGTATTGGATGTTGAAAATGGAGGACAAGTAAGAGGGACAAATGTTTTATGCCATGAGTCCAAGAACGGGAGTAACCAACGCTGGTATATCAGCAGGAATGGAAACGGTTATAGCTTGATGCCGGCTTGTGCCAAAGGAAAAGCCCTAGATATTTTTGATCTGTCTACGAAGGAAGGGGCTAATATTGGGCTTTATGATTGGGGAAATAAGGATACGGCTACGATTTTCCGTTTTGATAAGGTCAGTGATGTTAGCACATACGCTGGAAAAATGAAACAAGCAATGGTATGTAGAAATACATTTTACCAAAAAGAGTGCAAAGAGTTTCTTGCCGGAGAAACTATCTATTTATTGGCAGATTGTGAAAATGCAGAAAAAGTGCAAATAAGCATATATCATGGAAGCAGGCAGATTTTTCGGAATACCCTGGAAACAGGAAAATATAAATATCCCGGTCTAACAGAAGGGAATTATCGCATAGAATTTACACCGGTAAATTTTGCGGGTATCTCTGGAAAAATGGTTACTAAGACGTTTATCGTAAAGAAGGCGGATAGTGAGAAACAGCCGGCTGCACCGGAAGAATCAGATCATAGGGATGGATCGAAAAACGCTGAACAACCGGAAAGCTATGATAAAGAGGATGGCAATAGCAAAAAAGATGAAACTCATTTGGACGGCAAAGAGAAAAAACCGGATAAAGTTTCCGATTTCAGGACAAAGAAACCAACCGTAAATACCATAACACTATCCTGGGACAGAGTGAAAAATGCACACGGTTACGAAATTTACCGATATAAAAATAATGCAAAAAAAGCTGATGGGAAAATAACAATTGCTAAAAATCAAAAGAATACGTATACAGATAAAAAATTAAAAAGCGGAACGCATTATCAGTATCGAATTCGATCTTACTATGTGAGGAATGGAAAAAAGATTTATAGTAATTATAGTGCAAAAATATCTGGTATTACAGTCCTTTCAACGCCGCAGGTAAAACTTAAGAAGGCAGCGAAATCAGGTCAGGCAATTTTGACCTGGAAGAAGGTAAATGGGGCCTCTGGATATGAAATATACCGAGCTACTTCTAAAAACGGAAAATATAAGAAAATAGCAACAGTAAAGAAAAATAGCGCTAAAACCACGTACAAGGATAGAAAGCTGGAGAAGAATAAAAAATATTATTATAAGGTGAGAGCATATAAGACGGTAAATAAGTATAAGGCCTATAGTAAATTTTCTGTAAAATATTTGAAGTTCTAAATTCCTTTTAAATCAAAATATCCTCAGTGTATTCTAGGGAATAGTTCTTTGTGCGCTGAGGATATTTCAGTAATGTGTAGTTGTATCTTAGTTTCCCTGCTATTGAAACGTTTTTCCGTTCCGCGGTTCTCACGGCGCTGCGCAGTATATAAACCATATATACAAACGTTTAACATACCGAAAAAATTGTGAAAACCACCATTTTGACATGTGATTTTTTACAAAGAATCAATAAAAAAAATGTGAAATTTGTGCACATTTATTTTGGCGCCCAGGTTATAATAATACTCGTAAAACCCCCCAATACATTATAAAGTTTTTACTATACCCCATAGTAAAAATACCTTCTCCTAAAAAGGCAGCAGATCGAAAGGCTGCCTTTTTACTTTGTATAAAATCGTCAAAAAGGTTGATTTGTGCCAGGGATTTAGGATACAATAAGATAAAACATAAAATGGATGTGAGAAGATGAACATACTTACGGAACAGGAATTGTACCGCAAATTGGAATATATGATAAAAATGAGGCCGTTGCTGAAAAAAAGCGCTTTATTCAGTGACGGAACCAAGGACTACCGGGAACCCACGGAACCGAATCCGGGGGATACGGTAACCGTCCGTTTTCGTACCGGAAAAGATGATGTGGACAGCGTTTGGCTGTGTATCGATGACGCTAGCCTGGAGATGGAGAAGTTTGAAACGGAAGGAAGCTTCGATTATTACCGTGTTCAGATCAAATTGGCGGAATCGGCGGTAAGCTACTATTTTAAAGTGATATCCGGAGCGGTGGAGTGCTTCTATGACCGGATGGGGCCTTCGAAGGTACAGCGTCCTACCCATTGCTTTAAAATTGTGCCCGGATTTTCTACGCCGGACTGGGCAAAAGGGGCAGTGATGTACCAGATCCTGGTGGACCGGTTCTATAACGGAGATCCTTCCAATGATGTGCAAAGCAATGAGTATTATTACATTAAAACATATAGCCGCCAAGTGAAAAACTGGCGGAAATACCCGGAGCCCTTTGATGTGGGAGAATTTTACGGAGGCGATCTTAAGGGCGTATGGAAAAAGCTGGACTACTTAGAAGAGCTTGGGGTGGAAGTCATTTACTTTAATCCCCTGTTTGTGTCTCCCTCCAATCACAAATATGATATACAGGATTACGATTATATAGACCCTCATTACGGGATCATTGTGGCGGATGGAGGGGAATTGCTGGAAGACGGGGTGCGGGATAACAGTAAGGCTACCTTGTATATGAAACGAGTGACAGATAAAAGAAATCTGGAGGCCAGTAATCAGTTGTTTATCCGTCTGGTGGAAGAGATACACAGACGGGGAATGCGGGTGATTCTGGACGGAGTGTTTAATCACTGTGGTTCTTTTAATAAATGGCTGGACAGAGAACGGCTTTATGAAAGACAGGAAGGATATGAGCCGGGGGCGTATATATCGGCAGACAGCCCTTACAAAGGGTTTTTCCGGTTTCGTGAGGAACATTCCTGGCCTTATAACAATTCCTATGACGGATGGTGGGATCATGATACGCTTCCTAAGCTGAATTATGAAGAATCCAGGGAATTGTATGATTATATTTTAGAGATTGGAAAAAAGTGGGTATCTCCCCCCTTCAATGCAGATGGCTGGCGTTTGGACGTGGCGGCGGATCTGGGGCATTCCGTGGAGTTTAACCACAAATTTTGGCGGGATTTCCGCAAGGCGGTCAAGGAAGCAAATCCCAATGCGCTGATTTTGGCGGAACATTATGGAGATCCTGTGGATTGGCTCCAAGGGGATCAGTGGGATACGGTGATGAATTACGATGCGTTTATGGAGCCCCTTACCTGGTTTTTGACCGGGATGGAAAAGCACAGTGAAAGTTTCCGGGAAGAGATGAAGGGAAATCTTAAGGAATTCCAGGGGGTGATGAATTACTGTATGACACGGTTTTTGACGCCTTCCTTGTATTGCTCCATGAATGAACTGTCCAATCACGACCATTCCAGGTTCCTTACTAGGACGAATCAGAAAGTAGGGCGGGCAGAACAATTGGGATGCGAGGCGGCAGGCGAAGGCGTAAAGAAGGCTGTTATGAAGGAGGCGGTGGTGTTCCAGATGACATGGCCTGGGGCGCCTACGCTGTATTACGGCGATGAAGCGGGGGTCTGCGGATTTACAGATCCTGATAACCGAAGGACCTATCCCTGGGGAGAAGAGGACAAGGAATTATTGCAGTTTCATCGTGATATGATTCGCATCCATAAGACGTATGAGGCATTCCGGACCGGATCTGTAAAATTTCTTAATGGAGAAGACAATCTGCTGTGCTTTGGCCGGTTCAATCGAAAGGAACAATTTGTCATTCTCTTGAATAATGATGAAGTGGCACGGAGTATAACGGTAAACGTATGGGAAGCAGGCGTTCCCAGAGAATGTGAAATGGAGCAGATCATGTATACTACGGAAGAAAACCACTCTATGATGCCAGTGCCTTATCAAGTGATGAACGGCCAGTTAAAGATGACGCTGCCAGGGCTTTCTTCTGTTATTTTAAAAGTAAAAAAGTAAAAAAATCCCTTGCAGTAAAAAAGTACTTATGATATAATAAATTCCTGTCAGGACAAGATTTGACCTGGCAGCATATGGATGGATTCCCGAGTGGCCAAAGGGGGCAGACTGTAAATCTGTTGGCACCGCCTTCGAAGGTTCGAATCCTTCTCCATCCATTATAAGGACATATTTTTGCAGACATAATTATTTTTCACAATTTAAGTGAATAAGCGGCAGAGATTATTTAGAGAACCTTTCAATCAGACGAATGGCATTACCTTTTTAAAGATCAGGCAGATGGATTTTCTGCTTGATTTTTTCTTATCTTGGGCTATTGCTATTTTGTCGGCCAGAGGAGAGGTATGGCCTGGCTGTTCTTTGCAGGTTTGTTATGAAATGATGTAATCGATGTTGAGGAGGGAAGCTTATGGGACAGGAAGAAGAGTTAGTTCCGGAAACAGCAGATCAGTGTGAAACAACACCGCGGGAGGAGAAGGTTAAGGAAAAAGAATCTTCCCTGGAATTCAAAATAGGAGTTGGGGCGTTAAGCGGAATCGGCTTGCTGTTTGTGATAGCGGCAGTTGCCATTATGATTCGGAACTTTGTTCCCTCTGTGATACAGGGAATGATACTGTTCTCATTTTTTGCCGTGTTGTGGCTGGCGTCTCAAATGGGAGTGTCAAAAGTGTTTCCAAAGCTTGCACTGGGGCTTTCCGGAGCGAGTGTGATGGGGCTTTATTTGGCTATCGTGTGGAATTACTATATATTTGATATTTTGCCCAGGGAGTGGGCGGTTGGGCTTCTGATTTTGGTAGGGCTGGTTTCCGGCTGCGTGGGGATTGTGATGCAGTCTGCAGTGTTTCAGTGTCTAAGCTTTGGAGGATATTTGCTGTTTTCCTTGTGTTTGCCTTGGGGCACGGGACGAGGTGCGGTTCTTTGTGCCATTGGGGCCTTGGTTTTGATGAATCTGCTTTGGCACATTCTGGCGGCTGGAAAACAGAAATCTGTGGTACGCTTGGTACATATCATCTGCTATGTGACCCATATTTTGATTTATGAGATGGGGATGCTGATCTGGCAGCCCAAGGACGGGCTTATTATGGTCATGCTATACGGTGTGGCGGCTGCAGTGCTTTTGAATGTATTCCTTTTGCTGGACCAGGGAATCGCCAGCTTGTGCTCCTGGATTTGCGGAGCAGTGTTCCAGACTTCGTTTTTACTGGGGGTTGGAGTAAGCTTTTACTTTGGGGGACGCGAGACGGAGCCTCTGCTGCTTTTGGCGCTGCTGGCTGCAAACTTGATTTTGCTGATTCTGAAAAAATTCCAGCCACGTTTTCTGGGACTTTATATCCAATCTATTTTCCTGGTGCTGATTCTGGCGGCAGGAGGGCTGAGGTGGCCGGAAGGGATTGCCAGCCTGCTGCTGTTTGGAATGGGTCTTTATTGGATCCAGGAGGGACGACTTTTTCATGAATTGGGTGTAACGATCTATTTTTGTTTATTCCTCCCGCTATTGGTGCCCAGAGAAGCGTCTGCCATAGCGGTATTTGCCTTTTTGCTGGGTTTCACCTTTGTTTGCCTGAAAATACCGCGAATGAGATGTGAGAGAGAAGCGGCGCTGGTTTATACGAATGTCAGTCTTATGGGGGCTGTGCTGCTGTCGGTAGCGCACCATAGATTCCTGGGGGATGGAACGATGGTAACGGACGCAGCCCTCTGGCTTTTGGCCGTCCTTGCAGTTTTGATGTTGTGGAGGGAGCGGTTTCATCTGCCCGGCCGCCTGAGAGGATTGATGCTGGCGGCAGTTTCCACATATATGCTGCTTGTGGGGAATATTTCTTCTCCTGTGGCAGCGAGTATTGCTTTGCTGGGGGTTGCTTTGGCAGGAATTGTTGTGGGTTTTTGGAAAAATATGAGGCCGTTGCGAATATATGGATTGTGTTTGGCGCTGTTTGTCTGTGCCAAGGTTGTGCTGTATGATTTTTGGGATCTGGACTTGTTTGCCAAGGGACTGCTGCTTTTGGGAGTAGGACTTGCTGCTATTGCGATATCTATCATTTATGCAATTATAGAATATTATAAAAAAGGAAGCCCTTGAATTTTTTAGTAAAATCCCCTATACTGGAAGAAATGAGTGAGAAGGGTACAGGGTGGAAACTATGAAGACACAGCAAATCAGAAATTCTTTGACTTTGTTATTGACAGCCTTTATTTGGGGAGTTGCTTTTGTGGCGCAAAGTGTGGGGATGGACTATGTGGAGCCGTTTACGTTTAATTGTGTGCGCTCGTTGATCGGCGGCGTGGTTTTAGTACCATGCATATTTTTATTGGACAAGTTGAGTCCCCAGCGGAATCAGGACTATCTTGCCCTGGACTTAAGCGGACAAAAGGAGAATCAGAAGAAGCTGATCAAAGGCGGGGTTTGGTGCGGGATTGTAATCTGTGTAGCAAGTAATCTGCAGCAGTTTGGCATTTCCTATACTACGGTAGGGAAGGCGGGCTTTATTACGGCGCTATATATCGTTATTGTTCCGATTCTAGGTTTGTTTTTTCGAAAAAAATGCAGCCCTGCAGTTTGGATTGGCGTGGTATTGGCTGTATTTGGACTTTACTTTTTATGCATGACAGAAGGATTTTCCGTACAACTGGGAGATTTTTTGGTGTTTTTATGCGCTTTGGCATTTTCCGTACATATTATGGTGATCGACCATTTTACTCAGCTAGTGGACGGGGTAAAAATGTCCTGCATTCAGTTTTTGGTGTGCGGCGTCATAAGCGGCGTTTGCATGTTTTTATTTGAGAATCCCAGTATGTCCAATATTTTGGCGGCATGGCAGCCGATCCTGTATGCAGGAGTGCTCTCCTGCGGTGTTGCGTATACGCTCCAGATTGTAGGACAGAAGGGGATGAACCCAACGGTAGCTTCTCTGATTCTCAGCCTGGAGTCCGTGATTTCCGTGCTGGCAGGATTGGTGCTTTTGGGACAGAAGCTGTCCGGACGGGAAGTAGCGGGATGCGCATTTATGTTCGCAGCAATCGTTTTGGCCCAGCTGCCAAGCCGCAGCAAATCGGAAAAGGCCGTTGGAGAATAAATAGAAAGAAAAGGGGAAGCCCTTTTTCTAGAAAGGGAGGTTCTTTCAGCACAGAGGGAGACTCCGTAACATAAAAGGAGGAAACAGTTATGAGATACGCAGTAATTGGAGACACGATGCCAGCAGTAGAAGTGATTTTTGACACACCGGGAGAGTCTATGTACACCCAGTCCGGCGGTATGGCCTGGATGAGCGAAGGAATTGAGATGGATTCCAATATGCGGGGCGGAATTGGAAAAAGCATTGGCCGGATGTTTTCCGGAGAATCCCTGTTTATGGCTACCTATCGCGCCGCGAGGCCCGGAGCAATGATCGCTTTTGCTTCCACCGTTGCAGGCGTGGTGCTTCCGGTAAATGTAAGCCAGGGCGGATTGATTTGCCAGAAAGGGGCTTTCCTTTGTGCGCAGGAGTCTGTAAACCTTTCTGTGACTTTTACGAAGAAATTTTCAGCCGGTATGTTCGGCGGCGAGGGATTTATTCTGCAGGATCTGTCCGGACAGGGCATGGCATTTTTGGAAATCGACGGGGATAAGGTGGAAAAGACGCTGGCTCCAGGGGAAGTGCTGAAGGTAGATACCGGAAATGTAGTTGCGTTTGAGAAAAGCGTGAAGTATGAGATAGAAACTGTAAAAGGCCTGAAAAATATCTTCTTTGGCGGAGAAGGCTTATTCCTGACAAAGCTGACCGGCCCGGGCAAAGTTATTCTTCAGACACAGAACTTTGGTGAGTTTGCCGGAAGAATCAACCGGATGCTTCCTTCCAAATAATCATATACAAAAGAAAAGCAGGTAAAATGCCTCAGATCCAAAAAGGTCCGGGGCATTTTTAGTTTTGGGCCGATGATATAGGCTGGATTGAAGTAGAAATGCTTTAATACCACCGGGTCATAGGAAGTTCATTGTTTATATCATTGGTAAACAGGATTTGATGTAAGTCGATGATGCCGTTCATAAACGTAGCGGCGCAGGCGCACAGGTATAATTCCCACATTCGGGCAAAGGGTTCGTCAAACATCGTTACGACCTCTTCTCTGTGCTGCTGATAGTTTTCATTCCAGCAGCGCAATGTTTTGCTGTAGTGCCGGCGCAGGCTTTCTACGTCCAGAGTAAAGAACCGAAGATCTCCGGCGATTTGGAGTATTTCCCGAAGCGAGGGAATGACGCCGCCGGGGAAAATGTATTTCTTGATCCATGGGTCTCCCGGATATTCTTTTAAGGAACTGATATAGTGCAGCAAAAACAGTCCGCCGGGTTTTAAGATACTTTTAGCGCAGGAAAGGAATTGCTCATAATTATCCCGGCCTACATGTTCCACCATGCCTACGCTTACCACCCGGTCGAAGGCGACGCCAAGACCAGGAAGGTCGCGATTATTTTGCACAAAAAATGAAAAAGTGTTCCCATAAAAAATGTTTACTTTTGGCGAATTGTATCGTATACTGAGGATAATCTGCCCTGAATGTTTAATTGTGTATAGATAACAGGGCCAAAAAGGAGGAGATGCAATGGCGGCGCTTACAGAGATACGCTGGCATGGCAGAGGCGGCCAGGGAGCAAAGACGGCGGCACTGCTGCTGGCAGATGTTGCGTTTAACACGGGGAAATATGTGCAAGGTTTTCCGGAGTACGGGCCGGAGCGGATGGGAGCTCCCATCACTGCTTACGACCGTATCAGCGACAGCGAGATCCGGGTACATTCCAATATCTATGAACCGGATTACGTGGCGGTAGTGGATGATACCTTGCTTCACAGCGTGGATGTGACGAAGGGATTGAAGCCCGAGGGAGCGATTCTGGTGAATACAGAGAGGACCAAAGAGGAGATTCTTCCCCTGTTAAAGGGATATGAGGGAGACGTCTATATTATCAATGCCCGCAAGGTATGTATGGAAACCATGGGAAATTATTTTCCCAATACGCCTATGCTGGCGGCTATGGTGAAGATTTCAGGGGTAATGGAAGAAGACGCTTTTTTGAAAGAGATGGAGGCTTCCCTGGCCCATAAATTTGAGAAGAAGCCGGAGGTGCTGGCAGGAAATATGGCGGCGCTTAAGATGGCTTTGACGGAGGTGCGCTAAATGGCATATAAAGCATCAGAAATTAACGAGACAACCAGTTGGCAGGATTTAACCGAGGGTTTGAAGATTTTTGAACCGGCCACCTCCCGGCAGTTTGAGACAGGGGAATGGCGCACCCAGACTCCGGTATTGGATATAGAAGTGTGCAAACAGTGTCTGCTGTGCGTTCCTTACTGTCCGGACAGCTCGATTCCTGTCAAGGATGGAAAAAGAGGGGACTTTGACTTACTGCATTGTAAGGGATGCGGTATCTGTGTGAAAGCATGTCCCTTTGGCGCGATTACAATGAAGGAGGGAAAATAGATGGCGATCAGAACCAGAATGTCAGGAAATGAGGCGACGGCTCATGCCATTCGCCAGATTAACCCGGATGTCATGCCGGCGTTTCCGATCACTCCCTCTACAGAAATTCCCCAGTATGTGTCTTCTATGATTGCGAACGGGGAGATTGATACGGAATTTATTCCGGTGGAAAGCGAACACAGTGCCATGAGTGCGGCGATCGGAGCCAGCGCGGCAGGAGCCAGAACCCTGACGGCAACTTCCTCTGCCGGGTTAGCTCTTATGTGGGAAGTAGTCTATGTGGCGGCTTCCAGCCGTGTGCCCCTTGTAATGGCGGTAGTGAACCGGGGGCTGACCGGGCCTTTGAATATTAATGCGGAACATTCCGACAGCATGGGAGCAAGAGACTCCGGGTGGATACAGATTTATGGGGAAAATAATCAGGAGGCCTATGACAACATGCTTCAGGCTTTTCGGATTGCAGAGCATGAGAACGTGCATCTGCCCGTTATGATCTGTCAGGACGGCTTTATCACCAGTCATGCGGTGGAGAATATTAATTTGCTGGAAGATGCTCCTGTAAAAAAATTTGTAGGGGACTATGAACCGGAGCATTTTATGCTGAACGAGAAAGAACCGATGGCAGTCGGGCCTTATGCTGTGTCCGGGTATTGTATGGAAGCAAAAAAGGCCCAAGCGGAGGCTATGATACGGGCAAAACAGGTGATTTTGGATGTGGCAAAGGAGTTTGAGACCATATCCGGCCGTTCCTACGGGCTATTTGAAGAATATCAGATGGAAGACGCCGAATATGCTATTGTGGCTATTGGATCTGTCTGCGGTACGGCAAAGGATGCCATAGACAGGTTGCGAAAACAGGGTATGAAAGCAGGCCTGATCAAAGTGCGGGTATTCCGTCCGTTTCCTGGAGAAGAATTGGCCGAAGCGTTACAGAATGTAAAAGCGGTCGCCATTATGGACCGCTGCGAGAGCTACAGCGCCCAGGGAGGACCTTTAGGCGCAGAGATGACCGCCGCAATGTACCGGGCCCAGTTATCGGCCAAGACCGTGAATATCGTGTACGGATTATCCGGACGTGATGTGCGGGTGGAGGATTTGGAACAAGTATATGCAGATCTGAAGCACATGGCAGAGGATGGCAAGACCTTTGCCCAATACCCATACTTGGGATTACGGGAGAGATGAATATGAGTGAAACCACATTTGATTTTAAAGAAATACAGGGACGGGAGGAGCGTCTTGCTCCTGGACATCGTCTGTGTGCAGGCTGCGGAGCCACCATTGCGGTGCGGAATGTTTTAAAATCCCTCCATCCCGGGGATCATGCCGTGGTAGGGAATGCCACCGGATGTTTGGAGGTATCTTCGTTTACTTATCCATACACCGCATATACCGACAGCTATATCCATACGGCCTTTGAGAACGCAGGGGCTACCCTCTCCGGCGCGGAGACGGCGTACAAGGCATTGAAGAAAAAGGGAAAGGTACAGGGAGAATACAAATTTATTACCTTTGGCGGAGACGGCGGCACCTACGATATTGGTCTCCAATCCTTATCCGGAGCCATGGAACGGGGCCATGATATGGTCTATGTCTGCTATGACAATGGCGCGTATATGAATACAGGAATCCAGCGGTCATCCGCAACCCCGACTTATGCGGACACCACCACATCACCGGCGGGGAAGTGCTCCGTAGGAAAGCCCCAGGCCAGAAAAGATTTGGCTGGAATTATGGCTGCTCACAATATCCCGTATGTGGCCCAGACTACATTTATCGGGAATATGAAGGATTTGTACACCAAGTCGGAGCGGGCTATTTATACGCCCGGGGCGGCGTTTTTAAATATTATGGCCCCCTGCCCCAGAGGATGGCGTTACGACGCCCCGGATTTGGCAGAGCTTTGCAAGCTGGCGGTAGAAACATGCTATTGGCCGCTGTTTGAGGTGATAGAGGGCAAGTGGGTAATCAACTATGAGCCTAAGAAGAAGCTGCCCATTGAAGATTTTTTGAAATGTCAGGGCCGCTTCAAGCATCTGTTCAAACCTGGCAATGAATGTTATCTGGAAGCATTCCAGAAGGAAGTGGACAAACGCTGGGAGGAATTGCAGAAAAAAGCCTCTTCTTAAAGAGAATATAAGGAGATATGGTATGGTTTTAACAGAATTTGATCCGGAAAAAAGGGCCGTGATCAATCCCTGGGATTTAATCAAACCAGTGGAACATATGCCAACGGTAGGGGTTGCCTGTTATTCTAATTTGACCCTGGAACGAATGCTTGGGGAACTGGATACACAAGTAATCGCATCCACTTGTACTGCAAATGGAGAATCTCCCATTTACCGCGCCGTTTACAAGGGCGTCCCTGTTGCACTGTTTATGGTGGATGTAGGTGCGCCCATGAGCGCAGGAATGCTGGAGGATATTTATCAGATGGGCCTTAAGAAAGCCATCGTGTTTGGAACCTGCGGCGTACTGGATAAAAGCATTGAGGATTGTTCTGTTATTATTCCAAGCTGTGCAGTCCGAGACGAAGGGACAAGCTATCATTATGCGCCTGCGTCAGATGAAATTGCTGTAAACGAAACGTACATGGATATTTTTACAACTATGCTGGATGAACTTCAGGTAAAATACACGGTGGGAAAAACATGGACCTCGGACGCTTTTTACCGGGAAACGCCAAAAAAAGTTGAGCGCCGGAGACAGCAGGGTTGTATCTGCGTTGATATGGAATGCTCTGCAAATGCGGCAGTCGCCCAATTCCGGGGAAGAGATCTGATTCAGTTTTTCTATGCTGCGGATAACCTGGATGCGGAAGAATGGGACCCCAGGAGCTTAAGCAACCATTCCAAATTGGAGGAGAAGGATCGGATTGCCTCCATTGCCTTGGAGCTGGCGGTGCGGATTCAATAAGGTGTGTCGGACGCCGTGCAAAGGATGGCACGGCGTCCGCCTGAAAAGTAGCCCTGATTCTGCAAATTGAAAAAAATGGAGAAATTTGGCAAAAGTCAATAGTAAATGCGAAAAAATTATAAAAAACATTATTGAGGCCCCGTGAGGGCCTCAATTTGCGCCTGAAATACAGACTCCGAGCACATAAAGTCGAAGATCCCCCGCGGGTAGTTGTTTACCCATTCCTCAATCTGGGCCACCTGCTCGTCAGTGAGATCCTCGAAGCTCGTACCCTTCGGAGCGAAGCGCCGGATCATTTTGTTTATGTTTTCATTGGTGCCGCGCTCGTATGCGCTGTACGGGTGGCAATAGTAGAACTTTGTCCTCTTTTCTCCTTCGTGAAGGCAGCTCCGCTCCATGCCCTCGCAGTCGGCAAACTCGGTTCCATTGTCGCAGGTGATACTTTTGAAAACAATCGGAAACATTTCACCGTAACGTCGTTCCAGATCGTCGAGAGCACGCACAACGCTGGCGGCGCTTTTGTCCACGAGCTGCCGCACGACTTCCTCCCGGCTCATGCGTTCGCTGAGTACGAGCAGTACCTTTTTACATGGACGGGCGCTCACTACGGTGTCCATCTCCCAGTGTCCGAAGGTTTCCCGGCTATTGATTTCCTCCGGGCGCTTTTCTATGCTTTCACCCTTCGGAGGTCTGGCTGCCTTCTTTACGGTATGATAGCCTTGCTTTTTGTTGGGTTTGACGGGGAGGTCTTTATTTGTCAGATTAAGAAAGATCCCCTTGTCTATGTAGCTGTAAATAGTGGTTTTGCTTTTGATCTCCGTGTCAAACTGGAGGCCCTTTACTTTGATTTCGCCCAGGACAGCCTCTGGGCTGTACTTTTCCTCGGCGATCTTGTGTTCGATATACTCGGCCAGTTTGTGGTCTGCACCGATCTTTAGCTGTGGCCCTTTTGCCCGCAGGTTTTCCCGGTACTTATCTTCGGCTATGTCCGGGCTGTATCGGGTTTCCTCTGTCCAGTCACTATTGCGGTGAGTATATTGTCCGCGCTTCTTTTCCCGGTACACGGTGGAAATATGAACGCCGAGGATCTCTGCGATTTCTTTCGGGGATTTCTTATCTCTGAGGTGCGCCTCTATGCGCAACCGGTCTGTTTTGGTCAAATGCTTAAAGCGTTTCATGTTAATACCTCCACAAATGAAAAAAGAGGCGGCCGAAGCCGCCCCTCCACTGTATCGTTGTTGGTGCTTATTTTTCGTACTCTGCCAGTAGCTCGGACGTTTCCGCGTCCGTCACAATGTCCGAGAGTTTACAGTCCAGTGCCTTGCAGATCCGCAGCAGGGTGGAAAGTTGCGCCTTGCTTATATCGCGGGTTCCCTGCTCATAATATTGATACATTCGGACGTTCACTCCGGCCGCCGTTGCAAGCTGTGACTGGGAGAGGCCCGCGGCTTGTCTGAGCGTTTGCAGATTGCTATTTTTATAATTTACTTTTACGGTGATTTCCATTTCTGGCCTCCTTGACTTTATGGGTTGGGGTGGATATAATAAAAGCGGCGGGCGGGAACTTCCCACCGCTTTGAAGTCTTAGGACTGCTTGGGTTTTTGGTTCGGCTTTATTGTGATAGTGATACGCTCGACCGTTTCACTTTTCAGGGCCTTTTCCAGAACTTCGAGCAGTTCTTTTGTTTGCCGTTCTTTGTCTTTATCCACCGTGTTTCCTCCTTCCTTGTGTTTTCCTTCCTCCTTTCGTTTACTCAGGTTTTCCCTTACCTTGTAATATTATTATACATCTTTAGCTGTATAAAGTCAAGCTGATTTATCCATTTTTCGCACTTTTTCGCATAAAAAAAGAGCGGTTTCCCGCCCCTATGTGTCCTTGTCCAGCAGAGCTTCCACGGACACGCCGAACACTTCGGAAAAGAAAAGTAGCTCGAAGTCCGGCACCACTCTGTCGCCGGTTTCGATCCTGCTGATCGCTTTCTGGTTTAGATTGAGCCCTACAAGCTGAACTTTTGCGGCGAGCTGCTCCTGAGACAGTCCGGCAGCCTCCCGGAGCTCTTTTATTTTGCGGCCGGAGGCGTTGGCGTTTCCGTCCATATATCGGTATAGTTTCATATGTTTGCGTCTCCCTTTTTTATCCCAAAGATAGGTAAATGGCATATTGACAGTACCACGAGTTCACGCTTATAATTATCCCAAACATGACTAAAAGCGAAAAAACACAAAAATAAATTCAGGAGGTTTTGACATGGAAAATGTGAAAAATGGGCCGTTTGGCCGGTTTTGTAATTATTGTTTTTACTGGGTAGAGGGGAAGGACGGCGAAGGGAAGCGGAAGCTCAAAAAAGTGCGGGCGGTTTCTCAGGAATTTGCAATCATGGAGGCAGAGGCCGCGGGCTTGTTTGGGCCTTTTGATGTCAGGTGTGAAGCTCTGGAGCCACCGACGGATCGGCAGCTTGCACTTGCAGAGAAAATAAACCTAAAAGTGCCAGAGGGCTGCACGAAGGACGATCTCGGCACTATGCTGAGCAGGTGCATGGACTTTGACGGGGACAGAGAGCCGGATCCGGGCCTGCTGCATTATGCGCAGGATTGCGGCGTGTGTTTTTCCAGTTTTACCGGTGAAAAGGGACTTTTGCAGAGTATGATTGCGCAGCTATGCGCCAGGGACAGGGCGGTACTTTTTGCATATGCCGTACATATTAGCCGAGCTGGCGGCTGTTTTAAAGATCCGCGGAAGGATCCGGAGGCCTCGGTTTTTAGACGGTTTGCGGATATGGTCGAGGCGGATCCCGCTCTTTGGAAGTCTTTAGAGGGCCGGGATCTGAATGATTACCAGAGCCCAAACACGAGATCGAAGGCATACAAGGCGGTTATGAGCTGTTTCTAAATTACACATAAAAAGAAACCCGGCAGGTTTTCCCGCCGGGTTTCTTTGTTGCCTGCTGCCATATGCGGCGATCAATGTATTTAATTGTTTCCGGTGTCTGTCTCGATCTCCACCTCCACCGTGCTTTCGCTGGCCGGTACTTCACCTGCGAGCTGCTGCACTGTCGTGGCTGCTATCGTGGTCGCTACGCTGGCTGCGGTAGCAGCTGCCGTGGTGGCTGCCGTTGTCGCCGCCTCCCCGTTGTCCGGGCGTTTGAGGTCGCGGCATACCTGCTCGATCTTGGTGTCGATCCATGCGTCGAAGTCTCCGTAAATCTCATTGAGGGCGGTCACGGCCGTGTCACCGAGGATCTCCAGCGCTTTGTCTCTGGACTTTTGGAAGGCTTCGAGCTGCTTCTCTTTGGTGAAGCCGCCGGAGCTTTTCAGGGCGTCAACGAAGGTCTGGGCGGTAGACGCCACCGCCTGCTCTACCGCGTCCACGGCCATGTCCATGTACTTGTTCGCGGTTTCGTTGTCGAGCTCCTTCTGGACTCTTGCTGTTTCCCTGCGGAGCAGCGCTACGGCATAAGCCCCGCCCGCCGTGATGAGCAGGCAGAGGACGGGCACGCAGGCGCTCACGATCTGCTGCATTGTTCCGTTCATTTCTTTGTACCTCCTTCTTTTTTGTGGTTATCACAAGGGAAGGGGCAGGCGTCGCACTGAGTTTTGTCGCACGAGACGCTCCCGTCCCAGTTTGTGATCGCATGGATCCAGAATAGAAACGCAGCCAGAGCCATGACTCCGAGCGCTGCGTTTGCGATCGTTTCTATGTTCATTTTGTCACCCGGTCGGCGTCTACCCAGCCATAGACAGAGGACTGCCCGTTGGTGTGTACGACATGGTACGGGTGTTTTGCTCCCTTGCTGATCGCCGTCACCTTGGCCGGGCCAGCCTTCGGGCTGCTGCTGGAGCTCGCAGCATTGGCGCTGGTGTAGTGAGGGCCTCCGGCGAACTGCACCGTGTCGCCGACACTAATCGCGCCGCCTCCGGCGATTGCCTGCACCGTGCTGGCGTCTACCCAGCCGTAAACGGTGGAGCCGGATCCGCTAATTGCGATCAGGTGGTACGGGTGCTTTCCGTTCTTGCTGATCGCCGTCACCTTGGCCTTGCCTGCTTTGCAGGACGGGCCGCTGGTAGCGTTGGCGCTGGTGTAGTGGGTGGATCCAGTGAACTGCACTGTGTCGCCCACTTTGAAGGCCAGAGAGCCGCCAGCAGACAGAGCAGGGGCGGGGGATCCGATTCCTGCGGAGCTGGAGCTGCCGCCTTTGTATGCCGGAACGCCATAGCCTCTGATGTACCGGCCGTTCACTTTTAGGGTACGGCGGCCCACCGCGTCGCTCATGTTGCCCTCGATCACCTTAATGTCGGAGCCGTTCACGCTCTCCACAATGCCGACATGTTCCGGCCAGCCGGTATTATCGCCGACGCCGGAGTCGTCCCAGTCGTAGAAAATGACGTCGCCGGGCTGCGGGACGTGGGCGTCGTTTTCCTGCCATGTGCCGAGCTTTTGGAAAAGCTGGATCATTTGGCCGCACCCGCACTCGGTCGGGATAATGTCGGTCAGGTTGCACTTGATCGCCATAGCCGACACGAAAGTGGCGCACCATGCGTCCGTGTACTTCACCGCGTAGCTTCTGGCGAGGGGCTTGTGCCCGTTGTAAATGTCAATGATCTGGCGGTGGGTTCCGTCGGCTTCTTTGCAGCCGATATAGGACGCCGCCGTGTTTACAAATTTCTGTCTCATTGTTTCGCCTTCCTTTCCGGCAGAGCTGCCGCCTGCATACTTGTTGAGGTACGTCTGGCCGTAGCCTGCCCGTTTGATTTTCACGTTTTCGCTCTGGTCTGCCGGGCGCTCATACTTGGTGAGAATGACGTCCGACGCCTCGCGCACACTCTTGGCCGATTTCAGGGCCGCCAGTATGGAGGGGTAGCTCTCGGCCAGCTCCTTGCGTAAAAAGCCGAGCTGAGCCTCCAGATCGCCCACGGAGGCCCCGGCTGCCTTCACATATGCCAGCAGCGCCTCCTTGCGGCTCCAGTACGTCCACTGGGCGAGGCCGTAGCCCGCAGCGTCCCGGACGAAGCCAGAATACGCTCCAGAGTCCACGGCGGCCGTGTAGGTGTCGTCCGTGTAGCCGAGGCTTTTCTCGTAGCTGTTTTGCAGGTTCCGGGGATTGAGGTCACTCTCGGCGTATAAGTTCCCCATGAAGCCCGCCACGCCGTAGTCGTTCAGGATCCAGCCTTTGAGGTGGTTCCAGATCCTTACCTCGGTGTTGTTTCCGGTTGGTGCCATGTTGTCGCCTCCTTAAAATTCGTTAAAGTTTGACGGCTCCGGCTGCACGCCAGACGCCGCCATGATCTTGATCTTGTTCTCGGCCTTGGCCTTTGTGTAATAAAAACCGGTCGCGCTTGCCATTTCAGCAAACACGGCCGGGATCAGGTAGGCCAGCGCCGAGGTGTCCATGGTGAGCCAGATCATGCGGCAGGAAAAGACGGTGATCGCTATGGTGACGATACTCACGCCCAGAAAAACGAGCTTTGAAAACTCCACTTTTTTCTTCGCTGCAGCAGCTTTCAGCTGTCTGATCTGCTTCCTGAGTCTGCGGTTTTCTTCGCAGAGCTCCCGGATCCGCTCGTCTGGATCCGGCGTGTCTACTTCCTGAGCTTTCGCTCTGGTTTCTCCATAGCCCTGCATGGTTTCCTCCTTCCTTTAGTCGTAGAGGGCTTCGATCCCCTGCTGGGTTAAAAAGTCCTTTTGTGCGTGTTTCACCTTGGCCGCATAGTCGAGAGCCGCGTGCATGTCTCCATTGCAATGAGTGTCCGGGATCCTCTGCACGGCCTTGGCTGTTGCTTCGCCGAGCGCGATCGCAGCGCCTACGCCCTGCACCAGAAAGAGTTCTTGACGTTCCCGGAGCTTCTCGCGCTTTTCCTGCTCTTTCTGCCGCTCTTTTTCCTCGTCTTTTATGCGCCGTTCTTCGTCCTCCCTCTTTTTCTCCCTCTTTTGGATCCGGCGTTCAATACACCAGAAGAAAAAGCCCGTCAGCGCCGAGGGTATGCTGGCGGTTATAATAATTTCTGTTATGTCCATGTGTTCACCTCCTGAGAAAATTCGCTTTCTCTGCGTTTGAAAATGATGTTTCGCTCGATCCACTTCTGGAGCCCGCGGGTGGCACAATGCCCCAGCATACCGAAGTAGCTCTGCATGGTTGCGTCCACCGCGTCGAAGTCAATCAGCCACGCCTCATACTCCTTGGCAATATACCGCATACGGGCCTTCATTTTCTTGACGGCCTGCGGCGTCGGCTTGCGCCTGCCCGGATAGATCCGGCAGCCCACGAAGGTGACGCCCCGGCAGACGAGGCCGATCGTGGTCTTGCTGTTGAGTTCGAGGTGCAGCACGTTGTTGAGATATTCCTCAATGAGCACGCGCCACTCGTTCAGTGTTTTGGCGTCTTGGTGCAGCAGCACCATGTCGTCCATGTACCGGACGTAGTAGCGGGCCCTGAGCTCGTGCTTGATGTACTGATCCAGCTCGTTGAGGCAGACATTCGCGAGCAGCTGGCTGGTGAGGTTGCCGATCGGCATACCTACCTCAAATAGTCGCTCGGACGGCGGCACCTCGTCGGCGCTTTTGCCCGGAGGTAGGCCGAACGGCGTATGATCGCAGCATACGATCACGCGCATGAGCCAGAGAAAACCGTCCTCGCCCGGATATTTCCGTACTAAAATACCGAGCAGCACCTCATGGTCTACCCGGTAGAAATATTTTGAAATATCCAGTTTTAAGTAGTGCCAGCGTGGCCCTGGCTTTCTGTCCACCTGCTCGGCCCAGTATTGCAGCCGGTCGGCTGCTCTGGTGGTTCCTTTGCCGACGCGGCAGCCGTATGAGTGGTAGATCATGCCGTTGTCGA
>JAAVYA010000044.1 GCA_022790855.1 Lachnospiraceae bacterium | reverse complement strand
GCTTCGCCTGCCATTTCCCCCTGGAGCATCTGCATGGCATAGACAGCCGAATTAACGATACGGACAGTGCCGCCCTCCACAATAAAAGAAATACGGTCTCCGCTTGCCACGCCAAGTACTTCACGGACATCTTTTGGGATTGTGACCTGCCCTTTGGCCATGACCTTTGCGTTGTCAACAAAAGCGTTTGCTAACATATCTTTCACCTCCTGTCTTATTGAACATTAGCAGTTCAATAAGCAAAAAATATGGAAAGTAGAGATTTTCCTACTTGTATTATATGCGACTGCCAAAGAAAAATCAAATGAAATTCATGAAATGGATTTCTTGTTACTTTTCATGGATACTGGAAATGTGAAAATAGTGATAAATCTGTCAATTCTTGAAAAAATATGGTATGATAAAATAAAAAGGGGATTTTAGATGGATTCGGGAGATGGGAATATGTGGTTTCTTTTTGCACTTTTATCAGCGGTATTTGCCGCCCTTACTTCCATATTAGCGAAAATCGGCATAGAAGGAGTAAACTCCAACCTTGCTACGGCCATAAGGACTGTGGTAGTTGTTGTTATGGCATGGGGAATGGTATTTTTGACAAATACCCAGGGAGGGATTTTTGATATCGGTAGAAAGAGCTGGCTGTTTTTGATATTATCTGGGCTGGCCACCGGAGCTTCCTGGCTGTGCTATTATAAAGCTCTTCAAATAGGGGAAGCATCAAAAGTGGTGCCGGTAGATAAATTGAGCGTTGTTATTACGATCGTGCTTGCATTTATTTTTCTCCATGAAAAATTCACACCCAAATCCGTCATAGGGTGCGTACTGATTGGTGCAGGCACATTGTTGATGGTGTTGTAAAGATATCTAAGAGGCTGCAAGGAGGTGAGCAGGGTGAAGAATTATGTAAAGTGGCATAAGTACAGTACGGTGGCGATGCTGGTTAGTTTGATCATTTGTATTTATTCCGGGCATAAAATTGGGAAAAGAGTTGTTTTTTTTGATTAAAATGGTATGTACTACTGGTAGATTTATGTGTATTATATTTATAAAGTATTTTCAAAAAAATGAAAGATTTAAATAGTAATATTGTATTTATAAGATGGGGCTGTCGCACTAATCACTTAGTGTAGCAGCCCCTAGTGATATAGATAGATGTAAGTTGTTATTTAGCACTTACAAAATTTTGCTTTACTTTTATCCCCCTTTTTTGTATAATATGTTTAACTAGACAGCCGACAGGTAGACACGACCTACCCTACCGGTACACTAAGTCTTTGAGAAATAGCCGTTAGCTTTGTCAGGGCAAGATGGCTATTTCTTATTTTTTGTATTTAGAACCATAATGATTAAATTTGCAATGGCCAAAATTGTCATTAACTCTTCATATGTACTCATGAGCATTCCTCCTTTCCGGAAAACTCGGAATGGAAGGGGGGCACTCTGCTAGCTGTCTAGGTAACAAAGTTTATTAATATTTATAATAAAGGATGAATTTCTACAATATTACCAGATAAATAATCAAATCTGATTAGTTTATTTCCTTTTGGATACTTTGCTAAAAAAATATCTGACTTAGTTTGTTTCAATTCTTCTGGATATTCTTTTTGACCGTTTTTAATTATAAACTCAATCATATTATTAACCCATTTATTGAAATGTTCAACGGTTTCAAAATTTTTATAGCTGGTATTAAAAAATTTGGGTACTAAAAGGGACATGAAATAATTTGCTTCAAATTCCTGTTCGGGAGCAATATCTTCATTAAACAAATTGGAACCGCACTCGTGCATTAGCAAATGACCGAGTTCATGAGCACCTAAGAGCATGTGGGCATAAGAACATAAATTCTGTGAAATGTAAATTCTTCCAAAATCAGAATCGTTATTTTTTTCAGAAAAGGCTAACAAGTTTTCATTAAAAGTAACGAACGTATATTCAATGCCTATTCTTTTTGCGATATAGAACGGATTCCAGGTCCCATATTTTTTCTTAAGTATCATCACAATTGTCAAAATTTCATTTGTATTTTTTCGATTTATTTGCATCCATATCACCTACCATCCTGTTTATTTCTAAATGAAGATATAGCATTAGCTATCTGAAGTATCTGATTATCAGAGAAACTATCGTTTCGATTAAATGCCGCTAAATAGGGAATACTTTCCAAGTATTCTCTGGCCCTTTTAGGTTCGTAAAAATAATTTACAGTTGTGCTATATTCTTTATCAATAACACATTTAACGGTTTCTTTTCCGCGAACATCTAGTGCGCGAAATTTTTTAATTAATTCTTGTTCTTCTCCGGAAAAAGCATTGCTATCTTGGATGAGTAAGTAGTCAGGGCTTATGTCTAAAACCTCACATAATTGAATTATTGTATTTGTATCGGGTCTACTTTTATTATTTTCCCAATCACTTACAGAGTTATGTTTAGCATTTGTCAAATTGGCCAATTGTTTTTGGGTTAGTTTTTTTAGCTTTCTAGCATTACGTAACTTTTCCCCAAAGGTCATAATTTCATACCTCCTTCCTTTATGTAGACAATATAGCATATTTAGGAAAAAAAGTAAATAAAAAAATTCGGTTAAAACGAATTTTTTTTATCTATTTCGGTTCTACATTTAGATAGATTATTCGTTTCTCAACTAAGTTTCATATCTTTTCTTATTTCTTTTGTTCAGATAAGAAAGTTCTTTACCTTTTCGTTCGTGATTTTTAGCTAAGATGTGAACAAGTATCTTGCAATGCTCTGGCAACAGGGTATCACAAGATTGATACGGCGGTCGCTTATCCTTTCGCTCCATTTCCTATGCCTTTCGTTCCCCACATCCCCAAACAGCCAAAAATCTGCCGATAAATAAAGTGAGAGAATCAAAAGAAGTCGAGGTGATATATGTTGCATATAGCAGTCGTTGATGATGAAGAGGCCATTCGGCAGCAGATACATGGATTTATAAAAAAGCACGAACCGAATATTTTGATCAGCGATTTTGCCACGGGGGAGGAGTTACTGGAGGCAGGAAGTGACTTTGATATTATTTTTCTGGATATACGGATGGAAGGTATGGATGGCATTGCGGCGGCCCGTTTCCTTCGGCAGCGCAATGCAGATACGGTAATTATCTTTATTACAGGGATAAAGGAATACGTATTTGACGCCTTTGACGTGTCTGCGTTTCACTATCTGCTAAAGCCCATGAAAAAAGGAAAATTCATCCAAGTATTTGACCGGGCAAAAGAAGAAGCAGAGAAGCGGAAACGTCAAAGAGAAAAGCAGATATTCATAAAGACGAAGAATCAAGGATTTACGATAAACGTAAACAGAATTCTTTATATTGAAAGCAAAGGGAAGAAGGTGGGGATCCATACCCTTCACATGGAAGAGGCCATAGAAGCATACGCCACAATGGAGGAACTGAAAGAACAGCTTGGGGGTAGTTTTTACCGCTGCCACAGGGGATATTTGGTCAACATGTCCTATATTGAAAAATACGATATGGACAGCATTATCCTTTCCGGAGGTGAAAAAGTCTATTTGACAAAGAAAAAGCACAGTGATTTTGTAAAAGCATATATGTGGTATTTACAGAATGGAGGAGTGTCCTGTGTATGATGTGGAAAGGGTGCTGGAAATATGTTATGCGGTATTTCAAGGATACTGCCTGCAATATTTCTGCGGAAGCTTTTTCGAAAGCAGGATCAGCCAGAGACGTATCAGATGTTTTGCCGTCATGGGACTTTATGGCGTATTGCGGTTAGGGGTTGGAACTGTAATGACACAGCATGACGGGAGTGGGGAAATTTTCATGAGGCTGGCCCTGATCGTGTGTATTACATGGACGGTTACCTTAATGTTTTATAAAATAGAAGGAAAAATATGTGTGTTTCTGATCACTGTCTTTCTGGCAGTGAGTGAAATCAGCACATTTCTTGCATACACATTTGGGCAATTCGGAACTGCTCTTATATCCTTTTGGGGATGGTGCGTGGAAAAAGAATATATCACATCAGCCCACGCTCTTTCCGCCCTGGTATACGTTGCGGTAATTATGATAAATATTTTGACATATTTGGTTTCAGCCATATTGACGTATTGTTTGCTGAAAGGCTTGGCAAAGGCATTCCTGGAAAAAAATTACGGGATTAGCAACGGGGAACTGCTGTTTTTAATGACACCCAGTCTGATCGGGATATTCATAGGCATTTTACTTAGAGCCATTTTAGTTACAATGGAGGACGACGTACCAAAACAATTATATGACAAATATCCCATTTTACTGATTATAGTGCCCGCCATATTGATTCTATCGCTGTTTTCCATCATTTCTGGTGTGAATTTATTTCAAAATATGATTTGCTTAAACAGGGAAAAAAGCAGCCGGATGATTTTAGAGAAGCAAGTTGATAGCCTGAAGGAACATATGAGAGAGATGGAGCGTGTCTATTCGGGAATACGGGGAATGAAACACGATATGAAAAATACGATTTCTGTCATTATGCAGCTTGCTGGCGGAAAGGAGGAGGAGCTACAGGCGTATCTGCATGGAATGGATCAGTCTATGGACAGATTGGTTTTTCGGTTTCGGACGGGAAATTCCGTTGCGGATACCTTGCTGAATATGAAATACCATGAAATAATTTCCACAGTGCCGGATTTGCATATGGACGTGGAAGGACTGCAATTTCCTGAAAAATTATACATACAGAGTTACGATATAGGCATTGTTCTGGGGAATGCCTTGGATAACGCAATGGAGGCGTGTAAAAGGCTGAAGGAGCAGGAACCAGATGCAGAAGCGTTTATCCGTATGAATTCATTCCAAAAGAAGGAATTGCTGTTTCTGAAAGTGGAAAATAGTTTTGACGGTGAGCCTGTGTGCGGGCGGCAACAAAGATTTCCGGCGTCAAATAAAGCAGACAAAAGTTCCCATGGGATAGGGCTTGCAAATATCAACAGTACGGCGGAGAAGTATCAAGGAACCATGGATTTTAAAATACACGGCAGGGTGTTCATCCTGTCTGTAATGATGAAAAATGAACGGAGAAACTAACATTTTTTAAGGAGGAAAAGAGGATGGCAATCGCAGGAATTGGAAGCAATTATAGCAGAGCATATGAGGTGTATATGGCACAGAAAAAGGAAACCGCACCGAAAGCACAGCCAATTGAGACCGCATCGGAAAAGGCGGGAGATAAGAAACCTGTTGCAGAAAAAGCGGTATCAAATTATGATTCCTATTTAAGGAAGCATTACGATTGTATGTCTAAGGGAAATGTGGCAATATCAAGGGAATATTTAAAGAAATGCTCCGGTAATTCCCAAGAAGCAAAAAAGCTGGAGGATTTTTTGAAAAAGATACCGGAACTGGAGAAACAAGGCTACGAGCAGCTTTCGGCACAAAATAAGGCCAAGGGCGGAACGGTCACTTATTACCAACAGTCATGGACGATCAACAAAGACGGAAGCATACAGAGCACCGTTTATTCCGTAACAGAAACAGGGATGACCAACGCGGAAAGAATGAAAAAGACTATGGACGAACGCCTACAGAGGCAGAAGGAGAAGAAGGAGGAAACAGAAAAAGCGGAAATACAGAAGGAAAAAAATATCCTGAAACATACAAAGGAGTATTGTCAAAAGAAGAAAGTTGGTATATAATCCCTCTGTAAATAGGTGACAGTAGAAGCGATGATTGCAGGGGAGGTGATCACACTGGATGATACCAAAACGAGAATCATTTTTGCGGCAATAAAGGCTGTGCGAAAATATGGCTTGGAAGGGGTGCGCATTCAGAATGTCAGCGAACTGGCGGGGATTTCATCAGGAGCAATTTACCGTCACTTTGACAGCAAGGACCAACTGCTGGTAGAATGCTTCACTTATGTGGATAAACAGGCAGCGGCGATTTTTGAACATTTGAAATTCAATCCGCTGCGTATGCTCACTGACCCTATGGGAACGGTAAAGGATCTGTGGTTGCCCTATTTTCGCTTTTGGATATCCCACCCGGATGAAACAGTTTTCTATCACCGCTTCCGGGACAGCACATTTTTTCCCAAATATGACAAGAGCCGGGATGTGACCTATTTCAAGACGTTTATTGGAATGGTTCAAGCGTTCAAAAAGGTATTTCCAAGTCTGGACAGAATGAATCAGGATTTGCTGTGGCTCCATGTTCTTACCTCTACGGTGATGTATGCAAAGTATGTAGTAGAGGGGACGCTGCCTAATAACCAGGAAACCGAGGACACGGTGTTTCAACTGTTGGCCACCGGGCTCAGCGGCTACTTAAAGCCAGATAAATCCTCAAAATTAAGAAAAAAATAAAAATGTACCGCTGAAAAGCGGTTCGTTTTTGAATATATGATAGTGAACGTTCACACACTTTTGTCCCCAGAGGGTAGTTCGGGGCATATTTTTTAACATTTAGTGAATGAACGTTTACTTACCTTCCAATGTATTTTCTTTCGAGAAAACTATGGCATCAATAGATAGAATGTTGCTTTATAAAACGAAAAGGAGAGTTTGAAATGAAAATATTTTATCGTCATAGCTGTACTTATAAACCGTTTCAGGGAAGATCAAAGCCTCAAAAGAACCTTGGCGTACGGCTTACGGTATTCCTTTTATGCCTGTCTGTGCTGGCAGGCTTTTTGCCGGAGTTGGCAATGGCGGCAGACAACCATGAAAAATTATGCAGCATTGTGAATTTTCAGAGCATTGAACTCCATTATCCTGGCGTCGACGGGCAGATAATAGGAGCAAAAGTTCAAGATCATGCGCTGATTGAGAAAGGCGAGAGGCTGGTATTGCAGTATACGTATGAGATTACGGAGGAACAATGCAGTCAGATTGTGGCAGGAACGAACTATTATTTGGAAGTGTCCCCCCACTTGCTGCTTCCCGATTTGGGCAGTGGGTCGCCTTTAACTGTAAAAACAGAAGAGGGAGGGGAGGAGAAATTTGGAACCATTTATGCGGATGGCAGTAATGCATGGGTGGTGTTTGATGAGAAGCCAGATGGCGGCGGAACCGTTTTATCAGACTATGGCGGTCTTTTAAATGCCAATTTTTATTTGGAATGCCGCAGGGCAGGCCAGCCGCCGGAGGGTGAATCTCCGGTACCCGGGTACAACAATCTCTATGCGATCAAGTTTGAGACTGGCGATGAATTGTATTTTGGCTATCAGGAAAATGAGCCGGTGACAGCGAAGGCTACCATCGATAAAAGGGGCAGCTTTCAGGATAAAACCATCACCTGGGAAATCGACTATACCCCTTGGCAGAATCCAACCTCAGAGGATCCTGTAACAGCGAATACCCCCTTTGAACTGCAGGATACGATTGATACCTCTTTGCATCATTATGTACCCGATAGTGTAACAATTGATGGAGCATCCACAGCCGTTTTTACATCCCGGGACGATATTCCCCAAGGCATAGAGACTTATTTGTTGGTAGAGGGGACCGAGGGCGGCTCTAACACAACTTTGAATTTTGGCGGCACAAAATTCAACCCGGGAAAGGCAACCCAAGGGGATACGATAAGTCCACTGAAGATTACGTATCAGACTTCGGTAAACGATGATCTTCTTCTGCCAGGCGGCGCAGGGGGTAAGACGGTAACAAATGCCGCCGAAGTATTGGCAGGCGCCGATGGCGCATATACCCCGCTAAACATAAAAAGCAGCAGTACGGTAACGATTCCCAAATCCACATGGCTGACAAAAGAAGGGAAAACAACCCGTAATCCCGGTAACGGTTCTGTCACCGATTGGGAAGTCACATTTTTGCCCAACGGCTTTTCATTTACCGGAGAGAACAACTTGACGCTTCACGATCAGCTTCCGGCAGGCAGTACGCTGGTAGCAGACACGGTTCAGGTGAATGGAGCGGCCGTAACAGCAGAAACAGGAGAAAATAACGATTTTACCGTGTCTCCGATTTTAACCGATCATCAGCTTGTTACGATTACCTATCAAACTCAGGCGCCGGAGGATATGTACGACAGTGGAACGAGCCTGGGAAATAATGTTGCATGGTTTACTTTTGGTTATGGCGGTAAGGACTATGAAACGCCTAAAGCTACAACACCCGTCGGCAGTGGGGACGGCACTGGTACCCCTGGCACCGCCACACTGGTTAAGACAAACAGCGGATATCATGCGGCAACCCGCACCATTGCGTGGACAGTGACGATCAATCCTCACAGAGCATACCTCAAAAGCGGTACGTTTACCGATGACTTAAAGATTGGAAGCGCCTGCGGTATATCTGGCCATACCGGCGGCCTGGAACTGGTGGGCGGCGAGCAAGGCATTACCATTTCCATAGATGGGGCCGTATCGGAGGATCCGGACCTGGTGCAGGCGGAGTATCACGATCAGCAAATTATGATTACAGCCGGAAATATCGGAGCAAAAACAATTACACTCACCTATACCACTAAAGTATGCGATCCCTGTATCTTTGCCAACAATACCTCAAAAGCCACATTTACAAATATCATTTCCACTAAAAATATGGTGATTGGAAAAGATACTGCCATAGAGCGTTCGGCCAGTGCAGAAAGTACGGCTAAGGTCAGCGCCGCAGTTTTGACCAAAAAGGCGCCGGTATATGATTACGCCAGCGGCACCATGAAATGGACGGTGGAGGTGGACGCGGCGGAACTGTCTATGGACGATGTGCACTTGACGGATCATCTGCCGGCGGGATTGACGTATGTGGAGGATTCCCTGATCACGTCTCCGGCAATTTCAGAAGCATCTGCAAGTGCGCAGGGACAAGAACTAACCATCTATTTAGGTATAGTTGGGGCAAAAACTACTGTCACGTTTGACACGCTGGTGGATCCGGAGAAAATTGGGTTTAGCAGCAACGGGGCGGTTGCGGTCCAAAATACGATCTACATGAACGGCCGGGCGGATGGCGTAACATTTGCGGAGGTCTCTCATAGTGTAAAACAGAATTTTTCCAATCATGGCCTTGTCAAGAGCAGCGCGGTGAATAATCGGCAAGAGCTCATTCAATATGAGGTGCTGATCAATCCCTTTGGCCTTGCTCTTCCGGAAAAACCTTCTCTTGTGGATACGCTGGATGCACGGCTTCAACTGGACACCGACAGCCTGCGTTTTTACAAAGCAAAGCTGACCGGGACAACTGCATCTAACGCCCAGAAGCCCCAATATACCAGGGAGGGAAGCGGCGAATCATTAAAAATCACTGGCTTTGACCCCGACACCAACAGTTTTACGGTGGAGCTCCCCATCAGCACGGACAGCCGAGACGCCTATGTGCTGGCTTATACGGCGGATATTATGAACTATCAGGCAGGCGGTTATAGCAATGACGTCCGCTTTGAGGGCGGCTCTGTTTTGCTGGGTGGGAACAAGAATAACAGCGCTGTTGTCGGAGGAGGCGGAGGAGGTGGAGGCGGTGGCGTTGCCGCACGTAAAGCGGTTCTTACTGTTACCAAGACGGACAGCGAGAATCACATGCCCCTTGCAGGCGTGTCCTTTCTATTATATCAATGGGACAGTGACCAGAACATGCGGGGGCTGCCCTTCGCCCAGGGGAAAACCGACGACCAGGGAAAGCTGTCGTTTCAGGTAAAGCCAAAGGGGTCTTACGAATTGGTGGAAACCGAAAGTATTCCCGGCTATGGCAGCTCATTTGGATGGGAGAACCTTCCGAATGGCGTGACAGAGACAGAACATGGTCTTTTTATTACAGCGGGAGAGGCAAAAACGGAACTGGCGCTGGAACTGACAAATGAGGCTCATACCACGGATATTGAATTTAAGCTGGTAAATGGACATAACATCCCAATGGCAGGGGAAACTGTAAAGATATTTACGTCTGATCCCACTGGAACACCGGATTTGGATCCAGTCAAAGAAGTTACGGTGTGTCCTGATGGAACGGTTACATTTTCCGGAATCCGGCGTGGCGCAAAATACTATATTCTGTATCCGGGCGGCATTATGGCCGTAGAGGTGCCAGCCCAGGACAAGGAAGAGCCAAAGGTAATTTTGCCGGATCATACATCGGCGACGCTGAAAGATTATCTGGTTACGGGTAGCACATCTCAAGAGCAACAGTGGGCGTTGATTGTCTGCAAGGTAATCGGGGCCACCACAACACCCCTGCCTGGAGCGACAATCGGCCTGTATGCTGACGCAGCTTGCCAGACATTGATTAAGTCAGACGTGAGCCCGCAAGATGGTATCATAAGGTTTCCAGGGCTGATCAAAGGGCAAAAATACTGGCTGAAAGAGATGGAAGCGCCTATGGGCTACCAGGTGAATTCCACAATCTATGAAGCCAGTGAAGCAGATTCCAACGTGACGATTACCAATATTCCTGAAACACCGCCTGTAAAACCGGAAGAACCGGACAATCCCGGCGCATCCGACCAGCCTAACACACCGGGAGAATCGGATAAGCCTGATACGCCAGACCAGCCGGACGATCCTGATACATCAGATCAACCGGACAATCCTGATACGTCCGACCAGCCGGACAGCCCCACCACACCGGAAGAGCCGGACAACCCTGACACATCTGACGAACCGGATGATTCCGGGACGCCAGATGAACCAGACAAGCCCGGCAAACCGGAAAGCCCAGATGAATCAGACCAGCCCGGAGAGCCGGAAAGTCCGGATGAATCCGACAGGCCCGAAGAGCCGGAAAGTCCAGATGAATCAGATAAGCCCGAAGAGCCGGAAAGTCCAGATGAATCAGACCAGCCCGGAGAGCCGGAAAGTCCAGATGAATCAGACCAGCCCGGAGAGCCGGAAAGTCCAGATGAATCAGACCAGCCCGGTGAACCAGAACCTTCGGATGAATCAAAGAACCTGGGTGAACCAGAACCTTCGGAGATACCTGATAGACCTGGCACTGGAGGAGGCAGAAATTCCACAAACAGCTCTACGCCCCAAACGGGAGACGATACGCCGCTTTTGATTGCGGCCACATTGGTATCGGCAGTTTTATTGATCATTATGACGTTATATCGATTTTTGGAGTCAAAAAAGCATGAGAAAAAGTAAAATATTTCAATTCCTCTATGGTGTGATTTTGGCAATTTTTATCATCTTTGGTACGATGCTGATGATTCGATCAGTGGAACTGCATCGTGGAAATAGCTTTTATGAGCAAGCAGCGGAAGCAGAAAAACAGGTTTCCGCTGCTTCTGTTAATTCTACTTTGTCAATAGCACCTGCTGTTTGGACCACCATGCCAGAGGCTCGGGAATGTGAGTCTGTATTACCTAAAATCAACGAATTATCGCTGCATTTATCTCAGTTTGTGGGAAAATATCCTGAGACAGCAATCTGGTTGAAGATCCCGGACACATCGTTGGATTATCCTGTGATGCTTGGCAAAGACAATCAGTTTTATTTAAACCATCTGCCGGATGGAAGAAAAAGCGCACTCGGCAGTTTGTTTCTGGATTATCGGACGAAGGAGGACAGTGTGCATTTGATCGTTTACGGGCATAACGGATTGGGAGGGAAGATGTTCGGACTACTGAAACAATACAATTCACGGGACTATTTTATGGAACATAATACATTGACAGTAGCCACAGAAGACTCCGTATATGTCTGCCCGATTTTTTCCGTGCGGCGGGTAGAGGCGGACAGCGATGCTTATAGGTTGGAATTTGAGGACCACGATAGCCTGATTCGTTATATAAATCAAGCCGCTTCAGAATCGATGTATCAGATTGATGTTGATTTAGAGGAGGTAACAAAAGTGCTTACTTTATCGACTTGTACCGGTTGGCCAAATCAGCGTTTTATTGTGCAGGCGGTGATGGTTTGCCCTAATATGTAATTCGCTAATTTGGTATGATGGTTTTATCAGAAGGGCAAGCTTCTGGTAACTATTAAGGGGAATCGTACTACACACTCTTCTTTTGGTGTATATAGTTTTAGCTTTTCCTTTGACTGCTCCTGAATATCCTGTAAATGCAACATCCTTACCCCTAAAGTGTCAGCGGCAGAGAGAAATCTTTGCCGCCGTGTTGTATTAGGAATTGACAGAATTTATTGTTTTATTTATAATCAAGTTATATAAGCGATTTATATAACTTGATTATAAGGAGATACCTCATGCCAAAGCAAAGAATTACAAAAGAAATGGTAGTGAATGCTGCTTTTGAAATTGCAAGAACTAGCGGTATGGAACAAGTTATGGTAAAAAATATTGCTGAAAAATTAGGATGTTCTGTACAGCCCATTTATTGCTATTGTAAAAATATGAATGGATTACGGCAAGATGTGGCGGAGCAGGTGAATGGATTCATGCAAAAATATGTAGTTGCTCACATTAACAAAAATGACTTGTTTTGCAGTACAGGGAAAGCATATATTCAATTAGCAAAAGAGGAACCACATTTATTTAAGATTTTTATCCTACACCAACGAGAGGGGATCTCTTCCTTGAATGATTTGTATCAATTGGAAGCCAATCCTCAGATTGCTGAAATGATTGCCAGCGAATTAAACATCAGCGTAACACAGGCAAAGCAGTTACATTTGAATATGCTCATTTATACGATTGGCATTGGCACTATTTTTTCTGTAACAACGCCGGGAATTTCAGCCAATGAAATATATGAGCAACAAGAAATTGCCTATGAAGCGTTTTTGAAGCAAGCATTGGAATATGAGGGGAAATGATGTAGAAAAAGAGTAAACGGTAGATAGTGGGTACCTATACAAAACTGGAGCAAACCTGTATGATAGAAACAGATTTGCTCCAGTATTTATTTCATTTCATTCTTATCAGGTTTCCGGCAGTTCTCCGGCAGG